>NZ_CAJXJS010000005.1 GCF_913055165.1 uncultured Devosia sp.
AAACCATTGCCCCCCGCATCACCGCGGCCACCAGCGCCATTTCGTCCGATGTGGAAAGCACGGCCAACCGCATGGACACCGCCGTCCGCAGCGCCCTCGAGCAGATCCGTATGGCCGCCAGCAATATCGACCAGCTGGTGTCGGTGAAGGCTGTCGGCGCCGCCGATGCCATCGAAGAGCGCCTGACCACCATCAACCAGTCGGTCGAGACGCACACCAGCCAGTTCGCCAGCCTGGTCATTGAGAAGTCGGCACAGCTGCAGAATGCCCTGGCCAGCCACGGCAATTTGCTGCGCGATGCATTGAGCGAGAATGCCCGCGAAGCCGAAGAGATCATGTCGGTCTCCACCACGCGCATCCTCAGCGACGTCACCAACGCCCTTAACAAGCTCAACGACTCCAACCTGCTGCTGCAGCGGGTGCTGGACGCGTCCACCGCCAATCTGGCGAGCCTGGAAACCAGCGTCGCCCAGCAGACGGCCAATTACTCCAGCACCATGCGCGAGGCCATGGGCCAGACCGAACAGGCCGGCAACATGGTCACCCAGCATGTCGGCGCTCTGCAGAATACCATCCGCAGCATGGTCGATGAGTTCTCTTCCATTCTGGGTCGCCTCGATGCAGAGGCCGCAGGCATCAATCAGGCTGCTCAGACCCTCGACGCATCCAGCTCCATGGCACTGGAGAACCTGGAAGACCGCCGCGGTGCCATGGATGCGCTGGCGCAGAGCTTTGCCGCCCGCGCCGACGATATCGATGGCCGCATGCGCCTGTTCGCCCAGTCCATCGCCGACACGGTCAACGACACCGAACGCCGCCTGATCGGCGCCCGCCGCGCCATGGACGAGGCGCTCAACGCCACGACCCACTCAGTCACCGACGCCCTGAGCCAGACCACGGCCACCGTCACCCAGGCGCTCGAGCAGAACGCAAGCAGTGTCAATGACGCGCTCTATGCCAATAACGAGCGCTTCTCGACCACGCTGCAAAGCAATGTCTCGCAGATGGACAGCGCCGTTCAGCGCGCTGCCGAGGCGGCCGCCGCCGCTCTCAACCAGACCTCGAATTCGGTGCGCATGGCGCTGAGCGAACAATCCAGCCAGGTCAATGCTGCGCTCGAGGACAATGCCAACCGCGTCAGCGATGTTCTGGCCTCCACTGCCGGCAGCGTCACCGACGTGCTCACTTCGACCACCAGCACCCTGGCCGACACCATCTCGGATTCGACCAGCTCGGTGCGCAACGCCATCGCTTCCAATACCGGCCAGCTGCGCCGCGCGCTGGACGAAACGACCGGCGAAGTCACCGGCAAGCTGGGCGAGTTCCATGAGGTTGCCGATAGCGAAGGCCGCCGGGCCAACCAGGCCCTGCAGGAAGCCCAGCAACGCATGGTCGCCGAAATGCAGCGCGCCATCGAGGAAGCCACCCAGCGCTTCGCTGACACCGCCCGCGCCATGCGCGAGACGGCTCGTGAAGTGGGCACCGAACTCGAATCCACCCGCGCCGAACTGGCCCGTGGCGTCAACGAGCTGCCCGAGGAAACCCGCGCCAGCGCCGCCGCCATGCGCCGCGTCGTGGCCGAACAGATCGAAGCGCTCAGCGAGCTCAATGCCATCGTGCGTTCGCAGCCGGCCAGCCATGACCTGACAGACCGCCGCGCCCCCCAGCGGGCATCGCGCCAGCCAGAGCCGCCGGCCTATCAGCCGCCTCCGCGTCAGCCCGAGCCGGCCCGCGAGACCTATCGGGCCGAGCCGCCGCGCCAGACGCTGGTTGATCCGATCCGTGCCAGTGCCGTGATCGAACAGCCCGCTCCGGCGCCCACGCCAGCCCCTACCCCTGCCCCGGCACCCCGCCAGGCGGCCGAAGCCGAAGGCGGTGGCTGGTTGCGCGATGTGCTGCGCAATGCCTCCGCCAAGCAGGCGGGCGGCGCTGCGCCGCAGGCCCTGTCCGGCCTGACCGAGGAAATTGCCCGCTCGATCGACGACGCCGCGCTGAGCGAGGCCTGGGCGCGCTACCAGGCCGGCGAGAGCAATGTCTTCACGCGCCGCATCTATACGCTCACCGGCCAGGGCACCTATGACGAAGTGCGCAAGCGCATCCAGCGCGAACCCGACTTCGCCCGCACCGCCCAGGCCTATATGAGCGAGTTCGAACAACTCCTCAAACGCGCCGCCGCCGGCCCCAACCCGGCCGCCGAAACCCGCGAATATCTGCTCTCGGACAAGGGCAAGGTCTACACCACCCTCGCCCACGCCAGCGGCCGGTTGAACTGATCGCCATTGCCGAAATCAACAAGGGCCCCGGAGCGTTCAGGGGCCCTTTTTCTTGGTGCCAATTGTCTGGCAGTAGCTGGTCGATAAACGATGCCGACCTCGCTCCGCCCGGACCTACTCGACCGCCGCTCCCGGCTCGACGACGGCGCAGGCAATGCGGTTGCCCGAATTGCCGGACGGATCGCTCATCTGGTCGTCAGCGCCTTCGTGGATGACAATGGCCGTGCCGTCTTCATCGAAGAGAGAGCCTTCCTCACCCTGGGTCAAGGTTACGCGGTCTGTGGTCAGGTCCACCCTGACGGTGCCGTCCTCGCCGGCCGTCACATTGGGCATGTCGCCCAGATGCGGCCCTTCCGGGTTATCAAGGCCGTGCTGCATGTCAGTCGGATTGAAGTGGGAACCGGCGCTTTCGAAACCACTCGAGGCATCGCACTCTCCGGTTTGATGGAAGTGGAAACCGTGCTGACCGGGCGAGAGATCACGCAGCCCGCCAGCCAGTGTGACGCTGCCATCCTCATTGGGTGTCAGAGTAACAGAACCCAGCTCATTGCCGTCGGCCCCGACAAAAACGGCAAGGGCACTTTCTCCGCCCAAGGCGTCAGCGCCGCCTTGAGAGGCGTCGTCCTGCCCCATGGCCGGCGTGGCAAGTGCGAATGCAAGGAGCGAGATCAGGTGAAGCTTGGTTCGCATGAGAAGGTCCTTTCGTGTGTTGCGAAGTGACGCTGTTCAGCAACGATCAGCACCCACCCATGTTCCTCCACTCACGACGATTAGCCCATGACACAGATCGCGACCTGCTCCGGCGGTTCCATAAACCCGGCCCGCCGCCTTCCTTAAACATCCACACCCACCAGCTGTCACCCCGGGTCCGCCCCAGGGGCCAATCCAGAGATGGCGCGCGGCGGACACAACAGGCGCGCGACACACTTGGCGTCACCTCAGGATGGGCTCCGGCTTTCGCCGGGGTGACAGCCGGTGATGGCGAATGGGTTTGGGATCACCCCACCCGTCCTTTTATCCCCGGTGCCAAATCCTCCCGCATAATCCCCTCATTCCTCTCGCGATAGGGCGGCCTGCAGCGACCAGTGGCGGGAGGGAAAGCCGGGCATGGGGCAGTCGCGTGCCGTCATGGTCTGGGGGTCGGTCGGTGAGAGTTCGAGCCTGCTGCTGGTTCTTACCAGTAGCTGAAAGCGGGTGCCCAAGGGGTGGCCGCGCCGGACAGCCTTCCAAGTTATCCCCTATCGAGAAATCCCGGCGTTCCGAGACGGTTTTCGTCTCAGTTTTTTAGTTTCAGGGACGAAGACCGTCTCGGGACTCCGCTCTTTTCGTCAAAACCGGAGACGCCTGCGTCGACCGGGGCATCAACGCGTGGCCTTACCAGTGGAGGTGGACATGCACGAACGATCGTGCTGCTACGCCAGCAGCAATTCAGCCGTTTGCTCGTCGGTGATCAGGCCATTGGCCAGGCGCCGCGTGAGCGCGGCGCGGATGGCGGCGGCCTTGGCTGGGCCCATGGCGAGGGCAATGACGCGGCCATTCTCGCGGCTGGGAATGGGCGCGGAGGCCACCCGGTCATTGGTCTGGCCCTCGATCAGCTTGCCTTCGGCATCGAACACCCAGCCGCAGATTTCGCCCACGGCGCCGGCCTTCTGCAGCGCCTTGTGTTCGGCTTCGGAGATGAAGCCGTCGAGCAGTAGTGGCGCATCCGGTCCCAGATGGCCGATGCCGACAAAGGTGATATTGGCGCGGGCCGCGAGATCCAGCGTCGAGGCGATCATGGGCTGGGAGTGGAGCATTTCGCGCTCCTTGGCCGAGGAAGCGATGACCGGCAGGGGCATGGGAAAGCTGCGTGCCTTGACCGTGTCGGCCACGTTGAAGATGACGTTGTAGAACGCGGCGGAACCGTCTGGGGCGATATTGCCGGTCAACGACACTACGGTGTGGTGCGGGCAATCCATGGGCTGGAGCTGTTCGATGGCGGCCTTGAGCGTGCGCCCGGTACCAATGGCAATAATCACCGGGTCCGGGCTGCGCAGGCACCTCTCGATCTCCGCGGCTCCGGCCTCGGCAATGCCGATTGTGGTCGAGGAACTGCCAGGGTCAGACGGCACGACTTCGCAATGGTCGAGCGCGTAGCGGCTGCGCAGCCGTTCGGCCAGGTCCAGGCAATGGCCGATGGGATGATCGAGCCGCACCTTGATCAGGCCCTCGCTGACCGAGAGCGACACCAGGCGTTGCGCCGACTGGCGGGAAATGCCCATCTTGGCGGCGATCTCTTCCTGAGTGTTGCCGGCGACGTAGTAGAGCCAGCCAGCGCGGGCGGCATCGTCCAGCCGGGTCGCGGAATTGTCGTTGCGCGCAGCCATGCGTCCTCTTCCTTTGCGGTAACAGGATTATTCCGATGCGGCTTTCACCTGCAAGGGCAATGGCGCGTCATGATCGGGTCGGCCGTTCGGCCATGTTGGAGAGAGCGTTGCGGATGTCCCGCTCGGTGTCCTTGAGATGGAGGCGCATTGCTTCTCCTGCGGCGCGCGCATTGCCGGCACGAATGGCCTCGAGAATGCGTTGATGCCAGTCAATGGTATCAAGCAGCGTGTGGCCGCGATTGGCGTGACCCCGGCGGCTGATCTGGATGCCGTGCCGAAGGGGTGCGGACATGGCCTCGAACAAATAGCCCAGAATGCGGTTGCCACTGGCCAGGGCCACCGCTTCATGGAAGCCGACATCGAAGTCGTGAAAGCGCCTGTCCGCTTCCGGATCGTCCGCCATGGCCGCTTCGGCGTTTTCGCGCATGCCCTGCAGGGCGCTCTCGATCGCAGCGATGCCGGCGCGATTGGCCCGCTTTGCGGCCAGCGTTGCACTTTGCACCTCCAGCGACAGCCGCACCTCGACCAAGTCGAACAGCCCCTTGGAGTCATTGTGCATCATGGATGTCAGAAAGTCGGCGAAGGCGGCCCCGTCGGGCTCGCGCACCACGGCCTTGCGGCCGCGGGCCACCTCGAGCAGGCCGCGGCCCGCCAGGAGCTTGACCGCCTCGCGGACAGTGAGGCGACTGACCGCGTAGGTTTCGGCCAGCTCAGCCTCGCTTGGCAGGCTGGCGCCCGGCGTCAACTGGGTCAGAATCTGGCGGGCGAGGTCGTCCGCCACGACCTCAACTGCGCTGCCGCGCTCGGACATCGAATTACCTGTTTGCTAACGACGCTCACCAAAAGGTATCAGATACCTTCATTGCGCCATGACCTGCAATGAGGTGCATGGTTGAAGCTCCTCCCAGAGCGAGGCGCACCATAATTGCGTCCGAACTACCCTGCAAGTAGGCCTTGAACTTTATTGCATGAGTCGAAAAATATGCGGGTGGACGCGACTCTCCGCTTTACAGTCCTATCTGATTATCCTAGCTTTCGGCGCGTGGGCTTGGGAGAGTCCATGGCGGCAGCATTGTCGTCCATGCCGGAGGATTTCATGTAGTTCCATGCGGCAATGCCTTCGGGCATTGACCCTTTCGGATGCGGCGCAAGCCGGTGGTCGAAGGTGCGGCTTTGAGGCCGGGCCCGGGCTGCCTGAACTTTCCGAACCCAACAGGCCAACAACAACCAATCTCGAAAGTTTTTAGGGAGTCGAGACGTGAAGGTTCTCAAATCAATTGCGACGCTGTTCGCTGCGGGTGCGCTGGTCGCCACCGCCGTCACCGGCGCGTTTGCGCAGGACAAGGGACAGATCGGCATCGCCATGCCGACGCAGTCGTCGCTGCGCTGGATCTCGGACGGTAACGAGCTGAAGTCCGCGCTCGAAGGCATGGGCTACACCGTCGACCTGCAGTTCGCGGAAGATGATATCCCGAACCAGCTGGCCCAGATCGAAAACATGGTCACCAAGGGCGTGAAGGCTCTCGTGATTGCTTCGATCGACGGCACCACCCTTTCGGCCGTGCTGCAGCAGGCTGCCGACCAGGGCGTCAAGGTCATCGCCTATGACCGCCTGATCCGCGAAAGCGCCAATGTCGACTACTACACCACCTTCGACAACTTCCAGGTCGGTGTGCTCCAGGCCAACAGCCTGGTGAAGGGTCTTGAAGAGCGCTTCGGCGACCAGAAGCCCTGGAATGTCGAGCTGTTTGGCGGTTCGCCGGACGACAACAATGCCTTCTTCTTCTATGACGGCGCCATGGCCGTTCTGCAGCCGATGATCGACAGCGGTGACATCGTCATCAAGTCGGGCCAGATGGGCATGGAACAGGTTGGTACCCTGCGTTGGGACGGTGCTGTTGCTCAGGCCCGCATGGACAACATTCTGTCGGCCAACTACTCGGACGGCAGCCGTGTCCACGGCGTGCTGGCTCCCTATGATGGCCTGTCTCGCGGCATCATCTCGTCGCTCCGCGGCGTTGGCTATGGCTCGGGCGACCTGAGCTGGCCGATCATCACCGGCCAGGACGCGGAAACCCCGTCGGTCAAGGCGATCATCGCCGGTGAGCAGTACTCGACCGTGTTCAAGGATACCCGCGAACTGGCCCAGTACACCGCTCAGCTGATCGACACCGTGCTGTCTGGCGAAGAGCCGGGCGGTCTGGACACCACCACCTATGACAATGGCGTCAAGGTTGTGCCCTCGATCCTGCTGACCCCGTACGAAGTTGACATCACCAACTACGAAGAGCGCGTTGTCGCTTCGGGCTACATCAAGGCCGAAGAACTGCAGTAAGCTGCATGACCGGTGAGGGGTCCCGCCGAGGCGGGGTCCCTTATTGGACAATTTCACCAGGCCCGCTGGCCGTCCTCGTGGCGACCAGCGGGCCGGGTTCACGAGGGGAAGCCCGAAGGAACCCGTTGTCGGTCACTGAAATGACAGGGTCAGCATGACCAAGACCATTCTGGAGATGCGCAGCATCACCAAGACTTTCCCCGGCGTGAAGGCGCTGTCGGACGTCAATCTGGACGTGCGCGAGGGCGAGATTCACGCCATCTGCGGCGAGAACGGCGCAGGCAAGTCCACGCTGATGAAGGTGCTCAGCGGCGTTTATCCGTCGGGCTCCTATGAAGGGCAGATCATCTACCGGGGTGAAGAGCAGCACTTCAAATCGATCAGCGATAGCGAGCACAAGGGCATCGTTATCATCCATCAGGAACTGGCGCTGGTCCCGCTGCTTTCGATCGCCGAGAACATTTTCCTCGGCAATGAGCAGGCCAAGAACGGCGTCATCGACTGGGATGAGACCCGGGACGGCGCGCGCAAGCTGCTCAAGATGGTGGGCCTGAACGAAGACCCCGACACGCTGATCACCAATATCGGTGTGGGCAAGCAGCAGCTTGTCGAGATCGCCAAGGCGCTCTCCAAGCAGGTGCAATTGCTCATTCTGGACGAGCCGACCGCCTCGCTCTCGGAAAAGGACAGCCAGGCGCTGCTCGATCTGCTGCTTGAATTCAAGAAGCAGGGCATCACCTCGATCATCATCAGCCACAAGCTGAACGAGATTTCCCGTATCGCCGACCGCGTGACGGTCATCCGCGACGGCCGGGCCATCGAGACGATGAACACCGAGGATATCACCGAGGACCGCATCATCACCTCCATGGTGGGTCGGGCCCTGAACGATCGCTATCCCCCGCGCACGCCCAAGGTTGGCGACGTGGTGCTGGAAGTGAAGAACTGGAATGTCTTCCATCCGCAGCATCGCGAGCGGCAGATCATCCGCGACGTCAACATCAATCTGCGCAAGGGCGAAGTGGTTGGCATTGCCGGGCTGATGGGGTCGGGACGCACCGAATTCGCCATGAGCCTGTTCGGTAAGTCCTATGGCCAGAAGATTTCCGGCGAGGTGTTCATCAACGGCAAGAAGGTGGATACGTCCACGGTTGATAAGTCGATCCGTAACGGCATTGCCTATGCCACCGAGGATCGCAAGACCTACGGGCTCAACCTGATCGACCACATCAAGCACAACACCACCATCGCCAATCTGATGGGCGTGTCGCGCTGGGGTGTGATCGACGATCTGGCCGAGCTCGACGCAGCCAATGATTATCGCAAGAAGACCAACATCCGGTCGTCCAGCGTCTATCAGGTGGTGGGCAATCTGTCGGGCGGTAACCAGCAGAAGGTCGTGCTCAGCAAGTGGCTCTACGCCAATCCGGATGTGCTGATTCTGGATGAGCCGACGCGCGGTATCGACGTTGGCGCCAAATATGAAATCTACACGATCATCAACCAATTGGCCTCCCAGGGGAAAGCCATCCTGGTGATCTCCTCGGAAATGCCGGAGCTGCTCGGCATCACCGATCGTCTTTATGTTATGAATGAAGGCCGCATCGTGGGAGAAATGCCCACCAGCGACGCGAGCCAGGAAAAGATCATGCGCTCCATCGTGCGCGCCGAAGGAAAGGCATCATGACCACCGAAACTGCACCGACCGGAACCGGTTCCGCGGCCCAGCCGGCTCAGGCCCATGAACTGACGCTGATTGGCGCCCTGCGCGCCAATATGCGCGACTATGGCCTGCTGCTCGCGCTGATCCTCATTATGCTGTTCTTCCAGTATTTCACCAATGGCGTGCTGTTCAAGCCGGTCAACCTGACCAATATCATCCTGCAGAACAGCTACATCATCGTGATGGCGCTGGGCATGTTGCTGGTCATCGTGGCCGGCCATATCGATCTGTCGGTTGGCTCGGTCTCGGGCTTCATCGGCGCTCTGGCGGCCATGCTGATGGTCGGCTGGGACCTGCCGCCGGAGCTGGCCTTCCTCGCCAATCCGATCGTGGCCGGTGCCATCTGCCTGCTCGCCGGTGCGGTGATCGGCGCGGCGCAGGGCTACCTTATTGCCTATTACAAAATCCCGGCGTTCATCGTGACGTTGGCTGGCATGCTGATCTTCAAGGGGTTGTCGCTGGCTATCCTGGCGGGCAAGTCGGTTGGACCGTTCCCGGCCGAGTTCCAGATGTTGTCCGCAGGCTTCATCCCCGATCTGATCGGTCCGATCACCATGCCCTGGCTGGCCGAGAACGGCCAGAATGTCGTGCTGCATTCTACCACCATGGTCATCGCGATCCTTGCCATTGTCGGCATGATCTTCTTTGCCATTCGTGGCCGGGCCCGCCGCATCGCTCGTGGCTATGACGTCGAACCGTTCAGCCTGTTCGTCATCAAGAACGTGGTGATCGCGGCGCTGGTGCTGTTCTTCGCCTATATGCTCGCTTCCTATCGCGGCCTGCCCAATGTGCTGGTGGTGATGGGTGTGCTGATTGCCTTCTTCGTTTTCATGACCAAGAGGCTGACCTTCGGCCGCCGCATCTACGCCTTGGGCGGCAATCTCAAGGCGGCAGCGCTTTCGGGCATCAAGACCGAACGGACTACCTTCTATATCTTCGCCATCATGGGCGCCCTGGCCGCGCTGGCCGGCATGATCTATGCCGCTCGCCTCAACTCGGCGACGCCGAAAGCGGGGCAGGGGCTGGAACTGGACGTGATCGCGGCCGTGTTCATCGGCGGCGCCTCGGCGCTGGGCGGTGTTGGCCAGGTGGCGGGCGCAGTGATTGGCGCCTTCATCATGGGTGTCATGAACAACGGCATGTCGATCATGGGCGTCAACATCGATTGGCAGCAGATGATCAAGGGTGTGGTGCTGCTGGCCGCCGTGTTCTTCGACCTCTACAACAAGAACCGCTCAGCCTGACCTGACAGGCAGAGTATTCGAGGCCGCCGGAGCGATCCGGCGGCCTTTTGTTTTGGCTGGCGCTAAAGGTTCAGGCTGCTGAAACGACCGCCATGCAGGAAGATGGCTCGATCGAACACATTCAGGTCCAGCGGGTTTGGTAGGCGGATGTCGGCCGGTCCGGGCAGCCCATTGAGGATGGGATCGAAGCGGCGGTCGATCTGGCACACGAAGGCCACAACATGGCCCTGGCTCCGGGCAAAGTTCGCCAGTGTCTCCACCTGTTCCTGAAGGGGCGGGTTTGAGCGCTTCTGGTCGAGCAGCTGCAGATAGTCCACGGCGATGAAAGCTCCCCGCTGCGAGGGGCCGAGCCGGGCGATGATATGCGCTGCCGAGACAGAGTCTGAGCAATCGACTGTCAGGTGGCGCGCGAGGTCTGCGGGCATGGTAGCCAACCTTGCCGCAATATCGGCCTCCGTATAGTCCAGCGAAAAGAAATACGCCGTGCGTCCCTGTGCGACGGCAGATAGAGCCAGGCGCAAGGCGAGTATTGTTTTGCCCTGCAGGGGGCGAGCGGCGAGCAGGACCAGAGCCCCGGGCGCGAAGGATTCCAAGAGCGTGGCGGGATCGGATGATGCCTGGGTGTGCTTGGCAGCGAGCAGACTCCAACTGGAGTAGCCTTCGCTGGCGGCAATCTGGTCGAGCGCTGCATGAAGCGGGATGGCTTCTGTTCGTGCATGCTCACGGGCGGCGCGTTTGAGACGATGAATAGGCGCAGAGGTGCGCATGATTTGCTCCAGTCGTTGCTGGCTCCGGCAATCCCTCCTTTTGCCGTCGCACGACGGGGCTGATCTGAAGCGAAAGACCCTGCAGGACAGCTGCTTTCCCGTTTGGAGGGGGGAGGCGTGGATCGCGCCGACCGCCATGCTAGCTGATTCCCGCCGCGCAGTACGAGCTGGGTTGACGGGGTGCCTAATATGTAACAATAATTGTTACATATTGTGTTGGAGTTCATGATGCAAGCTGTCAACGCCTACGCCCAAAATGCGCTCATACAGGTCCCGGGGTTGGAGGGATTGCACCGCATGACCGATATCCTGTTGTCCGAACGCGTGCCGGAAAACGGAAGGGTGCTGGTGCTGGGAGCCGGCGGCGGCATGGAGCTTGCGAACCTGGCAAAGGCGCACGCCCATTGGACATTCGAAGGTGTGGATCCTTCCCAATCCATGCTTGATGCCGCGCGATTGGCAACCTCCGCGCATGCGGACCGCATCTGCCTTCATCACGGAACCATTTCGGGGGCCTCGAGCGGACCGTTCGATGGTGCCACATGCCTGCTGACGTTTCACTTCATACCGTTGGCTGAGCGCCTCGACACATTGAAGGCTTTGCGTCAGCGACTGCGTTCCGGGGCGCCACTGGTGCTGGCCCATATGAGCTTTGCTCAGGACGACGCCAGTCGCGATCTCTGGATGAAGCGGCACGCGGCTTTCGCCATCTCAAATGGCGTGGATCCCGCGCAGGCAGACGCAGGCCGGGTGGCCATGTTGGAGCGCCTGCATCTGCTGGCACCAGAAGCCGAGGAGGCCATGCTCGCCCAAGCGGGGTTTTCCGGGATCAGCCTGTTCTTTGCCGGCTTCGATTTTCGTGGCTGGGTGGCCTATGCTGGCTAGAAACCTGGCCTAGACCTCGATCTCGGCATTGGGATGCGCGCCCCATTCGGCCCAGGACCCGTCATAAACGGCTACATCCTTTGCCCCCGCCTGTTCCAGTGCCAGCGCCAAGGTGACGGCGGTGATGCCGGAGCCACAGGAGGTAATGATCGGCCGCGTCAGGTCGATGCCGCGATCGGCGAAGATTGCCTGTAGTTCCCCCGATGATTTGAGCTTGCCGTGTTCGGTCAGGAGATTGGAGGGTACGTTGAGGCTACCGGGAATGTGGCCGGGCTTCAGTCCCTTGCGCGGTTCCGGTACCTCGCCATGGAACCGGGGAGCAGGGCGGGCGTCGATCACCTGGCTTTGCTGCGTGCGCAGATTGCTGACCACCGTGTCGAAGTCCACCACGGCATCGGGGTCAAATTGGACATCGAAGCGAACCTTGTCGCGCCGGACCAGCCCAGCCTCGACGGGACGGCGTTCGGCGCGCCATTTCGGCCCGCCGCCTTCGAGGATATGGACTTTGTCCGCCCCGAACAGTCGAAAGGTCCACCAGGCGCGCGGGGCGCTGAACAGGCCAAGCTCATCGTAGACGACGATCGCATGGTCTTGGGATATGCCCAATGCCCCGACGGACCTGGCAAAGTCCGCAGGCGCAGGGAGCATGTGAGGAAGGTCGGTCTGGGTGTCCGCAATGCCGTCAATATCGAAAAACGCTGCCCCCGGAATATGCCCGGCAAGATACTCCGCCTGCGCATTCCGGGCCGCGTTCGGCATGTGCCAGCTCGCATCGACGACTACGACATCCGGGTCTGAAAGGTGCGCTGCCAGCCAGTCAGTTGAAACGAACGGATTGTCCAAGTTGCGACTCCCTCTTTGCCGAGAGAATGATCTGGCATGCAGGCGCGGTCAAACCACAATTCGAGGACCGGTGGCCGGTCGGGCACCTGCTTTTCCTGGTATGGCGCGAAGGTCTGCCTCAGGCGCCCAGGGCGAGAACGTCGCGCGAGGCGAGGTGCAGGGTGACAGCATCACCGCGCTGGGGCGGCGTGGAATTGGCGTTGAAGGTGTCGATGCTGAGGCGGACGTCGGCGACATCGACCTTGAGCCGCAATACCGAGCCCATGAAGCCGATATCGGAGACGATACCCGACAGGGTGGTGTCGGTATCGGGACGCTGCGTGAGGGAGATCAGTTCCGGCCGAATGGCCCGATCGGGGCCAAAGCTGGCGGCCGGCAGGGTGTTGAGATGGCCCACGAAGGTAGCGGCAAACCGGGTGGAGGGACGGTTGTAGATGTCGTGAGGCGTGCCGAGCTGTTCGATATTGCCGGCGTTCATGACCACGATGCGGTCGGAGATGGACAGGGCCTCTTCCTGGTCATGGGTGACGAAGACAGTGGTGATGCCCAACTCGCGCTGGATGGCGCGGATTTCCTCACGCAGGGACACACGGATCTTGGCATCCAGCGCTGAAAGCGGCTCATCAAGCAGCAGCAGTCTGGGACGGGGGGCGATGGCACGGGCGAGGGCCACGCGCTGCTGCTGGCCGCCGCTCATCTCATAAGGGAAGCGCTTCTCGAAGCCGGGCAAGCCGATGAGCTTGAGCATTTCTTCAACGCGGGCGCGCCGCTGTTCCCGGCCCAGACCGGCGACCTTGAGGCCGAAGCCGATATTGTCCCCCACGGTGAGATTGGGGAACAAGGCATAGGCTTGGAACACCATGCCGAGGCGGCGCTGATTGGGCCTCAGGGCCGTAATGTCTTCGCCATCGACCTGGATCGTGCCCGAGCTAGGTGTCTCGAAGCCCGCGATCATGCGCAGGATGGTAGTCTTGCCACAGCCTGACGGGCCCAGCAGGGATATGAACTCGCCCTTGGAGAAATCGAAGCTGACGCCCTTCACAACGGCGTTCGTGCCATAGTGCTTGGTCAGGCCTTCAACGCGAAGGAAGTGCTGGTCGCTCATGGGTTTCAATCCGTGACGGGGGCGGAGCGCGGCGCAAAACGCGCCAGAAGCTGAATCATGCCCATGGCCCCCCAGGTGATGATGAAGGAGATGATGGCCAGGGCAGAGGGCTCATAGGCCCGGTTGGCGCCGATATTCTGGAGATAGGGCCCAAACGCGGGCCGGTTCAGCAGGCTCGCAATGGTGAATTCGCCGATGACGATGGCGAAGGTCAGGAACGCGCCGGACAGCACCGCGACGAGAATATTGGGCAGGATGATCGATGTGATGATGCGAAGCGTGTCGGCGCCCATGATCTGCGCCGCCTCGGTCAGCGTCTTGACATCGATGGCCCGCATGCCGGTATCGACGGCGCGATACATATAGGGCATGGCCAAGGTGACATATCCGCAGATAAGCAGGATGTCGGTGCCCAGCGCCGAGCCGGTGAACGGCACGATCGAGCTCGAATTGTAAAGCCGGATATAGCCGTAGACGAGCACGATGGCTGGAATGATCAGCGGCAGGAGCGTGATGAATTCCATGAGCGGCCGCAGGTGCGGCAAGCGCAGGCGCACGAAATAGACTGCCGGAACCACGACGACGATGCCAACCACGATGGCGAAGACACCGATCAGCGCCGAATAGGCAAAGGTTGCCTGGAAGGCCGGGTCGGAAAAGACGGAGCCATAGCTGTCGAAGCTGTAATAGCCGCGCCGCATCTTAAGCGAGAACTCGAAGGTGGCGATCAGGGGCACCAGGAAATAGGCGGCGCCCAGGGTGAAGACCAACCAGGGCCAGAATTTCCGGGGCTTCATCGCATCCACCTTTCGGCGCGAGCTGAGATCACCAGATAGATGATGTTGGCGAGCGCGGTGATGGCGATCATGCCCAGGGCAAGGGCCGCCCCGAGGCCGGGGTTCTGCAGGGCGTCCCCGCGGATTTGGGCGTAGAGCAGGATGGGCACGATGTTCAGTGAGGAGCCGGTCAAGGCGTAGGCGGTCGCAATCGCGCCGAAGGCATTGGCGAACAAAAGGCTCAGCGTGCCCAGGAAACTGGGCCACAGGATGGGGAAGCCGACATAGAGCCAGAACTGCAGCGCACTCGCCCCCAAGGTTTGCGAGGCCTCACTCCACTCCTTTTTGAGCCCGTCGATCGCCGGGGCGATCATCAGGATCATCAGGGGAATCTGGAAATAGAGATAGGTGAGGGTGAGACCCCAGAAGGACAGGACATTGAAGCCGGCGCGGTAGATATCGAAGTCGAAAACGGTCTTGAGAATGATGGTGACCAGCCCGAGGCGCCCCAGCGTGGAAATGAAGGCGAACGCCAAAGGCACGCCAGCAAAATTCGATGCTACTCCAGAGAAGGTCATGACGGTCGACCGAAGGCCGTCGGGCAGACGGCCGCGGATGATGGCCAGGGCAATGGCCAGCCCGGCAATGGCGCCCAGCAGTGCGGAAGCACCGGATATACGAATGGAAATCCAGTAGGCCGCCAGGATCTGGTCAGTGAAAAGACCGGCGATATTCTCAAGTGTGAACTGGCCGTCGCGGCCGACAAAGGCCGCGCCGACCAGATAGAGGGTCGGCAGGATCAGGAACATCACGGCGAAGATGACGAAGGGGGCAACGCCAAGCCACTCGAAAGTGAAGCGTCTGGTTGGGCGTGGTGGTGCAACTGTCTCTGTCATGACGTGCCGCTGAAGCAGGAAGGGGCCCGCCTAGGCGGACCCCAAATCCCTTATTCGGAGACGTTGGCGCCGACGGTGGAGTCCCAGCCGGTGGTGATCACTTCCTTGGCGGCGTTCTGCTGCTCGATGGTTGGGAACACGGCCTTGGCATAGGCTTCGGCGGGCGGCAGGGCGTCGAGCAGATCTTGCGGGATGGCGCCGGCTTCGGCCAAGGCGTTGAAGCGGATCGGATGGCAATAGCCTTCCAGCCAGAGGAGCTGACCTTCGTCCGAATAGAGATACTCCATCCAGAGCTTGGCGGCATTCGGGTGCGGGGCGTGGGCGGAAATCGCCTGCACATAGACACCGGCGACAACGCCATTGGCAGGGACCACGATCTCGGCCTGCGGGTTGCCCTCAAAGCTGTCGCGCCAGGCCAGCAGATTGTAGTCCCAGGCGATCAGGACCGGCGAGGTGCCTTGGGCAACCGAAGCGGCCTTGCCGATGACGGGCACGAAATTGCCGGCGTCGTTCACGGCCTTGAAGAAGTCGAGGCCGGCCTGGGCGGCGCCTTCGTCCGAACCGGTCTGGGCGTGGCCAGCGGCATAGACGGCCTGGATGGCCTGATTGGAGGCGCGCGGGTCACCGGCCAGGGCAACCGAATTGGCGTATTCGGGCTTGGTCAGGTCGGACCAGTCGGTGGGCAGGGTGGAAACAAGGTCAGTGTTCACCAGCATGGCCATGGCGCCGTAGTAGTCGCCATACCAATAGCCTTCAGCGTCCTTGGCGTCGGCCGGGATGTCATCCCAGGTGGAGACCATATAGGGCTGCAGCAAGCCTTCTTCCTTGGCCTGCGGGCCGAAGGCGAGACCGATATCGAGCACGTCGGGAGCCTGCGGGCCCATATTGCCGATATTGGCGCGGACGGCTTCAAGCTCGTCGGCAGAGCCGGCATCAGGGTTCAGTTCGTTGACGGTGATGCCCGGATACTTGGCCTTGAAGCCCTCGATCACCTTGCCATAGCCGCACCAGGAATGGGGCAGGGCGATGGTCGTCAGCATGCCCTCGGCCTAGGCGGCTTCGTAGAGCGCATCGATGTCGGTTTGTGCGAAAGCAGGGGCGGTCAGGCTGAGTATGGTCAGCAGCGATACCGAGGCGGTGAGCGCGGACTTGAAGGTCATGTTTGATATCCCTCGTGATGACGATCGCACGCCCGGAAAGCGGCGAATGGCGAGGGATTATTCGGCGGCCATGTCAGTCCGATAACGTTTCCATGACGGATTTACGACGCAGGCAGCGCATTCACAGGGTGCGCGGCGCGGGGCCGGAGCTTTCGCGCAGCACCAGCTCGACAGGCCAGAGTTCATGCACCTCTGCGGCTGACTTGCCTGCCAAGATCTGCATGATGAGTTCGGCAATGCGGGTGCCGGCCTGGCGGATCGAGGAGCGGGTTGTCGACATTGTGGGATACATGTTGTCGGCGTTGAGATAGGGAAACACGTCATCATGAGCGATCATGGAAACGTCGCTTCCCAGATGCAGTCCGGCCTGACGGATGGCGCGGAAGACGCCCAACGCGGTCATCATCGATCCGGCCAGAAATGCGGTGGGGCGTGGTCGGAGTTCGAGCATGGCCTGGGCCATGCGGAAGGCTATTTCGTCCGTGAAGGCCGAATTGCCCACCAGTGCCGGATCCGCATTCAGTCCGCGAGCGGTCAGTGCGGCCCGATAACCGATCTCGCGATGCTCGGCAAAGGTGCGGCCCCTGACGCCATTGAGGAGCGCAATGCGCCGATGCCCAAGGTCGAGCAAATGGCTGGTGGCGCGCTCGAGGGCGCTGGTATTGTCGATGTCGAGCCAGGCGACTGGCTGACCAATATTGGTGCGGCCGTGAAGCACGAAGGGGATTTTGAGTTCCATCAGCAATTCGGCACGTTCGTCGCTGACGGTCGGCGAATGCAGGATGACTGCGTCAACCTTCTGACTGGCGGCGAGGCGTCGATAGGCGGCCAGTTCCTCCTGATGATTGGCGACCGTTGAGACTAACATGTCGATTTCCTGGCTGGCCATATAGCTGCCGACGCCCGAAAGAAACTCGGACATATGCGGCCCCAGTTCATCGGCACCACGCAGGACCAGGCCGACCGCGCCAGCGCGGCCGGTGGCCAGCCTGAGGGCGCTGGCATTGGGGCGATAGCCGAGCAGATTGGCAGCCTCCGCAACCCGGCGGCGGGTGGCTTCGTTGACTTCCGGATAGCCGTTGAGCGCACGGCTGACCGTGGTTTGCGACAGGCCGAGGTGTTCGGCGAGGTCTTTCAGTCTCATAGCGGCGATACGGCCCATGCGGTTGGATATCCCGTCAGCTCTCCGCAGGGCGCGCGAATAACCCGGTTGTTCCAGCCATTAGGGCAGGCGGCACCCTTTGAACAGGGGGCTCAGCCTTTCTCCTCCCAAAGGCATTCAAAGCGATTTCAAATTTTGAAGCAAGCCCCTGCAATCGTTTCAGTTGCGTGAGGTTCGTACATCACTGGTTTTACGAGTGAATTTGGGACGCCATTCTCAGCCAGAGCAACAAGTTATTGAAGTTAAATGTGAATTTCCGATGGTCTGGAAAAAGTTCGATATTTCCTTCTGGCGAGCGCTTGACAGTTTTTGAGGGCTCTGGTTCCTTATCTTCCAAAGCGCTTTCAAACTGAACGCCCTAGAACGGTTCGGTGGGGTGCTTTTGAGGGGGAGGAATGTCTGGTCCGGCGCAGTTGCGCAGGGCCTGAACAGTGTGCCTCTCCCGCGACGTATTATTCTCGGGAGGATTTCTAATGAAATTGAAGACGCTGCTCGTTTCGATGATGGCGAGCGTAACCCTGGTGGCCGGCGCCGCCCAGGCGGCCGAATTGTCGATTGTGTCGGGCGACACCGGCAACGGCCTGGCCTTCCTGCGTAGCCAGCTCGATCGTTTCGAAGCTGAAACCGGTCACACCGTCACGGTCGTGCCCATGCCCTCGTCCACCACCGACCAGTTCGGCCAGTATCGTCTGTGGCTTGCCGCCGGCAATACGGACATCGACGTCTATCAGACCGACGTGATCTGGGCGCCGCAATTGGCTGATCAGTTCCTCGATCTGACCGAGGCTGCTGCCGACGTCGTCGATCAGCACTTCCCCTCGATCATCGAGTCGCAGACTGTGGACGGCAAGCTCGTCGCCCTGCCGGCTTTCACCGATGCGCCGGCCCTCTACTACCGCAAGGACCTGCTGGAGAAATACGGCAAGGAAGTTCCCACCACCTGGTCCGAGCTGGAAGCGACCGCCAAGGAGATCATGGACGCCGAGCGCGCTGCCGGTAACTCCGAAATGTGGGGCTTCGTGTTCCAGGGCAATGCCTATGAAGGCCTGACCTGCGATGCTCTGGAATGGGTCGTGTCCAATGGCGGCGGCCAGATCGTCGAGCCCGATGGGACCATCTCGATCAACAATGAGCAGGCTGCTGCTGCGATTGATCGCGCTGCGGGTTGGGTCGGCACCATCGCGCCGGAAGGCGTGCTGGGGTACATGGAAGAAGAGAGCCGCGGCGTGTGGCAGCTTGGCAATGCCGTGTTCCACCGCAACTGGCCCTACGCTTACTCGCTCGGCAATGGCGACGATTCTGCCGTGAAGGGCCTGTTTGACGTGGCACCGCTGCCAATGGGTGATGGCGAAGGTGCGCGCTCGGCCGCTACATTGGGTGGCTGGAACGTTGCTGTGTCCAAGTACTCGCAGGACCCGGAAGCGGCCATTGAACTGGCCAAGTTCCTGGCCTCGGCGGATGTTCAGAAGGAACGCGCTCTGAGCCAGTCCAACCTGCCCACCATCGAAGCGCTCTATGACGATGCCGACATCGCGGCCGCTCAGCCGATCATCCCGAACTGGAAGGAAATCTTCCAGAACGCGGTGCCGCGTCCGTCCGCTCCGACCAAGACCGACTACAACGAGGTTTCCTCGCTGTTCTGGAGCGCGGTGCATGACACCCTGTCCGGCAATGGTTCTGCTGCGGAGAACCTCGAAATCCTCGAGGCCGATCTGCAGGATCTGAAGGGCGACGCCTGGTAAGTCCTCCCGGCGGCCTTAGCAGGGCGGGCGGCCGGGGTTTACCCTGCCGCCCGCTCGGCAATTCTAAATACACTGGGGGAGGAGAACGAATATGGCGACCGACGCCATGGCGCCGATAACATCGGCGAGCACACCCAAGATCAAGTCGGAACTCTTGCAGCAGCGCGTCCGCGCCGCTCGCTGGTTCCTGGTTCCGATGTTGATCGCCTTGGCGATCGTGGCCGGCTGGCCGCTGATGCGCTCGATCTGGTTCTCCTTCACGGATGCGACCCTCAATGATCTCTACGGAGCCGAATGGGTCGGCTTCGGCAATTATCTGCGCTGGCAGGTGCTGGAAAGCGGCACTGTGCGCTATCGCGGCGTGCTGGCAGATCCTGATTGGTGGAACGCCGTCTGGAACACAGTGCGTTTTGCTTTCTGGTCGGTGCTCTGGGAAACCGTTCTGGGCATGATCGTGGCGCTGGTACTTAATGCCGAGTTCCGCGGCCGGGGCATCGTGCGTGCTGCCATCCTCATTCCGTGGGCCATTCCCACCATCGTTTCCGCCCGCATGTGGGGCTGGATGCTCAATGACCAGTTCGGCATCATCAACGATCTGGGCATGAAGCTGGGGTTGCTTGCGGCGCCGGTGGCCTGGACGGCTTCGGCCGACACGGCCATGACCGCAGTGCTGATCGTCGACATCTGGAAGACGACACCCTTCATGGCGCTATTGATCCTGGCCGGCCTGCAGATGATCCCCAAGGACATTTACGAGGCCGCCGAGATTGACGGCGTGCATCCGGTCAAGCAGTTCTTCAAGATCACATTGCCGCTGGTGCGCCCCGCGCTGATGGTGGCGATCATCTTCCGCGTGCTCGATGCGTTGCGCATTTTCGACCTGATCTATGTGCTGACGCCCAATTCGCGCTCAACCAAGACCATGTCCGTGCTGGCGCAGGAGAACCTGTTCCAGTTCAACAACTTCGCCGAGGGATCGACGCAGTCCACCCTGCTGTTCCTGCTGATCGCGATCTTCACCATCCTCTATATCTGGCTGGGCAAGGTGAATTTTGAAGGGGGAGACCGATAATGGGCACGACCTTCGATCTTTGGAAATTCACCAAGTCGGCAGCGTTCTATGCGCTGGTGCTGTTCATCGTGGTGGTGTCGGTCTTTCCGTTCTACTACGCCATTCTGACCAGCCTGAAATCCGGTACCGACCTGTTCCGAGTGACTTACTGGCCGACCTCGCTGAGCTTTGACAATTTCCGGCAGGTCTTCACGCAGGGCGCTTTCCCGCGCAATCTGCTGAACTCGGTCTTTGTCGCCACGGTCACGGTGATCCTGGCGCTGTTCCTGGCGGTCACCGCATCATTCGCGCTGAGCCGCGTGCGGTTCCGTGGCCGCGGCCTGTTGCTGATGACCATTCTGGCCGTGTCCATGTTCCCGCAGATCGCGGTGCTGGCGGGTCTGTTCGAAGTGATCCGGTTCCTCGGCATCTACAATACGCCCTGGGCGCTGATCTTCGCCTATACCATCTTCACCCTACCGTTCACCGTCTGGGTGCTGACCACGTTCATGCGGGACCTGCCGGTGGAAATTGAGGAAGCGGCCATCGTCGATGGAGCGACGCCATGGGTCATCATCACTCAGGTATTCATGCCGCTGATGTGGCCGGCTCTGGTGACCACGGGCCTGTTGGCCTTCATCGCGGCCTGGAACGAGTTCCTGTTCGCGCTGACCTTCACTGTCTCGAACGAAACCCGAACCGTGCCGGTGGCTATCGCCCTGCTCTCGGGCGGTTCTCAATATGAAATCCCGTGGGGCATCATCATGGCGGCTTCGGTGGTCGTGACCGTACCGCTGGTGGCCCTGGTGCTGGTGTTCCAGCGCAAGATCGTGTCCGGTCTGACCGCCGGCGGCGTCAAAGGATAAGGAGAAGCCAAAATGGCATCAATCGAACTGCGCAATATCCGGAAGTCCTTCGGCGCCGTGAACGTCATCAAGGGCGTGGACCTGGAAGTCCGCAAGGGCGAGTTCATGGTCTTTGTCGGCCCGTCGGGCTGCGGCAAGTCCACGCTGCTGCGACTGATCTCCGGCCTTGAAGACATTACTTCAGGCGAAATGCTGTTTGACGGCAAGGTGGTCAATGCGCTGACCCCGTCCAAGCGGGGCATTGCCATGGTGTTCCAGTCCTATGCGCTCTACCCGCATATGACCGTCTACGAGAACATGGCGTTCGGACTGAAGCTTGAAAAGGGCCATAGCAAGGAAGCCATTCGTCAGCGCGTTGAAAAGGCCGCCGACATGCTGCAGATCCGGCAATATCTGGATCGCCTGCCCAAGCAGCTTTCGGGCGGTCAGCGCCAGCGCGTCGCCATCGGCCGTGCCATTACCCGCGATCCCAAGGTCTTCCTGTTCGACGAGCCCCTCTCGAACCTGGACGCGGCCTTGCGTGTGGCCACGCGCATCGAGATCGCCAAGCTGCATGAAGGCATGCACGACGTCACCATGATCTACGTGACCCATGACCAAGTGGAGGCCATGACCCTGGCCGACCGCATCTGCGTGTTGCGCGACGGGCTGGTCGAGCAGGTGGGCACGCCCATGGAGCTTTATGAAAAGCCCGACAGCATTTTCGTGGCCGGTTTCATCGGCTCGCCCAAGATGAATTTCCTCACCGGGGAAAAGGCCGCCGCCTTCAATTGCACCACGCTGGGTATCCGGGGCGAGCATATGCTGGTCAAGCCTGACGGCATCTGGGAGGGCGAGGTCATCCACACCGAAAACCTCGGTGCGGACACCTATGTCTATCTCGAAATGGGGCAGGAAGAGCCGATCGTGGTTCGCCTCGAAGGCGCCATGCAGCACCCCAGCGGATCAAAGCTGCGGGTGTCGCCCATGGAGGATCGCATCCACCGTTTCGATGAGGCCGGCAAGCCGATCCGCTGAGCAACAATTCCATGGTGATGGCCCGGAGGGCCTCACCCCAATCGAACAGCGCAGCCTTTGACGGGAACCTCGGTAGAGCACATGGGGTTCCCGACTACGTGGGAACGGCGCAAAGTATGAACACACCCGGCCCCTCCCTGCCGGGTCTAGATTATTAGGAGACTATCATGGCAATCCGTACCCTGGTGTGGGGCGAGAATGTTCACGAGCAGAAGAACAAGGTCGTCGCCGAAAATTACCCCAACGGCATGCATAACCAGATCGCTTCGCTGCTGCGGCAAGATGCCAATCTGGAGGTCAAGACCACCACGCTGCAGGAACCCGAACATGGCTGCACCGAAGAGGCGCTGGCCAATACGGACGTGCTGCTGTGGTGGGGTCACGCTGCCCATGACAAGGTGGACGATGCCGTGGTCAAGCGCGTCATGGAGCATGTCTGGCAGGGCATGGGCCTGATCGTGCTGCATTCGGGGCATCACTCCAAGGTCTTCAAGGGCCTGATGGGCGCCCCGGCCAACCTGCATTGGCGTGAGGCGGGTGAGCGCGAGCGCTTGTGGGTGGTCAATCCCGGACATCCCATCGCCAAGGGCCTGCCGGCCTATTTCGAGCTTGAATATGAAGAGATGTATGGCGAGCCCTTCACCGTGCCGGAGCCGCTGGAAACAGTGTTCGTGTCCTGGTTCCAGGGTGGCGAGGTGTTCCGCTCCGGCCTGACCTACCGTCGCGGTGCTGGCAACATCTTCTATTTCCGTCCGGGTCACGAGACTTATCCCACCTACCATGACGCCAATGTGGGCAAGGTGCTGCGCAATGCGGTCAACTGGGCCTATCAGGGGGAGCGGCATGCACACTTGATGAAGGCGCCGAATACACCGGTCGGCGAAGCGATCGAGAAGATCGAGGAGCGTGGCGCGAAACTCTCGGCCGCCGATCACGCCGGCGAAGTGAAAAGCTGACCTAAAAGCGCGGGGGTCTTGCCTGGAAAGGGAAGACCTTCGATCAAGCAAACAGGCGTTCCTGCCCAGGCAGGAACGATCCGATCCAGAGACAACTGACGAACGGCCGTCAGCGACGGCCAAGGATTTGAAATATGCGTATCCTCATTCTGGGTACCGGCGGCATGGCCAATACGCATGCCAAGAATTTTGCCAGTATCGAGGGGGTCACCCTCGCTGGCGGGGTGGATGTGGATCCCGCCCGCGTCGAGGCCTTCTGTGCTGCGCACAATATTGAGCGCGGCTTTGGCTCGCTCGATGCGGCATTGGCCTGGGGCGAATTCGACGCCGTCGCCAATGTCACGCCAGATAGTGTGCACTATCCCACCACCATGGCGGCACTGGCGGCCGGCAAACATGTGTTCTGCGAGAAGCCGCTGGCCACCGACCATGCCCGCGCCATGGAAATGACGGAGGCAGCCGAGCGGCTGGGCCTCGTCAACATGGTCAATTTAACCTATCGCAATGTCGCGCAACTGCAGAAAGCCCGCGAGATCGTGCAGTCCGGCCAGGTCGGCACCGTCAAGCATTTCGAGGCGAGCTATCTGCAGAGCTGGCTGGTTTCGCGCGCCTGGGGCGATTGGCGCACCGAGAGCCAGTGGCTCTGGCGCCTCAGCAAGAAGCATGGCTCAAACGGCGTGCTGGGCGATATCGGCGTCCATATCCTGGACTTTGCCGCCTATGGCGCAGGCAGCGACTTCTCCAAGGTGTTCTGCCGGCTGGAGACTTTCGACAAGGCGCCTGGCAACAAGATCGGCGAATATGACCTCGATGCCAATGACAGCTTCGCCATGACGGCGCAGCTTGAGAACGGTGCGCTGGGTGTGGTCCATGCGTCGCGCTGGGCAACCGGTCACTTCAACGAACTCCGCCTGCGCGTCTATGGCGAACTGGGCTCGGTGGAAGTGCAGCACCGCCACGATTGGTCCAAGCTCTATGCCTGCCTGGGTGCGGACGCGGAAACCGGGACCTGGACCGAGGTGGAGGTTGATCCGGTGCCCACCAATTACGAGCGTTTCGTGGATGCCTGCCGCGACGGCCAGAACCGGGAGCCAAGCTTCCGGCATGCGACCAACATCCAAAAAGTGCTGGATCTGGCAACGGTTACCGACCGCGAGCGGGCAGAGCACAAGGTCTGACAGCCGTAATCAAGAAGGGCCCCGTTGAACGGGGCCCTGTTTTTCTGGCCTGTGCGTACGATCAGGCGCGGTCGTCCACATAGACGATCAGCGAGCCATCAGCCTTCGACTTCACGCTCACGACATCCGCGACAGCATAACCTTCGGCCTCGAGCTTTGCCGTGATCGCGCTATTGCCTTCAACGCGCGAATGCAGGCCGGCCTGCGCATCGGCATTGGCGCTGAGCTCGGTGTCCAGTGCGGCCGCCTCGGTGGCAGCATCACCCTGCAGGGACGACAGTGTCACAATGGTGATCTGGGACTGGTCGGTGACGCTGGAAAGGTCCAGATCGGCCGATCCCTTGATCGAGGCGATCACAGAGCCATAGGTGTTGTCTGCCACATCACCGTCGACATTGGCTGCCGCATTGGCGCTGGTGGCTGCGTTTGCTTCGGCGCCGGCATTGGTGTCTGCGCCCATGCCGGTGTCGGAATTGGCGCCCGCGTCAAGGCTCGGGGTATCCACGGAAACACCGGCGTCGACGCCGACCTGGGCGTCCTGCGCAATGGCGGTGGAGGCGAGAAGAGCAGCAATGGCAGATGCAATAATGGTCTTTTTCATAATGGGACTCCTGAATGTGGGTTGTGCCCCCCACTTGAACAGGCAGACAACGGAACCTTCCGCGGAAGGTTGCCGCGCCCCGTTCACATCTCGACATCAAATTTTTCGCCGCGCTTGCAACTGCCTGGATGCATTCCAATTTGTGTGAGGAAAGCAGGAGCGTTACATGAGCATTGTCTGGGCCATCATCGTCGGCTTCTTTGCCGGCCTCATCGCCAAATGGATCACGCCAGGAGACAACAAGCCTTCCGGGTTCATTCTCACGACCGTGCTGGGCATTGTCGGTTCTGTGCTGGCGACCTGGCTCGGGCAGCAGATTGGCTGGTTCGGTCCCGATGACAGCGCCAACTTCATCGGCGCCATACTGGGCGCCGTGATCATCCTGCTGGCCTGGGGGCAATTGGCGCGGCGGGCCTGAGGACGGATCACGCACGAGAAAGGGCGCCCGAAGGCGCCCTTTCTGTGCCGAATATGGCGACTTATTGCGCCATGATGATGCGGCCATCGATGACCGGGGTATAGGGTGCATTGTCCGAGAGGTACTCGGCCAGCACTTCCTCCAGGCCCGGACCATAGTCGTAGGCATCCACCGCATTGGTCGCAAACAGCGCGTAGCCGTCGCCGCCGTTACGCATGAAGTTATTGGTGGCAACGCCGTACATTTTGGCCGGATCGATCGCTACCCAGGCGTCACCTTCACGCACCTCAACTTCGCTCACGCGACCTTCCATCGGGGCAACGCTGGGGTCGAGCTTGAAGCGGAGGCCCGAGACCTGCGGGAAGCGGCCGGCGCCTTCTTCAATCTGGCTGACCCCTTGTTCGAGGGAGGCGACGATATCGGCCCCGGAAAGCTTCATGGTGGCGAGCGTGTTCTGGAATGGCAGGACGGTGAGCACGTCACCCATGGTGGCAGTGCCAGCGCCGATCGACGCGCGCAGCCCCCCCCCATTGGTGATGGCAATGGTGTAATCCTGGCCTGCAAGCCGGGCCAGCATCGCGTCGGTCACGGTGTTGCCCATCTGGCACTCCATGGCCCGGCAGCTTTCGCGGCTGCCATCAATATCGGCGGCAACTTCAGCGACGGGGGCGGCCTTGATGCGCTCGATCGGTTCGGCCATTTCAGCAATGCGCGCCTCGATATCGGCATCGGGCTCGATGCTTGCATCGAGAACCACCGTGTCGCCCGTTGCCGCCGTCACGTAGCCGTCTTCGTCGAACTCGAGTTTCAGATCGCCAAGATATTTGGAATAGGCATAGGCCTGGACGATGGGGACGGCGCGGCCCGACGGATTTTCGACCAGGGTGGCATAAGCCGGGGCGCCCTCGACGGTGTTGGAGAGCAGCGTATGGCTGTGGCCACCAATGATCGCGGAAATACCGTCGACGGCGGCCGCGATCTCCTGGTCACGGGCGAACCCGACATGGGAGAGCAGCAGGACCTTGTTGATGCCCTCGGCGTTGACACGCTCGACGGCGCCCTGGAGGTAAGCGATTTCGTCCTCAAAGGTGACGTCCGGGCCGGGCGAGGAAAGCTCGGCCGTGTCAGGCGTCAGAACCGAGAGAACGGCGATCTTCTCTCCACCGACTTCCAGGATCGTATATTCCTCGAGCAGGCCCGAGAGGGCGCCGCCACCAACCTTCGTGTTCCCCGAGATCACCGGGAACGAGGCCAGCTCAATCAGCTCAGCAAGATTGTCCGGTCCCTTGTCGAATTCGTGGTTGCCGAGAGCCATGGCGTCGAAGCCAATGGTGTTCATGAGCTCGATTTCGGCCTTGCCGTTGTAGGTGATGTAGAAGAGTGAGCCCTGCGACTGGTCACCTGCGTCGAGCGTAACGAAATTGGCGCCTTCGCCCTCGAGTTCGGCGCGGCGTTCCCGCAGCTTGGTCGCCAGGCGACCAAAGCCGCCGAAGCATTCGCCAGCGTCTTCGGCATCGACGGAGCAGGTGGAGTCAAAGCCGCTGATCGACTCCACGCGCGAATGCATGTCGTTGATGTGCAGGACATTGAGCGCGAAGGCGCCGGTATTGGCGCGAGCCGAAGTCATCGAGAAGGTGCCGGCCCCCGCGACCACCATGCTGGCGCCTGCGACTTGAAGGAAGCGCCGGCGATTCATGGCCGTGGGTTCGGAATTGGATTTGAACTTGGAAATAAGCATGTACGTCCCCTGTCTCAGATGCCGATTGCCGCCTGTGGGATGCAGTCCCTTATATGCGGCGAAGCCAGGCGTATTTGTCCCAAACGGTGAGTCAGTTTGATGACATCGCCGTCTTGCTCCGCGGCCAGTAAACGCCAATTCCTCCCGCTCGCGAAGCAAAATTTTTATCGGGTGGTCAAATTGTGACAGTGGCGTCTTTCAAGTGTCTTCATCTTTGCGCAACCATGGAAGCAGGATTGCGCGTCAGCACTGCCGTGGTAGGCAAAATGCAAGGTGCGGCAATTTAGGATGGGCCAGCCATTCCGGCCTGCATAAATGGATGTCGCATGAGTGCCTCGCTTGAAAGTCTGATGCCCGAAATCGCTCCGGGCGAGCAGGGGCCGTCGCAATTGCATCGCCTGGTCATGTTCCTTGTCATTGGTGGGGGCGCTGCTGCGGGCTTTGTGCTTTTGAGCAGCATCGCGATTGCATTGCTCCCCATGGTCGATAACTGGTTGGTCAGCGCGCTCTGCTATGCCGGATTCATTCCGCCCGTCTATCTGCTGCATCGGCGCTTCACCTTTGCGTCGGACGTCGATCATCTGCGCGCCTTGCCGCGCTATGCCGCGGTGCAGATGATGGCGTTGGCGCTCGCGACGCTGTTCAGCTTTCTGCTGCACGGCGCATTGTCATTGCCCAGCCTGTCGGCGGCGATACTGGTCACGACCCTCACCTCGGGCGTAAATTATCTCGTCTTGCGCAATTGGGCCTTCGCTTTCGATAGACAGGTGGAGACCGTGCCGGCATGAGTCTTGCGCCACGGGGAAAGCGGCTTCTCAATCAGGTCCATGGCGCGTTGATCTTCGGGCGGCGCGTTGAGGCTCTTGCGGATGCTCTGGCGAATGCCATCCCCCATGACGCCCGCCGAATCCTGGACTTGGGGTGCGGGGACGGGCAGGTGGCCGTCGCCCTGATGCAGCGAAGGCCCGAATTGGCGGTCGAGGGTGTCGATGTCCTGGTCCGGCCGGTCACCCATATCCCGGTGACGCAATATGACGGCACGAGCTTGCCCTTTGCCGACCAGAGCTTTGACTATGTCACCATTGTCGATGTGCTGCATCACACGGACGATCCGGCGTCGGTGCTGACCGAAGCCGCGCGCGTGGCGCAGCGGGGGGTGGTGATAAAGGACCATTTGCGCGAAGGTGTGTTGGCCGGCCCAACATTGCGGCTGATGGACTGGGTGGGCAATCGTGGCCACGATGTGCGGCTGCCCTACAATTATCTCGATCGTGAAGAGTGGGGATATGCCTTCGCCCGGGCCGGGCTGGGGGAAACCCAGCGGCAGGTGCGGCTTGGACTTTACCCCGCCCCATTGAGCTGGTTCTTTGAGCGGAAGCTGCATTTTGTGAACCGGCTGGAGCATATCAATCCGGGCTGACGGGCTTTCAATACCGGCTCAGTCGGGTATTCTCCGCGCCGTTTGATTTGCAGGGGAATGCTTATGCGCAGTGCTTTGATCGTTTATGGCGGCTGGGACGGTCACGACCCGGAGGAATGCGCCAGCATCTATCGCCGCTGGCTGCATGAGGACGGCTATTCGGTGCGGACCGCCACCGAGACCAGCGCCTTCGCAGATCCCTCCATCGCCGATCTCTCCCTGATCATACCCATTTTCACCATGAGCAAGATCGCCAAGGAAGAGGTGGAAAACCTGACCAAGGCGGTCCGTGGCGGCGTGGGTCTGGCTGGCCATCATGGCGGCATGAGCGATGCTTTTCGGGAGTCGGTGGACTACCAGTTCATGGTCGGCGGCCAGTGGGTGGCCCATCCTGGCGACATCATCGACTACACGGTCGATGTGACCAAGCCCGACGATCCGATCATGGCGGGGATCAAGCCCAGCTTCCCCTACACCTCCGAGCAGTACTACATGCATGTCGATCCGATGATTGAGGTGCTGGCGACCACCACGTTCAGCGGCGAGCATGCCCCATGGATCGAAGGCGCCGTGGTGCCGGTCGTCTGGAAGCACCGCTACGGCCAGGGCCGCGTCTTCCACATGACGCTTGGCCACCGCGCCAAGGAGTTCGAGAACCCGAATATGGCCACGATCATGCGCCGGGGCCTCAACTGGGCTGCCCGCGACGAATAGTATCCGGCGCCTACCAGCGCAGAAGGTATCGCCCGATCAGTGCGCCGAGCAGGGCCGTCAGGGCGATGCCCAGCGAATACCAGACCGCCATGAACATCATGCTGGTTTCCCCGCAATAAAAGGCATAGGCGGCGGCACCAAAGCCGCCCGCCAGCAATCCTGCACCGAAGCCGGCCAGGGTGGGGGAGGCCGGCGCAAACCGGCGCATCGCTGTCAGCAGCACCATCAGCAGCGGTGCCGCGGTGAGAATGATCAGCCAGGGGCAGACCAGCGCCGTTCCACCCATGAGCACGGGCATGGCCCAATCGGCCTGCATCCAGCCAGCAATGCCCGCTGCCAGGGCCAAGAGGATCACCGCGCCGGCGGCCCAGAAAGGCCAGACGCGGTGGGCATCGGGCCGCGACAGAGCCGGAACCGCGACCAGGCCGAGAAGCCCCAGGCCGATCGTATAGGCCAGCTTGCCCCAGAACATGGGGCTGCCCCATGCGCCACCAAACGGACGGCCGACAAGAAGATCGAGCACGATTGGCCCCATCAGTAGGGTGCCCATGAGCCCCAAGGCGATGGCCAGCAGGATCCGCTTTTCCAGATCCCGCGCCGCAGTCGGCTTCAGTTCGGCAGAGAGGCGGTCGATCAGCTCGTCCGTCATTTCCCGCTCCCTGCAAATTTGCTCATCAGGGATTTGAGCCCGCGATGAATGGAGACCTTGGCGGCGGTTTCGGTCATGCCGTGGCGCGCCGCGGCCTCGGCCACGCTCGTGCCTTCCAGCCGCGTCTGGCGGATAAGGTCGGCGGTTCGCTCCGGAACCTGGGTCAGGACTGCGTCGACATCGCGCCGGTCGGCGGCATTGGCGCTGTCGTCAACGGCGAAGATGGGCGCGTCATCCTCCAGCGGCACTGTCGGGCGAATGGCGTGGCGGCGGACATGGTCGACAAATTTGTGATGCGCCACCGCATGCAGCCAGGATGTGAAGGGGCGGCTGCGGTCATAGGTCATCCGTTTGGTGTGCAAGGCGAGCAGTGTTTCCTGCACGAGGTCCTCCGCGTGCGAAGCATGGGACGGGCTCAGGCGGCGCGCGAACCAGGGTCGCAGGTAGCGCGTGAGCTCGGCCAGCAGCCGACGATAGGCGGCTGCGTCGCCGTCGAGTGCGGCGAGCATCAACTCGCGCATCCTCTTTTCGGTCGCATCCGCCTGCATTGGTACTCCATTCGCGCCCAGCACCACCGAAGTTACACAGGACGCCTGAAAAAGCGAGCACCGAACACGCCTGCGTGAACAGGTAACCTCACCGGGCGCCATGCGAATATCTGCGCGAGGCCCTGCGGGTGAGCGTGGCAGGGACCATAACATCGACGTGATGGCGAGCATTGGCGCGATGCGTTAGCGTTACTAAAGGCACAGCGCCAGCCGCGCGCTCCGGAAGGGGGAGAAATGTCTGAAGAACAAGGCCTGCCGCCGATCAGGGGTCCGCTGGTCTATCGCCAGTCCATCTGGACGCGGGTGACCCATTGGGTATGGGCGATCTGCCTGTTCTTCCTCCTGCTTTCGGGGCTGCAGATCTTCAACGCTCATCCCAGCCTCTACATCGGACAGCAATCGGGCTTCGAGTTCGACAATGCGATCCTCAGCATCGGTGCGGTCAATACACCAGAGGGGCCGCGCGGGCGCACGACCCTGTTCGGGCAGCAATTCGATACCACTGGTGTGCTGGGCATGAGTGGCCCGGAGGCCAACCCGACCTTCGTGGGTTTCCCGGGTGCGGTGACCATTCCCTCCTTCCGCGATCTTGCCACCGGGCGCGTTGTGCACTTCTTCTTTGGCTGGATTTTCGTTGCCGCGCTTTTCGTCTGGTTCCTGGCCAGCTTTATCAATGGTCATTTGCGACGGGATATTGTGCCCCGGGGCAAGGACATTGAGGACTTGCCAGGTGACGCGCTCGACCATGCGCGATTGCGCCTCACTCATGGGCGCAGCTATGCTCCGCTGCAGAAGCTGAGCTACTTCACCGTTTTCTTCGTCTTGTTCCCGCTCATCATTCTGACGGGGCTGACCATGAGCCCGGGCATGGATGCGGCTTGGCCGTGGCTTCTCGACATCTTTGGCGGACGGCAAACGGCGCGGACCATCCACTTCGTCGTGATGGTGTTGCTGGTGCTGTTCTTCATCGTCCACATTATCATGGTGCTCTTGGCGGGACCGCTCAACGAACTGCGCTCGATGATCACCGGCTGGTATCGCACTAGCCCCGGCACGCCGAGTGAACAGGGAGACAGGCCATGAGCCGGTTGATCCTCAATCGCCGCAAGTTTCTCATTGGGTCTGCAGCGCTGACCTCGTCGGCAGCCCTTTCCGGCTGCAGCCAGTTCGACTTCTTGGGACAGCGCGACAATCCCATCCGCAACGCCATGGAGCGCGCCAATGTGCTGACCTATTCGGCGCAAAGGGCGCTGATCGGCGAGCAGACCCTGGCCCGGGAATTTGCCGAAAGTGAAATCCGGCAAGGCATGAAGCCGAATGGGTCCACCGAGCCGACCACCCCCGAATACATGTTCCTGCGGCAGGCGAATTTCGAGCCCTACCGGCTCACCATCAAGGGCATGGTAGACAGAGAGTTGAGTTTCTCCCTGGCCGAATTGCGCAACATGCCGGCGCGAACACAGATAACTCGCCATGACTGCGTGGAAGGGTGGAGCTGCATCGCCAAATGGACGGGCACGCCGTTGGGGCCGATCCTGGATCAGGCGGGGGTGAAGCCGGGCGCGCGCTATTGCGTCTATCATTGCTTCGACAATATCCAGCGGACGATTTCCGGCGACATCCTCTATTACACCAGCTCGGACCTCATTGATGCCTACCACCCCCAGACAATCCTCTCCTATGGCCTGAACGATCAGGTCCTGCCCGTGAGCAATGGCGCGCCGGTCCGTCTGCGGATTGAGCGGGCACTGGGCTACAAGCAGCCCAAATATCTGCACACCATCGAACTGGTGGACGATCTCTCCCCGTTCGGGCGCGGCCAGGGTGGCTATTGGGAGGACAATGGCTACGACTGGTACGGTGGGATCTAGGCGCTGCTCCTGCACACCCCTCATGCGGCTGGCGCGCTTGCTATTTGCCGCCAACTCGCCCATATGGGCATGACGTCACGGCAGAATGGCCGTCGATGGACTTCTCTTCTTGCTTCTGCGGTGAGCGGCGAAGTCGACCCGAATACCAGATTGGCCGAGGAGCCAGCGGTTCGGGTTTGAGCCAGCACCCGCGCGATACCCCCTATCGCCCGATTGCATTATTCAACTGCGCCTTCCGCTGTCGGAGTGGCGCTCGCGCGATTTCGCGCCAAAGGAAAGACAATTAGTTTGTCCGATTTCATTTCGCTCGGTCTGCCAACCACCATCACCGACAGCCTGACGGCCGGTGGCTTTACCGAGCCCACAAAAATCCAGACCCAGGCCATCCCTAAGCTTCTTGAAGGCCGGGACATGCTGGGCATCGCCCAGACCGGTTCGGGAAAGACGGCCGCCTTTGGCCTGCCTATCCTGGCCGGCATTCTGGGCCTCACTGGTCGGCCCCGCCCGATGACCACGCGCGCGCTGATCCTGGCGCCGACGCGCGAACTGGCGGTGCAGATCGACGAAAATATCCGTAAGTTTGCCGGTTCCAAGATGAAGCTTGATACCGTGCTCGTTCTGGGCGGCGTCTCGCGCTATCACCAGGTGCAGAAAATCGCCAAGGGCGTCGATGTGGTCGTTGCGACCCCCGGTCGTCTCAAGGACCTGTTAGACGACAACAAGATTCGTCTCAACGAAACCCGCTGGCTGGTCCTGGATGAAGCCGACCGCATGCTGGACATGGGCTTCATTGCGCCTGTCCGCGCCATTGCCAAGGCAATCGGGTTGCGCCGCCAGACCATGCTGTTTTCGGCCACCATGGCGCCGGAAGTCGAGGATTTGGCCAAGTCATTGCTGAAGGAACCGATCAAGGTCGAGGCGGCGCCGCAGGGCTCCACCGTCGTCAAGATCGACCAGCGTGTCATCATGTCCGGCTCCAAGGCCAAGCGCGGCGTACTCAACGACCTTCTGGCCGACGAGGCCGAAGGCATGGAGCGAGTGATTGTCTTCGCGCGCACCAAGCATGGCGCCGACCGCGTTGCCAAGAACCTGGCCATTGATGGTCACGAGGCGGCGGCCATCCACGGCAATAAGAGCCAGAATGCCCGCCAGGCGGCGCTCAAGGGTTTTGCCAGCGGCGGTGTGCGCATTCTGGTCGCTACCGACATCGCGGCGCGCGGCATCGATGTGCAGGGCATCACCCACGTGGTCAATTACGATCTGCCCGACGATGCGGAGAACTATGTCCACCGCATCGGCCGCACCGGCCGCAATGGCGCATCAGGCAAGGCGATTACCTTGTGCGACGGCACCGAGAAATCCAAGCTGCGCGATGTCGAGCGGCTCATCCGCCGCACGCTGCCGGTCTCGGGCGATATCAACCTGGTCGAAGAAGCGCCGGTGCAGCGCCAGCCGCGCAACAATGCTGGCGCTCCGGGCGGGGCCCGTACGGCCCGCAACCCCAAGGCCAAAAGTCCGCGCAAGTTCAATACGCCGCGCCCGGGTGGAGAACGGACCAAGGCGGCCGATGGCAAGCCACAGGATGGTCGGCCTGCTGGTGCCAAACCCAGCGGCGCGAAATCGGGCAAGCCGCGCTGGTCCAAGGGCCAGCGTGATGCTGGTCGGGCACGCCGCGCCTCGGCAAACGCATAAGACCGATAAATCGGTTACAAGGATGGGCGGCCTTCGGGTCGCCCATTTCATTTGGAGGGATTGTCGTGACGTCCATTGCCGTTATCGGGCCTGGTGCCATTGGAGGAACGCTTGCGGCCTGGCTGGCGCAAAGCCCCGCATTTAATGTTTCGGTTTGCGCCCGGACGCCGATTGCCGATCTGCTGGTCGAGACACCGCAGGGCACGATTGCTGCAACCCCAAAGGTTCTCACCGAGCCATCCGAGGCCCGGCCTGTCGATTGGGTCATCGTCGCGACCAAGACCTATAGCGCCGATGCAACGGCACCATGGCTGACGGCGCTGTGCGGCCCCGATACACGCGTGGCAATCGTCCAGAATGGCGTGGAGCATGTGCGTCTGTTTGCGCATTTGGTGCCCGAGGAGCAACTGATCCCGGTGATGATCAATCTGCCGGCCTCACGCTCCGCGCCGGGGCGCATCGTCCAGAGCCGCCATGGCATCATTGCGGTCCCCACAGGACCCAATAGCGAGGCGTTCGTCGACCTGTTTGCCCATACGGAGATCGAGGCGGCGGTGCATGCCGATTTTCTGAGCCAGCTCTGGGTCAAGCTTACAGGCAATAGCGCGGCAATTGTGCCAGCCCTGACCCTGCGCGCCACTGGTCCGGTCTGGTCCGAGGATCTGGCGGACATCATTCGCGCAATTGTCGACGAGTGCGCAGCTGTTGGGCGGGCGGAGGGCGCAGACGTGCCGCAGAGCGTGGTGGAGGCGACGATCGACAACATGCGCAACATGAAAGAGGGCGCCTTAAGCGGTTCCATTCACGCCGATCGCCTGGCCGGCAATCCCATGGAGATCGACGCGCGCAATGGCGTCATTGTACGGTTGGGCAAGAAACATGGCATCGCCACGCCCGCCAACCGCATGCTCGTTACGCTGCTGGCGGCGTCTGGGACGCCATGGATTTCGGAGGCGTAGCCGCTTCGGCCACAGAGCCCAGATAAAGGACGTCGCGCGTGGCGCTGGTCTTGTCCAGACCATCATGGGTGAGATGTTCGAGGAAGCTGACGGCCCAGTCGTTGACATTGTGCTTGCGTGCCGAGTCCATCAGCGCTTCCCAGCGCTGCTTACGCTCGGCAAGCGGCATGTCGAGGGCCATGCGCAGCGCCTCAGAGGTTTCGTCGGTATCAAAGGGGTTGACCAACAACGCCTCGGGGAAGATCTCGGCGGCGCCGGCAAAGCGTGACAGCACCAGCACGCCCGGATCTTCCGGGTTCTGGGCGCCCACGAACTCGTGTGCAACAAGGTTCATGCCATCCCGCAGCGGGGTCACCAGGGCCACCCGAGCCATGCGGTAGAGGCCCGCGAGGCTGGGTTGGCCATAGGCCCTCTTCACATAGGTCAGGGGTTGCCAGTCGGGTTCGGCGAAGTGCCCCATGACGCGCCCGCAGATTGCATCCAGCGTGTCGCTGGTTTCCTGGTATTCCTTGATCGTGTCGCGCGACGGGGGCGCCACCTGCAACAGGTGTACGGAACGGCGCATGCGGGCATTGTTGGCGAGAAGCTTCTCATAGGCTTCGACACGCTGGGGGAGACCCTTGGAGTAGTCGAGCCGATCAACGCCCAGGATCAGCCGTTGCTCGCCCAAAGCGCGTTTCATGCGGTGAACCATCTTGGTCGCTGCCGGGCTGACGGCAAGACGGGCAAAGGCGTCTGGGTCGGAACCGATCGGGAAGGCCTGCACTTCGGTGCTGCTGAAGTCGATCGTCTGCACCTTGTGTCCCCCAAAGGTCGAGGGGGCCTGGTGCTCGGCAAATTCGGTGAAAGCAGCGACGTCCCGCTTGGCCTGCATGCCCACTAGGTCATAGCGCGACAGGTCCCGCATGAGTTCTTCATGGTGCGGAATGGCATAGAGTGCGTCCGTCGTGGGGAAGGGGATGTGCAGGTAAAACCCGATGCGGTTGCGCGCGCCGAGCCGGCGCAGCTCGGCGGCCAGCGGGATCAGGTGGTAGTCGTGGACCCAGACGATGTCATCGGGTTTGAGCAGCGGCAGCAGGGCCTTGGCGAACTGCTGGTTCACCCGGCGATAGCCTTCGTACCAATGGCTTTCGATGGTCGCCAGGTCCAGCCGCAAGTGGAAGCTGGGCCAGAGAATGGAGTTCGAGAATCCGGCATAATAGGCGTGATGGTCCTCGCGGGTGAGGTCGATCTGCGCCACCTCAAGGCCATCAATGTCCTCAACGCGTGCCTCGCGAGAGGGTTGGTCGGTCAGTTTGCCCGACCAGCCGAACCAGAATCCCTCCCGTTCGCTCAGCACCTTGCGCAGCGCCACGGCGAGGCCGCCTGCGGCGGGACCCTTGCCGGGCGTGCGGTTCGATACAATGACGATGCGGCTCATCTGGATGGTGCCCCGTTTTGTGTTCAACGTGTGATTGCCGCGCCGTCCGGCCCGGTCGAGAAAGTCAGTGTGCAGTCGTGGTGTCTGCCAGTATCGGCGCGTCTCCAGCGATGGCGGCGGCGGGTCGTGAGCTGTTGGCGATCTCTGCCAGGCCCTCGAGCAGCGCATGGACCGAGGCCACGTCGGCGATGCGCATCTGCGCCACCGTCCTGCCGGGACCAAGCTTGATCCCGATGCCCCCCAGCTCCTGCGCCACGCGGAACGCGTCTTCGTCCGTCTTGTCGTCGCCAATGAAAATGGGCGTGCGCCCGACGAATGGTTCTTCCTGCATGAAGGCGCGCAAGGCGCTGCCCTTGTCGAAACCGGCCGGGCGCGCTTCGATCACCATCTTGCCCGGCACCAGGGTGAACTCAGCATGGTCGGAGATCGCATCCTGCATGGCGAGCAGGCACTCTTCCTCGAGATAAGGTGCCTGCCGGTAGTGCAGGGCCACCGCGCCGTCCTTGGGTTCAAGGATGAGGTCGGAATGTTCGGCGACCAGCGGCGCAATGGCGCTGGCGATCGCCTGGGCTGCGCTGATGATTTCGGTGTCCAGCTCGATCAAGGTGCCATCGGCCCGCCGACGCTGGGCGCCGTGTGCCCCCGCGACGGGCAAGTGCGCCGGCGCCAGGAAACGGTCAATATCGGCAATCTCCCGACCGGTGATGACAGCCAGGGCGTGACCGAAGTCGCGCGCCACGCGATCGAGTTGTTCGGGCAGGCCAGGGTGAACTTCGACCGCGTCAGGTGTCTGGGCGATTTCGACCAGGGTCCCGTCGAAATCGGTGAAAATGGCGAGCATTGGTGCCGCGCCGCCAGACTGTGCGATCGGTTCGGACATGGCTTCCCCTTTGGTTGCATTGATGGTCACAGCTTGCAACGCGGGGCGGGGCGAAAAGTTCGCCCCTCATGGCTGGTATGCGCTCGGCGGGATTTATGAACGTCACATTAATGGTGCATTGGAGCAGCGTTCAAAGCGGCATCGATAGAAGGAGGGCAGGGCGGATATCGCCGCCCCGGCATCAAATGAGGGTCCTTCACATCATGTCACAGCTCATGCTCACCGCATTGTTCGCCCTGTCGATCAGCTTCCTGACCTTTGCCGCCTCCTTCGCTGAGGCGCCCAGGAGCGAAATTGCGCCCGCCGCTGTTGAGGATGCCCGCTAGGCGAGCGGTATGCCCCTGCCACCTTTGTCTTTCTGATAGCGTTCGGAAAGCTCGGCATAGAGCGCGTTGAGGTCGTCAACGCGCGCCAGCAGGGCCTCCCGGCCGCTGCGATCCAGGCCCGCTATCATCTCCTGCAGGCCATGGCTGGTCCAGAAATCATTGCGCCGATTATAGAGGTCGCGCTCGGCGGAAACCTTCCCGGTTTCCGGTTCCGGCACAGCATAGACGGCTTTGAGGATCTGAATGTCGTAGGGGATCGCGAAGCTGTCCCGGCTGTCCTGGTGGCTGAACAGATAATAGAAATTGTCAAATCCGGACCAGGTAATGCCGGATAGGCAGAGCGAGCAGGGCTCGTGCGTGGCAAGGAACAGGCAATCCTTGGCCGCGGGTCGCTGGCCCTCCGGCAGTTCGAAGAAGCGCTTGATGGCGTGCATTTCGCCGTGCCAGAGCGGATTTTCGATTTCATTATTGGTTTCCGCCACCACCAGCGACAGGTCAGACTTTTTCAGGATGGCGGCGCCAAAGAGCTTGTTGCCCTGCGCCACGCCCTTGGCTGTCAGCGGCGCAATGTCCCTCTCGATGACATCGAGAAGGCGGGAAATCAGTTGCACAGTCTCCAAGTGACTACTCCGAGGGTCGTACCAGACCAATAAGGGGGATGCCTGCAGCATCGAGCAGCCGCAGGGCTGGTCCGTCAAGCTCGTAGAATGCCACGGCGGAGAGAGCTGTGAAGTAGTCCGTCTCCAGTTCCGTCACACTGGCTTCGCAGGCCATGCGGGTGGCTGCCGCCGGTCCGAAGTGTAGTTTTGTTCCCTCGAAGCTGGCTTCTGTGAAGTAGTTGTTGCAGCCCCCAAATCCGCCGGCGCGATTGTCCGCGGCGATTGACAGTGTCGGCGCGCGCGATCCCGTAACCGGCCGACCGCCAATGCTGGTGACTGTCCAGAGCGTGTTGACCAGTTCTGCGGGCGCGGTGGGTATCGGCGGCTCCGGCGGCAAGGCTTGCTTGGGCACAGGATATACCGTGATCGCTGTCGGCATGTCGTGCCCAAGCGCTACGGGGTAGGGAGCGCTGCTGCGGAACAGCACCTGATCCGCGCTGGAGATTTCGGCGGCAAGTCCATATGCCCCCGCAGCATCGTCAAGCTGCGCCTCGACATTGAGTACGAAACGGATCGGCACCTGCCCCTTTGCGGGAATTCCCGCAGAGGCGCCGACAACGGGGGTCATTGTCGACAGATCAACCAGCGTAACGCGCAGCCATGCATTCGGCGGCAGACCGATGCGTTCGCGGTAGGTCACCGTGCCATTGATTGTAGCGGCAGCCAGTGCGGCGGTCGACCAGAATGCCAGGATCACGGCCAGCGCGCCGACCAGTCTCGACAATTGCATTTCCGCCTCCATCCCTTTGCTGACAAACTACAGCAACGGCCTGACGGTTGCGAGACAAGAGGGGAATGTAGGTTAGCGGGCCAGCCTCAGGCGATAGTCCAGGGCTGGTTGAAGTGGTGCTCTTCAAGGTTGTTGCCATCTCCCCCGCGGTCAACAACAAGGTAGGTGCTTTCGCGCTCAAGCGGTGTCAGGACACCGTGCCAGGTGTTCATGGCGATATTGACGCCCTGTCCCGGTGCCGGGCGGAAGGCTCGCAGCCGAACCGGAATGCCGTCATCGTCTTCGGCAACGATGACGAGCCAGGGATGCTCCGAAAGCGGGTAGAAGGCCTGGCTGCCCAGGGGGTGTCGTTCCACCATCCGCAGGGTGAGTGGCAGGGCATAGGGCTGGCCATGGAAGATCGAGATCATCGGGCGGGCGCCCGGGCCGGCCAGTTCGATCCTGGCGAGGTCGTGGTAGCGCTCAGTCATCCCGGCATTGATGGGATAGTGGTGGGCGCCATTACGCTCCAGCACCTGCCCAAAGGGCGCGAAGGTGGTCGCCGTCAAGGGTTCGATCTGGATCGTGCGTTGGTTCTGCATGATCAGAAGGGCAGCTTGGCGTGGCGGTTGACGTCCTTGTAGAGCAGATAGCGGAAGCGCTGTGGCCCCGCGTAGCAGGCCTGCGGACAGAAAGCGCGCAGCCACATGAAGTCGCCGGCCTCGACTTCTACCCAGTCGCGGTTGAGCCGATAGACCGCCTTGCCTTCGAGCACGTAAAGGCCATGCTCCATGACATGGGTTTCCTCGAAGGGGATCACGGCGCCCGGCTCGAGGGTGACGATGTTGACATGCATGTCGTGACGCACGTCGCTGGGATCGACGAAGCGGGTCGTGCCCCAGGTGTTGTTGGTGCCGGGCATCCAGATGATCGGCTCGTCCTGCTCATTGGCCACGAAGGCCGCCGGCACATCGATGCCTTCGACGACTTCGTAGCGCTTGCGCACCCAATGGAAACGGGCGGGCTCGGTGGACTTGTTGACCAGGGACCATTTGATGCCTGGGGGCAGAAAGGCATAACCGCCTTCTTTGAGCAGGTGCGTCTTGCCGTCGATGGTCACGGTCACCTGGCCCGCGACGACAAACAGAACGCCCTCGGCTTCGGGATTCTCCTCAGGCCTCTCGCTGCCGCCACCGGGGAACACCTCCACGATATATTGCGAAAAGGTCTCCGCAAAACCGCTCATCGGCCGGGCGATGATCCAGACACGGCTGTCGCGCCAGTGCGGCAGGTAGGAGGTGACGATATCGCGCATGACCCCATGCGGAATGACGGCATAGGCCTCGGTAAAGACGGCGCGGCCGGTATGTAGGGCCATTTGGGGCGGCAGGCCCGCCGAGGGAGAAGCATAGCTGGTCATGAAAATCTCCGCTCAAGCCTTGCGGCGAATGTCGCTGATGATGGTGCCGGCCGCCAGAACTTCAGCTTCATGATCCGGTTCGCGCCAGGTTTCGGCCAGCCCGGCCTCATACCATTCGACCATGGGCGGCAGCGCGCGCAGGCGCGCCGCATAGGCATCCGTTTCAGCACCAAGTGAAATGCCGTAGGTCTGCAAGCGGAAGGCAACCGGCGCGTAGAAGGCGTCCGCGATGGAGAAGCGATCGCCGGCCAGGAACGGTCCGCCGAAGCGCTGGAGGCCCGTGGTCCAGATTTCGGCAATCCGCGCCAGATCGCGTTCAAGCGCGGGGGAGCGGTGGTGCAACTGCACCCGCATTCCGCAATTCATGGTGCACACATTGCGCAACTCGAAGAACCCGGAATGCATTTCGGCCGTCACAGAGCGGGCATAGGCGCGCGCCGCCCGGTTGGTGGGCCACATGTCCGGATGGGTCTCGGCGACATGGTCCACGATGGCCAGCGAGTCCCAGATGCTGATCTCGCCATCGACCAGCAGGGGCACGCGGCCAGTGGGCGAGAAGGCGCGGAACTGGTCATGGCTGCCGTGGTCGACAAAGGGACGCAATTCCTCCTCAAACGGGATATTCGCCATGCGCAGCGCCAACCATGGGCGCAGCGACCAGGACGAGTAGTTCTTGTTGCCGATGATGAGTTTGAGCATGACGCGGTCTCCTGCCATTAGGGAGTAGCGCGGGGCGGGGCTGCGTCGCAAGCGCTCAGGCGTCGAGCGTTTGCTTGAGCCGGCTCAGCATGGCGGCCGCGTAGACCGCATAGGGCCCGATGAAGCGCTCGTGGATGGCGTGGATGGGCAGGGCGTCGAGGTGGTTCCAACGCTCGCGGCCCCGCTTTTCCGAGACCACGAGCCCCGCCGCTTCAAGCACGCCCAGGTGCTGCATCACCGTGCAGCGGTCGATTTCGGGAAACAGGTCGCACAACATGCCGGTGGTGCGCGGTTCGGTCTTGAGAAAATCGAGAATCCGCCGCCTGACGCGGTGGCTCAATGCCTTGAAAACCAGGTCGTCTGCATCGTCATTTGACATGTTATAAAAATATAACATATTGTGTTGTCAGTCAACCAAGGGAGATCAGTTCATGCGTGCCGTGGTCGCCAAGGAAAAGGACCTGCAACTTCAGTTCCGTGTGTCAGGCCGGATCAACAGACCGGTCCATGATGTGTTCGAAGCCGTGGCCGATCCCGACCAGCTATCAGGGTATTTCACCACGGGAGGCGCCAAGGGGCGGTTGGAAACCGGCGCCGTGGTGACTTGGGACTTTCATGACTTCCCGGGGGCGTTTCCTGTGGAAGTTGTCGAGGTGGTGCCCGATCAGCGGATCGTATTGCGCTGGGATGCGAGCGAGGCAACCGAGCCCAGTAGCACGGGCGAGACACCGCAGCCCGTGGGCTACAAGACGACCGTGACGATGGAGTTCGCTGCGCTTGAGGATGGCCGGACGCTGGTCACCATCTCGGAAAGCGGCTGGCGGCAGACGCCGGGCGGGCTCAAGTCATCCTATGGCAATTGCGAGGGCTGGACCGGAATGCTTTGCGCCATGAAGGTCTATCTCGAGCACGGCATCAACCTGCGCGAGGGGTTCTACAAGTGACCGCCAACCCCGGCCAACCTTGCTCCGCGTTGTGCAGGCAATAAAGTCGGGCGGACCTTTCGGGCGGCGCCGAGGGCAAGAACTCAACCCATTCAGTCGGAGATTTTCATGACCAACACCGTTGCTGCGACCGAATACATTTTTGCAAGCATCTCGCCCCAGCAGGTCTACGATGCTTGGCTTGATCCTGCCCTTGTTCGCCGCTGGATGAGCCGCAACATGCAGGCCAAGTTCGATGATTACGAAGTTACAGATATCCGGATCGAAGCGAAGGTCGACGGCCGCTTCTTCTTCGGCGGCAAACAGGACGGGGAGCAGTCCGACGCCTGGGGCTATTATCGCGAGCTTGTTTCCGGGCGCCGCATCGTCTTCACCTGGTTTGTCGAGGAGGGTGAGGAGAAGGAAGATAATTCAACCGTGACTCTGGACCTCGAACCACTCGGCTCGGGTACGCGTGCCCGGATCTCACACGAGATGGATGCACAGTGGGAGCCCTATGCCGCGCAGACGGCGGACGCCTGGCGCGGCATGCTGGTGGCGATCGACGAAACGTTTGGATGAAGGAGTTTCTGACGATGAAGACGACGCTTCGCGGTGTTTTCCTCACCTCCGATCAACCGGAAAAGCTGGCTGCGTTCTACCGTGATGTGGCCGGTCTGCCGCTCGAAGCGGTGGTTAGTGCCGACTATACATATTGGATGCTCGACAGGGAGGGCATGCAGCTGGCCATCCATGATGCGGAAGCTTTTGCGGACTATGCGCATCCGCCGCTGGCCGGGTCTAATCTGACGCATCTCTACTTCCAGGTCGCCGATCTGGCCGCTTTCCTGGATCACCTCAAAAGCAGCCGGATCGCTATCCATGCGGTCGACGATGTGACGGCGACGGTGATCGATCCCGATGGTCGCAAGGTGCTATTCGGCACGGCCTGATAGGCTTTGTTAGGGTTACCCATTCTTCAACACTTGGCGCTATTCTCCGATAATCATGCGTCAAGTGTTGTTGAGTATCGGCGTTTCCCCGCACCATTGGGTGCAGCACAACCTGCCCTGGCTGGCTGTGCTGGCCATGGTCTTTGGTTTTGACCGAGACGAGGATGAGGGACGCGAGCCTGCGGCCCGCACCGATCGCACCTCCTAGGGCAGGACAGCCTTCAATCGCAGCAGGGCGATGCGCTCCACCTGGGCGCATGCAGTGGCAAACTCGGCTTCCGCAACATTGGCGAGGCGCTGCTCAAAGCTTTCCAAGATGGACGCCTTGGTGTGGTCACGAACCGCGATGATGAAGGGAAACCCGAATTTTTCGACATAGGATGTGTTGAGCGCGGTGAACTTTTCGCGCTCGGCGTCGGTTAAGGCATCAAGCCCGGCCGACGCCTGTTCGGCCGTGGAGTCCGCAGTCAGGCGTTTGGCGGTCGCCAGCCTGCCTGCCAGGTCGGGATGGGCGCGCAACACGGCCAGGCGCTCCTCTGGCGAGGCCATGCGGAACTGACTGCGCAGGGCGAAATGGAGGCCGACGGCGGTGTCATTGGCCGGACCCATCTCGGCATCCCAGGCGCGTTCGGCAATCCAGGGCGAGTGCTCGAAGATCGAGCCATAGCGGGCGACGAAGTCGGCCTTCTCCAACTGGCTGGGAACAACTTCAGGCGCAACATAGGGGTGCGCCTTGGCCCAGTGCTCGGCGATCTCCAGCCGGGTCGGCACCCAGACCTTGTCGAAACCCTTGATGTAGTCGACGAATTTCTTGAGCCCTTGGTATCGGCCGGGCTGGCCGACAAGGCGGCAGTGCAGGCCGATCGACATCATCTTGGGCGAACCTGCCTGGCCCTCGGCATAAAGGCAGTCGAAGCTGTCCTTGAGGAAGGTGAAATACTCCTCGCCATTGTCGAAGCCCGGCCCGGTGACGAAGCGCATGTCATTGGTGGAGAGGCTATAGGGAATGATCAGCTGCGGCTTGCCACCAATGACCTTCCAATAGGGCAGGTCGTCGTCATAGGTGTCCGAGATATAGGCAAAGCCGCCCGCTTCAGCGACGAGTTCAATGGTGTTGAGGCTGGAGCGGCCCGTGTACCAGCCGAGCGGGCGTACGCCGGTGGCAATGGTGTGGAGGCGAATAGCCTCGGCGATCTGGGCGCGTTCCTCCTCTGCCGGCATGTCCTTGTGCTGCACCCATTTCAGTCCGTGACTGGCGATTTCCCAGCCGGCCTCCTGCATAGCGGCGAGTTGCGCGGGCGCGCGCATCAGCGCGGTGGCGACGCCATAGACGGTGACCGGTAGGCTGGCCTCGGTGAACAGCCGATGCAGCCGCCAGAAGCCTGCGCGGGCGCCATATTCATACATGCTCTCGACATTGGCGTGGCGCTGGCCGGGCCAGGGCGCTGCCCCCAGCACGTCGACGAGAAATGCCTCTGAGGCGGCGTCGCCGTGCAGGATATTATTCTCCCCACCTTCTTCATAGTTGAGCACGAACTGCACTGCGACATGAGCGCCACCGGGCCAATTGGCATGAGGCGGATTTTGGCCATAGCCGTGCATGTCGCGGGGATAACGGTTCATGGGGAGGTCTCTACAACATCAGGCAGGAGACCTAATGGTAAGCAGAAGGCGGAGGCGGATGCTAGGCCCCTGACTTGGCGGTCGGTCGCCCCGCCCCCATTCTCCCCATCAAGGGGAGTGACAGGTTGGGGATGCCGCAATAGCTCCTATGCATCCTTGCCGGCCACCTCTTCCAGCTTCTGCAGAAACGCCTTCCAGCCCGCATGGGCGCCGCCATAGGCCTGCTTCTGTTCCGGCCGGAACCCGGTCTGTTCGACGCGCAGATGCGTGCCGGTGGCGGTCGGGGTGAGGGTATAGGTGACCACGCTTTTGAGCGCATAGAGCGGGTCAGGGTTGTCGTGGTCCCAGGCATAGGACAGCGAGCGCTCCGGCTCGATGGCGAGGACCTCGCAATCCAGCACGCCACCCCATTCGCCGCGCAGCTTGAACTTGTGCCCGATCTCGGCCTTGAAGTCGTTGTTCATCAGCCATTCCGAAATCAGATGCGATTGGGTCAGCGCCTTCCAGATCTTGGCGACGGGCTGGTGGATTTCGCGCTCGACGACGACGGAGCGGGTTTCGGGGGCGGTCATCATGGGGTTGCCCTACGTCCTGGCTTTCTTGGTGGCGGCCCCGCCATTGGCGCGCGCCGCCGAGCGGATCAACTCCTTGAAGGCCCCGGCGTCGATGGTTTCGCCTTCGAAGAAGTCGATGGCGCGACGGACATTGCCCTCCAGGCTCGAATTGAACAGGTGGTCTGGGTCGGCAAGCGACGCACCCTTGGGAAAGGTGGTCTTCACCGCCGCCTTGTAGACCTCGCCGGTGCAGAGAATGCCGCTATGCGACCAGACCGGCTTGCCCCATTTCCACTCCTCGACGACGTCGGGAAGGGCCTCGTGAATGAGCTTGCGGATCATGGCGAGCTTGTCGCCGCGCCAGTCCGGCAGATCGGCGATGCGCTTGTCGATGAGTTCGGTGGGCGTGGCACCAGTTGCCAGGTCGGCGGCGCTGTTCTTGGAAAAAGTCATGGTTCCAACCTTCACATCTTCTCGCCAGGCAATTGGCTTGCCTGTTTCACCCAATCGGTGAACTGGTCCTCATCAATGGTGTCGTTCTCGTAGATATCGAGATAGCGCACCTTTTCCTGCTTGGAGGTCCCGGGCGGCTTGGGGTCAAGCATTGCGCCATTGTGGAAGGCGACCTTCACGTATTTGGTCATGCAATGATAGCTGACGAAATAGATGTCCTGCTTAGTCCCGTAAAATGGCGTGTTCCACTTCACGGCCTTCTCGACGCCGGGGACGGCCCTTGCGATGAGGGCATCCAGCTTTTCGCCGACGGCCCGCTGCCAACCGGGCATGGCAGCGATGTAGCGCTGCACCACCTCGTCGCCATAGCCCTTGGCGATCTGCGGATTGCCGCCAGCCAGGCGGACGATGCCGTCCGGTCCCGGTTTGAGCGGCGGCCGTTTTCCCTTGCCCTCAGGCATGGTTCAGCCCGGCGCGACGACGCGCAAAGTAGTGCTGGAAGAACATGAAGAGGCCCGAGAACAACAGCAGGAAGAGCGGCAGCAGCGGCGAATAGGTTACCAGTGCGGGCACATCGGCCTGGCCGAGCAAGCCTATGGCCACGAAATTGGCGATGACGGTGAGCGTGAAAACCATCGAGGTCCAGCGATGAAAGGCACGAATGAAACGGATCATTGGTCTATCCTTGTGAGCAAATTTTCGAGGGCATCCAGCCGCCCCTCCCAGAAGCCGGCCATTTCCCGGGTCCAATCCATCAGGGGGCTCAGGCCTTGTACTTGGGCCGAATAATGCGTCTGTCGTCCGGCGTGGCGATCCCGCACCAGGCCCGCCTGCTTGAGCACTGCCAGATGCTTGGAGACGGTGGGCTGCGCGACTCCGGCGGCATTTGTCAATGTGCCGACCGTCTGTTCGCCCTGTTTGCAGAGCTGTTCGAAAATGGCCCGCCGCGTGGGGTCGGCAAGAGAGCGGAACAGGGCATCCTGACGGTCGTTCATGGTTATCCATTCACGTTTGGCTATGGGTTTATTCATAGCTGATCGTGAATGGATGTCAATCGGTGCTGGGATCAGACTGCGCCCGGCAGGCTCAGGTTTTCGAAATAGGCTTTGGCGTGTTCGTAGAAAATGGCCGGTGCGAGGTGCAGCGAACTGCCCGCGCGCACTAGGATGCCGAAGCGGTTGGTGGGTACGCCGCCGTCCTGAAGCGGCCGGAAAACCAGCCGTCCGGAGGCAATTTCGTTCTGCGCACCAATCGGGGTCATGATCGAGACATAGTGTCCGCCCAGCGCCAGTTCCACCAGCAGGCGAATGGAACTGACCTCCACCAGCGGCGGGGTGATGTTGGCCGAGGATTTGAGGAAGGGCTCGATCACCTCGCGAATGGATATCTCTGGCTTGCCAACGGCGAGGGGATGGTCGAGGCATTGCGCCATGGTCAGGTGCTGAACCGTCGCCAGCGGATGGTCGGGAGACATGAGCGCACCGATAGAAACGTCGCGGCGAAAGGCGACGTCGACCTGGCGCGGGGGCTTGGCGATGAAGCCAAAGCCGATGTCGATCCGCTCATCGACCAACCGTTCAACCACTTCGGCCGAGGGAATGATCGCGACATCTAGTGTCAGGCGGGGATAGCGCTTGCCAAACTCGGTGAGCAGGATCGGCAGGAAGGATAGTCCGACGCTTTCGGCGGCTGCGATGCGCACCGAGCCGGCGCGGACCCCACGCAGCAGTTCGATTTCCGAGACGGCCGCTTCCATGGGCGCTACGAGCCTGCGCGAATGACGAAACAGGATTTCGCCAGCCGGAGACAGGCGCAGGCGGCGCTTTTCCCGCAGAAACAGGGCTATGCCCAGGGCGTCTTCCAGTTGCGCCACCTGCCGTGTCACTGCCGAAGAGGCGACGTCGAGCCGCCGCGCCGCCTCCCTTATGGACAGGTGCGTGGCCACCGCGTTGAAATAGAGCAGGGAAGGCTGGTGAAACACACGCGCCAGAAGGCTTGAGGAAAGCGCATGCTCACGGGGTCGGTCGGCGGCTGGACGGTGTTCCATGGCGCTGCTCCGTTGTTGCCGTTTCGGCAGCATAATGCTCCCAATTTGAGAGTATCAAGAGCAGAAGTGCATGCTAAGGTGCACCTTGGGGAACGAAGATGGAGCAGCAGATGGGCGGAGCCCTCACCACCCATGTCCTGGATACCATGCATGGCAAGCCGGCGCGGGGCATGCGGCTGGAGTTGCATTTCGTGCATGGTGATCACACCCACCACCTGCTCGATAGCTATACCAATGCTGATGGGCGGGTCGATCAACCGCTGCTGAGCGACGAGTTCCAGCAGGGCGAATATGAAATCCGCTTCCATGTCGGCCAGTATTTCGAGCGCATCGGGGTGGAGATCGAGACACCGTTTCTCGATGTGGTGCCGATCCGGTTCACCATCTCCGAGGACAAGCACTACCACGTGCCGCTGCTGGTCAGTCCCTTCGCCTATTCGACCTATCGGGGGAGCTGAGCCATGGTCGAGGTCGGCAACGCCATTCGTTTCCTGCTCAATGGCGAGGAGATCAGCCTCACTGACGTCGCCCCCGACCTGACCCTGCTCGATTGGCTGCGGCTGGAACGCCGTTTGCGCGGCTCCAAGGAGGGCTGCGCCGAAGGCGATTGCGGCGCCTGTACCGTTCTGGTCGGGCGGCTGATGGATGACGAGATCATCTATGACACCGTCACCGCCTGTATCCGCTTTGTGGCGAGCCTGCACGGCACGCATGTGGTGACCATCGAGCATCTGCGTGGCGAAAACGGCGCCTTGCATCCGGTGCAGCAGGCCATGGTCGATCACCACGGGTCCCAATGCGGCTTCTGTACGCCCGGCTTCGTCATGAGCCTTTATGGCTTGTGGATGCGCAATCCCGACCCCTCGCAGGCGGCGGTGGAAAAGGCCCTGCAGGGCAATCTCTGCCGCTGCACCGGCTATGCACCGATCATCCGGGCCGCGCAATCCATGTCCAGCTATGGCCAGCCGCAGGGCGACCCGCTCTGGGCCGAGCGCATTGCTGTCACCAACACGCTCAAGGCCATGCATGACGGATGTCGTGTCGAAATCGGCGAGGGTGATGGCAAGATCATCATTCCTGCGTCTGTCGACGATTTCGCGGCGGCTTATGAGGCCAGCCCGGACGCAAGGATTGTGGCTGGCTCGACCGATGTGGGGCTTTGGGTCACCAAGTTCATGCGCAGGATCGGCCCGGTCATTTTCATCGGGCATCTGCAGGAATTGAAGCGCATCGCCGAGAATGACAGCGAAGTGCGCTTCTATGCCGGTGTCTCTTACTCGGAAGCGCAGCCGGTCATCGCCGCCAATTTCCCGCAACTGGTCGAGCTGTGGGACCGCATAGCCGGTGAGCAGATCCGCAATATGGGGACGATCGGGGGCAATATTGCCAATGGTTCGCCCATCGGTGACACGCCTCCTCCCTTTATTGCGCTGGGCGCCAAGCTGCATTTGCGCCGCGGCGAGCATCGGCGTGAGATCAAGCTGGAAGATTATTTTCTGGCCTATGGCAAGCAGGACCGGGAGCCAGGCGAGTTCGTCGAAAGCGTGACCATTCCGCTGCTGCCGGCAGGGGAGAAGTTTGCCACCTACAAGCTCTCCAAACGCCGCGACGAAGATATCTCGTCATTGTGCGGCGCTTTCCGGGTTTTCGTGAATGATGCTGGCGTGGTGGGCATGGCCCGCATCGCCTTTGGCGGCATGGCCGCAACGCCAAAGCGCGCCAAGGCCGTCGAGGCCGCGCTGGTGGGCAAGCCGTGGACGATGGAAACCATTGAAGGCGTAGTCGGCCAATTTGCCGAGGACTACCAGCCGATCAGCGATATGCGCGCGTCTGCCGATTATCGCATGCTGGCCGCGCAGAACCTGCTCAAGCGTTTCTTCCTGTGGACCCAGGAGCGGAGTGAGCGGCTGGCGAGGGAGGTGGCCTGATGAACAAGCAGAACATGTCCCTCGCCACACTCCATATGCCCACGCGCCACGACAGCGGCCCCAAGCATGTCACCGGCACCGCCGAATATATCGACGACATGATCGAGCCGGTCGGCACCATGCATGCCTATCTGGGGCTTTCGACCCGCCCGCATGCCGAGATCGCCGGCGTGGACCTTGAGGCGGTGCGATCAGCACCGGGTGTCATAGGGGTGCTGACAGCTGACGATATTCCCGGCGAGAACGATGTCAGCCCCAGCCACAAGCATGACGAGCCGATCTTTGCGGTGGGCGAAGTTCAATTCTGGGGACAGTCGCTTTTTGCGGTCATAGCCGAGACGCGGGATGCCGCTCGGCGGGCAGCGCAACTGGCCCGGATCGACTATCGCGACAGACCGTGGATACCCGATGTCCGCGCCGCACAGGCGGCTGGCGGCAAGTTCGTGACCGAGCCGCTGAAACTGGAGCGGGGCGAGGTCGATGCCGGATTGGCGGCGGCACCCCGCCGGGTCAAAGGCGCCATTTCCATTGGTGGTCAGGACCATTTCTACCTTGAGGGACAAATCGCCTTTGCCATCCCGGGCGAGGATGAGGATGTCACTGTCTATTCCTCGACGCAGCATCCCAGCGAAGTGCAGCTGATGGTCGCGCAGGTGCTGGGCATCCGGCACAGCGCTGTGACCGTCAATGTGCGGCGCATGGGTGGTGGCTTTGGGGGCAAGGAAACACAGGGCAACCTGTTCGCTGCCGTTGCCGCGCTGGCGGCCAAGAAGTGGAACCGCGCCTGCAAGATTCGTCCGGATCGCGACGACGACATGCAGGCGACCGGCAAGCGGCATGACTTCGTGGTCGATTACGACGTGGGTTACGACGACAGCGGCAAGATACTTGCGGTCGATGCAGTCTATGGCGCGCGGGGCGGCTTCTCGTCGGACCTCACCGGGCCGGTCACCGACCGGGCGCTGTTCCACGCCGACAATGCCTATTGGTACCCTGCGGTCCGGGTCCGGTCGGAACCGCTCTACACCAACACCGTATCCAATACCGCTTTTCGTGGGTTCGGCGGGCCGCAGGGCATGGTCGCCTGCGAGCGCTGGGTGGAAGACATCGCCTATGCGCTCGGCAAGGACCCGCTCGACATTCGCAAGGCCAATTTCTACGGCACCGACAGCAATAACGTCACGCCCTATCATCAGGTCGTCGAGGACAATATCGTTCACCGCGTGGTGGACGAGTTGGAAAAGTCATCGGATTACCAGGCGCGACGCAAAGCGGTTCTCGCGTTCAACAAGACCAGCACCACGCTCAAGAAGGGTATCGCACTGACGCCGGTGAAATTCGGCATTTCCTTCACCGCCACCTGGTACAATCAGGCCGGTGCCTTGGTCCATGTCTATAAGGATGGCTCGATCCACCTCAGCCATGGTGGCACCGAGATGGGGCAGGGCCTTTACGTCAAGGTCGCCCAGGTCGTGGCCGAGGCCTTCGGGGTTAATCTCGACACGGTCAAGATCATGGCCACGTCCACCGGCAAGGTCCCGAACACTTCCGCCACAGCCGCTTCCTCGGGTTCTGATCTCAATGGCATGGCTGCATGGGATGCCTGCGAACAGATCAAGTCGCGCATGCTGGCGCATGCGGCCAGGCTCTATGATGCCGACGAGGCGGATTGTCACTGGGTTACCGGCGGATTGAACGTCGGCAAGAAGCATGTGCCTTTTGCCGAATTGGCCGCGTCCGCGTACCTGAACCGGGTGCAGCTTTCGGCGGCTGGTTTCTACAAGACACCCAAAATCCATTGGGACCGGGCCACGGGCCGGGGGCACCCCTTCTACTACTTCGCCTATGGCGCCTCGGTCAGTGAAGTGACCATCGATACGTTCACCGGAGAATATACCGTCGACCGCGTCGACATCCTCCACGACGTCGGCAGATCGCTCAACCCTGCCGTCGATCTTGGGCAGATCGAAGGTGGTTTCATCCAGGGCATGGGGTGGCTGACGACCGAGGAGCTTGTCTGGGACCAGAAGGGCCAACTGCGCACCCACGCCCCCTCGACCTACAAGATTCCCCTGGCCTCGGATGTGCCACCGATCTTCAACGTCAAAATTGCCGAATGGTCGGTCAATCGCGAACCGACGATCGGCCGGTCCAAGGCCGTGGGCGAACCCCCCTTCATGCTCGCCATCAGTGTGGTGGAGGCCCTGGGCATGGCGGTGGCCAGCGTGGCGGACTATCGCCATGCGCCCCGGCTCGATACCCCGGTCACCCCGGAGCGGGTGCTGATGGGGGTGAAGCGGCTCAAGGGGCTCGGCATCTGACATGATGACCCCTGTGTCCCTCGAAGCCTTTTTCGCCGCAAATCCTGATGCGATTGCATGCGAGCTGGTTTCGGTCCGGGGGTCCTCGCCGCGCGAGCAGGGCACGTTCATGTTGGTAGGCCTGGAGGGGGTCCTGGGTACCATCGGGGGCGGAGCGCTCGAATATCTGGTTATCGACCATGCCCGCCGGCTGCTCAAGGACGGCCGCGCCGATGAGGCCATGGACGTGCCGTTAGGCCCGGAAATCGGGCAATGTTGCGGTGGCAATGTCACCGTTTCCCTGCGCTATGCAGATGCGCCCCTGCGCCGGAACATCCTCGCCCGGTTGTCCGCCGAAGCCGCCTCCGCTCCCCATGTCTATGTCTTCGGCGCCGGCCACGTGGGACGCGTTTTGGCCCAGATTCTCGCGCTTTTGCCGGTCAGGCTCGAGGTTATCGATACCCGGCAGGGCGAAATCGATGCCTTGCCGGCGGGCATTCCACATCGTCGGGTTGCCATGCCGGAGGCAGTCGTGCGCAGCGCGCCGCCAGGCAGTGCCTATGTCATCGTCACTCATGACCACGCGCTCGACTTCCTGATTGCCAATGAAGCGCTGGCGCGAACCGATAGTGCCTATGTCGGCATGGTTGGGTCGAGGACGAAGCGGGCGCGGTTCGCGCGCTGGTTCGCCGACCAAGGTGGCGACCCCCGGGTGCTGGAACGACTGATTTTACCTATTGGCGCTCAAGGGCTTGGGGATAAACGACCTTCCGTCATTGCGGCACTGGCGGCAGCGGAAATTATGGTCCACATTGGGGGACGGGAAGTTTCGAACGGGCGCAGGTCCATCCCCAGCAATGAGGGGGTGGCGAGTGGAATCTGACATGCCCAATCGGCTTGAGCTCAGTGGAATTACCAAGCAGTTTCCAGGGGTTCTGGCCAACGACAATGTGTCGTTCGCCGTCAAGCCGGGCGAAATCCATGCGCTGCTCGGCGAGAATGGTGCGGGCAAGTCCACTCTGGTCAAGATGATCTACGGCATCATGCAGCCCGATAGCGGCGAAATCCGCTGGAATGGCGAGCCTGTCGTCGTGCCAAATCCGAAAGCCGCCCGTCGGCTCGGTATCGGCATGGTTTTCCAGCACTTTTCCTTGTTCGAAGCGCTGACCGTGCTGGAAAACATCGCGCTGGGCATGGACGCGAAAATTCCCTCGCGCGAGCTTGAGGCCCGCATCCGCGAGGTTATGCAGACCTATGGACTGGCGCTCGACCCGCACCGGACGGTGGCGACCCTGTCGGTTGGTGAGCGTCAACGGATTGAAATCGTTCGGGCTTTGCTGCTCAATCCACAATTGCTGATTATGGATGAGCCGACTTCGGTGCTGACGCCGCAGGAGGTGGAGCAGCTGTTCACGGTGCTGCGGCAGTTGGCCAGCGAAGGGTGCTCGATCCTCTACATTTCCCATAAGCTTCATGAAATCAAAGCTTTGTGCGATACGGCAACGATCTTGCGGGGCGGAAAGCTGGTCGATACATGCGATCCGAAAGAAGAAACCAGCCGGTCGATGGCCGAGAAGATGATCGGCACGGGGCTCAAGGACATCGTCAAGCCCGCAGGTCGCAGTTTTGGCGAACCGAAGCTTGTCGTTAACAGACTGCTGACGCACAGGACTGGCCATTTCGACGTTCCGGTGACGGATGTGTCATTCACGGTGCGGGCGGGTGAAATTCTCGGCATCGCCGGCGTTGCCGGGAACGGACAGAACGCCCTGCTCGACGCGCTCTCTGGCGAAATTCGCAGCGAGGATCGGGAGGCCATCACCATAGATGGCAAGGCCATCGGCCATATGGATACGACGGAGCGGCGGCGTCATGGATTGTGCGCCGTGCCTGAGGAGCGCAATGGTCATGCGGCGGTCGCAGATTTCAGTCTCTCGGACAATTCGGTGCTGACGGCACGTGACCGGCTCGGAATGGTGGTCATGGGCTTGATCAATTCGGGTGCCGCCAGGACCTATACCGGCAAGGTCATCGCCGACTTTGCAGTCAAGGCCCTAGGCCCGGCTGCGACGGCTGGGTCATTGTCGGGCGGGAATCTGCAGAAGTACATCATGGGGCGCGAAATCCTGCAAAAGCCCACCGTGCTGGTAGTCAGCCAGCCGACCTGGGGGGTCGATGCAGGCGCGGCGGCGGCGATCCATCAGGCCCTGGTGGACCTTGCAGCAGCCGGTTCGGCCATCGTGGTGATCAGCCAGGATCTCGACGAATTGCGGACGCTCTCGGACACGCTGGCGGTGATCAATATGGGCCGGTTGAGCGAAAGCCGGCCGGTCGCCGAGTTCAGCGTTGATGAGATCGGGCTGCTGATGGGTGGGGTTCACGGTGCGGAGGCAGCGGCCTGATGCAGTTTCGTCTGGAAAAGCGTCCCGAACCGTCACGCCTGATGCTCTATGGGACCCCGGTGGCCGCCGTGGTGCTGACCATGTTCATCGGAGCGATCATCTTTTCGCTGATCGGCTATGACGGGATCGGCGCTGTGCGGGAGATATTCTTCACGCCCCTGACCAATGCCTTCAAGTGGCAGGATCTGGGCGTGAAGGCCGCGCCGCTGATCATCATCGGAGTGGGGCTTTCGATCGCCTATCGCGCCAATGTCTGGAATATCGGCGCCGAAGGTCAGTACATCATGGGCGGGCTGGCCGCCCCCTGGGGGGCACTGGCCAGCCACGGGGCGGGGGGATGGTGGACCCTGCCGGCCATGATGATCGCGGGCGTGGCCGGCGGCGCTGCCTATGCAGCAATTCCTGCCCTGCTGCGCACCCGGCTCAACGTCAATGAAATCCTGACCTCGCTGATGCTGACCTATGCGTCGGTGCAACTGATCTACTATCTGGTCCGCGCGCCGTGGAAAGACCCCATGGGCATGGGCTTTCCGCAGACGCGGCGCTTTGCCAGCGAGGCTTTGCTGCCCAACATCATCCCGGGCACGATCGTACATGCCGGTGTGCCCATCGCGATCATCGTGGCGCTGGTGGCCTGGTTCATCATGACCCGGTCCGTGTTCGGCTATCAGATGCGGGTCGTGGGCGCGGCGCCCCATGCGGCCCGCTATGGCGGGTTCTCCGAAAACAAGACCATCTGGCTGGCGCTGTTGGTGAGTGGCGGCCTGGCGGGCCTGGCCGGCATGCTGGAGGTTGCCGGGCCGTTCCAGCGCATGGTGCCGGGCTTCCCCACCAATTACGGCTTCACGGCCATCATCGTTGCCTTTTTGGGGCGGCTCAATCCGCTGGGGGTTATTTTCGCCGGCATTGTGATGGCCATCACCTTTGTCGGCGGCGAGATTGCTCAGACCACGATCGGGCTGTCCAACTCAGCAACAGGGGTGTTCCAGGCGATGATGCTGTTCTTCCTGCTCGCCGGGGACATTCTGGTGCGCTACCGCGTCCGCCGCGTGACGCCGCAGGTGGAGGCGCGCGCATGAGCCTGGAGCTGACCATTGCGATCATTGTGACGGTGGTGGGAGCCTCCACACCGATCCTCATAGCGGCGCTCGGGGAACTGGTGGTTGAGAAGTCCGGGGTGCTCAACCTTGGCGTCGAGGGCATGATGCTGGTCGGCGCGATCACCGGTTTCGTTGTCGCCTTCACGACGGGCAATCACTATCTGGCCATCCTGCTGGCCGCCGCCGCCGGGGTGGCTACCTCGATGATCTTCGGCTTTCTGACCCTCAGTCTTTCTGCCAACCAGACGGCCACCGGGCTGGCTCTGACCATTTTCGGCACCGGGTTTTCCGCCCTTGCGGGGCAGGGCTACTCGGCACGGCCGGTCACCTTGCTCGGCCCGCTGTTCCCGGCCGAACTGGCGACCCATCCCATCTGGCGGGTGCTGTTCGGCTATTCGGCGCTGGTTTACTTCTCCCTGGCCATGGTCTTTGCGGTCTGGTGGTTCCTCAAGAAGAGCCGCGCGGGATTGATCCTGCGGGCCGTGGGCGAGAACGATCTGTCCGCGCATTCCATCGGCTATTCGGTGATCGGTGTGCGCTATGCCGCCGTGGCCTTCGGTGGCGCCATGGCCGGCATAGCGGGCGCGTGCTTTCCGTTGCTGCTCACCCCGCAATGGGCCGAGCGCATGACCGCCGGGCGCGGCTGGATTGCCGTGGCGCTGGTGGTGTTTGCGAGCTGGAAGCCGTTCCGGTTGCTGGCCGGTGCCTATCTCTTCGGTCTGGTCATGACCATGGAGCTGTACGCCAAGGCGAGCGGAGGGCCGCTATCGGCAATCCCTGCCGAACTCTGGTCCGCCATGCCCTATCTTGCCACCGTCGTCGTGCTGGTGCTGATATCGATCCGCCGCGACGCATCCACCAATGCACCGGCCTGCCTTGGCAGGCCATTCCTGCCCTCCAATTAGGCCAGCGCGCAATGACTGACCTGATCATCAAAGCCCGTCATTCAGGAGAAATGTGATGACTCTGAACCGCCGTTCAATGCTCAAGGCCGGTGTAGCTGCCGCCACCCTGCCGCTGCTGGGCAGCAAGGCCTTCGCCCAGTCCGAGCCGCTCAAGGTCGGCTTCATGCTGATCGGTACCGTAAACGACAATGGCTGGAATTTCGGCCACGCTCAGGGTGCCAAGTTCATGAAGGAGCAGCTGGGCGACCTGGTTGCCGAGCCGACCATTGTCGAGAACGTGCCTGAGGGGCCGGACTGCGAGCGCGTGCTGCGTGAGTTGGCTCAGTCTGGCCACAAGCTGATCTTCGCCACCAGCTTCGGCTATGGCGACTATGTCATCAAGGTCGCCGAGCAGTTTCCGGATGTGACGTTCGAGCACGCCACCGGCTATCAGCGCTCGGCCAACGTGGCTACCTACAATGCGCGCTTCCACGAAGGCCGCGCTGTTTGCGGCACCATTGCAGGCCACATGTCCCAGACCGGTAAGGCCGGCTACATCGGCTCGTTCCCCATCCCGGAAGTGGTGATGGGCATCAATGCCTTTGTGCTCGCCGCCCGCAAGGTGAACCCGGACTTCACCATCACCCCGGTCTATATCTCGACCTGGAACGACCCGGCCAAGGAAGCTGACGCTGCTCGGGCCATGATCGATCAGGGCATCGATATCATCGCCCAGCACACCGACGGTCCGGCCGCCCTGCAGGTTGCCGAAGAGCGCGGTATCGTGGGAGGCTTCGGCCAGGGTGCAGACATGTCTGCCTTTGCTCCCAACGCCCAGCTGACCTCGATCATCGACCACTGGGGTCCGCACTATGTGAACTCGGCCCAGGCCGTGATCGACGGCACCTGGGAAACCGGCGACCGCTGGCCGGGCCTGAAGGAAGGCGAGGTGCAGATCGGGCCCTATGGTCCGAAGGTTCCCGAGGACGTTGTTGCCGCTGCCGAGGCCGTCAAGAACGGTCAGATCGACGGCTCGTTCAACATCTTCACCGGTCCGATCAACGATCATACCGGGGCCGAAAAAGTGCCCGCTGGCGTGACGCTGACCGATGCAGAACTGCTCAGCATGGACTGGTATGTCGAGGGCGTCATTCCGCCGGCCTGATCCGCGTTTGAAGGGCCAGCGGGATCGCCGGCCCATTCTTCTCCCCATCGGGGAGAAGGTGGCGCGCAGCGCCGGATGAGGGGGTGACCGCCGCGAGTCAGGAACGCGCGGGTGGCACCCCCTCACCGACTCAGCCTACGGCCGAGCCACCTCTCGCCGATGGGGAGAGGAATAGAAGGGGACGACAATGGGCGATCTGGCAATCTTTTACGAATGGGCGATGTTTGCGGCGCGTTGGCTGCATGTCGTGACGGCCATCGCCTGGATCGGTTCGTCCTTCTATTTCATCGCGCTCGATCTTGGCCTGCGCAAGACGCCGAGCCTGCCGCCGCTCGCCCATGGGGAGGAGTGGCAGGTGCATGGCGGCGGGTTCTATCACATCCAGAAATATCTGGTGGCGCCGGAGTTCCTTCCCGAGCATCTGACCTGGTTCAAGTGGGAGAGCTATGCGACCTGGCTATCCGGCGTCTTGTTGCTGGCTCTGCTCTACTATGTCGGGGCGGATCTGTTCCTGGTCGATCGCAATGTGCTGGACGTGCCGAGCTGGGTCGCCATCCTCATTTCCGCGGGCTCCATCGTGCTGGGCTGGCTGCTCTACGACACGCTGTGCAAGTCGCCGATCGGTCAGTCGACCACAGGGCTGATGCTGGTGCTTTTCGCCATCCTGGTGGCGATGAGCTGGGGATACACGCAGCTCTTCACCGGCCGCGCCGCCATGCTCCATATGGGCGCCTTCACCGCCACGATCATGACCGCAAACGTCGCCATGATCATCATTCCCAACCAGCGGATCGTGGTGGGGGACCTCAAGGCGGGGCGGGTTCCGGACGCCAAATACGGCAAGATCGCCAAGCAGCGCTCGCTGCACAACAACTACCTGACGCTGCCCGTCATCTTCTTCATGCTCTCGAGCCACTATCCGCTGGCCTTTGCCACGCAGTGGAACTGGATCATCGCGTCGCTGATCTTCCTCGTAGGCGTTGTCATCCGGCACTATTTCAACACCCGCCACGCCCGCAAGGGCAATCCGCACTGGACATGGGCGGTCGCGGTTATCCTGATGCTGGTCATTGCCTGGCTCTCGACCTCGCCCAAACTGCCCACCCCCGGCAGCGAGACGCTGGTGACGGCGACCGGAGAGAAATTCATGGCAACCGAGCACTTTGCCGCTGCCAGCCTGGCGGTGCAGACGCGCTGTGCCATGTGCCACACCCCCGAGCCGGTCTGGGAGGGTGTCTATGAGGCGCCCAAGAATGTGATCCTCGACAACGACATCGCCATTGCCAACAATGCGCATCAGATCGCCATGCAGGCGGGCTGGAGCCACGCCATGCCGCCGGGCAATGTGACTGAAATGACCGATGCGGAGCGCGCTCTGCTGGTCGAATGGTATCGCGAAGGATCGGGATCATGAACCGGACGGTTCTGCGCGGGCGCGTGCTGAGCTTTCACCGCGCGCCACAGGCCATAGACGACGTCGAGAGCTATCTCTATCTCGAGGACGGTGCCGTCAGCATAGAGGACGGGATCGTCGTCGCGGTCGGAGACTTCGACAGCGCGGAAACGGCTGAGGCGATGGTGATCGACCACCGGCCCAACCTCATCATGCCCGGCTTCATTGATCTGCATCTGCATTATGTCCAGAGCCAGATGATGGCGGCCTATGCTGGCTCACTGCTCGAATGGCTCAATACCTACACCTTCATCGAGGAACAGAAGTTTTCGCAGCAGGGCCATGCTGACGCCGTCGCCGTAGACTTCTACGACGCGCTGATCCGGCACGGCACGACGACAGCTGTAGCCTATTGTTCGAGCCATCCGCGCTCGGTCGATGCCTTCTTTGCCGAGGCCCAGCGGCGCAATATGCTGATGGTCGGCGGCAAGGTGATGATGGATCGCAACGCGCCCGAGGGCCTCTGCGATACGGCCCAATCGGGCTATGACGATACCAAAGCGCTGATCGCTCGCTGGCATGGCCGCGGAAGGGCGCTCTATGCGATTTCGCCGCGTTTTGCCATCACCTCGACGCCGGCGCAAATGGAGGCAGCGCGCGCACTGGCTGACGAGCACCCCGATTGCTACGTGCAGACGCATTTGAGCGAAAACGACGCCGAAATCACCTACTCCATGGAGCTCTACCCCAGCTCGCCGGACTATACGGGAATCTATGAGGATTTTGGCCTGCTGGGCCGTAAGACGCTACTGGGTCATTCGATCCACCTCAATCACCGGGAAACCGGGGTGTTGGCGGAGACTGGCGCTGTGGCGGTGTTCTGCCCCACCTCGAACCTGTTCCTGGGCTCTGGCCTGTTCGATCGTGAGCGGCTGGTGAGCCATGGCGTGCGTGTCGGCATTGCCACCGATATCGGCGGGGGAACAAGCGTATCCATGCTGCGCACGCTGGACGAGGGCTACAAGGTGCTGCAACTGCGCGGGCAGAGGCTCAACCCCTTCGCCTCCTTTCACATGGCGACGCGCGGCAATGCCGAAGCCTTGGGGCTTGAAGGGACGATCGGTTCGATCGCGCCGGGCATGGCAGCAGACCTGGTGGTGCTCGATTCGGCCGCGACACCGACCATGCGATTGCGGCACGCCACGATGAGCACGCTGGCTGAGGAATTGTTCCTGCTCCAGACCATGGGCGACGACCGGGCGATTGCCGAAGTCTATGTGGCTGGCGCAAGGGCGAAGTCGACTTTAGGCGGGTTGTGAGCCATTTGCGCTTCGCCTAGTTTGCGGCGGGCCTCCCCTCCCAGGGGAGGCGTAGAAAGAGCGAGACGTCACCCATGACCGACTACCTGACCAAATCCGGGCTTTCCGTGCACAAGCTGCTTGTCGACTTCGTCGAGAACGAAGCGCTGCCGGGCCTGGCAGTATCGGTGGATCAGTTCTGGGATGGTTTGGCATCGCTTGCCCGCGAACATGTGCCCACCAATGCGCGGCTGCTGGCCAAGCGCGACGACATCCAGGCCAAGATCGATGAATGGCACCGCAAGTACGGGCCGGTGGCCAACAATCCGCAGGGCTATGAATTCTTCCTCAAGGAGATCGGCTACCTGGTGCCCGAGCCGGCCGACTTCACCATCGAGACCGAAGGGCTGGATCCGGAAATCTCCAGCATTTGCGGGCCGCAGCTGGTGGTGCCTGTGTCCAACGCCCGCTATGCGCTCAATGCCGCCAATGCACGCTGGGGCAGCCTCTATGATGCGCTCTATGGCACGGATGCGATTTCGCGCGAGGGCGAACTGGCGCCGGGCCAGGCGTTCAATGCCAAGCGCGCGGCAGCGGTGGTCAACCGGGCGGCGCAGTTCCTGGATGAAGCGTTTCCGCTGACCACGGGCAGCCATGCCGATGTGACGTCCTATGTCGTCGCCGAACAGGGCGGGCTGGCCAATCTGGTCATCGATACCAAGGCCGGACCGGCGGTGCTTGAGGACAAGTCTGCCTTTGTCGGCTATGCCGGGGCGGGCGAAAAGGCCGAGATCGTGCTCCGGCACAACGGTCTGCACGCGGTTCTGGTGATCGACCCGTCAAACCCGATCGGGGCCACGCACCCCGCCGGGCTCAGCGATGTGATCGTCGAAGCGGCACTGACCACGATCCAGGATTGCGAGGACTCGGTTGCCGCGGTCGATGCCGAGGACAAGGTCGGCGTCTATCGAAACTGGCTCGGGCTGATGCAGGGCAATCTCGAAGATACCTTCGAAAAGGGCGGCAAGACCATCACCCGCAAGCTCAAGGCGGACCGGGTCTATAAGGGTGTTGATGGCAACGAACTCGTGCTCAAGGGCCGCTCGCTGCTGCTCGTGCGCAATGTCGGGCACCTGATGACTACCGACGCGGTGTTGCTTGACGGCAAACCGATCGGTGAAGGGCTGATGGATGCGGCGGTGACCGCGCTCTGCGCCATGCATGACACCGGCGCCAATGCGCGCAACGGCGCGATCTATGTGGTCAAACCCAAGATGCATGGACCCGAAGAAGTGGCCTTTGCCTGCGCCATTTTTGCTTCCGTCGAAGGCTTCCTGGGCCTCAAACCCAATACGATCAAGATCGGCATCATGGATGAGGAGCGCCGGACCTCGGCCAACCTCAAGGCGGCGATCTATGAGGCGCGCGCCCGCGTGTTCTTCATCAATACCGGCTTCCTCGACCGCACAGGCGATGAAATCCACACCTCGATGGAAGCGGGCGCCGTGCTGCGCAAGGATGAGATTAAGTCCGAAAAGTGGATTGCTTCCTATGAGGACCGCAATGTGCTGATCGGTCTGGCCACGGGCTTCTCGGGCAAGGCGCAGATCGGCAAGGGCATGTGGGCACGGCCGGACGATATGGCGGCGATGATGGATGCCAAGATCGGCCACCCGAACGCCGGTGCCAATACGGCTTGGGTACCCTCGCCGACGGCAGCAACCCTGCATGCGCTGCACTATCACCAGGTCGATGTGTTCGAGGCGCAGAAGCGTCGCCACAACCAGGCGCTGCCGGGACTGTCCGAGCTATTCTCGATGCCGGTGCAGGCGCCTTATTCGCTGAGCCGGGAAGAGATTACGCGCGAGCTTGAAAACAATGCCCAGGGTATTCTTGGCTATGTGGTGCGGTGGGTGCAGCAGGGCGTGGGTTGTTCGAAAGTGCCGGACATCAACAATGTGGGGCTGATGGAAGACCGCGCCACCTGCCGGATTTCCTCGCAGGCCGTCGCCAATTGGCTGCGGCATGGCCTCGTCAGCCGCGACGAGGTGACCGCGGTCTTCGAGCGCATGGCGGCAGTGGTGGACGAACAGAATGCGGGCGACCCGCTCTATCGTCCCATGGCCGATAATTTCCAGTCGATCGCCTTCCAGGCGGCGCTGGACCTCGCCCTGCATGGTGCCGATCAGCCTTCTGGCTATACCGAGCCGCTGCTGCATGCCGCGCGCCGCAAGGTCAAGGCGCGGGACGCACACTGAGCATAAAGGAAGGCCCGCCATCTGGCGGGCCTTCTGGTATTATTCGCAGGTGAAGCTCTCGTGGCTCTTTTCGTCGCCGCCAGCATAGCGGGCGACAAGCGGATGCGGGCAGAGCTTGCGGGTCGCGTCGATGAGATCCGGGACATATTGATTGTCCGGGGTGGCTGTGGCGACCAGGTGAGACGGGGATGTGCCATTTTCGACCCATTCGACCAGAGCCGTAAACGCATCGAACTTGTCGGTGGCCGGGCTGCCCGAGCCATGGCCCATGCCGGGTACGGTGTAGAGCAGGGCGAAATCCTCGGCATTGCCGCCATTATTGGCATCGAGTTGCTCATACCAGCGGATGGTGTCGAGGGCCGAGAAGACCGGATCGCTCATGCCGTGGAAGACGATCATCTTGCCCCCGGCGTCGCGGAAGTCGGCCATTTCGGGGTTGTCCACGTCAGTCGGTGTCATGAAGTCCATGGGAGACTCCGTGAATGTCGCATCGGTGGCATCGACGGTGGCGTCGGTATCGAAGTCATAGCCGAGCAGGAACTGCTCCAGGGCGGCTGGGCTGCCTTCCACCTGGACTGGCGGGTTGGAGAAAATCTGTGCGAGAGATGATGCGCCCATGGTGGCAATGAGCGGCATGTTATCCCAGGGCGGAATGGGGCTCTCAAGCTTCCAGAAGCGCCAGTCGCCCGATTCAATGCCACGATCCCACGCCCAGTTGGAATAGAGAGCCTCGCCCTTGGAATTGGTAGGGCCGGCATGGATGCGTCGCAGAGCCTCGACCTGGGCCGGGCTCAGGCAGGCCTCGGTGGCGTTGCCCTCGCAAGTGAGCGTCGAAATGTCGAAAGTCGACTGGCAAGCGGGGCTGTCGGCGATGACGCCGTCTTCGAGGCCATCAAGGCTGTCGCAGGCGTTGAGGACGGCGTCGGAAACCAGCTTGAGGTCTTCGGGCTTGAAGGCCGTGCGCACATCGCCGCTGATCGCCTTGAAGCTCTGGATGTCCCAGGCGTGCTGGATTGCAGCGCGCGGCAGGTTGAAGCCGGGAAAGGCCGCCAGGATGCCATCGAAGGCCTCGGGTGAACGCGTCGCCTGTACCATGGCATGGCGGCCGCCATTGGAGGCACCGACGCCATAGCTATAGGCGATCGCCTCGCCATAATAGTCCTCGACCAGCTTGGTGGCGACAGGATTGAGCTTCATCACTGCGCCATAGCCGTAGTCGCTGCGCGCCTCGGGGTCGAAGCCGAACTTCGCGCCACCCGCCAGACCTGCCTCGGGATGAACCGAACCATCATGGCCGGCATCGCTGGAGACCACGGCATAGCCGCGGGACAGGGCTGAATCGGCCGGATCGCCATTGAACAGATTGCCCATGGCGGGGACGACGGTGCCATCATTGCCGCCATTGAACTGGTGCACGAAACGACCGTTCCAGTCGTCCGGCAAGCGGAGCTCAAAGCTGACCTTGTAGATATTGCCATCAATGCCGGTGCGCTCCCCGACATGGCCGCGAACCAAACAATGAGCGACCGGTGCCTCGTCTCCAACCGGCGTCGGTGTAGCCTCGGCAATCACGAGGTCCTCCACCCCGAAATCATGCCCAACGAGTTGGCCGCAGTCGATGGCTTGGGCCTGGGCCACTCCGGCCCAGCCAGCAGCTGCCAGCAACGTGCCCAGCGCGACGGAATTCCGCCAAACTGAAGTCATTTTCTCCTCCCTTAGAGCATCCGCGATGCACCCTGATTGTTATGTAGAATATCAAATCGAGCAAGGCCTCGGCCTGGAGGAGGCTGAGAGGCTTGACCGGCGCGTGTGACGGCGCCCGAAAATCGCAGGCATTTCAGTGAGCTGAGATTTATCGATTCAGCCGGCCGACAAGGGTGTGCTGTGGACAAGTGCCGCGCCGCGAAAATGAGGTGCGTGCCTCAGGTCAGAGCGTAGGTCGGGAGGGTGATGGATGTGCCGGCCCGCTCGATCACCACGTCATTGGCGACCATGTCGATGGCCGTGTTGATCGGCTCGCCAGTCCCCATATTGCGCGCATATCGCGGGTGAGCGCCTGAGGCGATCAGCAGACGCAGGCGGTGGCCGGGGCGGAAGCTGTGAGCCGTTGCGTGCAGGGGAAAAGTCAGGTGCCAGGCGCCGTCTGCATCGGTCGGGGTGTCCGGCGTCACCCGGACGAAGCCGTCGCAAATGTTTCGCGATACTCCTGCGGAATCGACATCGTTCAGACGGACGAAGAAATCGGCATGAGGCAGGCTGGCGCGGGCCGTAAGGGTCACTTGGCACTGGCCGATCACTATCAACTCGCTGGTCAACACCCGGCCGGTGTAGGTGAGAACGTCGGCGCGGTCTTCGAGGCGCGCATTGTCCACGGCGCCAGCTTCCGTAAAAGCGAATATGGCGCCGCCAAGATTGGGTGTCGGGTCAGCCGGATCGTAGCGGTATCGATCGGTCTCCCCGGTTTCCGCGCAGGTGGACGTCAAGGCTCCACTATTGCCGACAAAAAGGGTCTGCGGAGATGGCGGGCCCGGTGGATAAGCGTCGAACTCGTGCCATTCGTCGCGTCCTGAAATGTGGATGCGGACGGGGCGGCGGCGCAGCTGAGACTTATCGCTCATCAACCACGCACGCATCCAGATCAGGGTCTCCCGCAAGTTGTCGCGCTGCAGTTCCTCGGCGACGTGGAACCAGGTTCCGATGGTCAGAAAGGGGCGGTGCCCAAGTGAAACCAGCTTCTGGTAGTCTTCCAGCAGCGGGTCCAGCATGAAGTCGTACCAACCGGAGATGAAGTGAACGGGCGGGGTCTTGCTCGTCAGCCTGTGGCGGTGGTCGAGTTCGGCCCAGAAGGCGTCATTGGCGATCGCATGTTCGAACCAATGACGCCAGAAACTGACCTTGTGTCCCACGGCGACCTTGTCGGCCTCGAGCAGGGGCAGCGTCGCGGCGGCCCGCTCTGTGCGGCGCTCGATGTCTCCGGAGAACATGCGGGCCGCGGTAGTTATCGGCTTTCGGCGCAATCCCTCCACGACCTGCACCCAGGAGAGCCAGAGATTGAGATGGAAGGCGCCTGAGGGGAAAACGACCGGGCGGAAGTTCGCCGTGGTGACCTTGGTTGCCAGGGCGGCGGTCTCGGGCAGGGCATCGCAGATCGCCCATTGGGCGTAACCGAGATAGCTCGGGCCAGTCAGGCCAATGCGCCCGTCAAACCAGTCTTGTTGCTTGATCCAAGCCAATGTCGCGAGGCCATCCGCGCGCTCATTGGCAAAAGGGTCGAATTCGCCACCAGAGCGTTCGGTGCCGCGGCAGGCCTGGATGATGACGTGAAAGCCACGCTCGGCATAGGCCTCGGCTATGCCGCCAAAGCCGCGTCGCCCATAAGGCAGGCGCATCAGAATGGTCGGGTGGGGCCCGGGCGTGTCTGGCGCATAGTGGTCGGTCTTCAGGACTACCCCGTCGTCCATCGTCAGGGACAGACCCCGGCGCTTGCGCACACCATTGAGGCGCGGCGGCAGATCCTCCACCCATGCCAGATAGAGGGAGGAGAGGCTCATCAGGTCAGCTCACAAAGTCGAACTTGTCGACGTCGAACAGGCCACGATCGGTCATCTTGAGGTGCGGGATGACAGGCAGGGCGAGGAAAGCCACCTGCAGGAAGGGTTCGGGTAGGACGCAATCAAGCGCCTTGGCGGCGTCGCGCAAAAGGTGGAGATCATGGGCCACTTCTTCAAAGCTCTTGAGGCTCATGAGACCCGCAAGGGGCAGGGCCAGTTCGGCCGTCACTTGCCCAGCGTCGGCGACCACGAAGCCGCCGCCGAGTTCGATCAGTCGGTTGACTGCGGCGGCCATGTCCCGATCGGTGGCGCCGACCACGGTGATGTTGTGGCTGTCATGACCCACCGAGGAGGCAATGGCGCCCCGTTTCAACCCGAAGCCGGTGACAAAGCTGCGACCGATATTGCCGTTCCGGCCATGGCGCTCGATGACGGCGACCTTGATGACATCGGCGTCCAGATCGGGCTGCAGGCCCTGCTCGGTGCTGGCGAGGGTCGCCTCTTCGCGGAAGGTGAGGATAAGGCCAGGCTTGACCCCGATGACGGGCACGCGGTTCTGACCGGTCTTGGGCTCGGTGACGAAGGCATTGGCGGTGACCGGCCTGGCCTTCATGGACCGCAAGCCAACCGGGGAGACCGCGCCACGCGTTTCGAATAATTGCGGTGTGACCAGGCGTCCGCCAGCGATGACGTCGGAGACACGGCAATCCTCGAGGCTGTCGAGAATGGCGATGTCGGCACGCCAGCCGGGGGCGACCAGACCCCGGTCGCTCAGGCCGAAAATGCGCGCCGCCGAATGGCTGGCTGCGCGGTAGACATGGTGCAGGGGGCGGCCTTTGGCGATAAGGCGTCGAATGGAACTATCGAGGTGCCCTTCCTCGGCGATGTCCAGGGGATTGCGGTCATCGGTGCATAGGGCAACGAAGCTGGAGGTGTTCTCGTCCAGGATTTCGGCCAGGGCATTCAGGTCTTTGGAGACTGAGCCCTCTCGGATGAGGATTGCCATGCCCTTGCTCAGCTTCTCGCGCGCCTCCGTAGCGCTGGTCGCCTCGTGGTCTGTGCGGATGCCGGCGGCCAGATAGCCGTTGAGCGCTTCCCCCCGCAATAAAGGGGCATGCCCGTCGATATGTCCGTCCTGGAAGGCCACCAGCTTGGCCAGAATGCCCGGATCGGCATTGAGCACGCCGGGGAAATTCATCATTTCGGCCAGGCCAACAACCTTGGGGTGCGCGCGGAAGGGCAGGAGGTCGTCGATCTCCAGTTGCGCCCCGGCTGTTTCGAAGGCAGTGGCAGGCACGCAGGAGGACAGGTTCACGCGGACGTCCATGATGGTGCGCTCGGCACAATCGAGGAAGTAGCGGATGCCTTCAGCGCCGAGCACATTGGCGATCTCATGGGGATCACAGAGTACGGTGGTGACGCCGTGAGGCAGCACGCAGCGGTCGAATTCCAATGGGGTGACGAGCGAGGACTCGATGTGCAGATGCGTGTCGATAAACCCCGGCACGGCAAAGCGACCGGTGCCGTCGATGGTCTGTTCGCCTTGGTACTGTCCGTGAGTGCCCACAATGCGGTCGGCGACGATGGCGATGTCGGTGGTGGTGACCGCGCCGGTAATGACGTCCAGCAGACCGATATTGCGGATGACCAGATCGGCTGGTGCCTTGCCCTGTCCTGCCATGATCATGCGGCTGAGCAAGGCGGAGCTGGTCATGGTGTTATTCTCATTGTTGATCATGCCGAAAGGTCCGCTTCCGGCAGCGCCTCGTCAAGTCCCTGTGAACGCTGGACAAGGAACTCTCAAGAGCGGCGCCCGTTGGTCTGGTTGATCAAGAAAAGGAGCGTCACATGGAAACCTACGATCCGGACAAGAACACCACTGAGGTGCGGCAGGGCAATCCGCGCAAGATGAACCTGCGCGTACTGATCGCTTCGCTAGTCGGGATCGTGGTGCTGTTTGCCATTGTCTACATCGTCTACGCGATGATGCAGCCGGCGCCGGCGTGACCCATCAGGCTTTGGCCCGCGAAGTGGCCAGGGCCTCGCGTAATTCCGCCTCTCGCCGGGCGGGTTCGGGCATTATGTCGAACCTGTAGAGACAATAGCGGTTGCGGCCGCCATTCTTGGCCCGGTAGAGGGCGTCATCAGCAAAGCGCAGGATCTCGGTTTCGCTGCGGGCGAAATCGGGCGCCGTCGCAATGCCGATGCTGACCCCGATTGATGCCTGGCCGGCCGCGAGACCAATCGGCCGGGACAGGGTGTCTATGATGGCCTGGGCGAGCTTTTGAGGTTCAGCATGGGTCGTGATGCCCGGCATGATGATAGCAAATTCGTCGCCACCGAAACGGATCAGGGTGTCTTCGGGCCGCATCAGCGCTCCAAGGCGGTCTGCGACGGCGGTGAGCAACTCGTCGCCCGCCTGGTGGCCCATCGTGTCATTGACCTGCTTGAACCGGTCGAGGTCGAGCGCCAGCACGGCCAAGCGAGGCTCACCTGCGGGCATGGCGCGGAAGCTGTCGTTGAGGCGGGTGCGGAAGAGGCTGCGGTTGCCCAGCCCGGTGAGCGGATCATGCAGTGCCATGTGACTGGCCTCTTCCCGCTCGGATTGCAGGGCGGTGAGGGCGCGGAGCAGGCTGTTGAGAAGAAGGCCGACGATAATGAGGCCAATCAGCAGGGCCGAGAACAAGGCCGGCATGGCCGCTTGCAAGAGCCTGGAGCCGGGCCGGTCGGGCTGCCAGACTAGCCAGGCGATGGGGTGTTCGGACGAGCTGCCGACGGGTAGGGCGGTAGCTTCAGGACTTGGGTCACTGTCGAATGCTAGATGGTCGATGCGGTATTGATCGCCAAGATCGGCCGCAAGTTCGGCATCGAGCAGAAGCACCGACACGTAGATGGCCTCGGTGCCCACCTCGGGAGCGTTGTTGCCGCTGTAGGAGAGAATGGGCATGGCCGCGACCAAGGCGGGCTGGTTCTCAAACAAGGAGAAGGCCATGGCCTGGGGCGGCTCGTCGGCTACACCGGCATTGTAGGCTGATATGCGCGCATCGGCATCGACGCTGTTGAGCTGCTCTACCAGCGGCAGGATGTCGGCGGCGGCATCGGCAATGGCCTTGGAGCGAACCTGCCCGCCGTCGCGCAGGGCAACCAGGACATTGCCCTTGCGATCCATGACCAGGCTGCGGCTGTGGCCAAAGGTGTCATATGCAGCGGCGCCGAGATTGTCGGCCAGCCACTCCCGGTCGTTGGCGATTACCGCCTCCACGGCCTCATCCCAGGTGGCTAGTTCTTCCTGTGCAAGGAACATCTGGGTCTGCAATTCCTCGATAGCCCGTTCGAGCAGGAGGCGGTCCCGGGACATGGCTTCAGCGTCGATCCGTTGAGCCGACCAGGCGAGGAATCCGGCCAGCGCCGCGACAGTGATGCCGGCCACGGCCGCGATGGGCAGCAGAAACCGAACCGTGAAGTGCGACCCCGATTTTCGCATCTTTGCCCCCGAACGTTGCGCCGGCAATGTTCCTTCGGGCCCGTTAGCGGGCGCTTAATAGTCGCCGAACGACCCATCTCTGCGTTAACGACCGGTTGCCTGGCCGGGAACCCGATCTGGGCTGGCGTGTTGTCATCTCAGCGTCACCCTAGAGATTTCCCAAATGGATATCGGCAACAGTTTCGGCCTGGTGGAAACCTATCTTCCCGCCCATATCATTGGCATTCGCCTCGCTATTGCTGCAGCACTGGGGGCTCTGATCGGCTTTGAGCGGGAGATTCACACGGCTGAGGCCGGGCTCAGGACACACATCCTGATCTCGGTGGCAGCGACGCTGTTCACCATTTTGGCCTTCGAAATCTTCCACACCATTCAGGATGCGACCCAAACCAATCCTGATCCCATCCGTGCCGTTGAAGCGGTGACGGCGGGAATTGCCTTTCTCGGAGCGGGCGCAATATTCCGGAGCGGCGCGGGCGTTCAGGGTCTGACAACCGGCGCGGGGATGTGGTTGGCCGGAGCCGTCGGGGTCGCCACCGCGCTAGGCTACTATCTGATTGCAGCCGGGACCGCGTTGCTGGCTGTGCTGGTGATGGCCGCACTGCGGGCGTTCGCGCATCATATCATTGGCGAAAAGGACCGGCCGCGGGATTAAACCGCAAGGTGAGGGCCGCGGGGAGAAGCAAACAGGCGTGCCAGCTGACGCTGAGGGACATGCGTCGCGGCAATTTGCTTCTCCCCCCGTACGGACACGACCGGGAGGTGTCGCATCCGCGCCCGTGCGCCAAATCCACAAAAGGCAGGGACCGCGCATGAGGGTTGACGGTGGTGCAGACCGCCAACCTTTTCTGGGGGCGGAGAGGACACTTGGGAATGCAGGCCGACCTAACGATCGACACGCAGCGTCACTCTCCGCCGTAAGGCATGCAACCTGTGGACGCAGGAGCTACATGCCAACCGCATCTAGGCGCTGATTGCGCGCCCAGAAACTGACTATGGCTGCCGCTTCGTGCCGGTAGGCATCGAGATCGGCTTGCCGGAAAAACACCGCCGCAGCGCCGGCATCGTGCAGCGACTGCCGACCGGTCCGGTCGGTGGTCTGTGTCATGACCACGAGAGGGACACCTTTCTGGCGTAGTCGCGCATGGTTGCGCGCCACAAATTCCAGATTGGCGCCGCTATGGGCCTTGAGATCAACGATCACCAGGCCCGGCCACTCGCGTTCGACGTCGGCGAGGCAATCGGCAAGGAAGCTCTCGCCAGCCTCCGGCGAGCCGAAGTGCTTCACCTCTGGCGCCCCGTGTGCCTTGAGCATACGGGTCAGCAAATACGCAGAATGTCCGTCATCATCGATCAGGGCGATGAAGGGCAAATCGTCCGATGCGTTACTCAAGAGCCACCTCATCCCTGCGCCGCGCAGGGGTCGAACACAACAAAAACGCCAGTTCCGCTCGAGACCGTAATGTCCCAAGACAGAGTGGCTTATTCGGATTGTAGAACACGTCCGGCGGGGCCTAGCCGCTGGAAAACATGTCGAGTTCGTGACGTCGACGGGGTGGCGTATGATGCAATCACGTGCGTCGAGGGAGGCAAAATCGGGTTAAACGGGGGTAAGTTGCCTTGCGTTTTACATGTAAAGAGTCACAATCTTGCCCAGGCTGCGGGAGGTTTGTGTCTTGGGCGCTCAACCGGATCGGGAGGAGGTAGGCCAGGCGTTGAAGCGCCTGCTTGACTGGCCCGAAATTGCGCGCTCTCCGCAGTTGGCGAGTTTCCTCTCTTATATCGTTGAACGCCGACTCAACGGCGAAGGCCAATCGATCAAGGCCTACACAATTGCTGTCGATGTCTTTGGCCGTTCACCGGACTTCGACCCCCAGGCGGACCCGATCGTTCGTGTGCAGGCAAGGCGATTGAGGTCCCTTCTGGATCAGTATTACAGGGGACCTGGAGCCCAGGAGAGGCTGCAGATCCAGTTGCCGATTGGCCGATATGTTCCTGAGTTCGCGGAAGTAGCTGTCGGGCATGAGCCGCCCCCCCAGACAGATGCGACTATTAGCGCTCCCGACCCCGCCGCCGAGAACACGGCGCCGCGCGGCCATGTGACGGTGTCTTGGTTTGTGCTGCTGGTGTTGACCCTGGGGGCGATCGCGCTGGCCTATTCGCTATCGACGCTGGGTCCACGGCAGGGCCAGCAGAACGCATCCAGCGGCGCGATCCAGGAGCCGAGCCTGCGGGTGATGGAGTTTCAGAACCTGACGGGCGAAAGCAATATCACGCCCGCCATTTCGGCCTTGGCGATCGAGCTAGTGACCGATTTCGCCCCGCTACTGGTGGTCAAGGCCTATCTCGGCGGCCGCGGGAGTCAGGAGCAGGGGGAGGCGCCGGACTATGCCCTGACCGGGATTGTCCGCGCCGATCCTACCCTGGCCGAGAATTATCAGATCAGTGCCATTCTGACGGAGATGGCCACCAATTCCATTGTCTGGAACTGGTCTACCTCAGTGCCGCGCGAACAGTTTGCACGCAGCGGTGGTGTCGATGCGATTTCGCAGGAGTTGATCCTGCTGCTGGGCGGAACGCGTGGTCCGCTGCATGATCGGGCGAGGGAGCTGCTGGCGCAGACCGATATCGAGGGACAGGAGAATTTCTACCTCTGCGGCGTGCTGTTCACCATGTATCGCAGCGTGCAATCGGTGGGCCTGGCCGAGCGGGTGCGCGCCTGCATGGATGGCCTGCCTGACCCGGTGCGCCGAAATGGCAATGTGTTGGCGGGTGAAGCAAGCCTGGTTGCCGAAGGCCTGGGGGGTGGCGCCGATGCGCTGATGACGCCGGAGGACCGCCTGGCCTACGCCGATGAGCTGATGGACGAAGCGGTACAGGCCGACCCGACGAGCAGCTTTGTGTGGGAGCAAAGGGCACGGCTGGATGAATTGATGGGGCGGCATGACAGGGCTGAATCCGCCTATGGGACAGCGCTGCAGATCAATCCGGCCAATATCGATGCCCTGGCTGCCCATGCCCGCCATATGGCGTTAATTGGCAGGCTGGACGCTGCCATTCCGGCGGCGCAGCGAGCTATTGGGGCGGTGCCGCAAACCCAGGTGCCGGACTGGTATTATTGCGTGCCGGCAATTGCCGCCTATTTTGCCGCGGACTACCGAAAGTCGCTCAGCCACGCCCAGCGCTGTGCCCGGCTGGATGTGGAATTGGGCGCCATATTCGCACTGTTGTCGGCCCAACGCTCCGGCGACAGCGCCATGGTGGCACAGCAATTGGCGCGCGTGCTGGACATCCCGTCCTTTCGCCAATCGGGCGTTATGAATCGCCTGGCGCAGCGGGTGACAGACACCGCCCTTCTCGACGAAATCGGAACTGGCCTGATGCGGGCCGGGGTGCCGGTCACCAGCCTGGATACGAGCTATTGATGCCTTTCAACCGGAGACCGGGTGCTTCTCGCCCAGAAGCGTCCGGCACAGGTCGACAAAGCGGGAGCCGCGCTCCTCGAAGTTCTTGAACTGATTATAGGACGGAGCCCCGGGGGACAGTATGAGGGTGTCGAAGTGCTTCCGCTCTTCGATGAGGGCCTTTACGGCGTGATCCAGATCTGGACACTGGATGACTGTGACCTCTGGAGCCCGTTCTCCGGTCGCCTGGGCGAGACGGAAACCGGTTACGGGAAGTGTCGCCAGCAGGCGAACGCCTCTTTGCGTCAGGAGGCCGGCCAGCTCCGCATAGTCCTGCTGGCGCTCGTGGCCGCCCGCAATCAGGGCGATGCGACGTCCAGGATAGGCGGCCAGTGCGGCCTTGGTGGCTTCGGGCGTGGTGGAAATGGAGTCGTTGACCACGGTGATGCCGCCGAACTGATGTTCCTCGAGCCGGTGCGGCAAGGGGCGAAAGGCCGCGATACCCTGCACAATGCCGTCCATTGTGCCACCCACGCCCAGCGCGATCTGCGCGGCAAGCAGTGCGTTTTCGAGGTTGTGGGCCCCACGCAGGCGTGAGCGCGACACCGCGGTTTCGATGAGCAGATTCTGATCTTCTGTCAGGGCGGGCAGGAGGCGGCGGTGATCGCGCACGGCCCTGGCGACCAGCGCATTGGAGCGGGCAGCTACGCCCAGGGCCACGGCAAAGCTACCATCGCGATCAATCAGGTGCAGCTTGTCTGCGTAGTAGCGTTCGACCGAACCATGCCAATCGACATGCTCGGGGTAGAGATTGGTGAGCGCTGCCACATCGGGCAGGAAGTTCATGTCGGCCGTCTGGTAGCTCGATAATTCAAAGACAATGACAGGGTGCTTGTCGGCGATTTCCAGGGGGGGCAGGCCGACATTGCCCGCCAGGCCCGCATCGATGCCGGATCGCGTCAGCATCAGATGGGTGAGTGTGGCCGTGGTTGACTTGCCCTTGGTGCCGGTGATGGCGATGACCGTCCGGTCATGCCGGTAGGCGGCGCCCCACAGATTGAGATTGGAGGTCACAGGTATGCCGGCATCGCGGGCGATGTCGAAGACCGGCTTGTAGCGCGACACGCCGGGACTTTTGACGATGAGACCGAAACGGTGGGCCCTGATGGCGGTGGGCAGATCCTCGGCGGCGATCTGTTCGGCATCGGGGATGTCGGCCGCGCCGCTATCGACCGTCACATAGACCTTGAGATCGGGCTGACGGGCCTTGAGAAAGGCGCGGGTGGACAGGGCCTCGCGCCCGGCGCCATAGAGCAGGACCGGTTCCTCAAACCGCATAGGCGGCCACCTTGGCGGCAAGCGCCGGGGGAATATGATGATCGTGACTGTCGGTCAGGCATTCGGCCATGGCCCGCTGCAGCTTTTCCTCGCCATATTGGGCAAAAAGGTCCGCCTTGATGGCGCGCACAATGGCGTCCTCGTGCCAGTCAGCGTGGCGGGTGAGGGTATAAAAGCAGGCTGCGGCCTCAAGGATTTCACCAACGCATTCCCAGGGCTTCTGGCCGGTGAGACCCGCCAGTTCGCGGAAGGACTGCTCATTGGCCGGTTCATTGAGCAGGTTCTTGCCGAAAATCCTGAGTAGCCGTTCCTTGGCCATGAAGGGCGCAAAGATCAGGAACACGAAATGGCACTTTGGGCACTCGCCGCACCAGAGGGCACCGTCATTGCCATTCAGGCGGAAATTGCGGTTGCAGCTGGAAAAGACGCTGTCGAACTTGCTTTCCTTGGTGAAGAGCGAGGCGATACGCGCCTCCGAATAGGGACGCAGCAATGAGAAGTATTTCAGCGCCCCTCCGGTGGCATTGGCCAGGGTGTCGGCGATCAGAAGCTCGAAACCGAGCGACTTGGAATATTGGTGATTGGTCTCGCGCCCGTCGAACATGACATTGCCCTCGCTGGCGGACCGTTCGTTGCTCAGCACGATCTGGTCGTAGCCGAACAGCAGGGCGCAGAGCGCTGCAATCATGGAGTTGATCGCCGTCGAGGGGACGTGACCGTTGAAGTATCCGGGCTCCTGGCCCAGCCGGATCATCTCGCGGTCGAGCGTCCGGGTGACATAGAGCGGATTGGTGCCGATGGCTTCCACCGAGGTCACGATCGGGCCCTTGGGATTGACCGCAAAGGGCGTGAACTGTTGTCCTGTGTGTGTCAGCAGGTCGACGCTGACGAGGGAATCCTTGCCCCCGCCAATGGGCAGCAGCGTGCGCTCGGGGAGGTTCGGTGCCGCCCTGCGCCCGACGGAATCTTCAGGCGCAGCCAGCTCCAGCTTGCCGAAGCGGGACAGGTTGTTGCGGGCGTAGAATTCGCCCAGGCCATTTTCGTACACATCGATGACGAAGGCGCGCTCGCCCTCGGTCAGCGGAATGCCCGGCGCTTGAATGGCGAAGGGCGCGCGCAGCTTAAAATAGGAGACGCCGAGCACCAGGGCGGTGAGGTCGAGCAGCTTTTCGAAGGCCGGGGACGCGGCCGCTGTGGCATCGGCGCCCGCGGGCAGGGTCAGTACCTCGGTGAAGGCAAGCCCGTTCAGCGTATAGGGAAAGCGCGCTTCGCCAGTGTCGGGGTCAAAGGAGGGGTTTTCGATGCGGAAGAATTCGGTCACGGGCTACTCGCTGGCTTTGATCACCATATAGGTGATTTGCGCCTGTGACGGGAGTGGGGCGTGAAAGCCAAGAAGGGGCCGACAGATCGGCCCCAAGCAGGTTTGTTCCGCGTAGGCGTGCCTGGATTGTCAGGGCTGGCTGACGGTCTCGACTACGGATCTGAAGAAGGCCAGATTGTCGACGCCCCAGCCGAGCGGGCTGGCGGGCGAGGCGAGCTTGACGATGACCGTGTCGGTATCGTTGTCGACATAGACATACTGATTGAACAGGCCCTGGGCGGTGTAGGCCGTGGTGCCGGGGACAGTCCACCACTGGTAGCCATAACCGAGATTGTCCACGGGATCGACGACGTCCAGGTCCGGCGCTGCGACGGTCGAGGCGGCAACCCAATCCTGCGGGACGAGCTGCTCGCCATTGGCCATGCCGTCATTGAGCATCATCAGGCCGAACCGTCCATAGTCGCGCAGTGTGGCATTGTAGCCGGCGCCATAGAACTCGCGGCCGACCGAATCCGGCCCGTCCATGAGGTAATAGGCATCTGCCTCCATTCCGGCAGGCTGCCAGATCTTTTCGCTCATGTAGTCGGCACCCTTGCCGCCAATGGCCGCTTCCAGAACGCAACCCAATACGGAGGTGTCGAGGGTGGAATAGTTGAAGACGGTACCCGGCGCTTCGCCCTTTTCCGCGCGGTCGCGGGCGTAGTCGCACCAGCGATAATTGTAGGCGACTAGCGAATTGTCATGGACTTCGGTCAGCTGGGTATCGCTGCCGAACTCGTAGACTTCCAGCCAGGCGATGCCGGAGCGCATTTCCAGCAGGTCGCGGATGGTGATCTCGGCATAGGCCGACCCCTCCCAATCCGGGAGGTAGTCGATGACCTTGTCTTCGACGCTGCCGATCTTGCCCTCGTCAATGGCAATGCCAATCATGGTGGCCAGGAAGGATTTGGCCATGGAGAACGAGATGTGACGGCTCCGCTCGGTCATGCCGTTGCGATAGGTCTCGTGGACGATCGTGCCGTCCTTGATGACCAGGAGCGCATTGGTCGAGGTCGCTTCGAGGAATTCGTCCAGCGACAGTGTCTGGTCGCCGAAAGTGAAGCTGTCGCCAGTATCACGGGTCTCGGTGGGCAGCGCCCAGACGTCTCCGCCCGCCGCGACGGTCCGGGTCGCGAACATGGTGTCGATGTGCTGGAAGGTCAGGTAATTCAGGCCCGGGGTCATGAATTCGGCGCGGGCATTGATCATGGTGTCGGTCAGCCAGCGCGCGTCGTCTGCCAGCGCGGGTGCGGTCGCAGACAGGGCCAGGGCCGCACAGGCCGTCATAAGGGTCTTGTTCACGGAAATCTCCTCCTTGGTTTTGCGGCGAAGGGTCCTCCCAGAGCCCATTGATCACCGCTATGCCCACCGGTTCCGCCGCAGGCCTCTCGCCGACCTGAAGTGGAACCGATGGCAGAAGGAGCATGGCATATTTATGTTATGTTGCATAACAAAAAAAGCTGTGCGGCGCCGATGCCCCATTTTTTCAAGGCCTATCAAGGCTATCGCGTGGAGGAGGAGAGGAAGCGCTGCAGATCAGGATCCTTGGGCGATTCCATGACTTCGCGCGCTGGGCCGATTTCAGCCAGGACACCCTGCTTGAAGAAGGCGACGCGATCGGACACGTCGCGGGCAAAACTCATTTCGTGCGTCACCACGATCATGGTCATGCCGTCGGAAGCCAGCATGCGCATGGTGTCCAGAACCTCGGTGACCAGCTCGGGGTCGAGCGCCGACGTTGCCTCGTCGAACAGCATGTAGTCGGGTTTCATTGCCAGCGCGCGGGCAATGGCCAGCCTCTGCTGCTGGCCGCCCGACATCTGGGATGGGTAGTGATCAAATTTGTCCTTCAGGCCGACGCGCTCGAGCTGGGCGGCGGCCACTTCGCGCGCTGCCGCCTTGTCGAGCTTGGAGACCACGCGCGGCGCCAGGGCGACGTTTTCCAGTGCCGTCAGGTGCGGGAAGGAGTTCCATTGCTGGAAAACGGTGCCCAGTTTCTGGCGCAGCTTGTTGATGTCGGTGCCCTTGGCATGGACATCGGTGCCGTCCACCGTCACGCGGCCGCTATCGATCTTTTCCAGGCCATTGATGCAGTAGAGCAGGGTCGATTTGCCCGAGCCGGAGGCGCCGATCAGGGAGACGACTTCGCCTTCATGCACAGTCAGGTTGACGCCCTTGAGCACTTTCAGCGAGCCGAAGGATTTGTGCACATTCTCAAGGATGATCATTCGATGCCATTTTCTTTTCGTAGCGGCTACCCAGCAGCGACAATGGATAGGAGAGGGCGAAATAGAGCACGCCGACCAGCAGCATGATCTTCACGGATTCCTGGGTCCGGGTGTTGAGGATCTGCGAGGCGCGCAGCAGCTCGACATAACCGATGGCCGAGACGAGCGCCGAGTCCTTGACGGTGGCCAGCGCGACACCCAGCCAGGACGGGAAGGCCGTTCGCAGCCCGACCGGGAACGTGACGTAGCGCAGTTCCTGAAAGTAGCTCAGCCCAAGACACCGGGCGGCTGCGCGCAGGGTTGGCGGTACGGCCTCGATTCCGGCGCGAGCGACCCCGGCGACAAGCGCCGCGGTATAGACGGTCAAGACGATCGTGCCGGAGAAGAACGGCGGCAGCGGGAATCCCGCAATCGCCACGAAGCTGTCGAACAGGATGAGCTGGATCAGCAGCGGCACCGAGCGGAAGACGTCAATGATCGACATCATGGTGAGGTTGAGCGCGGTGTTCTTGAGCGACATCAGCCAGCCGATGATCGCGCCCAGGACCGAGCCCAGGATGATGGCGACGACAGAAATCAGGATCGTATTCCAGGCGCCTTCGAGCAGGAACAGCAGGTCGCTCCACTGCAGGGAGGTAAAGACCGGCGTCATTTGGCGGCCCTCTCTGCCTTGAACAGGTTCCAGCCGATTGCCTTGAGCACCAGCAGGGCGATCTTGGTGATCACGTAGTAGATCACCGCCGCCGCCATGAAGAATTCAAATGTGCGGAACGTGCGGGAGTTGAAATACTGGGTTTCCCCCGACAGTTCCCGCAGTCCGGCCAGCATGCCGAGCGAGCTGGCCAGGATGATCCAGGTGAACTGGTTGGTCATGGGGTGGTAGATGGCCCGCAGCACCTGTGGCAGTTCGACATAGCGCAGCGATTGCCAGGCGGTCATGCCCAGGGTGCGCGCGGCCATGTTCTGCCCCTTGGGCACGGCCGCGAAGCCGCCTCGATAGGTTTCGGCCATATAACCGGCGCAGTTGAAGCTGAGCGCGGCGACAACCGAGACATAGGGGCTGAGGAAGATGCCGAATTCACCCAGCCCCCAGTAGAAGATGAAGATCTGGAACAGGCTGGGCGTGTTACGCGCGACTTCGATCCACGTGGTCGCGAACGCCCGCAAGGGCAGGATCGGCGACTTGCGGATGAAATAAAGGACAAGGCCCATGAGCAGGCCCAGTCCCATGGAGAGAACTGAAACTTGCAGCGTCACCAGGGACGCTTCAAGCAGTTGTGGCAGAGCCTGGATAACTGGCCGCCACTGGAACTGATAGTCCATCGCGCATGTCCCTCAGGGCGCTGGCGGCCTTGCCGGCCGCCAGCGCCGATTTCGATCCGGATTGCTAGTAGTATACGCCAGCCGTGGTCAGGTCCGGCATGGTGCCGCCGATATGCTTGCCATACAGGTCCTGCAGCGTGCCGTCGCGATAGGCGCGATTGATGTAGAGGTTGAGGAAGTTCAGCCAGCCATATTCGTTGCGCACGGTCATGAAGCCGACGATGTCGGCGCCGAAGGGCGCGACGGGTCCGGCCTTGATGTTCTGGTAGGTGTCGGCGGCAACGATGTTGGCAATCGCGGTATCGGTGGCAATGCCGGCGGCAACACGGCCCTGCGAAACGGCGAGATAGGTGTCGTTCTCGCTCTGGAAGGTGGTGATTTCGCCGCTGCTGTCGGTCCAGTTGGCGTCCTTGTAGGCCTGAAGCTCGGACTCATAGGTCGTGCCGATGGCAACGCCGACATTGAGATCCTTGAGTTCGTCCCAGCTGGTCACGGTCGAGTCAGCCGGCAGCAGGGCCTGGAATTGGAAGACCATGTAGGGGATGGAGAATCCGACGGTCTTGGCGCGTTCCAGCGAGTCAGACGAGGACGCGATGGCGACGTCCGAGCGTCCGGAGATCAGGGAGGGAATGCGCTCTGCCCAGGTCACGCCGACGATTTCTGCCTCGACACCCATGCGTTCGGCCAGGTCCTTGCAGATATCGACGTCCATTCCGGCGGGCTCATTATTGGCGTCGGTGTAGCCCATGGGCGGGAAGTCCAGAACCACGGCGCAACGCAGCGTGCCGGAGTTGAGCACATCGTCCAGCTTGTCTGCATAGGCCGGTGCGGCGGCAAGGCTGGCGGCGAGAATGGCCGGCGCCAAAAACGAAAAAGTCCTGAGTTTGCTCATCTGTTTCTCCTGAAGCTTTGTGAACGCCACTTCCTGGCTGTCCTGTCGCTGGATCGCGTTGAATCCGTCGCTCCAACCCTGGTAAGGCCGGCAGCTACCTGCAGACCAGGCCGGCGTCTTTCCCCTCTGCCCGTTCCCTCGCGCAAGAAGTGATGACCACGATAACCGCCAGACCTTGGTCAATCTGCCCAAATATGTTCCGGCGGTGGACTTAATGCCTATAATGGCGCAAGATCGCAGGCAGATATGACTTTGTGGGGTGCCTATTGGACTCGTTCGACAGACGCATCATTGAGGCGGTGTTGCAGGATGCCCGCATCTCCCTTGTCGACCTGGCCAATCGGGTGGGCCTCTCGCGCACGCCCTGCCAGCTGCGCTTGAAGCGTCTGATCGACGATGGGATCATTTTGGGGTTTCACGCCAGCCTGAACTACAAACATCTGGGCATGAGCCACATTGCCTTCGTGGAACTCAAGCTCAGCGACACGCGCGAACCTGCGCTGCGCGAGTTCAAGAAAGCGGTTCGGGCCGTCAAGGAAGTCGAGCAGTGCCATCTGATCGCCGGGCCCTTCGACTACCTGCTCAAGGTGCGAACCGAGAACATAGACGCATATCGGGCCACATTGGCCGAATCCATTTCGCGGCTGCCCTATGTCTCGAGCACCTCTACCTTCGTGGTCATGGAAGCCGTCAAGGACGACAATTACTCAGCCCTGTAAGCGCAGACCTGCGCTCATGCCGGCGGCTGATCAAAGCCGTTCCAGGCGGCCCTTGCGTTTGACGATATTCTTGTAGTCCCACTGAATATTGCGGGCCTCGTTGAGCCAGCTGACCAATGCGTTCGGGTTGATTTGATCGGCCGCAGTGTAGCGGGCTTCCGCGGCCTTGAAGGTGCCTTCGGGCTGAAGGCCCGGCGTTTCAAAGGATTGGCCACTCCAGAACAGCAGGCGGACGCTGTCCTTGAGTTTCGAATAGCCCACGATCGGATTGCCATCGAGAAACCAGACCGGGTGGGCATGCCAGATCTTGCTTTCGGCCTCGGGCAAATGCTGATCGATGATGTGGCGCAGCCTATCGCAAACGGCCCGGTCGGTATCCGCCAGTTGAGCGTGATAGGCGTCGATGGTGGTGGGCTTGGGTGTCGTCATGCGGGCCTCCCTCGGCATCAGATTATACGAGGACGACGAGGGAGGGATGGGGATTTCGACGGGGTCAGTAGATCCGCATCTGCATGCGCATGACAATATCGGCGCCGAGGCGCTGGAAGCCGTACTCGCGCATGGTGCAGCGCCATTCCTCGCCGGATTTCTCGATACGGAAGAGATTGTAGCGCGCCGGGTCGTCCAGGGTCCCGCCCTGGGCTGCGCTGGCGGCGGCGACGCCGATCACCGGCACTTCGTGGTTCTTGCCGGCGATGTGGTGGATCGAGGAGCGGTGCGTGTGGCCGTGCAGGATCATTTCCGCGCCTTCCTGGGCGATGACGCGGCGGAAAATGCGATGTCCCTTGAGGCCGAATGAGGGGTGCTGCAGCTCGGCATTGGGCGGGTGGTGGATCAGCACCACGCGAAAATAGCCTGCGTCGCCCAGCAGTTTGAGGATGCGGGCCAGGCGCGCGGCCTGTTCCTCCTCAAAACGGCCAACGGCAAAGAAGGGCAGGGTGGGCACGGCGCTCGAGCAGGAGATGATCGCCAATTCGCCGACGCGGCGCACGAAGGGGAAAGCCTGGCCTTCCAGGGTTTCGCCCTTGAGGTAGTCGCCCCAGACTTCCTGGGCATATTCAAGCGCGCCGGGGACATAGGCGTCGTGATTGCCGGGACAGACTGCCGTGCGCTCGGCGCCGCCCAGTTCGCGCAGCCAGCGGCCGGCGCGATCGACCTCGCTGTCGAGGGCCAGATTGGTCAGATCGCCGGTGACGGCGGTAAAATCGGCCTTCTGCTCCCGCATATGCGCGACCAGCCTGGACAGCGTCTCGGTGTTCATCTCCCCGTGGCGCTTGAGCTTCCAATTGAGAAAGCCGGTCAGGCGTTTGCCCAGAAGATCGCCAAAGCCCACCTCGGGCATGGGGGAGAGGTGGATATCGGAAATGTGCGCCAGGGTGATCATCGCGAGGGGTTGTGCCAGAACGCCTCGGACAAGAAAACGTTCAATCGACACAACGCACGATTTTGTCGCGGGCCAAGCTCTGCTACCCAGTGGGCAAAAGGAGACCGGTCAATGATGAATCGCTTCCAGCGCGTGCGCGCCACCGCTTTCCTGACGCTCAAGGGTCTTTGGCACCGGATGACCGTGGGGGCGCGGGTGATGGTGGTGGATGGCGACAAGGTGCTGCTGATCCGTCATACCTATGTGCCCGGCTGGCAGTTTCCGGGCGGCGGCGTGGGGCCGGGAGAAACTTTCGAGGAGGCCGGAGCGCGCGAGACATTGGAGGAAACCGGATACCGCGTAACCGGGCCGATGGAATTGTTCGGGCTCTATCACAATACCAGCCCGGTCACGAACCGGGACCACGTCGCCTTCTACGTGGCCAAGTCCTTCAAGCACGAATTTGAACGCAAGCCCGATCACGAGATCGCGGAAGTGGGCTGGTTCGACAGGCACGCCCTCCCCGACAAGGTCACCCCGGCAACCAGCCAGCGGATCGATGAATATTTTGATGGTGTCGAAAAGCGGACGGTCTGGGGGTATTGAGGGCCCTTACCTCTCCCTTTTGGGGGAGAGGTCGTCGCCCCTCTCAATCCAAAAACGGCAGTTCCGGTCCGATCGGGACGATCCGGTGCGGATTGATGGTAGTGTGGCTCCAGTAATAATGCGTGCGGATATGGTCGAGATCGACCGTTTCCTTGACGCCGGGCACTTCGTAGAGCGCCTTGAGATAATGCGAGAGGTTGGGATAGTCCGCGATCCGCCTGCGGTTGCACTTGAAGTGGCCGACATAGACCGCGTCGAAGCGCACCAGCGTGGTGAAGAGCCGCCAGTCCGCCTCGGTAATGGTGTCGCCGGTGAGATAGGCTGTTTCGCCCAACAGCCCCTCGACCCAGTCGAGCGCTTCGAAAAGCTTTGAGACCGCCTCGTCATAGGCCTCCTGGGTCGTCGCGAAACCGGCCTTGTAGACGCCATTGTTGATGTCGTCATAGACGCGGGCATTGATGGCGTCGATCTTCTCGCGCAGCGGCTCGGGGTAGTAGTCATCGGTGTTGCCGGTCAATTCGTTAAAGGCCGAATTGAACATGCGGATGATTTCCGAGCTTTCGTTGGAGACGATGGTGCCGGTTTTCTTGTCCCACAGTACTGGCACCGTGACGCGGCCGGTATAGTCGGGCACAGCCTGGGTATAGACCTGCCAGAGCGTTTCCTTGCCGAACAGGGCATCGCCGGTCGAGCCACCGTCCCGGTCAAAGCTCCAGCCGGTCTCATCGGGCATTTTGGGCGCCACCACGGATACCGAGATGAGGTTCTCCAGTTCCTTGAGCTTGCGGAAGATCAGCGTGCGATGCGCCCAGGGGCAGGCCAGGGAAACATAGAGATGGTAGCGGTCGGCCTCGGCAGCGAACCCGCCTTCACCGGACGGACCAGGACTGCCATCGGCAGTGATCCAGTTGCGGAACCCGGCCTGGGATCGCACGAACTTGCCGCCCGATTTTTTGGTGTCATACCACTGTGTGGACCATTTTCCGTCGACCAACTGTCCCATTGAAATTGCCTTTCGGTCATCTTGCTGTCGGCATTGCCGCATTTGATGGCGCCATGCGCCCCTGAAATCTGCTGGCCTGAACCTAGGGAACGGAGCCGGCGGCAAAAAGGATGAGGGTGGCAACAGATTGTTGCGTGTTCGCGCAACACTGGCACGAAACCGGATAAGGAATTTGGAAGCATGGTGCCAAAATTCCCATTTACGACCAACCAAGTGGGTGCTAATCGGGTTCCAGACGTGGAGGCGTCCAGGATGGTGAAGGTTTTGCAGATGAACCGACGACCCTAGTTGGTCGTTTAGAGCGGAGGGCCGTTGGCCGATCCGCATGTTTTTCTGCATATCTCTTCCTGGATCAGACCCATGACCACGCTCGTTGCGGCCGAGGCCGCGTCTTCTCCTGCTGCCGGTCGGCCGACCGTTCGGGCCGCCACCCCTGCCGACGACGTGTTCGTCGATGATCTGCAGGCCATTGCCTTTGGGCCAGGCCGGTTTGCGCGCACCGCCTTTCGGGTGCGGGAGCGCTTTCCGATCGATCCGAGCCTCAGCCTCATCGCCGAAGTGGATGGTACCGCTTGCGGGTCGGTCTGGATGACGCCGATCAGCGTGGATGGCCAGAAGGGTTATCTGCTTGGACCATTGGCCACCCATCCGAATTTTCGCAAGCGGGGCGCTGGCAAGCTTCTGGCGCGGGAAGTGAGCAAGCTGGCGCTTTCGCGCGGTGAGGGGCACTTCGTCCTGCTGGTCGGCGATCAGGACTATTATTGTCCGCTCGGCTGGGAGACAACGACACCCGGCAATATCGAGTTTCCCGGCCCCGTGGACCCCACGCGCGTGCTGCTGCTGGCCGAAGACAAGACCCTGGCCAAATCGCTCAAGGGGGCCATCGCCGCTTTCGAAGAGGGGGCATGACGGCAAAAGGGGGTGCAGGATCGGTCTGACGCGCTTACATTCCTTGCACCTTTTGATGTCCCTTGCGGTGTGTCTTGGCTCCCAGCCCCGAAATCGCCCAGATGCTCTTGCCCCGGCTGCTCGCCGAGCCGCCTCAACTGCCTCATGGGCGGGACCTGGTGCCCGATTGGCAGCCGCTCCAGCCGTTTGAACGCCCGCCGGTGCCGGCAGCGGTGCTGATTGCGCTGGTGCGGCGGCCGGAAGGGCACACGGTCCTCTATACCGAGCGCTCACCCGATCTGAGGGCCCATTCGGGGCAGGTTGCCTTTCCGGGCGGCAAGATCGACAGCACCGATACCGATGCTGCCGCAGCGGCTTTGCGGGAGGCCCGCGAGGAGGTGGGCCTGCTGGCCGAGGATGCCAGCGTTCTGGGCTACATGCAGCCGTACTACACGGGCACGAATTATCTCATCACGCCGGTTGTGGCTGAAGTGGACCCTGCCGGTCCCTTCATTCCCAATCCGGGTGAAGTGCACTCGGTATTCGAGGTGCCGCTGGACCGGATATTAAATGCGCAAAGCTATGGCCGGTTTCGCATCAGCCGCGGCGGCAAGGAGCATTCGACCTGGCAGATTGATCATGAAGGCCATGTCATCTGGGGCATCACCGCAAATCTGACGCGCCAGTTCCGCGATCTGGTGGTGGGCGAGGTCGCGGCATGATCCCGGACAGGCTCGAGCATGCCGAGTGGCTGGAACGCCCCGCTGTGCAGGCCATATTCGCGGCTCTGGACGGCGCTCAGGGGCGCACCCGCGCCGTAGGTGGGGTGGTCCGCGACAGCCTGATCGGCCGGATGCAGAGCCATGCCGACATCGACATGGCGACCGAGCTCCTGCCCGTCGTGGTGATGCAGCGGGCGAAGGCGGCTGGAATCGATGCCTATCCCACCGGCATTGACCATGGCACGGTGACGCTGCGACGTGAGGGGACAACGGTAGAAGTCACCACCCTGCGCTCTGATGTGGTGACTGACGGACGCCGTGCGCAGGTGCAATTCGGCACGGACTGGCTGGCCGACGCAGAGCGGCGCGACTTCACCCTCAACGCGCTCTATTGTTTTGCCGATGGCCGGCTCTTCGATCCGCTTGGCGGCGCAGCCGATCTGGTCAATGGCCGCGTGCGGTTCATCGGCGATGCAGCGCGGCGGATCGCCGAAGATGGGCTGCGGGTCTATCGGTTCTTTCGCTTTTCTGCGAGCCACGGCAACCAGCACCTGGACGCCGATGGATTGGCGGCCTGCCGCGACGCGGCGGAGGAGCTGGATCATATCTCGCGCGAGCGGGTCGGCTCGGAAATGCTGCGCATGCTGGCGCTGCCCAAAGTGGCCGCCACCCTGGGCGTCATGGATCGCCTCGGCCTGCTGCGCGTCGCGCCGGGTGCCATAGCCGCCTTGCAGCGCTATGAGACACTGGGCGGGCAGGGGGTGGCGGCGCGCCTCGCCTTGCTCGGCCGCGATAGCCTGGTGCAGCGGCAGGCGGACTGGCGGCTCAGCAAGGCAATTGTGGGCCAGGCCGAACGGATCGCGGATGCCGCGGAACTGCTCAGGCGTGGCGATGTGGGCTGGGCGGCCTATCGGTTTGGCGAGGACGCCGTGGAAGGGTTGGCCGTGGCGGCGGCCCTGGAGGATTGGCAGCGCGAACGATTGGCCGAAATCGCGCGCGACCTGGGCCGCCTGCCGGTGGCGCCATTGCCGGTGGGTGGCGCCGACCTGGAGGCAAAGGGCATGAAGCCCGGGCCAGACATGGGCGCGGCGCTGGCGATCATGGAGCGGGTCTGGGTGGAGAGTGAATTTTCCGCCAGCAAGGATGCGCTGCTGCAGCGGATATTTCACTGATTTTGACGGGACCGGTCGTGGCAGGTCTGGCGCTCAATGGGAAGAGTCCCGGATCACCTGCAAAGAAAAAGCCCCGGATGGCCGGGGCTTGATTGGTCAGTGCCGGGTTTCCCGGCCCATATCGTCGATATCGACGATCCGCTCCTTGATGCGTTCGACCATTTCGGGCCGCACTTCGGTTTCACCGTTGAGATTGCGCATGTTTTCGACAGCTCGCCGCACCACTTCGGCCTCGGTTTCGGCCTCGGCGCGCCAGGTGGACCCTGGAATGAGTGTGCCGGAATCAAAGCGTTTCATCGCTGAACCTCCTATTGTCACTCCCTTTGGCGGGTCTGATTAAACGTCCCTGGGCGGGAAAGGTTCCGCCTATTCCTCAGGGAAAATGCCGATGTCCGAGAGTCCCTCCAGCCAGGTCGCGCCATTGCGCCGTATGACTGTGCGGGGCGTGATGCCAGTGTGCTCGGCAATGGCCTCGGCCAGGGGTACGGAATGGGTAACGACCCAGACCTGCGTGCGCTCGGCCGCGCGGGCGATTGTTCTGGCCAGGGCAGGCAGCAAATCCGGGTGCAGTGAGGTTTCCGGTTCATTGAGCGCGATGAACGGTGGCAACCGGTAGGCCAGCAGGGCGCCCAGCAATGCCAGGAACTGCAGGGTCCCGTCCGACAGTTCGGAGGCGCCAAAAGGCCGGTGCGGGACCTCCGGGAAGATCATCGAGAAGCTGGCATCGCGTTCGGGCGGGGGAATATCGAGCCGGGCACCGGGAAAGGCCTGGTCAATAGCGGCGTCGAGATCGACCGTATCGCCCCTGATATGCCGCAGCGTAGCCAGCACTGCACCCAGATTACCGCCATCGGCATCGAGGGTGGGCGCGGTCACAGCCAGCGAAGGCCGGCGCAGGGGAGACTCAGGGTCGGTCCGAAAGCTGTGGTAGAAGCGCCAGCTCGCCAGGAGATGGCGGACAGCATCGAGCTCGGGCAGGGTGCCCCTCAGGGATGAGAGGGCGGTTTCGCTGGCCAGCAATGGATGGTCGAGCTGGCGCATGCGCCCGTCCTGGTCGCGATACCAGGCCGCCGGGCCTTTGCGCTCGAGCAGCGTGACGGTCCGCCGCCCGGGCAGGATCAGGCTCTCGGCTTTGATCTTGGGCTCCTCGCTAAAGATCGCTTCATAGCGGCTGTCGCCATAGCCGACTTCCACGGAATAGCGCGGCAGGAACGCGGCTTCGTCATCGCCGGGCAGAATGGTGTCGAGACCCACATCCAGAGCCAGGCGTGGCTGCTCATTGGCGCGACGTTGCCCGGCCCACATGGCCGAGGCCAGGCCACCTTCGCGGGCGAGCGACAATGCGAGATCACCGGTGGCCGCGGCATGCACCAGTTCAAGTGCGCGATAGAGGTTGGTCTTGCCCACGCCATTGCCACCCACCAGCACCGTCAGGCGCTTCAGGGGAAAGCGGATGGACCGGATGGAGCGATAGCCAGTGATGTCGAGATCGCTGAGGGACATGCCCGGATGTTACCTGCGCGCTTGGCAGATTCTATAGGGGTTTCCACGCAAGCTGCGCTGCTACCAGGTTCGCCATGTCCTCAGGGCCACTTCACCGCGGGAGGCATTGAGGAGAGTATCGAGTTCACATTGCCGCCGGTCTTGAGACCGAAGGTGGTGCCTCGATCATAGAGCAAGTTGAACTCGACATAGCGGCCGCGCCGCACGAGCTGTTCGTCGCGCTCGGCTTCGGTCCAGGCTTTCTCGAAATTGCGGCGGACGAGCCTTGGATAAATGCCAAGGAACGCCTCACCAACCGCCTGGGTGAAGGCGAAGTCTGCCTCCCAGTCGCCGGAGTTGAAGTGGTCATAGAAGATGCCACCAATGCCGCGTGGCTCATTGCGGTGCGGCAGGAAGAAATACTCGTCGCACCAGGCCTTGAAGCGGTCATAGTCGACGCCAGGCCGGCCGTCACAAGCCGCTTTCATCGCGGCGTGGAAGTCGATGGTGTCGGGGTCGGTCTGGGTGCGGCGATTGTCCAGCACCGGGGTGAGGTCAGCGCCACCGCCCCACCACTGCTTGCCGGTCACGATCATGCGCGTGTTCATGTGCACGGCGGGTACATGCGGGTTCCAGGGATGGATGATGAGCGATATCCCCGAGCTCCAGAAGGCGGTGCCGGCCTCGGTTCCCGGCATCTGCCGGGCGAACTCTTCAGTGAAGTGCCCGTGCACCGTTGAGATGTGCACCCCCGCCTTTTCGAAGACGCGGCCATGCAGCATGGACATCTCGCCGCCACCACCGGCCGGACGATCCCAGGGCGTGCGTTCGAAGGCGCCCGGTGCCAGGTCGGCATTGGGGACAGTCACCTCGCGCTCAAGGGTTTCGAGTTCGGCGCAGATGCGATCGCGCAGGGTGCGGAACCAGGCGCTGGCAGCAGTTTTCTTGGAGTCGATATCGGCGGGCAGGGTCATGAGGGGGGAATGGACCTTCAGCGCTGTTCTGTAAAGGGCGTCATGGCAGGCAGGCCCCCGGTCTGCCGCAAGGCTTCTCCGAGTATCATGCTGCCAGCAAGGGCGACGTTGATCGAGCGCAATCCGGGCCGCATGGGGATGCGCACGCGCAGATCACACTGCTCGCCAACCGCGTCCGGAACGCCGGCGCTTTCACGGCCGAGTAGGAGAATGTCGCCCGCTGCATATTGGACCTCATAGGCGGAGGTTTCGGCTTTGGTGGTGAGCAGAACCAGCCGCCGGCCCTGCCCGGTACGCCAGGCCTCGAAAGCGGTGAAGCTGTCGTGCTCGACCAGGGCGGCCTTGTCGAGATAATCCATGCCTGCGCGCGCCAGATTGCGATCCGTGAGGGCGAATCCGGCCGGATGGATGACGTGCACGACGACCCCCATGCAGGCGCCCAGGCGCAGCAAGGTGCCGGTGTTTGCAGCAATGTCCGGTTGATAAAGAGCCAGGTCGAGGGTCATTTGCAGTGTATTTCCGGTCGGTAGAGTGCCCCGATTTCCGGGCCAGCTCGGGTATAGTGTCGCAGTTGTGCGCTGTCACGGCGCGCGCACTGGACAAGTTCCTGTGACAGTGCAAAAAGGGCCTAGCTGACGGGCCGCTTGAGGGCGCACGGCGGTCGATTCTGCTTATGCGGACGACTAATCCGGGGCCGGCATCGTCAATTGTGCATGTTACGGGGATACGGACCTTGGCCACGCAAGCAGAACATTCATCCACAAACCGGCGCGACTTTCTGTATGTCGCCACCGGCGCCGTCGGCGCGGTCGGCGCTGCCGCCGTGGTCTGGCCGCTGATCAATCAGCTCAATCCCGACGCGTCGACCCTGGCGCTGGCCAGCATCGAGTTCGACATTTCTGCCATCCCCGAAGGGCAGTCGGTGACCATCACCTGGCGCGGCCTGCCGGTATTCGTGCGCCATCGCACGGCGGCGGAAATCGAGGAAGCCAAGGCGGTGCCGCTGGCCGAGCTGAAGGATCCGCAGACCGATGAGGAGCGTACCAAGGAGGGTCACGAGCAATGGCTGGTGATGATCGCCAATTGTACGCATCTGGGCTGTATTCCGGTCGGTGAGTCGGGTGATTTCGATGGCTGGTTCTGTCCCTGCCACGGTTCGCACTACGATACCGCAGGCCGTATCCGCCGCGGTCCCGCGCCCAAGAACCTGGTCGTTCCGCCTTATGAATTCGTCAGCGATACGCTGATCCAGATCGGTTAGTGGGGGCTTTTCCGATGTCCGAACATTCTACCTATACGCCCGGAAATGCCGTCGAGAAGTGGCTCGACGACCGTCTGCCGATCATCCGGTTCTCCAAAGAGCACCTGATGGATTTTCCGACGCCGAAGAACCTCAACTACTGGTGGACCTTCGGTGCGATCCTCGTGATGTGCCTCGGCGTGCAGATCGTCACCGGCATCATCCTGGCGATGCACTACACCCCCAATGTGGGTCTTGCCTTTGACTCGGTCGAGCATATCCGCCGCGACGTCAATGGCGGCCGCATCATTCAGGCCGTCCACGCCGTGGGCGCCTCGATGTTCTTCGTCGCCCTCTATATCCACATGTTCCGCGGTCTTTTCTACGGCTCGTACAAGGCGCCGCGCGAGATCATCTGGATCCTGGGCGTGCTGATTTTCATCCTCACCGTCGCCACTGCCTTCATGGGCTACATCCTGCCCTGGGGCCAGATGTCCTTCTGGGGCGCCACGGTTATCTCCAACATCTTCTCGGCCATTCCGGTGGTCGGCGAAAACATCAAGCAGCTGGTGCTGGGCGGCTTCGCCGTGGGCAACCCGACGCTCAACCGCTTCTTCTCGCTGCATTATCTGCTGCCCTTCGTGATCGCGGCCATTGTGGGCCTGCATATCTGGGCACTGCACGTTCCGGGCAATAACAACCCGATCGGCGTGGAAGTGAAGGAAAGCCGCGACACCGTCGCCTTCCATCCCTACTACACGATGAAGGACCTGTTCGCGATGGTGGTGTTCCTTATCCCCTTTGCCTGGTTCGTGTTCTTCGCCCCCGATATTCTGGGTCACCCCGACAACTACATCATGGCCAACAGCCAGGTGACGCCGGCCCATATCGTGCCCGAATGGTACCTGCTGCCCTTCTACACGATCCTGCGCGCCATCGACTTCAACGTGCTGTTCATCGACTCCAAGCTCGGCGGCGTTATCGCCATGGGCGGCGCGCTGGTCATGCTGCTGGTCGTGCCGTGGCTCGATACTTCCAAGGTCCGCTCGGGCACGTTCCGTCCGATGTTCAAGTGGTTCTATGCGCTGTTCGTGATCAACTTCATCGGCCTGACCTATCTGGGTGCGCAGCCGGCAGAGGGCATCTACACGGTGCTGGCCAAGGTCTGCACGGCCTACTACTTCATCTACTTCCTGGTGGTGCTGCCGGTGCTTTCGCGCATCGAGACGCCGAAGCCGCTGCCGACCAGCATTTCCGAGAGCGTTCTCGGCAAGGCACACGCGTGATCGGGGCGATAGACATGTTCAAGACCAAGTTCATCATCGCCGCTGTCGCCGCCATGGTTGGTTTGTCCACCGTCTCGGCCCAGGCCGCCGAAGCCGGTGCGCATATCGAGCGCCAGAGCTGGAGCTTTGCGGGCATTTTCGGCACCTATGACGAGCATCAGCTGCAGCGTGGTTTCCAGGTGTTCCGTGAGGTCTGCGCCAGCTGCCACAGCGCGCGCCTGATTTCGTTCCGCAACCTTGCCGAACCGGGTGGCCCGGGCTTCTCCGAGGCTCAGGTCAAGGCATTGGCGGCCGAATATGAGGTCGCCGATCCGACCGCAGACGGTGGCGTGCGTCCGGGTGTCGCGGCCGATCGCTGGCCCTCGTCCTTCGCCAATGATCAGGAAGCGCGCGACGCCAATGGCGGCTCGCTACCACCGGACTTTTCGGTGCTGGCCAAGGCCCGTGGCGTGACGGACCCGTTCCCGAACTGGGTGTTCAACTACTTCACTGGCTACCAGGAAGGTGGCGTGGACTATATCCACGCTCTGCTCAACGGCTATCATGAGGAAGTGCCGGAGACGGCGCCCGAAGGGTTCGAACTGGCCGACGGCAAGTACTACAACGACTACTTCCCGGGCCACGCCATCGGCATGGCGCCGCCATTGTCTGACGGCCTGGTGACCTATGAGCCGGGTGAAGATGGCGTCACGGTTCCAGAGACTGTGGAGCAGTATTCCACCGATGTGGCCGCTTTCATGATGTGGATGGCCGAGCCGCACCTGGTTTCGCGCAAGCAGACCGGCTTCGTGGTGCTGCTGTTCCTGGTGCTGTTCGCCGGCCTGATGTACGCCACCAAGCGCAAGCTCTGGGCCGGCATCGAGCACTGACCCACGGCGGCGCGTCGCGCCGCCAAAACTCCCCGGTGGGGAGTTTTGAGTGGGTCAGGCCCGGAGAGCTACGCTCGAAGGGCATACACGGAAAGTTGTGTCTTAGGGGCCCCGCGTGGGCCCCTTTTTGCTTTTTTCGTCGCAATCAATTGCACGTCCATGTCCGCCCGACCCCTTGCCTTCGCGGCTGCCAATCGCGATATTGGCCGCAGCCTGGGTTCCAGAGGAAACCGCGATGTCCGCAGTTCGCCTTGCCGTTACAGTTGTCAGCACTGCCCTTGCAATGAGCCGCCATCCGGCGGTTCGTGCGGGCGTGCAGGCCGTGGTCAACAATCCCAAGGCGCGCGAGACTGCCATCAGCACCACGCGCAATGTCGCCTACAATGCCGGCGTTATCGCGCGGCACGTCCTGGGCCGCAACAAGTCCTGACTTTTCACAAGAACTCACAAGGCCATCGATGTCGCTCGACCTGAAGTCGCTCGTCCGTACGATCCCCGACTATCCCAAGAAGGGCATTCTGTTTCGGGATATCACCACGTTGATCGAGCATCCGGAGGGGTTTCGGGAAAGCATCGAGCGGATCGCGCAGCGCTATCGCGGGCAGGGCTTTACCCATGTCGCTGGTATCGAGGCACGCGGATTCATCTTCGGTGCCGGAGTGGCCATCGCCATGGGGGTCGGCTTTGTGCCGGTGCGCAAGCGGGGCAAGCTGCCCGGCGAGACCATCGGCCAGAACTATGCGCTCGAATATGGCGTGGACACGATCGAGATCCATGCGGACGTGCTGAGCAATGTGCACAAGGTATTGCTGGTCGATGATCTGATCGCCACCGGCGGCACCGCTTTGGCGGCCGTGGGTCTGATGCGGCGGACTGGTGCAATTTGCGACGATGCAGCCTTCGTCATCGATCTTCCCGATATCGGCGGCGCCGCCAAGCTGGAGGCCGAGGGGGTCAAGGTGATGTCGCTGATCGCGTTTGAAGGGCACTGATTATCGCCCGCCCGCCGCACCTACCAGTTGTTGCGGCCGTCCAGTCTTTCGATATCGATCGCTGACCAATCCAGATCATCGATCAGGTTGAGGTTGACCTGGTAAACCCGCTCAGCGGGCATGGCATTGGGGTCTCCGTTCTTGGGCGTACCGTCGGCATTGTACATCGACGCCCAGTCCGGGCTGTCGCCCCAGGTCTGCATGCCGCATTTGCCACAGAAGTGATGAAGGTTCATCGGCCCGGGCGCATAGGTCGCCTCGCCGTCCCTCGACACAAAGCGGAGCTGATCCGGCCGGTAATAGGCCCAGACCGCACCGGTGCGCGCACAGAAGGTACAATTGCATGACCGCGCCTGTGTGGGCGGCGCAGGCAAGGCGATGCGGGTGCTGCCGCAGTGGCAGGATGCGATGAGCGTCATGGCCAGACTCCGTCGGTGATGGCTGACCCTATCGGCCAGGGTCACGACAGAAGCTGTCAGCACTCTCGTCAGGCAGCCATAGCCTCCTGCTTGTCGACGAGGCAGAACTGGTTGCCTTCGGGGTCGCGCATGACGGTATAGGTCGGCAGGACCCGGTCAAGACTTGCGCCGACCTGCTTGAGGCGTTCCACCTCTGCGGCCCGATCCACGACCTGAACGTCAAAATGCACGCGATTGTTGTCGGGCCGTTGGCCATCGACATTCTGGAAACAAATGGAAGGCCCCGGGCCGTCGATGATGAGGATGGTCGGCACGTCTGGATCGAGACCGAGCACTAGGCTCAAAGCCTGGTCGGTTTCCGTTTCGCGCAGCGCGTAGCCCTCGAGCAGATCGGCCCAGAAGGGGGCCAGCACCGCGGGTTCGGCACAATCAAAGACGATTTCATGGATAGCGCCCATAGGCCTGTCTCCTCTGTCACGATGACATTTCGTTAACGGCCAATTGCGGCAAGACTGGTGCAGGGGTCCGGCATGGTGCCGGGCCCCTGCTTCTCCTATTTCCGTCCCGGTATTTCCAGCAGCGCCGCGAGAGGCGGCAGGCTGGCAGCTGGGGCCTTGGCAGGCTTTGCCGTGGCTTTGGCCGGAGGCGGCACGGGCTGGCCGTGGCGCGGCACATTCTTGGTGTGCTTGACCGGCAGAGGGCGCTGGAACTGATTTTTGGGCATAGGACATCCTTTCCCGCCCGGCATGGCAATACGCGGGCTGGCTGGAGCAAATCTGTGCGTGGCAAAACCACGCGATGAGGCGGTATTGGGTGGGACGCCGGGAATGCAGGATGGAAGCAGAGGGACGGGCTCAGGCCGTCAGGGCACCTTGTCTGTCGATCTCGTCCAGGCCGGCATCCAGCACAATCCGGTCACACGCATGGCGTGGAACGGTTGCGGCGCGGCGTCCGGTACGAGTTCTCAGATCATTTGGGTGCGAAACCTCCGAATTGATGTGCGCAGCATAGGCAAGGAAAAAGGCCAGCGTCAACGCCGGCCTTTTCAATGCTTTGGATTGGTTGCGGGCTGTGCCCAAGCGGTTACGGTTCCAGCCGGCCCGTCTCGGGCGCGTCTTCCGCGCTGATGTCGGGCTCGTTGCGGGTCTTCCACAAGGAGTAGAGCACGCCACCGGCCAGGATCGAGATGGTCACGCCAAGGGCGAGCAAGGTGTCGATCTTGATGCCCAGGGGCACGAGGAAGATCTTGATGCCGATCAGCACCAGGATGATCGCCAGTGATACCTGCAGATAGCGGAAGCGGTTCATGGCCGCCGCGAGCGCAAAGTAGAGGGCGCGCAGGCCGAGAATGGCGAAGATGTTGGAGGTGTAGACGATGAAGGTGTCCTGCGTGACCGCGAAGACGGCAGGCACGGAGTCGACGGCAAAGATCAGGTCGACGATCTCAACCATGATCAGGGCGACGGCCAGGGGCGTGAGCCAGGTCACGATCTTGCCGGTCTTGGGATCAGGCTCCTTGACCGTGAAGTGGCGTCCGCGCAGCGAGTTGGTGATGCGGAAATGCCGGCGCAGGAAGATGAGAATCTTGTTGCTTTCCATGTCCGGCTCGTCGTCGGAATGGGAGAACATGCGAATGCCGGTAAACACCAGGAAGGCGCCGAAGAGGAACAGGATTGCCTCGAACTGGTGCACTAGCGCGGCGCCGACACCAATCAGAATGGCGCGGAACAGGATGACGCCCAGAATGCCCCAGAACAGCACACGGTGCTGGTAGAGCCGGGGAATGCCCAGGAAGCCGAAGATCGTGGCTATGACGAACATATTGTCCATGGCCAGGGACTGTTCGATCAGATAGCCGGTGTAGAATTCGAGGCCGGATTGCGCCCCGCGGCTGAACCAGACCCAGGCGCCAAAGGCCAGGGCAATCAGGACATAGAAACCGTAGAGCAGCAGGCTCTCCTTGGCTTCGATCTCGTGTTCATCCCGGTGCAGGATGCCAAGGTCAAAGACAAGCAGCGCAATGACGATCGCGATGAACGCGACCCAGAAATAGACGGGTGTACCGAGAAAATCGCCCGTAAGGGCGGCAAAAAGCGATTCCATCGCCGGACCTTCTCCATGTAACTAGGTGGAGCAGTTCCGACATCGCCATAGCAAGGGGCTATGACCAGAGGGGCCCGGCACTGCCCTCTCTAAATGCGGGAAAAGGCGGAAAAGTTCAACCCCCTGCTTTTGGAGGAGGAGCGGGCGGTCTTGCGCCGTCCGCCGATCGCTGCCTCAGCGCGGGTTGCAGAGCATGACGATGGCGTCGGCCGTTTCGAGCTGCAGGGCGGAGCCATAATTGACGTCGTCGATCAGCCGGCCGGCCTGAATGGCGCCATTGGCGCGCAGATTGCCGTCGTTGAAACCAACGCCGTCCTGGTACGGGGTAATGGTGCCGGTGCCGGAGCTGGGATCATTGGCTGTGCGCGCCGCCCAGCCATAGACCTGGCCATAGATGGTCAAAATGCCCGCGCGATTGGTGGTGGCGTCGCGGCAGCTCCAATTGCCCTGATAGGCCTGGGCGAGTGCCGGCATTGCGGACAGGGCGAAAAGGGCAAAGGTGAGGGCGAATCGGCGCATGGCCAGAGCATGCCGAGGTGCCCCCGCACGATCAAGAGCCGCGCCTGATCAGCTTTCCGAGAACAGGCACTCTGGTGAGCGCGAGCAACAGTTGCAGCTTGAGCGGCATGCGATAATCCCGCAGCTTGGAAAAGCCGACCAGATGCGCCTCATAGACCAGTTCCCCGCGCTGATTGACAGCGGTGAGCTGGTTGAACAGCAGGCCCCAGCCAGGGATGGAGTTGGACGGGCGCTTGTCGGTGACGGTCAAGGTGTAGGTCACCGTATCGCCGGGGCGGACAGGAGCCTTGAAATCCATGGCATTGACGCCAGGTGAGGGGCCGGAGACGCCCGGTTCCTGTCCCAGGCCGCGCAGGCGCTCCTCCTCGGCAGACAGCGCATCGACCATTTTGCGGTGGCCGACACTGACCGTATGCCAGCCGGAGGCTATCAGCCCGCCGAAATGGCTGTGTTGGGCCAGTTCGGGGTCGGTGTGGAAATATTGCGGGTCGTAAAGCGTGGCGAAGCGGATGATCTCTTCGGCCGAAAAAGTGTGATCGCCCAGCGGGAAGGCCTCGTTGACCGTGATGTCCTCGAACCAGCGGGTCATGCCGCCACCTCAGGATTGCGGCATTCGACCAGATTGGCCAGCCGCATGGTCATGACCGGCTTCTGCTTCTGGTTGCGGATATCGAAATCAAGCGTGACAATTCCCCATTGCGGATGGCTGGTGGAGCGCCGCAACTCGACGATGGTGACCGTGCCGCCAATGGTGTCGTCCACCATGACGGGGTTCTTCCATTTAAGGTCCCGGAAGCCAAGGCCGCCGCAGGAGGCGATCTTGGAAAGGAAGTTGTCAACCAGCATCCTGAGGCTCAGCGCCCCGGTCTGCCAGCCGCTGGAGGCCAGGCCGCCCAGGAGGCTCGCCTTGGCCGCCGCTTCATCGAGATGAAACGGGAAGGGATCGAACTCCCGCGCAAAGGTAATGATCATGTCCTTGGAGACGGTCGTGTGCCCCAGGTCGATCACCTCGCCCACGGCAAGGTCCTCGAAGTGACGCCGATCTTTGGTGACAGGATTGGTCATCTGCTTTCCCTATACGTCAATCGGGTTTTGCCACGCTGCGTTTCCGGGGGCAAGGGATAGATGGGCTGTACTGGCCGGCCAAGCCGGTTTCGACAGGGCAGGGCGCCAAAACATTGACATCGGCGGCGATCCCGCCCAATTGGTGCGCAACGATTTCCCGGAGATACCCATGGGCTTCAAGATGGGCATTGTCGGCCTGCCGAATGTCGGCAAGTCGACACTTTTCAATGCACTCACCCGCACCGCCGCCGCGCAGGCGGCCAATTTTCCCTTCTGCACCATCGAGCCCAATGTGGGCGAGGTGTCCGTGCCCGATCCGCGGCTGGAAAAGCTGGCGGCCATCGGCAAGTCGGTGAACATCCTGCCCGCGCGCATGAGCTTTGTGGATATTGCGGGCCTCGTCAAAGGCGCTTCGCAGGGGGAAGGGCTGGGCAACCAGTTTCTTGCCAATATCCGCGAGACCGATGCCATCGCCTATGTGCTGCGCTGCTTTGAAGACAGCAATGTCATCCACGTTTCCAACAAGGTCGATCCGCTGGCCGACGCCGAAGTGGTCGAGACCGAGTTGATGCTGGCGGACCTCGAAAGCCTCGAAAAGCGCCGTCCGAACCTTGAGAAGAAGGCCAAGGGCAATGACAAGGAGGCCAAGCAGACCCTCGAGCTGGTCGACCGCGCCCTGGCGGTCCTGCGCGAAGGTAAGTCGGCCCGCTTCGTCCAGCGCGACCCCGAGGAAGAAAAGGCCTTCACCGATCTGCAATTGCTGACCAGCAAGCCCGTTCTCTATGTCTGCAATGTCGACGAGGCCTCGGCGGCGACGGGCAATGAGCATTCCAGGAAGGTCGAGGACTATGCCGCGGCCAATCATGCCGGCGTTGTCATCATCTCGGCCGAGATCGAGAGCCAGCTGGCCCAGCTCCCCGATGATGAGCAGGCCGAATATCTGGATTCCCTGGGCCTCGACCAGCCCGGCCTCAACCGGCTGATCCGCGCCGCCTATGACCTTCTGAACCTGCAGACCTATTTCACGGTCGGCCCCAAGGAAACCCGCGCCTGGACCATCCATCGCGGCGACAAGGCCCCGCAGGCAGCCGGCGTCATCCATACCGATTTCGAGCGCGGCTTCATCCGCGCCCAGACCATCGGCTATGAGGATTTCGTGACCCTGGGCGGCGAAGTGGCTGCCAAGGAAGCCGGCAAGGCGCGCGACGAAGGCAAGGACTATGTCGTCAAGGATGGCGACGTCATGCTGTTCAAGTTCAACGTCTAGCGCTCACGTCGACTAGATGACCGGAAGGCCGGTGCCTGCGCGAAACCGCAGGGCCGGCCTTCCATCTTTCCGGGTGACGCGATAGTCGACCAGATCGCCCCAGCCGGCCTGCCAAAGCGCTGCGTCGTTCAGCAGGACAAAGATCGCCGTGTATTCCCCGCGCAGCCGCAGCAGCGCGGCGCGGAACAGCACCAGGTCTGGCGCAGCCTCTTCCTGCTCCTCATCACCTTCAATGCAGGCGAGGACCATGGAGGCGCCCCGCCAGATGCGCACCAGGATTGCGCCTTCGGGCAGATCGGTCGCTTCCAGCAGCCGGTAATATCTGTCGCGCATGGAAATTTGCCTCCACGCATCCAGACTCGCCGCGGCCGGTAAAGGCGACGCTGCCAGCCGGGTATGGACAAATGCGGGGGCAGTTCGTTTTTCTTAGAAAACCGGAATAAAGGCATTCTATCCCGGATTGCATCATCGGCAATGGACGATAGCATTGGGATCAAAGCGGCAGGAGGAGCCGCAGGCCGGTCCCGGCCCGTTACGGAGCATCCCCAATGGCAAACCCCAAGATCACCTTCATCGGTGCAGGCTCGTCCGTGTTCATGAAGAACATTGTTGGCGACATTCTGCAACGTCCAGCCCTGGCCGGCGCCGAAATCCGGCTGATGGACATCAATCCCACGCGCCTGGAAGAAAGCGCGATCATCGCCGGCAAGCTGGTCAAGACGCTGGGCGTCCCGGCCACCGTCAGCACCTATTCAAACCAGCGCGAAGCGCTGGACGGCACCAATTTCGTGGTCGTCTGCTTCCAGATCGGCGGCTATGAGCCCTCGACCGTGGTCGATTTCGAGGTGCCCAAGAAATACAATCTGCGCCAGACCATTGCTGACACGCTGGGCGTTGGCGGCATCATGCGCGGCCTCAGGACCGTGCCACATCTGTGGAGCATCTGCGAGGACATGATGCAGGTCGCGCCCGACGCGGTGATGCTGCAATATGTGAATCCCATGGCCATCAACACCTGGGCGATTGCGGAAAAATATCCGAGCATCAAACAGGTTGGCCTTTGCCATTCGGTGCAGGGCACGGCCATGGAGCTGGCGCACGACCTCGACATTCCCTACGAGGAAATCCGCTACCGCTCGGCCGGCATCAACCACATGGCCTTCTATCTCAAGTTCGAGCATCGCCAGCCGGACGGCACCTATAAGGACCTCTATCCCGAGCTGCACCGCGCCTATCGCGAAGGCCGCGCCCCCAAGCCGGGCTGGAACCCGCGCTGCCCCAACAAGGTGCGCTACGAGATGATGACGCGGCTGGGCTATTTCGTCACCGAAAGCTCGGAGCACTTTGCCGAATACACGCCCTATTTCATCAAGGAAGGGCGCGAGGACATCATCGAGAAATTCGGCATTCCGCTCGATGAATATCCCAAGCGCTGCGTCGAGCAGATCGCCAAGTGGAAGCAGACCAGCGACGACTACAAAAAGGCCGACCGCATCGAGGTCAAGGAGAGCAAGGAATATGCCTCTTCGATCGTCAACTCGGTCTGGACCGGCGAGCCCTCGGTGATCTACGGTAATCTGCGCAATAACGGCGTCATCACCTCGCTGCCCAACAATGCGGCCGTCGAAGTGCCGTGCCTGGTTGATGACAACGGGTTGCAGCCCACCTATATCGGCGAGCTGCCGCCCCAGCTGACGGCCCTGATGCGCACCAATATCAATGTGCAGGAACTCACCGTCCGGGCGCTGATGGAAGAAAAGCGCGAGCATATCTACCATGCCGCCATGATGGACCCGCACACCGCTGCCGAACTCGATCTCGACCAGATCTGGAACGTCGTCGACGACCTCATCGAAGCCCATGGCGACTGGCTCCCCGAATGGGCCCGCGGCCCTCGCAAGGCCGCCGTGGCCTGACGGAAAACCACATTCCTGCCCGAGAACTCACCACCCGGCTTTGCCGGGTGGTTTTTTGTTTGGGGGAGGCGCGGGACGTCTGAGGGGGCGCTTTTGGAAACGCGCCTGTCGCGATGTGGCTATCGCGCTGGTCGCTGACCGATGCCTTCGATGACGATACGGATGATGTGTCTGATTTCGTCCGCGCTGAATGGTCGCCCTGCGAGCACGCTCAGCATGGCCTGCCCATAAATCCCCAGCAGAACCAGCGCCATGAAATTGGGGTCGTCGTCCTTGCGGATGCGGCCCTGTTGCTGGCCAAGCAGCAGAATGTCCCTGACCAGCCCTTGAAAGGACGGCCGCTCGGCAGGCGGCTCCAGGGTCGGCCTTTCCGCGGGCGCCAAAGCGAGCTTCGCCAGTGCGGCATTGGCCAGACACCATTGCGCGCTGTCGAGCAGAACGTCCTCGAGCAGAGCCAGCGCGTTGTCTCCCGCTTCGATGCGGTGGCGATAAGGCGCGTCCCTGGCTTCCACCAGGGCGATGAGCTGGAGGGCGATATCCTCCTTGGAGGCGAACAAATTGTAGACCGTCTTGCGGGTCAGGCCTGCCCGGTTGGCGATTTCCTCAACCGAGCTTCCGGCAAATCCCAACTCCCGAAATGCGGCATCTGCCGCCTGGAGGATGAGCGCGCGGGATCGGTCAGTTCGTTTCGGCATTGTCATTTTTACATCATTGTATAAATTTACACATGTGTAAATGTCTTGGAGTGGTTGCGATGCTGAATGAGTTTGGACCCAATATCTGGACTGCAGAAGGCCCGACAATCACCGCAGCGGCCGGGTTTCATTATCCCACGCGCATGGCGGTCATCCGTCTGGCCAGTGGCGATCTGGTGCTGTGGTCGCCAATAGCGCTCACCGACGATCTGCGCGCCGGCATCGAGAAATTGGGGACGGTGCGCCATCTGGTCCCGCCCAATTCCCTCCACCACACCTTTCTCGGCGACTGGCAGCGGGCCTATCCGGAAGCAAGAACCTATGCGCCGCCCGGCCTTCGCGCGATGCGCCAGGATATTCGGTTTGACGCCGATTTTGGCGACGCCCCGATTGCGGCATGGGCCGGGCAGATCGACCACGCGATCATGTGGGGCAACCGGATCATGACCGAGGTGGTGCTGTTTCATCGCGAAAGCGGCACGGCGATCTTCACCGATCTCATCCAGCAATTGCCGCGCGGATGGTTCACCGGTTGGCGCGCACTTGTGGCCCGTCTGGACCTGATGGTGGCGGATGAACCTGCCGTGCCAAGAAAATTCAGGCTCGCCTTCACGGACAAACGCGCGGCGCGTGCGGCTCTCGAACACATTCTGGCCTGGCCCACCGAAAAGGTCATCATGGCCCATGGTCCGCTGATCCACGATGGCAGTCAGGCGTTGCTCCGCCGAGCCTTTCGCTGGCTGATTGACTGAAAAAGGCCACCACGCGGCCAAACGCGACCTGACCAGATCTTGAACCTCGTAAAGGACTTCACCGCAGCCCATTCCGTTGCATCAATGCTGCCTCACCCATCAGCCGTCACCCTCGGGCTTGAGCCGAGGGCGCTGTACTTGTAGGGCGGTTATGGGGGTGGGGAGCGGACGGGCGGCTCGTCGCAAACTGGATCCTGAAAATGGCCGTTCAGCCGCGGGCCGCGGTGGCAGAGTGATCAAGTTGCGTCCTTTCGCGCAACCCACTGTGTATGTTCTCGCGAAAAGGCCAGCTCGGCCTCATTCACGAAGTCCGAGAACTCACTCTCCGTCTTCACAGATTCGGCATTCCCTTTGATGAGGCCAATCTCGTGCGCAGCTAAATTGTAGCTGGCAACCAACTCGCTATGTCGTTTCATTTGGACCCAGCCAAGCACTGACGTGACCAAAACAATCAGCGGATCAAACAAGCGCGAAAGTCCAGAATAGCCCAACTCGTCTGAGTAAAGGGATAGTGCCGCAGCCACGTAGATCACAATCGTGATGGCCACCCAAACGTGTAACATCCGTCTGTTCCACACGGACTTCCTCGCGTACCAGCGACGCTGGTCATCGACCCGGTTGGCGATGTAGTACGCAATCCGCTCGCGCAAGCCGAGCCCGCGGATGTCGAGCATGGAAACCGTCACCTGTTCCGACTCTGGCGTAATAAGCTCCTGCGCAATAGCTTGGTTCGACTTTAAGATTCCTCGAAGCTGGTTCCGGAATGCCGCTTTTGGAATTTCGATCCTGTCGGCATCGACAAAAGGGTGCGCTCTCATGCAGAATCGCCAAGTCAAGGTCTTAACGGACTCAGCTAGCGCTCGGCACTTGTACCAGTCTTGATCGAGTTTCCGTACAACCTTGTAGACAAAAAGGCCAGCCAAGATGACAAGAAGAACGGTTACTGTTAGCCTGCTTTGCTTGAATATATCCGCACTTGCCAGCGAAGCACTAACTACCAGTAACAAGATATACTCGGTACGTATCATCCAAAGGAATTTGAACTGAGCACGAGCGGAGCCACGATCTGCGCTCGTGTAAAGCGCAGGATATTCGAGTTTCGATTCGTTCATGAAATTTGCCTGATGCCCGCCACGATGGAGTCCGAGTTCCAATTTACCACCGCGTCGGAGGCGTTTATTACAGCCTGAGGCATCACCTTCGCCGAACGGGGGCGTACACCAAGAATAGGCTTGTCGATACTTTTGGCAAAATCTATCTCGAACTGAATCCAGTCGCTGTAGTTTGTCCACATTCCACCAATGATTATTACACACTGGACGGGCCTGATTTGGTTGCGGAGTTGCTCCTTCAAGGAACTCGCGCTTAATCCCAAAAAGGCTTTGCTTTCTGGCACAGAATAGTTTTGCCATTCGAAATACGGACGATTGACCAGCAGATTAACCATGGAGTTGTAGCGCTCGCTGTACGACCAAGAGTGGCTGATAAATAGACGCTTAGGCATGTTATCTCTTTCAAAGACCTAAAGGACAGATATCATCACAGAAGCGATAGTAGAATACAATAATAAGAATTTTCATGGGTATCACGTTCTTCTATGCCCTCGTCACAGGGGGAGAAAATCATAGGAAAGGCGTTTATTTGCAGGCTCAGTTGTTCATAGTGGAACGCAGACATACGGCTGCTTTTGGAACATCTTCGGGTCAGTCAATGACCGAAAGGGGATCGAAGCCTGTCGTCCCCTCCCTTGATCCCTCCCCACAAGGGGGAGGGAAGCGAGATAGGACTTAGCTTCAGCTAAGTCCGCAAAGTCGAGCAGGGTGGGGGTGTCGGGCTATCAACGCATTGAGACGGCAGGCAATTCACAAAATAATCCCCGCCCCCAAAACCTCCCGCATAATCCGCCCGTCCTCACCGACAACACGCGGTACCGACGAAGTGCCGGGTGAGGAGGCAGGCCGCACGGTGTCGATCGGGCGGAGGCGTGTATGCTGACCACCGGCCGGTTGCCGGCGGCACGGGCATGAGATCGGGACCAAGCGCCATCGCGAGGCCCCACCGGCAGACTTTTGCCGGACGTATCCATTCCGTGATCCGGGGCAACAACCCGCAAGGGGGCCGCTCGATGCGTGCGTCCGAAATCCTGTTCGTGGGAAGCGGCTTTCGCCTCTTCTTTATTTAACTGAGGCGAAAGCCGCTTTTCACCGTGCAACCGCGAGGCAGCAATGCCAGGGCGGCGCAAGGTCATGCTTGCTCAGTCCAGTGGGCGCGCGCCGGGCGCAATCATGCCCTTGGTCTGAATTTGCGCATAGGCCACGGCCAGCGCAAACACGCCGAAGATGCAAAGGACCGCTGCAATGACAAGAATGGTGCCGGTCGACATCGAAAACCTCCAGGTTAGGGTGGCTTTCATTTCCCATCGGCCCTCCGATGCCGGATTGATCCGGATCAACGGATTTTACGATTTTGCCCGGGTGGCGCGCGGGCGCGGCGAAGGATAGGCTCGCTCCAATTGATTCAAGAGCAAGAAGGCATTTGCCCAAATGAGCAATTCCCCCATCGATCCGGTCAAACTCGACAAGCTCGGCGAAGTCGCCATCAAGGTCGGGCTGCAACTGGCCGAGGGCCAGGACCTGATCATCACCGCCCCGATGACGGCAGCCCCCCTCGTGCGCCGCATCACCGAGCACGCCTACAAGGCTGGCGCGGGTCTGGTGACCACCATCTATTCCGACGAGGAGGCAACCCTTGCCCGTTATCGTCACGCCAAGGATCTGAGCTTTGATCGTGCCGCTGGCTGGCTCTATGCCGGCATGGCCGAAGCCTACAAGAACAATGCGGCGCGTCTCGCGATCTCTGGCGACAACCCCATGATGCTGGCCAATGAGGACCCCGAAAAGGTTTCCCGCGCCAATCGCGCCAATTCGGCCGCCTATCGCCCGGCTCTCGAGCTGATCACCGGCTTTGCCATCAACTGGAACATTGTGTCCTACCCCACCCCGAACTGGGCCAAGCTGGTCTTCCCCAACGATCCCGAAGACATCGCCATCGCCAAGCTCGCCGACGCCATCTTCAAGGCCAGTCGCGTCGATCAGGATGATCCGATTGCCGCCTGGAAGGCGCACAACGCCAATCTCAAGGCCCGCTGGACCTGGCTCAACGGCAAGAAGTTCTCGGCTCTCAAATATACCGGCCCGGGCACCGATCTCACCGTCGGCCTTGCCGATGGCCATCGCTGGAAGGGCGGTGCGTCCGAGGCCAAGAACGGGGTCACCTGCAACCCCAATATCCCCACCGAGGAAGTGTTCACCACGCCCCACCGCCTGCGGGTGGAGGGCACCGTGGCGGCCACCAAGCCGCTCTCGCATAACGGCACCCTGATCGAAAACATCCAGGCCCGCTTTGAAGACGGCCGCATGGTCGAATTGAAGGCCACCAAGGGCGAGAACGTCTTCAACAAGGTGCTCGACACCGATGAAGGCGCCCGGCGCCTGGGCGAAGTGGCGCTGGTGCCGCACTCCTCGCCCATCTCGGCCTCGGGCATTCTCTTCTACAACACGCTCTACGACGAAAACGCCTCGTGCCACATCGCCATGGGCCAGTGCTATGCCGACTGCTTCGAAGGCGGCAAGGACCTGACCCCCGACCAGATCTTCGCCCAGGGTGGCAACAAGTCGCTGATCCATATCGACTGGATGATCGGCTCGGACAAGGTCGATATCGACGGCGTCCGCGCCGACGGCACCACCGAGCCGGTCATGCGCAAGGGCGAATGGGCGTTTTGATTGAGCCTGTGAAGGGGGAGGCTACTCCCCCTTCAACTCCAGGAATTCCTCCGCGCTCAGCACCAGCTTGCGGTCAATTTCGCCGATTTCGGCCTCGTCCTTGCCCTCATAGTCGAGGCCATGCAGCACAGTGCGGATGGCATTGAGCCTTAGGCGCTTCTTGTCATTGGCGCGGATCACCGTCCAAGGCGCATGGGCACTGTCGGTTTCGCGCAACATCCTGTCCCGGGCCACGGAGTAATCCTCCCACTTGGTCAAGGCCTTAAGATCGACCGGTGAGAGCTTCCAGGTCTTGAGCGGGTTATGCGCCCGGTCATGGAAACGCTTCAATTGCATTTCCCGGCCAATCGAGAGCCAGAGCTTGAAGACCTTGATGCCGTCCCGGGTTAGCTGCTTTTCAAAATCCGGTGCCTCTTCCAGGAAGCGCGTCGTTTCCTCGGGCGTGCAGAACCCCATCACAGGCTCGACCACCGCCCGGTTGTACCAGGAGCGATCGAACAGCACCATTTCCCCCGCCGC
>NZ_CAJXJS010000006.1 GCF_913055165.1 uncultured Devosia sp.
GGAGGAGAGCCAGGATTCGCGGCTCTGGCCGCCCTTCCAGGCGCGGGTCGTGAAGCCGAGGATCTCGACCTTGACGCCGCAGCGCTCCAGCGTGCGCGCGAGGATGTCGGCGCAAGTGGCGGCGACCGTGATCGGCCGGCCGCGCATCGAGCCGGAGTTGTCCAGAAGCAGGGTGACGACCGTGTCGCGGAAGGTCGTGTCGCGCTCGCGCTTGAAGGAGAGCGGCGCAAAGGTGCCGGCCATCTCGTCGATGATGATGCGGGGCAGGCGGGCCGGGTCCAGATAGCCCTCCTCGAGATCGAAATCCCAGGAGCGGTTCTGCTGCGCCATCAGGCGGCGCTGCAGCCGGTTGGCGAGGCGTCCGACGACGCCCTGAAGATTGGCGAGCTGCTTGTCGAGGAAGGCGCGCAGGCGTTCCAGCTCGGCTTCGTCGCAGAGCTCTTCGGCGGTGACAGTCTCGTCGAACTCGGTCGAAAAGACCTTGTAATCGATGCCCGACAGGATGTCGTTATAGGGCTGGTCGGGGCGGATCGCCTCGCCGGGCTCCTCGGCGTCGGCGTCGAGGTCTTCCTCCATGTCGTCGGCGGTCGCCTGCGAGGCGTCCATCTCGCCGGCCTCGGGCTGCTCGCTCTCGGCCTGGCTGTCCTCGGCCTCGGACTGCTCCTCGCCGCTGTCTTCCTGGCTGCCGCCCTCGGTATCCTCGTCGGCTTCCGGCTCGTCCTCGTTGTCCTCGTCGGAATCCTCCGGCTCCTCGCCGGCCATCTCGTCGGCGAGTTCCATCGACACGAGCATGTCGCGCACGGCGCGGGCAAAGGCGTTCTGGTCGTCGATCGACGCTTCCAGATTGGCAAAATCGCCGGCGGCCTTGTCGTCGATCCAGTCGCGCCACAGATCGGCGACGGCGGCGGCGCCCGGCGGGGTCGGCCGGCCGGTCAGCTTCTCGCGGACGAGCAGCGCGACGGCTTCCGACAGCGGCGCCTGCTCGCGCTCGGTGACGGTGGCGAGATTGGCGCGCGTGAACTTGTCGTCGATCATCGCCGAGATGTTGTCGCCGACGCCCGGCATCCGGCGCGCGCCGATCGCCTCGACACGGGCCTGCTCGACGGCGTCGAAGACGGCGCGGGCGTCCGCCCCGTCAGGCGCGGTCTGGGCGTGGATGCGCGGATTGTGGCAGGCGGTTCGAAGCGCCATGGAATCGCCGACGCCGCGCGTTACCATCACGTCGTTCTGGGTGATGCGCTTCGGCAGGTCGGGCAGGCGGGCGTGCTTGCCGGCAAAGGCCGGCTCGGCCACTGCCGCAATCAGCGGATTGGAAATCTTGAAGTCGATTTCGAAGCGGACACGCGTCCCCTGCCCTTCAGGCTCGAAGCTCCAGACGCTGTCGAGATAGGCGAAGGGCCCGTCCACGGCCTTGGCGCGGATGGTCCGCGCCGTTTCGTCCAGGCTCACCCGGCTTGTATAGGCCTGGGTGATCGGCCCGAAGGAGATGGTCATCCGCGCCAGCCGCACATCCTTGCCCCCCGCCGCCGGATCGGGTCGAACCTGCATCGCCTGGCAATTGGGGATGAAGCGCGGATAGTCCTCAAGGTCCGAGACAATGTTGAACATCCGCTCCGGCAGATGCGGCACATGCCGTTCGTAGAAGCGCTTCATCTCAGTGGCCGAGCTTCGCCAAGCGGTTGGCCTTGAGGCGCGCAAAATCTTCGCCGGCATGGTGCGACGACCTGGTCAGCGGGCTCGACGAAACCAGAAGAAAACCCTTTGACGTCGCCACGGTGGCAAAGGACTTGAACTCTTCCGGTGTCACGAAACGCTGCAGCGGATAGTGCTTCTTGGTGGGCTGCAGATATTGCCCGATGGTCAGGAAATCGACATCTGCCGAGCGCAGGTCGTCCATGAGCTGCAGGACTTCATTCCGCTCTTCGCCCAGCCCGACCATGATGCCGGACTTGGTGAAGATGGTCGGATCCAGTTCCTTGACCCGCTGCAACAACCGGATTGAGTGGAAATAGCGCGCCCCGGGCCGCACCTTGAGATATTTCGAAGGCACGGTTTCGAGATTGTGGTTGAAGACGTCCGGCTTGGCCGCGACCACGATTTCCAAAGCCCCGTCCTTGCGCAAAAAGTCCGGCGTCAGGATTTCAATCGTCGTTTTCGGGTTACGAGCACGGATCGCGAGAATGACATCGGCAAAATGCTGCGCCCCGCCATCGCTGAGATCGTCGCGGTCGACCGAGGTGATCACGACATGCTCAAGCCCGAGCTTCTCGACGGCAATGGCGACATTTTCCGGCTCGTGCGGATCAAGGGCGGTCGGCAGGCCGGTGCGCACATTGCAGAAGGCGCAGGCGCGTGTGCAGATCTCGCCCATGATCATCATGGTCGCGTGCTTCTTGCTCCAGCACTCCCCGATATTGGGGCAGCCGGCCTCCTCGCAGACGGTGACGAGATTGTTCTCGCGCACGATCTTCTGCGTCTCATTGTAGACCGGCGAGCCCGGCGCCTTGACGCGGATCCAGTCGGGCTTGCGCAGCACGACGCTGTCGGGCCGGTTGGCCTTTTCCGGGTGGCGCGGCTTTGCAACCGAGTTGTCGATGAGCGTGACCATTTCAGTCCTGACTGGGGCCTGGAGTTTCACAAAGAAACGCGGCCCAAAGAGTTAGCCCTATATCGCTCCCAAGAGCGGCCGGTTCAACCCGGCCTTATGGGTGATTGGCAGCCATGCAAGCCGCCTATCCCAGGATTTCCGTCATATCCACCCAGTCCCCGCCGCGCGAGGCCGACAGGATCGTCGCCTGCACTAGGGCCAATGAACCGAGATTGTCCTCGCCCGAGCTGAATCCGCGCGGAACGGCACCACCATCGAGCACAGTGGCGATCGCGTTGAGCGTGCCCTGGCGATCGGCAAACCTTACCGGGCTGAGCTTGACCTTCTCCGCCTTGCCATCGAGCGGCCGCAAGGTCAGTTGGTCCGGGCCGGCCTTGTCGCGGAAATGGTCGCGCGAACTCCAGGCAATCTGCCCCTCGGCGCCGTCCATCACCCACTCGCCGGCCCAGGGCGTCACCGGCCCCGAATTCATCCAGCTGGCGCGATAGGACACCACCGTGCCCTTGGAAAATTCGATCGTCGCTACCCCGCTCGGATCGAAATGGAACGGGCTGCCAGGCGGGTTCCAGGTCCGGCACGACAACCGCACCGGCTCATCACCCAGAACGAAGCGCATGAGGTCGAAATGGTGGATCGACATGTCCGCGAGCAGCGGGTCGGGCATGTCCCAATAGCGATAGCCCTGGCTCGGGCCATGGCGCCGAAAATCGATCGAGACCATGTTGAGCGCGCCGAACTTGCCCGCAGCGATCAGATCGGCCGCGGCAATCGGCGCCGGCTGGTGCCGATAGTTCTGGCTGACCATGAGCACCCTGCCCTGCACCTTGGCGAGGGCCACCAGTTCCTTGCCCTGGGCAATGGTGGTGGTGAAAGGCTTCTCCACCAGCACATTATAGCCCAGTTCCAGGCACCGCTTGACGACCGGATAGTGTGCTTCGGTCCGCAGCGTGCAGAGCGCCAGTTTCGCATCGGTGTGCTTGGCCGCATCTTCCAGGCTGTGAAAGCAGAGTTGTGGGTCCACGCCCAGCTCGGTCTGCACCCGCTCAGTGGCCTCGGGATTGGTATCCACATAGCCCACCATCTCGACAGTGGGAACATTGGGGATAACGTCTTTCGACCAGCTGAAACCCCAGTGCCCCAGCCCGATTTGGATTGCCTTGACCATGTGGATAACTCCTGTGGTTGTACGTTCCGCCTCGGCGCCGCGCACCGCGCCGATCGGTCAGATGTTCAGCGAGCGACCATAGGCGTCGAGCACGCTTTCCTTCATCGTCTCGCTGAGCGTGGGATGCGGGAAGATGGTGTGGATGAGCTCTTCCTCGGTGGTTTCAAGGTTCATGGCAACCACGAACCCCTGGATCAGCTCGGTGACCTCGGCACCAACCATATGGGCGCCCAGAAGTTCCCCGGTCTTGGCATCGAAGATCGTCTTCACCAGCCCGTCCGGTTCACCCAGCGCAATCGCCTTGCCATTGCCGACAAAGGGGAAGCGCCCGACCTTGATTTCGCGCCCCGCTTCCTTGGCCTTGGCCTCGGTCAACCCGACACTGGCCACCTGCGGCTCGCAATAGGTGCAGCCGGGCACCTTGGTCTTGTCGAGGCCGTGAACCTTCATGCCGGCAATCTTCTCGACTGTAATGACAGCCTCATGCTCCGCCTTGTGCGCCAGCATCGGCGGACCGGCCACATCGCCAATGGCCCAGATGCCCTCGACATTGGTCTTGCCATAGCCATCGATGACAATGGCGCCGCGCTCGGTCTTGACGCCCACAGTCTCAAGGCCGAGGCCTTCAATATTGCACTGGACGCCAACCGCCGAGATCAGCTTGTCACCAGCGATCTGCTGGGTCTTGCCGTCCTTGGTCTCGACATGGGCGATCACGCCGTCCTTGGTCTTTTCGACCTTCGCGACCTTGGCTTCGGTGAGGAACTTGATGCCGCGCTTCTCCAGCCGCTTGCGGGCCAAGCCCGAAATCTCGGCGTCTTCCACCGGCAGGATTTGCGGCAGCAGCTCGATGACAGTCACGTCCGCACCCAGCGAGCGGTAGAAGGACGCGAACTCGATGCCGATGGCGCCCGAGCCCATGACGACGAGGCTCTTGGGCATTTCGGCGGGCTTCAGCGCCTCAAAATAGGTCCAGATCTTGTCCCCATCGGGTTCGATGCCCGGCAGCACGCGCGGACGGGCGCCAGTGGCGATGATGATGTTCTTGGCCTTGTAAGTCCCCTCGCCCAGCGCATTCTTGGGCACCGGACCCTGCGGCTGCACTACCGGCTTCTTGGAAGGGCCGACCTTGACCTCGCCGGGCTTGGTGATCGTGGCCTCGCCCCAGATGGTGTCGATCTTGTTTTTCTTCATCAGGAACTGCACGCCATTGTTCATCTGCGCCGCAATGGCGCGCGAACGCTTGACGATGCCGTCGAGGTCAAAGCCGAACTTCTCGGCGGTGAGGCCATAGTCCTTCGCATGGCCCATATGGCCGTAGATTTCGGCCGAGCGCAGCAGCGCCTTGGTAGGGATACAGCCCCAGTTCGAGCAGATGCCGGCCATGTGCTCACGCTCGACAATGGCCACTTTCATGCCCAGTTGCGCGCCGCGAATGGCGGCGACATAACCGCCGGGACCAGCGCCGATGACGAGAAGATCGTATTGGTCAGCCATAAGGGCCTCCAGAAGTAATCGGGCTAAATGCCCAGAACCTGTTTGACGAGCGGCACCAGCCCCTCGCCGATAGCGGCCGTATTGGCCGGATCGAGATGCACGCCGTCGCGCGGGTCCGCCTTGGCGACCGTCGCGGCGTCAAAAAAGGTGACCCCGGTTTCCTCGGCATGCCGACGGTAGTGCCGCGCAAAGTCCTGCGACTCACGCAGCAGATGATCGAGACCGCCAAAATTGCTCAGCATGGCCTCGTTGGTTGTCGGCACGATATGCGGCGGCGATACGAGAATGATCTGAGGCACGGCTTCGCCGGTAGCAGCGAAATGTCCCCGGGTCATTTCTATGAGCCGTCGGGCGCCACGAGCCGCGAAGGCAGCCGTACCGGCCACAAAGGGCTTCAGATCATTGGTGCCCAGCACGAAGATGATGAGATCGAGCGGCTTGTGGCTATCAAGGATGGTCGGCAGGATGCGCGCACCGTTCCGGTCCGCGGCCGCCGTCCAGTCGTCATAGGCCGTGGCCCGGCCACCCAGACCCTCGGCAATCACCCGCGCCTTGCCACCCAAACCCTTTTCCAATGTCGTCGGCCAGCGGTGCTCGAAACCATGCCGCGGCCCGCCACCAGGGTCCGCGCCATATGTCAGGCTGTCGCCATAGGCGAGAATGGTCTTCATGCCTTCGTGCTCCGAGCCGTCGCCTTGGGCTTCAAGGTGCCTGCAAAAGCCAGGCTCCTGCAGAGCCACTCCGCGGCGCGTTTCTCATCGGATAGAATGCCCATCGGTAGGGACACGTATTCTTTCATTGCCGCGCCGCTCTCGTGCACATAGGGCTCGCCGCCAATCTGCTCCAGTTCCGCACGCTCGACTTCGCCAAGCCGCACGGCAACAACGCCTTTCTTGTCGAGAAACGAGTACATGTTACCGTTGATTGACGTGTAGGGCATTGTTGCGCCTTTCAACTCACAACCCTCCGTCGCGGCGACCGCGGCTCGGTAGAGCCGGGTTTCCATTTCGGGGGCAGCTGAGCTTGGCTTTCTGGCGTTCATGCCAGCATCATCACCGGATTTTCGATCAGCCCCTTGTACACGCCCAGCACTTCAGCACCCAGCGCACCATCGACCGAGCGGTGGTCGCAGGAAAGCGTGCAGGTCATGAACTGGCCGATCTTGATCTCGCCCTTGTCCGGATAGACCCGTTCTTCACCCACGCCGACCGCGAGGATAGTGCCATGCGGCGGGTTGATGACGGCGGCAAAATCCTTGATGCCGAACATGCCCAGGTTCGAAACAGCCGAAGCGCCACCCTGATATTCGTGCGGCATCAGCTTCTTGTTGCGCGCACGGGTGGCGAGATCCTTCACCGCCTCGGAAATTTCGCGCAGGCTCTTGGTATCGCAACTCTTGACCACGGGAGTGAACAGGCCACCTGGAATGGCCACGGCCACCGCAACGTCCGAACGCTTGTGATAGAGGATCGAATCCCCGGCCCAGGTGGCGTTCGCAAGCGGTACGCGCTGCAGCGCAATGGCCCAGGCTTTCATCACGAAGTCATTGACCGAAAGCTTGAATTCCGGCTTGCCGTCCTTGGACTTGGGCGCCGTCGCATTGATCTGTTCGCGGGCAGCCAGCAGGGCGTCGATCCTGCAGTCCACCGTCAGGTAGAAATGCGGCACGGTCTGCTTGCTCTCGGTCAGGCGCGCCGCAATGGTCTTGCGCATGCCATCAGCCGGAACGAGGTCGTAGGTGCCTTCCTCGTACATGGCCAGAACCTGGGCCTTGGTGAGCCCACCGGCCATGGCGGCGCCACCAGAGGCAGCGGCCGGAGCCGATGCTGCGGCCTTGAGCGGCGTTTTCCCCGACTTGGCAGCTTCCACGTCGGCTTTGATCACACGGCCCTTCGGCCCTGTGCCGGAAATGGCAGCGACATCAATGCCGGCCTCCTTGGCGAGACGCTTGGCCAGAGGTGAGGCGAAGACCCGTCCACCCTCGGCCTTGGCCGGCGCAGCGGCTGGCTTGGGAGCCTCGGTCTTTGCCGCCGGTGCAGGCGCAGCGTCAGCCTTGGCCGTCTCCGCCTTGGGTGCTTCGCTCTTCGGAGCCTCTGACTTCGGCGCCGGAGCCGCAGAACCTATGGCGCTTGCGTCCTCACCTTCCTGCAAGAGCACGGCGATGACGGCGTTGACCTTCACATTGTCGGTGCCTTCATCGACAAGGATTTTGCCGATCTTGCCTTCATCCACGGCTTCCACTTCCATGGTCGCCTTGTCGGTCTCGATTTCGGCGATCACGTCACCTGAGGAAACGCTGTCGCCTTCCTTGACGTGCCACTTGGCGAGCTTGCCCTCTTCCATCGTCGGAGAGAGCGCCGGCATGGTGATATCGATTGGCATCCCGGGTCTCCTTACGAACGATAGGTCACGGCATTCACGGCCGCGATCACTTCATCAACGTTGGGCAGCGCCAGCTTTTCGAGGTTGGCGGCATAGGGCATTGGCACGTCCTTGCCGGTGATGCGCATGACCGGCGCGTCGAGATAGTCGAAGGCGCCTTCCATGACGCGGGCCGATAGTTCGGCACCGATACCGCCCTGCGGCCAGCCTTCTTCCACGGTCACCAGGCGCCCGGTCTTCTTGACCGACTCGATGACGGTCTCGCTGTCCATCGGACGCAGCGTCCTGAGGTCGATCAGTTCCACGTCGACGCCGGCAGCAACCAGCTTTTCGGTGGCCTGGGTGGCATAGCGCATGCCCATGGAGAAAGAGACAATGGTGACATCCGCACCCTTGCGGGCAATGCGGGCCTTGCCGATGGGTAGCACGAAATCATCGACCTTGGGCACGAGGCCGGTCGAACCGTAGAGGATTTCGTTTTCGAGGAAGACCACCGGATTGGGCGAGCGGATGGCGGCCTTCAGGAGGCCCTTGGCATCGGCCGCGCTATAGGGCGCGATGACGGTGAGGCCCGGAACGTGGCTGTACCACGCCGAATAGTCCTGGCTGTGCTGGGCGCCGACGCGGGCGGCGGCACCGTTGGGGCCGCGGAACACCATGGGCGCCGTTACCTGACCGCCGGACATGTAGAGCTGCTTGGCAGCCGAATTGATGATCTGGTCGATCGCCTGCATGGCAAAGTTCCAGGTCATGAACTCAACGACGGGCTTCAAGCCGGCAAAGGCGGCACCGACGGCGAGACCGGCAAAGCCGTGCTCGGTAATCGGGGTATCAATCACGCGGTCCTTGCCGAATTCCTGCAGCAGGCCCTGGGTGATTTTGTAGGCGCCCTGATACTCGGCGACCTCCTCACCCATGATGAAGACATCCTTGTCGCGGCGTAGTTCTTCGGCCATGGCCTCGTTGAGCGCCTGGCGCACGGTCATCTCGACCATCTCCACGCCTTCCGGCAGGTCCGGATCGGCCTGCGGCTCGAATTTCGGCGCAGCGGGAACAGCTGCCGCAGGCGCTGACTCGGCCGCCTTCCCGGCGGCTGCCACGGGGGCTTCGGCAGGTTCGGGAGCCGTTTCGGCCACCGGGGCCGCAGCGCTCTCTGCGCTTTCGCCTTCGGCAAGCACCAGGGCGATGGGGGTGTTGACCTTTACGCCTTCGGTTCCCTCTTCCACCAGGATTTCCTTGACGACACCCTCATCGACCGACTCGACTTCCATGGTGGCCTTGTCGGTCTCGATCTCGGCCAGTACATCGCCGGCCTTGACCGTGTCACCGACCTTGACGACCCATTTGGCAAGCTTGCCTTCTTCCATGGTCGGCGACAAAGCGGGCATGAGGATTTGGGGCATATCAGCTCTCCACAAGAATCGCGCCGGGCATGGAGGCCAACGGGCGGATAGAGGAATTCGGGGACAGGGCTGCGGCATCAATCCGCCAGCCATTCAATTTTCTGGATGAGACATCGGCGGCGCCGGCTGGGCGCTGGTTGACCATCCAGCCGCTCAGGATCAGGCCCAGCAGCCCAAAAGCGAGTGCGGCCATAACTGCGCGCTTGTAGATGCCAGCCTGAGCCTCGCCGGCAAGTCCGGCACGGCGTTCGATCTCTGCAAAGCGCCACCAGCCAAACAGCCAGCCGCGCCAGGCCTGGGCAGGCGCCAGCTTGCTGATGGCCACGGCCTGCACGGCAGCCAGAACCGCCGACAGCGCCGCAAACAGCAGGATGACGCCAAGCAGGATGGTCATAAACTGCCTCAGGCCTCGATCGTGATATCGGTCCAGAGCTCGGACGCATCCGGCTCGGGATCGTTCGTTGCGAACTCTGCCGCCTCGGTGACGATGGCGCGAATTTCGGTCTCGATCTTCTTGAGCTCTTCCTCGGTGATGCTGCCACCTTCAAGCAGACGCGCACGCACCTGCTCGATCGGATCGCGCTCCTGCCGGTACTTGGTGACTTCATCCTTGGACCGGTACTTGGCCGGGTCGGACATGGAGTGACCCCGATAGCGATAGGTCAGCATCTCCAGGATATAGGGGCCCTTGCCGGACCGGGCATGCTCAATGGCGCGCTGAGCAGCATCATAGACCATGCGCACATCCATGCCGTCGACCTGCTCGCCCGGAATGTTGAAGCTGAGGCCACGCTGGGAAAAATCGGTCGTCGCCGCGGCGCGCTCGATCGAGGTGCCCATGGCGTATTTGTTGTTTTCGATGACGTAGACAACCGGCAGGTTCCAGAGCTTGGCCATGTTGAAGCTCTCATAGACCTGGCCCTGATTGGCGGCACCGTCGCCGAAATAGGTGATCGAGACCGAACCGTCGCCCGTGTATTTGCTGGCAAAGGCAAGCCCCGTGCCCAGCGAGGCCTGGGCGCCCACAATGCCATTGCCGCCATAGAAGCGGTGTTCATTGGAGAACATGTGCATCGAGCCGCCCTTGCCCTTGGAAAGGCCACCCTGACGCCCAGTCAATTCGGCCATGACGCCCTTGGGATCGAGCCCCATGACCAGCATGTGGCCATGGTCGCGATAACCGGTGATCTGGGCGTCCTTGCCCTTCTCAGAGGCCATGGTGATGCCGGTGACAACCGCCTCCTGACCGATATACAGGTGGCAGAAGCCGCCGATCAGGCCCATGCCATACATCTGGCCGGCCTTTTCCTCGAACCGACGGATCAGCAGCATCTCGCGAAACGCTTCGAGATCCTGTTCCTGGGTGAACTGGGGGACGTTGGGCTGCGTCTTGGCCTTGGTGGCCGTCGCCTTGCGCGCCATTCTACACTCCGCTTGGGTCGGGGAATTTGCCGCTCTGGCCCGATCAGGCCACTTTGTGCATGATACTGCAAGCCGCAGGCCAATAACATTGCCCGGCAACACGCTTCGGATAGAGTCTAAAGCGTTGAATCCGCTTGTATTATCGAGATTAACTGATCGTCGATTAATTCAACGAATTGACCGGAAATTGGTTTACCCGTGTCCGGGTTCACCATGACCAGCACATCGTCGGCATGGGCCATGTTCAGAAGCGCCCGTGCGCGCTCGGTGACGATATCAGGATCCAGATGACGGGGGTTCATCAACGCCGCCCTGTGCCGATAGGCGTCGATTTCCGCCTGAAGTGCAGCACTGCGATCCTGCAGCACTTCGATATCGGCCAGGATATCCTCCCGATTCTCGATGCCGAATTGACCCGAAATCGCCGAATAGCCCAGATAGCCCTGGAAACAGAGCAAAGCCACTGTCAGGGCCAGTGGTCGCCAAAATGCAGGACGTTTGAGGCGGGTGGGCATGCGCAAACCAGGTTCAGACACATAACCATGCCTGACAAGGCATTAATGCCCGGTTGAAACGGGCGCCCATCACACCCGGCGCAGAGTCGAGAACTCCAGAGTTTCAACACCGCGCCGAGACCGCAAAAGTGGCGGAAAGGCCTCCCGCATCAGGAGGCCGCGCCCAATGCCTCGTTCGCAGCAATCGCCGCCATGTTGACGATGCCGCGGCTGGTAACCGACGGCGCCAGGATATGCGCCGGCGCTTGAGTGCCCATCAGGATGGGACCAACAGCCAAGCCGTTGTTCATCTCCTTGAGCAGCGTCATGGAGAGGTTGGCAGCATCGAGATCGGGAAACACAAGTAGATTGGCCTCACCCTTCAACACCGTGTCGGGAATATAGCGTTCGCGCAGGGCCTCATTGAGTGCCAGGTCACCTTGCATTTCGCCCTCGACGATCATGTCCGGAGCAATGGCCTTGAGCTTGTCATAGGCCGCTCGCATCTTGTAGGCGCTATCGCCGTCGCGTGACCCAAAATTGGAGTAGCTGAGCAGCGCCGCCTTGGCTTCGATATTGAAACGCTTCAAGTGATCCCGCGCCTGCAGCGTGATCGAGACGATTTCATCGGCGCTTGGGTTCTGATTGACATAGGTGTCGGTCAGGAAGAACGCACCCCGCGGCATGATCAGCATCGAGAGCGCCGATACCTCGGTGACACCCGGCTGAAGGCCGAGAACGGATTTGATGTCGCGCGCGTGCTTGATGAAGCGGCCCTGCAGCCCGCATAGCATGGCATCAGCGTCGCCGCGCTTCACCGCCAGCGCGCCAATGACAGTCGTGTTGGTGCGAACAATAGTCCGCGCGGTGTCCGGGGTCACGCCTTGGCGACCGACCAGCGAATGGAACAGGGTGACATAGTCGCGATAGCGCGGATCATCTTCCGGGTTGATCACCTCGAAATCGCGCCCTGGCTGGATGGAGAGGCCAAATCGTTCGATGCGCGCTTCCAGAACGGCGGGGCGGCCAATCAGGATCGGACGCGCGAGACCTTCCTCAAGCAGCACCTGAGCCGCCCGCAATACGCGCTCGTCCTCGCCATCGGCAAAGGCAATGCGCTTGCCCTGCCCCTGCGCGCGGTCGATGATCGGCTTCATCACCAATCCAGACCGGAAGACAAACCGGTTGAGGCTGTCCTGGTAGGCGTCCCAGTTTTCGATCGGCTTCTTGGCCACACCCGATTCCATCGCCGCGCGAGCCACCGCCGGAGCAATCCGCAGGATCAGCCGCTGATCGAATGGATTGGGGATGATGTGCTCTGGTCCGTAGACCGCCGGTGCTCCGGAAGTTGAGACCTCCAGCCCCGGCTCACGCGCCAGCTTGGCAATGGCGCGGACGGCCGCCAGCTTCATCTCCTCGTTAATCGTCGTGGCGTGCACATCGAGCGCGCCCCGGAAGATGAACGGGAAGCAGAGGACGTTGTTGACCTGATTGGGATAGTCCGACCGGCCGGTGCAGACCATGGCGTCCGGACGCGTTTCCTTGGCAACCTCCGGCATGATTTCCGGATTGGGATTGGCCAGTGCCAGGATCAGCGGCTTCGGCGCCATTTTGGCCAGCATTTCGGGCTTCAATGCCCCCGCTGCCGACAGGCCCAGGAAGACATCGGCACCATCGATGACTTCGGCCAGCGTCGTCGCCTCGCTGGTCCGGCGGAATTGCCCACGCCACTTGTCATTGACGTCATTGCGTTTGTGGGTAACCAGCCCATCCTTGTCGGCTACCCAGATGTTCTCATGCTTGGCACCCAGCGCCACCAGCACGTTGAGGCAGGCAATCGCGGCCGCCCCTGCCCCGGATGTGCAGATTTTGGCTTCACTGATCGTCTTGCCGGCCAGTTCCAGCCCATTCAGGACCGCAGCACCGACGATGATGGCCGTACCATGCTGGTCGTCATGAAAAACCGGGATCGGCATGCGTTCGCGCAGGGCTTCCTCGATCTCGAAACAATCCGGAGCGCGGATGTCCTCCAGATTGATCCCACCGAAAGTAGGCCAGAGGGGAGCGACTGCGTCGGTGAATTTCTGCGGATTGATTTCGTCGATCTCGAGGTCGAAGACATCGATACCGGCAAACTTCTTGAAGAGAACGGCTTTTCCTTCCATCACCGGCTTGCTCGCCAAAGCGCCGATATTGCCCAACCCCAGCACGGCCGTGCCGTTGGAGATCACGGCCACCAGATTCTGGCGGGATGTGTAACGAGCAACCGCCTCCGGTGTCTGCGCGATCTCCTCGCATGGAGCGGCCACGCCGGGCGAATAGGCCAGAGCCAGATCGCGCTGATTGCCCAGAGGCTTCAGCGGCTGGATCTCCAGCTTGCCGGGCTTTGGAAACTCATGAAAATGCAACGCGGCTTCTCGCAATGCCTTGCGCTGCTCATTGATATCGGTGGACACGAAGCTCTCTCCCGGCAGGCCAATCGGCGCGTTGGTGCCATCAATCTCTTAAATTGAAAAGGCCGGATACGCCCAAGGCGTCGAGTCCGCGGCAAAAATGCGGCGGCTTGGAATGCTGCAACGTTTACGGAGACAGACATGTGACAGAAATGGAGCGCGAGGCCCCGTCTATCTCCCGGGCAGACAGGATCAGGCCGCCGATGCGACCACTTCCAGCCGCGGCTGCGGATTGGACGCAGAATGCAGGGCCAGAGCCAGTTCCTTGAAGGCCGTCACCTTCAACGCCGGCGCGAAGATGTATCCCTGCGCGTGCAGGACGCCCCTTGATCGCAGATAAAGCGCCTGTTCTTCCGTTTCGACACCTTCGGCGACGATCTCGCAATCAAGATCCTTCGCCATGGCAATCAAGCCATCCAGCACAGGCACCTGGGTGGTCCCTGGCTTGATCATATCAACGAAAATGCGGTCGATCTTGATGACGTCGACCCCCAGCGTCGCAAGATAAGCGAGGTTGGAATGCCCGGTCCCTGCGTCATCCATGGCCAGCCGCGCGCCAAGCGCGTGCAGCCCTGAAATAACGCTTGTCGTCGCCATCGAGTTGGTCAGTGGCCGCCGCTCGGTGATCTCGAAAACCAGCTGCCGGAAATTGATCGGCGACTGACCGAAGATGGCTTGCACGTCTTCAACAATGCCCACATCGCGGAAATGCCCTTCGAACAGGTTGATCGAAATCTTCATGTTCGGCAGCGTCTTGGACAGCTCGCCCAAATCGTTGCGCACCTGTTCCATCAGCGAAACCGTCATCGGGATAGCGAGCCCGGTAACCTCCGCATAGTCGATGAAGGCGCCCGGCGGGATAACCTGGCCGTTGCGCTTTTCCCAGCGGCAGAGCACTTCGCAACCCACTAGTTCGCCGGTCCGCAGATTGATCACGGGTTGATAATAGGGCTTGATTTCGTTGCGTTCTATCGCCCGCTCCAGATCGAACGCCGGAACGCGCGAGCGCCTTGCATAGCTCAGATTGAACAGCAGGAAGACTGCGCTGGCGAGACAGGCGATGACCGTGAAAATCACATCAAGGTCTGCATATCCGGATCGCGCCATGGCAAAGGGCACCGCATATTCCACCTTGATTGGGAACTGCCCTGCATAGCCCTGCGCACTTATATAATCCGTACTCGACTGCCGGCGGTCAAACCCAGACGGGTCGCCAAGCGTGACGATCGACAGCCCATTGGTGAGCGTCACGCGCAGCATGGACGAGTCCGGCAAGGTGTCGGTCAGGGCGGCTTCGGATTGAGCCATCAATGGCACGAACGTCGAGACCCGGCGCGTTTCTCCGAATGTCTGGGTAATCTTGAGCGCCGGCATGGCCAAGTCACCGAGCTTGACGACGGCAATGGTCTCGGTCAGGCCGGGGACCGGCAGCGCCTGCGACAGCGGCGAATAATCCACGACGCGTCCATAGGCGTCGCAATACTGAACCCCGTCCAGGTTTTCGACCAGGAACTGCTTGAGGTTCAACCCCGCTTCAATGGCTTCCTGAGCGTTGGTGACGAATGTTGGCGTGCATAGTGAAGGGCTCGCGGCAATCACCTTCCGTAAAGCGCTCACACCATCCATTATGCTTGAATTCAAGTGTGAGCTAACGGTCTCAACATATAGCTGAGCCTTTTCTTTCTCCCGGTATTGCACATAGGCATCAAGCAGGTAGTCCACCGCAATAATGGGCACAAACGCCAGGATGGCGCCCAAGAGCATCAGGACATGGGATAACCTGGATTTCACCTGCGAATCCGAGCTCGGAAAATCTTGCCTACCTGCGTAGCAAGCAAGGCTTTAACGGGTCGTTAATGCTGATTAACCGGCGCTAACCATGATGAAGATGAAAGAGGCGACCCTGGGTCGCCTCCTTTGACGTGATCACAGTGGTGGTCTGCTTTGGAGCCGTCAGCTCTGAACGTTCAACCGGATGCTGAGTTCGCGGAGCTGCTTGGGGGCAGCCGCGCTCGGCGCGCCCATCAGCAGATCCTCCGCCTGCTGGTTCATCGGGAACGCGGTGATTTCACGCAGGTTTTGCACGCCACAGAGCAACATCACGATGCGGTCGATACCAAATGCCGCTCCGCCGTGCGGCGGTGCACCATACTGGAACGCCCGGTAGAGACCGCCGAACTGCTCCTCAACTTCCTGGCGCGATTTGCCAGTCAGTTCGAAGGCCTTGATCATCGTCTCGGGCTCCTGGTTACGGATCGACCCCGAAGCAATCTCGAAACCGTTGCACACCGCATCGTATTGATAGGCCTTGAGCGACAACGGATCTTCCGAGTTCAACGCGTCCAGCCCACCCTGCGGCATGGAGAACGGGTTGTGGGCAAAATCTACGCGCTTTTCTTCGTCGTCCCATTCGTAGAAGGGGAAATCGACAATCCAGCACAGCGCGAATTGATCAGTGTCCACAACACCCAAATCCGTACCGACCTTGGTCCGGGCTTCACCGGCGAACTTGTAGAACTTCTCCGGACGGCCCGCGACGAAGAAGACCGCGTCGCCGTCTTCCAGTCCAAGCTGGGCTTTGAGTGCGGCAGCGCGTTCCTCGCCGATATTCTTGGCGATCGGTCCCGAGCCCTGCCCTTCCTTGAAGAAGATGTAGCCCAGGCCCGGCTGCCCCTCACCCTGCGCCCAGGCGTTCATGCGATCGCAGAAGGCGCGACCGATCGGCTCGGCGCCGGCCTTGTTCTTGGCCGGGATAGCCCAGACTTCGACCTTCGGATCGGCCTCGATCTGGTTGGCAAAGACCTTGAAACCGGATCCGGCAAAATGCTCAGTCACGGCCTGAATCTCGATCGGGTTGCGCAGGTCTGGCTTGTCCGACCCATATTTGCGGATGGCTTCGGCATAGGGGATGCGGGGCCAGCCCTTGGTCACCCGCTTGCCATCTGCGAACTTTTCGAACACCTCGGTCATGACCGGCTCGACCGTGTTCCACACGTCTTCTTGGGTCACAAAGCTCATCTCGAGGTCGAGCTGGTAGAATTCACCGGGCAACCTGTCGGCGCGCGGGTCCTCGTCGCGGAAGCAGGGTGCAACCTGGAAATAGCGGTCGAAGCCAGCCACCATCAGCAACTGCTTGTATTGCTGCGGGGCCTGCGGCAGGGCGAAGAACTTGCCAGGATGGATGCGGCTGGGCACCAGGAAGTCACGCGCACCCTCGGGCGACGATGCCGTCAGGATCGGCGTGGAAAATTCGGTGAAGCCAGCGTCACCCATCCCGGCGCGCATGGCCGAAATGATCTTGGTGCGCTTGACGATATTGGCGTGCAACTTCTCGCGCCGAAGATCGAGGAAGCGATAGCGCAGCCGGATGTCCTCGGGGTATTCGGCGTCACCAAACACCGGCAACGGCAATTCTTTGGCCACCGAGAGAACTTCGATTTCGCGGATAAATACCTCGATGGCACCGGTCGAAATATTGGGGTTCACCGCCGCGACATCGCGCGGCTTGACCTCGCCGTCGATGCGCAACACCCATTCCGAGCGCACCTTCTCAGCGTCGGCAAAGGCGGCGGAATCCGGGTCAACGACGCACTGCGTGATGCCATAGTGGTCCCGCAGATCGATGAACAACAACCCGCCGTGATCTCGGACGCGGTGCACCCAGCCAGACAGGCGTACATTATTGCCGGCATCGCCCGCCGAAAGGGCGCCACAGGTGTGGGAACGGTAGCGATGGAGGGTCATGTCAGGTCTCGAAAATGCTAGAGAAAGGCCGGAATCTTGCGCGGGAAAAGCGCATGGCGGGGCAAACTTGTCAAGCATCAGCGCTCAACCCCGGCGGCCCGTTCACCGCTCGAAAAATCCAAGGTGGAGCAATCCCGGCGCACCTGCTAGGAAGAATAGTGACGATTTTGAGACGGTATGACGTATGGACCTCATTGTTTCCACAGAGGCGCTGGCGGCCTTTTGCGAGCGCGCTGCCCAGTTCGAGTTTGTGACGGTCGACACCGAGTTCCTGCGGGAAACGACATACTGGCCCCGTCTCTGTCTGGTTCAGGTGGCAACCGACGACGAGGCTGTGCTGATTGACCCCCTCGCGCCCGACATCAAGCTGGCGCCCTTTTTTGCGCTTCTGGCCAATCCGAACGTCACCAAGGTTTTCCACGCGGCCCGGCAGGATGTGGAAATCTTCGTCAAGCTCACGGGCGCGGTGCCGCACAATATCTTCGATACGCAAGTCGCGGCCAGCGTTTGCGGCTTCGGCGACAGCGCCTCCTATGACAGCCTGGTCCGCGCCATCTGCAAGGTCGAACTGGACAAGTCGTCCCGCTTTACCGATTGGTCGGCCCGGCCGCTCACCGAAAAGCAGCGTACCTACGCCATCGCCGACGTTACCTATCTGCGCGACATCTACCGGGAGTTGCGCAAGCAGGTCGAAGCAACGCGTCGCTGGGACTGGGTGGAGGACGAACTGACCACCTTGCGGAGCATCGACACCTATGTCGTGCGTCCAGAGCAGGCCTGGGAGCGAGTGAAGATGCGGTTTAACCGCCCCCGCGACCTGGCGGCCATCAAGGTTCTGGCGAAATGGCGCGAGCAGCGCGCCCAGGACAGCGATCAGCCACGCAGCCGCATTCTCAAGGACGACGTCTTGGCAGAATTGGCGACCCAGCGCCCCCTCACCCCCGACGCCTTCGAGAAGCTGCGCGCCGTGCCTCGCGGCTTTGGCCGCAGCAGTGCCGCGGGAGAGATCATCGCGCTGCTCAAGGAAGTGGATGCGCTCCCAAAATCGGCGCTGCCGACCCTGCCGGAGCGCTATCGGGGGCCCTCACCCAAAGGTGCGGTCGGCGACCTGGTCCGCGTTCTCCTCAAGGCCGTCGCCGAACAGCATGGCGTCGCCGCGCGCATCATCGCGACGTCTGATGAAATCGACGCCCTCGTGCTGGATGACGATGCCGATGTGCCCGCACTCAAAGGTTGGCGGCGCAAGCTGTTCGGTGAAAAGGCCCTGGCCATCAAGCATGGCCGGATTGGGCTGATTGCCACCCGCAAGGGTATCGTGGAATTTCCGGTCAGCCAGGCCGAGGCCGCCGAATAGGCTTATCCGACGTCCACGCGCCAGCTTGGGTGGGCAGCGACTTCGGCAAACTGACGCAGGCGATTACGCAGGTGGTCGCCGTCGAGGAACGCAAAATCGGCCGGCAGGTTCAGCACCAGCGTCTCCCCGTCGACGCTGAACCGGGTGCGTGGCAATACCCCGGGCATTGCAGCGGTCATCGGGTAGGCGACACGCATCATCGACCCGATCAGCCGTGCGCGGGCAGTCAAGTCCTCCGAGCCGAGTGGCACCAGCACCTGTGCGGCCTTGGACTTGAGGCCGTCATACCGCACTGCCAGGGCCTGCGCCAGGAAGGAGCGCCCAGGATGGTCTATGCCGGTCAACGAGCCATAAGCCACCGAGTCCACACTTTGCGGTCCTCGGTAATCAGGATGCGAACGCCAGCCGATATCGGCCAGCAGGCAGGCAACCACCCGCAGACGCGCTGCTTCCGGCGTTTCCTCAGCGCCGATCGCGGCGAAATATTGGGCTGTAAACTCAACCAGGTCATTGGCATGCGCGGGCGACCTGGACCGCAGGATTGAAAGCTCTTCTGCGCCCTGGATAAGCGGATCGATACCCCGTTCCCGCTCGTCGAGCATGCCGAAGAGATAGCCTTCGCGCACGCCCAATGCCGAGAATACGACGCTATCGAACCGCCCTGCCCGCAGAATTTCGGCCAGCACTGCCGCGCCGAATGGCACCAGTTCGCGCCGGGAATTGCTGACATTGCCTGAGCCGGGATAGCCCTTGAGGGCATCGGCAGACACGATCTCCTCGCAGAAGGCGATCATTTCGTTCGCCGGCACCACATAGTCCTGCACCATATGGAGGGGATATTCCCGAACTGCCTGGTGCAGTTTGGCAAGGGATCGCCAGGTGCCGCCAATAGCAGCGAATCGCGACCCGGGCTCAGCCTTCCCCAGTATGGAGTTTTCCAGCCGGCTCCGGACCAGGCTCGCGGCCTTCTTGGGCGAGCTGTCAGCATCGTCTTGCAATCGGATAACGCCCAGCTCGAAGCTCTCACCATTGGTGTCCAGTCCGTTGGCGATATCGGAAAGCTCAAGACTGCCGCCGCCAAGATCACCGACAACGCCACAGAACCCGGGAATGCCCGCAACCACGCCCAGCGCGGCATAGTGTGCCTCTTCCTCTCCACTCAGGACGCGGACGCGCGCATCCATGATCGCTTCGACTGCGGAGACAAACTCGTTGCGGTTGGCCGCGTCACGTACCGCAGACGTGGCCAGAATATAGACTTTGCCGACCCGCATCATGCGCGCCACGAGCGCAAAGCGCTTCATGGCTTCGAGCGCCTTGGCCATGTTGGCGTCGGCCAGTCGTCCGGTTTGGGCCATGCCCCGCCCGAGGGCGCAGGCTGCCTTCTCGTTGTAGAGCGGGGTCAGCGCCCGCGCATGGCGTTCATAAACCACCAGGCGCACCGAGTTGGAGCCGATGTCGAGGACCGCAACAGGACGAGCTCCCTTTATGCGCCCCTGCGCAGTTGGATCGGCATCGACGCCCCAGAACTGTGTCAAATTCAATCCTCGTCGCTCTCCGACATGCCCGCACTGCCGCGGCCGGACAGTGAGGGATTGGTCATGAAGTAGTCATGGGCGTTGAAGGGCTCCTCCCCTTCAGCCACCCTTATACGGTGCGAACTGCCATCAGGCAGCACTTCCCAGCTCTGCTGGTTATCCTTGAGATAGGCAACCATTATGCGGTCCAGGATCTGCTTGTGCACCGTTTCGTTGAGGATCGGGACCAGGGTTTCGACACGACCATCGAGATTGCGGCCCATGATATCGGCCGAAGAAATATAGACCTTGGCTCGCGGCGACGGCATCGGTTCGCCATTGCCGAAGCAGTAGATGCGGCTGTGTTCGAGGAAGCGACCGACGACCGATTTGACCCGGATATTGTCCGAGAAGCCCGGAATCCCGGGTCTGAGGCAGCAAATGCCCCGCACGATCAGATCGACCTTCACACCGGCCTGGCTGGCGTCGTAGAGCGCATCGATGACCTGCGGGTCCACCAGAGAATTCATCTTGAGCAGAATGCGTGCAGGCTGCCCGTTGCGTGCCAGTTCGATCTCGTGGGCGATATTGTCGACCAGGGTTTGCCGCAGATTGACCGGCGAAACGGCAATCGTCTCAAGTTCCGTGGGACGGGCATAGCCGGTGATGAAATTGAACACCCGTGCCACATCGCGCGTGATGGCAGGGTCGATGGTGAAGTAGCTGAGGTCGGTGTAAATCTTGGCAGTGATCGGGTGGTAATTGCCGGTGCCGATATGGCAGTAGCTCACCAGCTTGCCTTTTTCGCGGCGCACCACCTGGCTGAGCTTGGCGTGGGTCTTCAGCTCGACAAAGCCGAACACCACCTGCGCACCGGCACGTTCCAGGTCACGCGCCCAGCGAATATTGGCCTCCTCGTCGAACCGCGCCTTGAGCTCGACCAGGCAGGTGACGGACTTGCCCGCTTCCGCGGCCATGACCAGCGCCTTGACGATCGGGCTGTCTGACGAGGTGCGATACAGCGTCTGCTTGATCGCCACCACATCCGGGTCGCGAGCCGCCTGCATCAGGAACTGCGCCACCACGTCGAAGCTCTCAAACGGGTGGTGCACCAGAATGTCCTTGGCGCGGATGGCGGCAAAGCTGTCGCCGTTATAGTCCCGGATGCGTTCTGGAAAACGCGCAAGATAGGGCGGAAATTTGAGGTCCGGACGATCCACGTCGCAAATCTTGCGCGCGTCGGCCAGGCCCAGAAAGCCATGCACTTCGAACACATCGGCTTCCTTGACGCCGAGCTGTTCGCCAATCTGCCGCTTCAAGGCGCGGGGCATGGAGCGTTCAATCTCCAGGCGAATGACCTGACCACGGCGACGTTGGCGCAAAGCGCTTTCGAACTCCACGACCAGATCGGCGGCCTCGTCGTCAATTTCGATTTCGCTGTCGCGGATGATCCGGAATGCGCCGGAGCCGACCACCTCATGGCCCGGAAACATCTTGTGGAAGAACAACTTGACCAGTGTGTCGATCGTCACGACCTCGGAACGGCCTTCTGAGACGAGGCTGCCTGGCAGGTTGATGAAACGATCCAGATTGCCGGGAATGCGAACCAAAGCCGTCAAATGCTGGTCGCTGTTGGGCCGCTTGAGTTCGAAGGCCAAAGCCAAGCCCAGATTGGGGATGAAGGGGAATGGGTGCGCAGGATCGACGGCGATCGGGGTCAGGACCGGAAAAATTTCTTCCCGGAACAGCTTCTGAAGATAGGCGATTTGCTCGCTGGTCAGGTCATCGGCTTCATGAATGACCACATTCTGGGCGAACAGCTCTTCGCGCAAATCCTTCCAGTGGTCCTGCTGCTCAAGCTGCAGGTGCTGGGCGAGGGTCGCGATTTCCTCGAGTTGCTCGGCGGGGGAGAGTCCATCCGCGCTCTGCTTGGTCATTCCGGCGCGGATCTGGCCCTTGAGACCAGCGACGCGGACCATGTAGAACTCGTCCAGATTGTTGGCCGAGATCGACACAAAACGAAGCCGCTCAAGCAGCGGATGCGCCTCATTGCCGGCCTCTTCGAGCACCCGCATATTGAATTGCAGCCAGCTGACCTCGCGGTTGACGAAGCGGGCCGGACTGCTGCGCAATGCCTCAATGTCCGGCACCGACCCTTCGGTCTCGGCGATATCGCTCATCTCATTCATCGGTTTCAGCGTCCCAATCCTGTCGCCGGTCCAGCCCGTGCGCATTTTTGCGCATCACCAGGGCTTCCGACGCTATTGTGCGGGTAATGGCTGACCCTTTTGCAAGAGCCAACCTGTCCATCAGGTCCACCAGGATCGCGGCCTCCTCCGAACTGCGCTCCATGCGCGGGACGATATAGCCGATCACCCTGGGGTCCACCTTGATCTGTCGATCACCGAACAATTTCACGAACATCTGTGACAACTCGATGTCGTCGCTGATCTCGAGACGGAACTCCGGTGCCCGGCGCACCCGCGAACGCACATCATCGGTCCGCAACGGCCAGTGCGCAACCTCTTCCCGAGCGGTGAGGAGCATCGTGCGCTCGCCGCGTATGGCTTGGTTGAGCAGGTGAAACAGATGGTGCTCGTCATAGGCGAGCCGATCCACGTCTTCGACCAGCAGAGCCTCGCGCCCCGGTGCAGAGGCAATTGTGGTGATGCTATCGGGTGTGACCGCAATAGCGCCGCTCCGCTCGAGGAAGATTCTGGCCAGATGCGACTTCCCCGACGCCGGCGGCCCGACAACGAGCGTCACCCCATCCGGCCAATGCGGCCAGGCCAGGATGCGCGCATGTGCAAGTGCATTGCCCGCGCCCACCAGAAAGTCATCTTCGGCATGAGACGGTTCATGCTCGAAGTCGAGCGGCAACTGCCGCGGCCCCAGGTCAGGAAGCGGCATCGTCATTGGGCGCGGCCCGCTTGGGGCCCAGATAGAGGGTACTTTCCTTGTATTTGCGCACGCCATAACGCACGAGCACGGAGGCTATGGCCGCCATTGGCACGGCCAGCAGAAGGCCGACAAATCCGAACACGGCGCCCAGGGCCAGCAAAGCGAACATCATCCAAACCGGGTTGATGTTGATCGAGGACCCAACGAGCTTGGGGTAGAGAATGTTGCCCTCGATGAATTGCCAGAACAGATAGATGCTGGCCACCAACACCACCATCCACCAGTTCGGCGAAAACTGCACGATGGCAATGCCGACGGACAGGCCAAGCCCGACCGTGAAGCCGACAAAGGGAATGAAGCTGAGGAGCCCGCCAATCAGGCCGACAGCCAGGCCGTAATTGAGCCCCACCAGGCTCAAGGCCGTCGCGTAGAACGCCGCGTCAAGCAGCAGCACACTGCCCTGCCCACGAATCACGCCGGCCATGGACTTGTCGATCTCCCGCAGGATCCCTTTGACTTCCCGCTTGTGCTGCTTGGGCAGCAGCTCATCGATGCCGCGCACCATGCCTTCCCAGTCCAGCAGGAGATAGAAAGCCACCACCGGCGCCAATACGGTAAAGCCGACAACGGCAGCGCCCGTCAGACCGATATTGACCAGTTCGGCCGGCAGGGTCGCAATGAAGCCGAGCGCCTGGCGCGCCAGATCGTTGAGGCTCGACTGGAACTGTTCGGCCCGCCCTGGCCCAAGCCACTCGTTGATCTCGGGCGAAAGGGCGACCGCAAGTTCCTGCAAGTCACCCACATAGCCCGGCAGGCGCTGGATCAGGCCGATGATCTGCTGGCCGATCAGCGGCACGAACATGAAGAACACGCTGACGATGACGGTCAGCACGCTGAACAGCACCACTACCGTCGCCCAGACGCGATTGAATCGCCACTTCTGCAACTGGTTGACCAGCGGGTTCAGGAGATAGGCCAGAGCGGCGCCAACCACAAAAGGCAGCAATACGCCGCGGAAGATCCAGAGTGACAGGATAAGCGCGAGCAGAAGCCCGATCCAGATGACCACTTGATTTCTGAGTGCCATGAAGCCGGGCAGCCCTTGCGTCCAGGTAATCGAAAAGCTATCAGGCCGTCTAACGGCCAGCACCGAAAATATCAACCAACCCGGGTCGCGCGCGAGAGTTTCCGCCCGCAATCCCCAGCATGGCAAGAAGGCTCATGTCCGACCCCCAAAACCTGCCATCAAATGGGCTGTCATACAAGCAGGCCGGCGTAGATATCGACGCGGGCAATGCCTTGGTCGAAGCCATCAAGCCGGCGGTACGCTCCACGCGTCGTCCGGGTGCCGACGGCGAGATCGGCGGCTTCGGCGGCCTGTTCGATCTCAAGGCAGCGGGCTTTGTCGATCCGGTTCTGGTTGCCGCCAATGACGGCGTGGGCACCAAGCTCAAGATCGCCATCGACACCGGCAAGCACGACACCATCGGCCAGGACCTCGTGGCTATGTGCGTCAACGACCTCATCGTGCAGGGTGCCGAGCCGCTGTTCTTTCTCGATTACCTGGCTACCGGCAAGCTCGACGTGGCCCAAGGTACCGCCATCGTAGAGGGCATCGCTCAGGGCTGCCGACTCGCCGGCTGCGCCCTAATCGGCGGCGAAACCGCCGAAATGCCAGGCATGTATCACGGCAATGACTATGATCTTGCCGGTTTCGCCGTCGGTGCTGCCGAGCGCAACGCCCTGCTCCCGCGCAAGGACATTGCTGCTGGTGACGTACTGGTGGCTGTCGCATCCTCTGGCGTCCATTCGAACGGCTATTCTCTTGTCCGCAAGGTCGTCGAGATGTCCGGCATGGGTTGGGACGCTGCCGCTCCGTTCGCCAAGGGCAAGACGCTCGCCGAAGCGCTGCTGGAGCCAACCCGCATCTATGTTAAGCCCCTGCTGGCTGCCATTCGCGATGGCATCGGCATCAAGGCCCTGGCCCACATCACCGGCGGCGGCTTCATCGACAATATTCCGCGCGTGCTGCCCGAAGAGCTCGCGGCCGATATCGACCTTGGCGCAGTCACCGTACCTGCCGTCTTTGGCTGGCTCGCCAAGGCAGGCGGCATGAGCGAGCGCGAGATGCTGCGCACTTTCAATTGCGGCGTCGGTATGCTCGTGGCCGTCACTCCAGAAGATGCGGACAAGCTGGTGGCCAGCCTCACCGCTTTGGGCGAAACCGCTGCTATCGTTGGCAAGCTGACTGAACGTTCCGGCGAACCGGTCACCTTCCGGGGCAAGCTGGCGCTGTGACGACGAAAAAGCGCGTCGCCATCCTCATCTCAGGCCGCGGCTCCAACATGGCTGCGCTCATCGAGGCCGCCAAGGCACCGGACTATCCGGCCGAGATTGTCGGCGTACTGTCCAACAAGGCGGACGCCGCCGGCCTCGACTTCGCCCGTCAAAACGGTATCCCAACCGCATCCGTCTCACACAGGGACTATGCGAGCCGCGAGGCCTTTGACGCAGAGATCGAGAGAGCACTCACCGCTTGGGCTGCTGATCTCGTTTGCCTTGCTGGCTTCATGCGTATCTTTAGCAAGGATTTTGCTGAGCGGTGGACTGGGCGTATGCTCAACATCCACCCTTCCCTACTTCCCAAATTCAAGGGCCTGCACCCTCAGCAACAGGCTTTGGACGCCCGAGAAAGCGAGAGCGGCTGTACCGTGCACTGGGTGACCGCGGATCTGGATGCGGGGCCAGCCATCTTGCAACGCCGGGTTCCTGTTATGCCGGGTGATACCGCCGAGACATTGGCAGCGCGCATTCTGGTTGAAGAGCATCGGGCCTACCCCGAGGCACTGGCCAAGCTAGCCCGAGGCGAAGTCAGCTACACTGGCTGAGCCAAGTCAACCCATCACAGCAATTGATGGCGCCCATCGTCAAAATCGGTTCGACCTTTGTTCCGGTCGGGCGTAGCGTGCCGTCCTTCACTTAAAGGATTGGCGAGATGAGTCTGCGTGACTGGTTCTGGATTGTTCTGCTTGGCGCCATCTGGGGCTGCTCCTTTGTCTTCAATGCCGTCCTGATCCGCGAATTGGGCCCGCTCTGGGTCACTTCGCTGCGCGTGGGCATTGGTGCCCTCGGGTGCTGGGCCGTCATGCTCGCCCTGCGCAAGCCCATCCCGCGCGATCCCAGGCTCTGGCTGCAGCTGGCGGGCCTCGGCGTCATCGCCTATGCCATTCCCTTCGCGCTGTTTCCCCTGGCCCAGGCGCATCTGGCCAGCGGCATCGCCGCCATCATCAACGCCCTGACCCCCATGGTCACCGCGGTCATTTCCCATTTCTGGATTGGCGGCGAGAAGGCGACACCGACGAAATTCGCCGGTGTCGGCTTCGGATTCATCGGGGCGGCGATTCTGGTCTCTCCGGCCTTGTCAGCGGGGGGCACAACACAACTCTGGGCCGTGATGGCATGCCTTGGCGCCACCCTCTGCTACGCGCTGACCCTCAACATAACCCGCAGCTTCAAGCATGTCGAACCGACCGCCTTCGCCGCGATCGCGCTCACCGGCGCCGCCGTCGTCGCCATACCCGTGGCCTTCCTCAATGAAGGCGCACCGGTCATGACACGGCCGGAAACTTGGGGCGCAGCCCTTGCCATCGGGCTGCTCTCTACGGCCTTCACCTTCCAGATCATGTACCGTATCCTGCCGCGCGTCGGCGCCACCAATTTCGCGACCACCACCTTCATCGCCCCGATCTCGGCGCTGATCATTGGTGTCACCGTACTGGGAGAAACGATCCTGCCGATCCAGCTCCTGGGCATGTTGGTGATCTTTTTCGGCTTGCTGTTTATTGATGGGCGCATCCGCGCCGTCTGGCGTCGCGTCCCCGTCTGACGGGTCGATGGAACTCTCCTGCCTGGCCTCACGTTGGCGGGCAGGAGAACCGCTATGCCAGATCCCAGACCCGATATCGATCCCCGCCCGACGCCCGAAATCGTCCCGCAGCCGGAGCCCCCTCAGCCGCAACCTGCCGATCCGGTGCCACCGCAACCCTCGGAAGTTCCAACGCCCGATCAGCCCGTGGAGGACCCTTGGCCCTCGCCGGCCCCGGAGATTCCCCCCGATCCCGGCCACGACCCCCGGCCAAGGGAGGTGTGAATGCCAGATCCGCTTGAACGTCGCCCGGAAAACCGGGACATCACGCCCGAGCAGGTGCCGGCCATGCCAAAGCACCTGCCGACCGATGACACGGATAATCCCCGCATCACACCGCTGCGGCGGGAACAGGATAGCGAAACGCCGAATGATAAGGACCCAAGGGAGCGCAGCGACAACACCGCGCCCTGAGACTATTCGATCCCGAGCTTCTTCTTCATCAGCTCGTTGAGAGCCTGGGGATTGGCCTTGCCGCCTGAGGCCTTCATGGCCTGGCCGACAAACCAGCCAATCATGGTCGGCTTGGCCTTGACCTTCTCGACCTGCTCGGGATTGGCGGCGATAATTTCATCGACGATCTTCTCGATCGCGCCCAGATCGGTAACCTGCTTGAGTCCACGGCGCTCGACGATCTCGGCCGGATCGCCCTCATGCTCCTCGGCGATCAGGATTTGCAGCACGTCCTTGCCGCCCTTGGAGGAAATCGTCCCGGCGGCAATCAGATCGACCAGGCCGGCAATCTGGCCGGGCTGCAGATGGGTTTCCCAAACCGCCAGGCCCTGGCTGTTGGCATAGGCCGCCACGTCTGCATTGAGGATATTGGCCACGGCCTTACCATCACGCTTCTTGCCGCCATGGGCAACGCAAGCCTCGTAATAGTCCGCAGTCTCGCGATCGAGCGTCAGCACCATCGCGTCATAGGCCGTCACGCCGTAATCAGCGATGAAGCGAGCCTGTTTTTCATCCGGCAGCTCCGGCAGGTGCTCGGCTAGGTCAGTAATGAACGCATCGTCGAATTCGAGCGGCAGCAGGTCCGGGTCGGGGAAATAGCGATAGTCATGCGCCTCTTCCTTGGAGCGCATAGAGCGGGTTTCGCCATTCTTGGGATCGAACAGGCGGGTTTCCTGGTCGATTTCACCGCCATCTTCGAGAATGTCGATCTGCCGGCGCGCTTCATATTCGATTGCCTGACCGGCAAAACGGATCGAGTTGACGTTCTTGATTTCGCAGCGCGTCCCAAATTCACCGCCCGGGCGACGCACCGAGACATTGACGTCGGCGCGCATGGAGCCCTGTTCCATATTGCCGTCGCAGGTGCCCAGATAGCGCAGGATGGTCCGCAGCTTGGAAAGATAGGCCTTGGCTTCCTCTGCCGAGCGCAGATCGGGTTTGGAGACGATTTCCATCAGCGCCACACCGGACCGGTTGAGGTCCACAAAGCTCATATTCGGGTGCTGGTCGTGGATCGACTTGCCGGCGTCCTGCTCCAGATGCAGGCGCTCGATGCCGATCTCGATCTTCTCGCCATCGACGTCGAGCAGCACCGTGCCCTCACCCACGATCGGGTCCTTGAACTGGGAAATCTGGTAGCCCTGCGGCAGGTCCGGATAGAAATAGTTCTTCCGGTCGAACACGCTGCGCTTGTTGATTTTGGCCTTGAGACCCAGTCCGGTCCGCACAGCCTGGCGCACGCATTCCTCGTTGATGACTGGCAGCATGCCGGGCATGGCCGCATCCACGAAGCTGACATTTGCATTGGGTGGATTGCCGAAGGCCGTGGATGATCCCGAGAACAATTTGCTCTCGCTGGTCACCTGCGCATGCACCTCCATGCCGATGATCACTTCCCAGTCTCCGGTCGAACCGGAAATCAGGCGCTTCTTGTCGGGGGTGCGGGTATCAACGAGGGTCACTGGGCGGTCCTGAAAGACAAGGCAAATCTGGCCAACTGCTTAGCCGTGTTGCCCTGGGCTTGCAACTGTCTGCCGCGCCTCAATCCTCGTCAATGTCTCCGTCATAGGGCCGCAGCCGCTTCTCGAGATGCACACTCATGAAGGGCGAGTGCCCCTCCCGTCCATCCGGCTTCAGGGCCAGGATGCGATAACCCTGCCGCTCGTAGAATCGGACGGCCCGGACATGGTCGGCAGGCGTTTCCAGATGAACGCGCTCGGCCCCCTGCAATTCGAGGATGGTCTCCATCCGATCCAGCAGGAGCGCGCCGATCCCGTGTCCTTGCATCTCGGGCATGACGAAGAGATAGGGAATATAGCTCCGGCCGGGAACGCGAGAGCACCAGCCAACCACCACCCCGTCGAGTTCGGCGACGATTGTATGTCGCCAACCCTGCCCCACAGCTTGCGACAGCCGCCGGCGCTCTGCATCCTTGAGCCCCGGCTTGTCCCTCAATATCGGGAAGATACCATTCTCCCAGGCGCGGAAGGCGATATCTGCCAGGCGCGGGGCATCCGTCATTTCCGCCTTGCGTATCAGAACGCCCGTCATCCGCGCCTCCTATCTGCTCCGCTTGCGCGCCGCGATGATGCCCTTTTCATAGTTGATGTTCCAACTGATCAGGGTTCGCCAGATAAGTTCTGCCTGATCCTCGTCAAGATCAAGGTCCAAACTGCGTTCCCGGACCTTGGTTATGACCGCTTCGATCCGTGCCGGATCGAAAGCCTCATGCGGGTCGGTCTTGATTTCGGCCATGCGCGTCACATAGGCATGGCGCTCGGCAAAAAGGGCCAGCAGCGCCCGGTCGATCCGGTCGATCTCGGCACGCACGTCATCTTTGGTTTGGCATTCTGCTGGTCGCTTGGCGGTCACATCCGGTCCCCGTTCTTTCGAAATCGTCTTGGTGGTGTGCACCGGGGCACACTCGAATTCAACCCGTCGACCAGGGACGAATGGAACGGCAAGGCCCCGGTCCGCATTGTTGGATCAGCGGGAGATTGGCATGATCGATCGGGTCCGGCTGGGTGGTCTGTGCTGGGTGGTATGCGCCAGTTTCTTTCTGGCGCAACTGGCCGCCCATTTGGCCGCGCCGGGCCACGACCTCTTCCGCTACGACATCAGCCTTCTCGGCGTATCGAACTGCGGGGTCTATCTGGTCGCCACCACAGGCAGCACCGATCTTGTTTGCTCCCCGCTGCATGCAGTCTTTAACCTTGGCATCATCATACATGGCGCGGCCGCTATCATTGGCATCCTGCTCACGCGGCCGATTTGGCCTTCCGGCCAAACCACATCCTGGGCGTTAGGACTTTTGGCGTTGGGGGGTCTGGGGGCCATCCTGGTTGGCGCCTTCCCGATCGACCGCGACATGCTCGTTCATATCGTCGGGGCCGTCGCCTCCATCGCAGCGGCAGGGCTGGGATTTCTGCTGCTCGCGCTGACACTGCACCAGAGCGCTCCGCAATTGGCCGGACTGACAGCTCTGGTCGGCGTTGTCGTGTTGCTTGCCGGTCTGGGTCACGCGCTTGGCGGTGTTCCCTGGGGGCGCGGCACGATGGAACGTCTGGCCGTCTGGCCCCAAACCATCTGGTATGTCGGCGTTGGCATCGCGGTACTGTCCAAAGACCTTCAACTGCGCCGTTCCACTGCCACCAGGCGCGCCAATTTGGGGTCCTCTGTGTCCGTTCGGCACTAGCCCATACGAGCCGCGCGCGGTAGCACAACGATATGTCTAGCCAGTCTGAGATTGCCTGAGACCCCGTCCGCACGCGACGGGGCATGAATGAACCGGACGCCGTTGCCCCGCAGGGTAGCGCGGCCAGGATTGTTCGCGAGCTTTTTGCTCGCCTCTTCAGGCTTCAGACTTTCAATGGATATTTCACGAGACGAACAGCGGGTGCTGCACGCCCTTGCTCAGGGCGGCCGCATCGCCGCCATCAAGAACGAGCGCGGCAAGATCGTCGGCTTCGAGTTCTTCAACCGCGACGGTTGGTTGATGAACGGCATCACGCCGCTCATCTTCAACAAGCTCAAGGCTAAGAAGGCAATCAAGTCCCAAGGCGGCCAACCCTATCGCATCACCAGGCGCGGCCTGGAACTGGTCCGCAGCCAGTTGGACAATAGGTAATTGCGCCCCCTAGGCCTTCGTCATTGCCGGGCTTGTCCCGGCAATCTATGCCTCCACAAGATGGATCGCCGGGACAAGCCCGGCGATGACGACCTCATGGAATGATGTGAAGAGGCTAATGCTTCGTCACTTCGCTCAGCGCCGCTGCAATGTGCTCCCATTCCTGGGACACGCTTGCGGTGGCGCGGCGCTTGCCGGCACGACGGTACCAATAGTCGGCATTGCCCATATCGGCTTCGATCCAGTGCATCAGCGCATGGACCCAGTCGAAAGCCTGAACCCCTTCCATGGACTGGACGATATTATGCGCCCTCTCCCATTCGGGACCGACGCGCAGTTCGCCTTTCTTGAGCCACCACAGGGCCTGGAGCGGCTTGCTCATGTCCTTGGGCGGCTCGGACCAGTCGAGCGAGGTAAAGATATCAACGGCCATCGGCACTATTCCTGTTGGCCCGGACGCGGATAGGAGGCGCGTCTCCACCAGTTTCAACTTCTGCATTGGCCGCAAATAGTGCGGATCGGCGGCGCAATCAAGCGCCGCGAACGCGCGAGCTGGTGTGGAATCGATCTGGCCGAATGGCGGGTGGCTACTTGAGCACCAGGTAAACGTCGGTCAGTAGTTCTGCTTCCGGCACCTGATCTGGCGAATTGAGATAGATTTCCCAGGCCGGCGTACCCATCTCACGCTCAAGGGTCGCGAGGTGCTTCATCATCAGGTCGTAGTCGTCCCGCAGCGTGGCGTAGGACCCCTTGTGCCGGAAGTGCAGAACCTCACTGGCCGGCGTGACATCTCCACGTATTTCGCCTTGCGCCTTGGCCAGATCCTCCCGGCGCACTGTGAAGCCGGCGCGGAAAGTCATGCTGTCCGGAGAGTAGTCGTAATAGACGGACAGCGCCCCTCCGGCGGGATTGATGCCCTGGCTCTCCATGAAGGCCCAGACCTCTTGAAAGGCCTCGCCCATCTTGCGGGATATGTCTTCCGGCGCCATTGAACTGGTCTTGGAGACGTAGAGATACGGGGTCTCCGAGACCTTGATGATCTTGAATTCAACCATGTCATGCTCTCCAGGCGTTCGCCCGGAGATGCTAAGCCACCCTGACCGTGGCCTTTTTGACCACGGTCAACGCCTCGGTCACCACCACTGCTTTGGTGCGAAGTCCCCGCCAGCACTCTTTTCGATCACGCGCGCCGCAGCAAACAGCGTCTCCTCGTCGAACGGCTTGCCGATCAGCTGCAGGCCAAGGGGCAGCCCCTGCCCGTCCTTGCCCGCGGGCACGGCAATACCGGGCAGGCCGGCCATGTTCACGGTCACGGTGAACACGTCATTGAGATACATGGCTACCGGATCGCTCGCCAGGGCCTCGTCGCCAATGCCGAAAGCGGCCGACGGCGTCGCCGGCGTCAGGATGGCGTCGACGCCCGCCTTGAAGGCGTCCTCGAAATCCTTCTTGATCAGCGTACGGACCTTCTGCGCCTTGACGTAGTAAGCATCAAAGTAACCGGCAGACAGCACGTATGTACCGATCATGATGCGTCGCTTCACCTCGCGGCCAAAGCCAGCCGCGCGGGTCAGTTCGTACATATCTGTAATATCTTTCCCGGATACACGCAGCCCGTATTTAACGCCGTCATAGCGCGCCAGGTTCGACGAGGCTTCGGCCGGCGCCACGATGTAATAGGCAGGCAGGGCGTACTTGGTATGCGGCAGCGAAATGTCCTTGACGGTCGCGCCCTCGGCCTTGAGCCATTCCAGCCCTTCGGCCCAGAGCTTTTCGATCTCGGCCGGCATGCCGTCCATGCGGTATTCCTTGGGTACACCGATGGTCAGACCCTTCACCCCGCGTTCGACCGCAGCGGCAAAGTCGGGCACGGCAATATCGACGCTCGTCGAATCCTTAGGGTCGAACCCCGACATCGAGGTCATCAGCAGCGCCGCATCTTCCACGGTTCGGGCGATCGGCCCGGCCTGGTCGAGCGAGGAGGCGAAGGCCACCGTGCCCCAGCGCGAGCAACGGCCATAGGTCGGCTTGATGCCCACAGTGCCTGTGAAGGCCGCCGGCTGGCGGATCGAACCACCCGTGTCGGTTGCGGTCGCACCGGCGCAGAGCCAGGCCGCCACGGCCGCCGCCGAACCGCCCGAAGACCCGCCCGGCACCAGATTGGCATTGCTGCCTTCCGCCCGGAACGGGCTGATCACCGGGCCGTAATAGGATGTTTCATTGGACGAGCCCATGGCGAATTCGTCCATGTTGAGCTTGCCCAGCATGACCGCCCCATCCCGCCACAGATTGGCAGTGACGGTGGATTCATATTCGGGCTTGAAGCCATCGAGGATATGGCTGGCCGCCTGGGTATGAACGCCCTTGGTGGCAAACAGGTCCTTGATGCCAAGCGGAATGCCTTCCAGCGCCCCGCCCTGCCCCTTGCCCAGCTTCTCGTCGCTGGCCTTGGCCATTTCACGCGCCTGGTCGGGCGTCGTTGCCACATAGGCGTTGAGGCTCGGATTGGCCTTCTCGATGGCGCCGATATAGGCGTCCGTGAGTTCGAGTGCGGTGAAGCTCTTGTCCTTGAGGCCCTTGCGGGCATCCGCAAGGCTCAGCTTGGTCAGGTCAGTCAACGGGGATCTCGCTTAGATTGTCGCAGCGTGTGTAGAGCGTCGCGCCGGGCGTCGCAACCTCGCTGCCGGTTTCGAATTGGCCGGAAGCGGCCATGGCGGCGTCATAACCTGACACCACCTGAATCTGGGTTTCGGTGTAGGGCGTCACCGCAAGGATGTCGGGATAGACCTCCCCGGGCACTTCGCAAACCGCGTCAATGAACAGATGCGTGCTGCCCTCGCGTTCCTTCACCTCGAAGAAGCGGCATTGGAACTCCATGGACTGAATACCATCGACAAAGCTGAGACTAAGGAAGTCCACATCCATCCATGCGTCTACGCCCTTGTCCGCGAGTGCCTCGCAGGCAGAAGCATCGGAGACGTAGAGACGGTCTCGGATGATGCGCAGGTCCTCCTGCGCCGAAACGGGCGCAGCGACCAGCAGCAGCATAGCGGCGACCCACCACCTCATGCCGCCTTCTCCGCATCCAGGCGCAGCTCGAAAAACGCCGACCATTCGCTGTCAGGATAGTCGAGGAACGGTCCGCGGGGCACGAATCCATACCGCGTATAGAGCCGATGCGCCTCTGCCATGCCGTCACCGGTACCCGTCTCAAGCATCACCACAGGAAGCCCGCGCTCACGCGCCAGTTCCACGATCCGCTCCAGCAACTGCCGGCCCACACGTTGACCGCGCACTTCCGGTACGGTGTACATGCGCTTGACCTCGCCCAAGTCAGGGCCATGCATTTTGAGCGCGCCCATGCCGACGGCTTTTCCGGCCTCGTCGCGCGCCACGAACAGCGTCGTCGCGCTGTCGGCCATCTGCTCTACGGTCATCTTGAACTGGAATTCCAGTGGCGACAGCGGCAGCAAATGGTCATTCAGCCGGGCAACCAGTGCCCGCACTTCGTCCTGCAGCGGCGATTCGACGGCGATCGAGATGGCCACTTATTCCACCACTTTGGGGACCATGAAGAAATTGTCTTCGGTCAGCGGCGCGTTGCTGACGATCTTGTCGGCATAGTTTCCATCGGTGACCACGTCATCGCGGCGGCGCAAAGTCATCGGGGTCACGGAGGTCATGGCCTCCACACCCTCCACATCCACCTCGCCGAGTTGCTCGACAAAGCCCAGAATCGCATTGAGCTCATTCTGGTAACCGGCGACCTCGTCCTCTTCGATCCGGATACGGGCCAGACGGCCGATGCGCTTGACGGTGGCAGCGTCGACAGACATGCAAAAACTCCAAGAAACGGCGTGTTGCCGCGTTATTAGCAACGCCATGCGGCAAATGACAATGAAAATGCCTTATGCGACGGATCAGGCTTCCACTGCCAAACCCGGTTCCAGCGCGATCAGGCCCGTCCCATCCAGAAGGTTGGGTATGTCCGCGAATACCGCATCGATTTCTCTATCCGAACCGGCCACCGCCACAAGGCCGGGCGCCTGCCCTTGGAGCAAAGCATGGCATCGTCCAGCCAGATCGGCGCCGAACATCACGACCGCGGCCTTTTCCACCCACCGGCCAAGCTCCGGGACTGGTCCGCCCAACAGCAGCAAAGGGACATCGTCATCCCCATCGAGCAACAGCCCGGATGGGCCGACGGACCAGATTTCCACCGGCCGCAACCCGTCCGCCGCATCGAGCAGCCGTTCCGTCGGCCGCGGCCTCCAGATGGCAGGATCGACATCGACCAAGCTGTCAGCGGCCCTCACGACCCGGTCGGCGCCACTGACAAGCTCACTCCGATCAACGCCCGCAGGCGCTCCCTCCGGATCAAGAGCAATCACCTGCCCGCCCGTCTGAACCCGAAATGTCGAACTGCCAAACCAGGTGAGCTTCATGTCCATTTCCCGTCGCCAAAGTCTCGTGGCCAGCCTATAGGACAGTTCTGATCATTATCGCGAGCCCCTTGTGACCGAAGACCCCCTGAGCGCTATTCCCGAGACTGGCAAGATTCTGGGCCTGGATCTGGGCACCAAGACCATCGGTGTCGCCATCTCCGATGGCATGCGCTATTCGGCCACGCCGCTCGAGACCATCAAGCGCACGAAATTCACCCAGGATGCCGAGCGCATCATAGAACTGATTTCCGAAAACCAGGTGGTTGCTCTGGTGCTGGGCCTACCCCTCAACATGGACGGCACCGAAGGTCCGCGGGTGCAGTCGACCCGCGCCTTTGCCCGCAATCTGGCGCCCAAGATCAACCTGCCGATTGCCTTCTGGGACGAGCGCCTGTCGACCTCTGCAGTCACCCGCATGATGATCGAGGCCGACCTCCGCCGCGACCGCCGCGCCGAGGTCGTTGACAAGCTGGCGGCCAGCTACATCCTCCAGGGCGCGCTGGATCGGTTGCGGTCCCGCTAGCCGGCACGCCTTAGGCTGCCAGGGGACTCGCCAAATGTCTGCTTGAAGGCTCGACCAAAGGCGGCTTCGGACAAGTAGCCGGCCTTTCGCGCGATCTGCCCGATTGGTTCGTTTCCGTTGGCGATGGCCAGGCGGGCCTTCTGCAGCCGCCATTCCGTGAGATAGCGCATCGCCGGCTGCCCAACCATTTCGCTGAATCGCGCCGCAAAGCCCGACCGGGACATCCCCGCAAGCCGCGAAAGTCGCTCGAGCGTCCATTCATCGCCCGGCGCCCGGTGAATGGCGGCCAGCGCCCGGCCCAGCTGCGCGTCACGCAAGGCGGCCAGCCATCCTGTCTGCGCTTCGGCAGCCGTGTCGAGCCAGGTGCGGATCGCCTGAATGATGAGGATATCTGCCAGCCGGGTGATGACCGCTTCTCCGCCCGGCTTGAGTGCCGCTGCCTCGTGCGAGATGAGATCCAGCGTACTGCGCAGCCAACCACCCGCGGCATCATGCCAGCGGTCGACGATCAGCAACTCCGGCAAGAGATCAACCAGCCGCCGCGCTGCCACGTCGTCGAACGAGACGACGCCCGTCATCGCCCGTGTGACCGCGCCCGGACCGGCAATTTCCATCATTTCATAGCGCTCGCTGACCTTGGTCGCCGGCAGGTCGAACAGTGGCACAGCTTGCCCGTCTGCGGCGCTTGCAAGGTCCACAGGCGTACCCCGCGGCAACACCACCATGCTGCCCTCGCGCACCAGCAGCGGCGGCCTGCCCGCCAGCCGCATCCAGCCCTCGCCCGAGATGATGACGATGAACAGCATGGAATTGTCCATCTGTGGCAGCGCAACGCCCCAGGGTGCGGCAAGCTCCGCCCGGCAATAGAGCGTACCGTTGAGCCGCAGCATGTGCAGCACGTCACCCAGGGGATCGATGGCGTCAGGCGGCTGGAAGTGAACACCGGACATCGGTCGTTGCTCGCGCTTGTTTTGGACGATCTGCATAGATATCTGGCAATACAGCGATGGAAAGTCCAGGCTGGTCACACAAAATTTCGGCGGCAACTGCAAACGGGAGATTTCTCATGACCAATACCCCAATTCTTGTCATCGGTGCTTCGGGCAAGGTCGGCCGCCGGGTCGTCGCCAATCTGGCCGCCATGAACCGCGCCACGCGCCCGGTCGGCCGCCGCACCGCTCTGCCCTTCGACTGGCAGGATCGCTCCAATTGGGCCCAACACTTTGCCGGCGTCGAAACCGCTTTCGTCGCCTACTACCCCGACCTTGCCGCTCCACAAGGCGCGGACGATATCGCCGCTCTGGCAGAAATCGCAAAGGCAGCCGGTCTCAAGCGCATGGTCCTGCTTTCGGGCCGAGGCGAAAGCGGCGCCGTCCGTGCCGAGAATGTGCTCCGCAATAGCGGCCTCGGTTACACCGTGCTTCGCGCCGCCTTCTTCAACCAGAATTTTTCAGAAGGGCTCATGTATCCTGGCGTCATGGGCGGCGTCATTGCCCTGCCCGCGGGCATGTGTGCCGAGCCCTTCGTGGACGTGGGCGACATCGCCGAAATCGCCGCTTTCGCACTCACCGACGACCGTCATCACAACCAGCTCTATGAGCTCACCGGCCCCCGTCTCCTGACCTTTGCCGACGCCGTTGCCGAAATCAGCGCGGCCAGCGGTCGAACAGTCACCTACGCCCCGATCTCACTTGACGACTTCCACGCCGCCATGGCGGGCGAGATCGGTCCCGACGACGCCACTCTCTACACCGAGTTGTTCCGCGAACTCTTCGATGGCCGTAACGAAAGCCTCACAGATGGCGTCCAGCAGGCGCTGGGGCGGTCGCCGCGTGACTTCGCAGACTACTGCCGCGGCGTTGTCCGATCCGGCGGCTGGGCCGAGGCAGCCTGATCCATGGTCTGGACCAACCGCATCTTGCTCGTCACGGGCGCCTTGATCGCTTTCGTGCTGTCCCTTGCCGTCCTCTTCGCACCGGCTGCCTTCTACGCAGGTTACGGCATAACCGTCGGCGGTGACATCGCCCTGCTAAACGAAATGAAAGCCCCCGCCGGCGCAATCCTGCTCGCCGCCCTTGTCATGGCTGTGGGCCTCATCAACCCGGCATGGCTTGGTAGCGCGCTGCTTGTCGGTGCCCTGCTCTATCTTGGTTTCGGTCTCGGGCGTGTGATTGCCCTCACATCCGACGGCATACCTCCAGCATCGCTGCTTGCGGCCATGGCCGTGGAACTGCTGCTCGGTCTGGGCTTTTCCCAGGCACTTTGGCGGCAGAGCCCGAGATAATTTTGCGAAACGGCATGGGTGGGCTTGCCCCACCCTGCCCCCTCGGATAGACCGCAGCAAATCGCAAGGGATGCGACATGCCGCAGCAAAACTCCGCCCGGTTCTCGGGCGACTTCCCCCCGTTCCAGCAGCGCCATCTGATTTCCATTGCTGATCTCCAGCAGCACGAAATCGTCGATCTTCTCGACCGCGCCGAACGGATGATCGAGATCTCCCGCCAGGAGCGCAAGTCGCTCCCCACGCTCTCTGGCAAAACCCAGATCAATCTCTTCTTCGAGCCCTCGACCCGCACCCAGTCTTCCTTCGAGATTGCCGGCAAGCGGCTGGGCGCACTCGTGGTCAACATGTCGGTCAAGACATCGTCTGTCTCCAAGGGCGAAACCCTGATCGACACTGCCGCCACGCTCAACGCCATGCGTCCCGACGTGCTCGTGGTTCGCCACTCTGCGGCCGGCGCAGTGGAATTGCTGAGCCAGAAAGTCGGCTGCTCCGTTGTAAACGCAGGCGATGGCGCCCATGAGCACCCGACCCAGGCTTTGCTCGACGCCCTGACGATCCGTAACCACAAGGGTACGCTCGCCGGCCTCACGGTTGCCATCTGCGGAGACATTGCCAATTCGCGCGTGGCCCGGTCCAATCTCCTGCTGCTGGGTGCGCTCAATGTCCGCACCCGCGTCATCGCCCCCCGCACCCTGCTGCCACCGGGCATAGAGAACCTGGCCACCGAGGTTTTCACCAACATGGAGGAAGGGCTTCGAGACGCCGATGTCGTCATGATGCTGCGCCTCCAGCACGAACGCGCCAATGGCAAGATGATCCCGTCGGTGCGGGAATATTATCGCTTCTACGGGCTCGACGAGGACAAGCTCCGGCACGCCAAGCCCGACGCTATCGTCATGCATCCGGGCCCCATGAACCGCGGCGTTGAGATCGACCCCGCCATCGCCGACAGCGAGCGTTCGGTCATCACCGATCAAGTCGAAATGGGCGTTGCCGTCCGCATGGCGGTTCTGGACGCTCTTCTGCCCGCGAGGAACACCCCATGACCCGCCCTCTTGTCATCGACAATGCGCGGATCGTCGACCCCGCATCCAACACCGATCAGCTGGGCGCCGTACTCATCGAAGATGGACGGATCAGCGATCTCGCCGTTGGCGGGCCTGCGGGTGTTCCTGATGATGCCGAAGTGATCAATGCCAATGGCCAGGTGCTGGCGCCCGGTCTGATCGATATGCGCGTTTTCGTAGGCGAACCAGGCAAGGAATATCGCGAGACATTGGCGTCCGCCGGTGCAGCAGCGGTGGCGGGCGGCGTGACCAGCTTTGTGATGATGCCCGAAACCACGCCGGCCGTGGACGATGGTGCGTTGGTCGATTTTCTGATCCGCCGCGCCGAAGCGCAGTCACCCGCCCGGATATTACCCGCTGCGGCCATCACCAAGGGCCTCGCAGGCAAGGAGATCACCGAGTTCGGCCTGCTCAAGGACGCCGGTGCGATTTGTCTCACTGATGGCGCCCAATCTATACAATCCTCGTCTCTTTTGCGCAGCGCCATGGGCTATGCCGCCAATTTCGACATGCCGTTCATCCATCACGTGTCGGATGCTGCCCTGACAGGCGATGGCGTGATGAATGAAGGGCTGTTCGCCACGGTCCTTGGCCTCAGGGGCATCCCGCGCGAAGCCGAAACCATTCCCCTGGCCCGCGACCTGCAACTGGCCCAGCTGACCGGGGTGCGCTACCACGCCGCGCAGATCTCCACCGCCGGCTCGGCAGAGCTTGTGAAGACGGCAAAGTCCCGTAACGAGAAGGTTACGGCCGGCATCTCGATCAACAATCTCTGCCTCAACGAGAATGACATCGGCCGCTATCGTACCTATTTCAAGCTGAACCCGCCCTTGCGGACGGAAGATGACCGCCAGGCCATGATTGCAGCCCTGCGCGAAGGCATTATCGACACGATCCATTCCGATCACGACCCGCAGGATACCGAGGTCAAGCGCCAGCCCTTCGCGGAAGCCTCCAATGGCGCAATCGGTCTTGAAACCCTTTTGGCAGCGGCCCTGCGCCTGGTGCATTCCGGTGACCTTGGCCTGATCACCGTCCTGCGCGCCATGACCAGCCGTCCTGCCGAAATTCTGGGGCTGGAAAGTGGCCGCATCAGTCGGGGAGCGCCGGCCGACCTCATCCTGGTTGATCCCGAATATCCATGGCAGGTAACCGAAAAGAGTTTCCGTTCGCGCTCCCGCAACACCAGCTTTGAGGGCGCGCGGATGCAGGGCAAGGTCATGCGCACCATTATGGGCGGTCGGACTGTGTTCATCCACGAGGACATTGCGTGACCATCCCCTTTTTCGATGGCCATAACGACACGCTTTTGCGACTTCTCGATCACCCGCGCATCGACAAGCTCGACTTGTTCATTAAGGGGAGCCAGGAGGGACACCTGGACCTGCCGCGTGCCCGGCAGGCCGGCATGGTGGGCGGTTTTTTCGCCATTTTCCCGCCCCCACTCAAGACAACCCCCGCCGCCATTGCCGCAGCGCCGGACTACACCAGGGGCAACCTCCCGCCTGAGCTCGCTCAGTCCAATGCACTGCAGTCGACCAACGCCATGGCGGCCCTGCTGCTGCAGCTCGAACGTGCTAAAGTCCTGAATATCTGCCGGTCTGCCGCGGAAATCCGGTCGACCATCAAGTCGAGCCGTCTCGCCGCTCTGTTCCACATCGAAGGCGCCGAGGCCATCGACACCGACTTCAGGACTTTTGAGGTTCTATACGCGGCCGGCCTCAGATCCATCGGCATCACCTGGAGCCGCGCCAACGCATTCGGCACGGGTGTACCGTTCCGCTTCCCCGCCGATCCCGATATTGGTCCTGGCCTCACCGATGCCGGCAGGCAGCTGGTGCGCCTGTGCGATGAACGCGGCGTCCTTGTCGACCTGAGTCACCTCAACGCGGCAGGCTTTCGAGACGTCGCCGCAATCTCGACCAAACCGCTGGTCGCCACCCATTCCAACGTGCACGCCGTCTGCCCCAGCACCCGCAACCTTCTCGACTGGCAATTGTCGGCCATCCGCGAAAGCAAGGGGGTAGTCGGGCTCAACTATGCCACTGGCTTCCTGCGGCCCGATGGGCGGTTCGATGCCGATACACCCCTCGAGCTGATGGTCCGCCATGTTGACGCACTCGTCGAGGCCGTCGGTGAGGACGGCGTGGCCCTAGGCTCGGATTTCGACGGCGCCATGATCCCGGTAGAAATCGGCGACGTTACCGGTGTGCCCAAGCTCCTCCAGGCCCTGCTCGACAAGGGCTATGGCGAGCCTCTGGTCCGCAAGATCGCGCTGGAAAACTGGCTCGGCGTCATCGAACGAACCATCGGCTAGCCGCAGCCAAGCCTGGGTTGCTGCAGCACAAATTCCCTAAGAAGAGTCAGAGAGCCTTAGAACGGCACGTCTTCGGACTTGGTCGCTTTCTTCGCCGGAGCCTTTTTGGCCGTTGCCTTTTTGGCAGCCGGTTTCTTTGCCGCGGCTTTCTTGACCGGCGCCTTCTTCTTTCCGCCGGTTGCTTCGGCGCGCGCTGCAATCAGGGCGATCGCCTGTTCCAGCGTCACATCTTCCGGCTTCAGATCCTTCGGCAATGTCGCGTTGACCTTGCCCTGGTTGACATAGGGTCCGTAGCGGCCGGAACGCACGGTTATCGGTCCGCCGTCATGCTCGAACGTCTGAATAGCGGCCACCGCCGCGCCACGTCCCCCACGACCGCCACCGGCCGCCTTCTGCGCGATAAGGTCGACGGCGCGGTTGAGACCAACGGTGAACACCTCTTCCACATCCGGAAGATTGGCATATTTGCCGTCATGCAGCAGGAACGGACCATAACGCCCGATGCCTGCCGAAATGGGCAGACCGGTTTCTGGATGCAGCCCCACCTCGCGCGGCAATGACAACAGTTGCAGCGCCTTTTCCAAGGTCAGGCTGGCGGCTTCCCAGCCCTTGGGCAGCGACGACCGCTTGGGTTCCTTGCCGTCACCCAATTGCACATAAGGCCCGAAACGGCCGGATTTGAGGAAAACTTCTTCGCCGCTTTCCGGATCCGTGCCGAGCACGCCATCGCCCGCCGCCGCCTCCGACGATTGGCCCGTGGCCGCGTCCGAAAGCTGCATCGTATGCTTGCACTCGGGATAGTTCGAGCAACCAATGAATGCACCGAACTTGCCAAGTTTCAGCGACAGCGTACCTGTGCCGCAAGTCGGGCACTTGCGTGGATCGGTTCCGTCTTCGCGCGCGGGGAAGATGTGGTCGGCCAGCATGTCGTTGAGGGCATCGAGCACCTCAGAGACGCGCAAATCCTTGATCTCCTCGGTCGCAACCGTGAAGTCCCGCCAGAAATCGCGTAGCAGAACCTTGTAGTCAAGTTCGCCAGCCGAAACCTGATCGAGCTGCTCTTCCAGATGTGCCGTGAAGCCATATTCGACATAGCGCGAAAAGAAGCTCTCGAGGAACGAGGTCACGATGCGTCCGCGATCCTCTGGATGCAGCGCCCTGCCCTCAAGCTTCACATAATTGCGGTCCTTCAGCGTCGCCAGCGTCGCCGCATAGGTGGACGGGCGGCCGATGCCGAGCTCTTCCATCTTCTTGATCAGGCTCGCCTCGGTATAACGCGCCGGTGGCTGCGTGAAATGCTGCTCGATCTCGACCTTTTCCAGCTTCGGTTTGTCGCCGACAGTCAGGGGCGGCAGCTCACGACCATCCTCGTCGTCCTCATCGCCATCGGTCTTGGCCTCAACACCATAAAGCGTGAGAAAACCCGGGAAGGTCACGACTGAGCCCGTTGCCCGCAGCGTCACCGCGCGGCCCGGCACGTTGACGGCGATATCGACACTTGTGCGGTCTATCTCTGCCGAGGCCATCTGGCTGGCGAGGGTACGCTTCCATATCAGCCCATAGAGCTTGGCCTGATCCGCATCAAGACTGAGGCTTTCCGGCCGCTTGAACATGTCTGTCGGGCGGATCGCTTCGTGCGCTTCCTGCGCATTTTTGGCTTTGGTCTGATAGATCCGTGCCTTTTCCGGCAGGTACTTCTCGCCGAAATATTTCCCGATCACCGAGCGGGCCATGGCGATACCCTCGGGCGCCATTTGAACCGCATCGGTTCGCATATAGGTGATTAGCCCATCCTCGTAGAGACGCTGGGCGATCTGCATGGTTCGGCTGGGCGATAGGCCCAGGCGCGAAGACGCATCCTGCTGCAGGCTCGAAGTCGTGAAAGGCGCATAGGGGTTGCGCTTGGTCGGCTTCTTTTCGACATTGGCGACATTGAACTGTCCGCCCTCGATCAGCGCCTTGAGCGCTTGGGCATCCTCGCCAGTCTTGATATCCAGCTTGTCGGTCTTCTTGCCGTCCACGGCAAACAGGCGCGCCAGGAAGCTCTTGCCGCCTTGCGCCAGCTGCGCCTCGACCGACCAGTATTCGTCGGGCCGGAATTTTTCGATTTCGCGTTCGCGATCCGAAACCAGCCGCAGCGCCACGGACTGAACACGACCAGCCGAGCGAGAGCCAGGCAACTTGCGCCACAGAATGGGGGACAGAGTGAAGCCGACGAGATAGTCGAGCGCCCGGCGTGCCAGATAGGCGTCCACCAGGGGCATGTCGATGTCACGCGGCCTGGCCATGGCCGCCGTCACAGCGTCCTTGGTAATGGCGTTGAACACCACGCGCTGCACCGAAGTATCCTTCTTCAGCGCCTTTTTGGCCCTGAGCACGTCCAGGATATGCCAGGAAATCGCCTCGCCCTCGCGATCCGGGTCGGTCGCCAGGATAAGGCCATCCGCCCCCTTCAGGGCCGTGGCTATGTCGGAGATGCGCTTTTTTGCCGCCGTATCGACTTCCCAGGACATGGCGAAATCTTCGTCCGGCCGCACCGAACCGTCCTTGGCCGGCAGGTCGCGGACATGGCCGAAACTGGCCAGGACCTCATAGTCCTTGCCCAGATATTTGTTGATTGTCTTGGCCTTGGCCGGACTTTCAACGACGACGACCTTCATGGATCTTGGTTCCGCAACTGCTGCTCAAAGAGCGCGCAACATGGTGAAGCCCGTAGCCGGTGTCAACGGGGAGACCGGACGGTGGCGTTTTCACTTCATCGGCATTTGCCGATAGAGGGCTTGCGCGCGGCCTTCCATACATGCTCAGATGATGCAGCGCGTCCTGCGCCCCGGTTCAATACCATCATGCCTGATCGAGCCGCGTTTGCCTGTGCAACGATGCGCAATTGCGGCCGGGTCAATCGAGGAGGAAATCCAATGCAATATCGCAACCTGGGCAATAGCGGTGCCGTCGTGTCCCATCTGTGCCTCGGCACAATGACCTTCGGCGCAGAGTCCGACGAGGCGACCTCTCATGCGCTCATGGATGCCTATGTCGACGCCGGAGGCAATTTCCTCGACACTGCGGACGTTTACTCTGCAGGCGTATCCGAGGAGATTGTCGGCCGCTGGCTCAAGACCAAAAAACTGCGGGACCTGGTTATCGCCACAAAAGGCCGCTTTCCCATGGGGGATGGGCCCAATCACATCGGCCTTTCGCGCAAGCACCTGTCCGAAGCACTTGAAGCCTCGCTGCGCCGCCTTGGCGTGGAGCAGATCGACCTCTATCAGATGCACGCCTTCGATGCGCTGACGCCGATCGAGGAAACGCTGCGTTTCCTCGACGACGCGACCAGCTCGGGCAAGATCGCCTATTACGGCTTTTCCAACTTCCTTGGTTGGCAGCTCACCAAGGCCGTCTGGATCGCCAGGATGCAGGGCTTTGCCCCTCCGGTAACCTTGCAACCACAGTACAATCTGCTTGTCCGCGACATTGAGCACGAAATCGTTCCGGCCTGCCAGGACGCCAATATGGGCCTCTTGCCCTGGTCGCCGCTGGGGGGCGGCTGGCTCTCGGGCAAATACAAGCGCGACCAGATACCCACCGGGGCCAGCCGCCTTGGCGAAAATCCCAAGCGTGGCATGGAAGCCTATGAAGCGCGCAATGCGAAATCCAGCACTTGGGACATCATTGGTGCGGTTGAAGATATCGCGAAATCCCGCGGCATCAGCATGGCACAGGTCGCACTGGCCTGGACGTCCGCACAGCCGGCTGTAACCTCCGTGATCCTGGGTGTCCGTACGTCCGAACAGCTCAAGGACAATCTCGGTGCCGCCAGCCTCGTCCTCAGCACCGAGGAACTGCAGCGGCTCGATGCCGTCAGCAAGCCCGAAATGGACGACTACCCCTATGGCACCGGCGGCATCGGCCAGCGTCACCGCAGGATCGAAGGCGGCCGCTAGCCAAATCCCGGTCTCGCTGGCAATCGCAGCGGGACCGCATTCACACTTGCCCACGACCCGGCAGAAATGGTGTCTATGGGCGCAATGACCGACCTCACCGCCTCGCTGATTCCCGATTTCGACCTTGCCTCCCGCAACACGCTGGCGTTGCAGGCACGATCCCGCTTTGGGTTCGTCCTTGAGGACGCAGATCAGCTCCCTGCCCTGTTCGACTATGCCAGCAGCGAAGCGCTCGCAGTTCGCCTGCTGGGCGGCGGCAGCAATGTCGTTCTGGCGCCAGGGTTTGATGGTATCACCGCGCTGATTGCCTCCCGCGGCCGCAGGATTGTCGACGAGACCGCCACCCATACCCTTGTCGAAGCCGCCGCCGGCGAGAACTGGCATGACCTCGTCGCCTGGACAGTTGAACAGGGGCTGGGTGGTCTTGAAAATCTTGCCCTGATCCCCGGCACGACCGGCGCCGCCCCGGTACAGAATATTGGCGCCTACGGATCCGAGCTGGCCAACAGCTTCCACTCCCTGGACGCTTTTGACCGGCGGACCGGCAAGATGACCGTTTTTGGTCTCCAAGCGTGCGCCTTCGCCTATCGCGATAGCGTCTTCAAGCACGAGCCTGATCGCTATGTGGTCACCAAGATCCGGCTGGCGCTGCCCAAGGCTTGGCGGCCCAATCTGGGTTTTGCCGGCCTGGCGGAGTTATCCGGTGCAGGCGATCTCTCACCACGCGTCGTCATGGAGCGGGTGATCGCCCTGCGCACCAGCAAGTTACCGGACTGGCGTGTGACCCCCAATGCCGGTTCCTTCTTCCACAATCCGGTCGTGGCCGCGGACATCGCGGCGCAAATCCTGGAAGAGGACACCTCCGCCCCCAGCTATCCCCAAGCCGACGGTCGGACCAAGCTGTCTGCCGGTTGGCTCATCGAAAAAAGCGGCCTCAAGGGATACAGAATGGGCCCGGTCGGCGTATCGGAACGCCACGCCCTGGTTCTGGTCAATTACGGTGGGGCCCAACAGTCGCACATTGCCGCGCTTGCCAGCCATATCAGGCAAACCGTTCAATCCCGTTTCGGTATCATCCTGACCCCTGAACCGATCTTCTGCTGAGAGCAGACGGCCCCGGGCGCACGGGATCGACCGGCCAAACGGCTCTCAATCGTGGCGAAGCGCCACCAACTGCCCGCTCGACCATTCGACCTTCCCGCCGATGTCGAGCTCGAGCAACAGGATCTGCATCACATGGGGCGCTATGCCGGTCTGGACGATCAGCTCGTCTACTTCGATGGGTGTGGAACTCAGCGCATTGAGTAGGCGCGCCCGCTCATCCGCTACAGGCTCGCTGTCCACTGAATCATCTGCAGGAGGCTCCCATTCCGGATCGAACAAGACATGCCGGGCCGGATCGGCGCTGCTCACCACCTCAATGATATCGGCAGCATTGGTAACCAGCCGGCCCCCCTGCTGGATCAGTAAGTTTCCGCCCTCGGCGCGCGGATCGAGCGGCGAGCCGGGAACCGCGAACACGTCCCGGTTCTGTTCGAGGGCGAGCCTGGCGGTGATCAGCGAACCGGATCGCTTTGCCGCCTCCACGACCACCACACCCAGCGACAGGCCAGACACCAGCCGGTTGCGCCTGGGAAAGTCACGCGCTCGTGGCTCCCAGCCCAGGGGCATCTCCGTCAACAAGGCGCCGCCATTGTCGAGAATGTCATGCGCCAGTGGAATGTTCTCATTGGGGTAGATGCAGTCGAAGCCCCCCGCCAGCACCGCTATGGTGCCCGTTGGCAGGCTCGCGCGATGCGCGGCAGTGTCGATCCCCCGGGCCAGTCCGGAAACCACCGTAAACCCTGCCGCACCTAAATCTGCGGCAAGCATGCGGGTCATTTTCACCCCAGCCGTGGAAGCGTTACGCGCGCCCACAATGCCCACCGTCCGGTGCCAGTCCAGCCCCTCGCCACCGGCCAGGCTGATCAAGGGTGGTGCCCCTGGAATCAACCCCAAATGCCGGGGATATGCAGGTTCGCCCTGGGCCACCAATCGCGCCCCATAGCGTGCAAGACCGGCAATTTCGTCTTCAGCGCGAGCCTGACTGATCGCTGTCATCGGACGCCCGGCCTTGGCGCTGAGGGCAGGCAAAGCCTCCAGCGCGGCTTCAGCCGAACCGAAACGTTTAAGCAGCTGCCGGAACGTGACAGGCCCGATATTGTCGGTGCGGATCAGCCGAAGCCAGGCGATGCGTTGGGCGGGCGTCAGTTCGGTTGTCATGCCCGCCGCCTGCATCATCCGGCCTTCTTGCCGGCGCCGATGGTGGGTTCGGTTCCCTTGAGAAGTCGGCCAATATTCTCCCGGTGCTGGAAGAACAACAGCAGCGCCAATCCACTCACGACCAGTGCGAGGCGCTCACCGCTGAAGACATAAGCGAAGATTGGGGCGGTCGCGGCGGCCGTCAGCGCCGCAAGGGACGAGATATTGCGGGTGAAGGCTATCAGCAGCCACACGCCGCAGAAAATCAGCCCGGCCGGCCAGGACAAGGCCAGTAGCGAGCCGATCATCACGGCAACACCTTTGCCACCCTTGAAACCGAGCCAGGCAGGAAAGCAGTGTCCAAGAAACGCCCCCAAAGCCGCGACCCGCGCGGCATCCTCACCCCAGAAGTAACGGGCGATGAGGATGGGCGCCACTGCCTTGAGCGCATCCAGCACCAGCGTCGCGGCGGCCACAGGTCTGTTGCCCGTGCGCAGCACATTGGTGGCGCCGATATTGCCCGAACCGATGGAACGGATGTCGCCAAGGCCGGCCGCCCGGGTCAGGATCAGACCGAACGGAATCGATCCGGATAGATAGCCGATGACAGCGGCAAAGATGATCGGAAGAATTTCGGCGGGCACGAACAATCCCCTCCTTGTGACGTTCCTGCAAGGTCTAGCCTTTCGGCGCCCATCGTCACAAGAGGGACGCGCCGTTTGCGCACCATCGCCCTTATCCTCAGGTTTGGCAAAGCCGCCCCGATCCCCTACATAGAGGGCAATTCTCCAGAACAGTATTCATGGCAAAAACTCCAAAATTCAAGAACACGTCAGGCCCGAAACGCCCGCGATTGCCCGTTGCCGAGCGTCTGCCGACGCGCGAGCAATTGCTTGAGGCGCTTGCTCAGGAAGACAATATCAAGGGCAAGCGCGATCTGGCCAAGGTGTTTGGCATTCGCGGCGATCTCAGGCGTCCTTTCAAGGCCATGCTGGCCGAATTGGAGGGCGAAGGCGTTATCACGCGTACGCGCAAGGCCCTGCGCCGCACGGCCGTCCTGCCCCACGTCACCGTACTTGACATTCCCGGCGACGCCGACCCGGATGATCTCCACGCCTTCCCCGCGCAGTGGAACCCTGAGGAAGGCGAGATGCCGCGCGTACGCGTCCTGATCGGCTCCCACGCTCGGGTGGTACCGGCCCCTGGCGATCGCATCCTCGCCCGTATCGATGCAGGCGAAGACGCCATCCCCGACTACACGGCCAGGCCGATGAAGGTGTTGGACAAACCCCGCCGGGCCCATATTGGCATCGTCCGCAGGGACGAGGACGGCGCTCGACTCATCCCGGTTGACCGCAAGCAGAAAGAGATGCGCATCGCCCTGGGCGATCTGGGTGACGCCGGCGACGGCGATCTGGTCGAGGTCGAGGTTAAGTTTTCCGGCCGTTTGATGATTCCCCGTGCCCGGGTCACCAAGGTAGTAGGCAATCCGCATTCGGAAGGCGCAGTCTCCCTCATCGCCATCCACAATCTCGAGATTCCGCATGTCTTCCCGCAGAGCGTGCTGCGCGAGGCCGAGGAAGCAAAGGAAGCGACCCTCAGGGGCCGCGAGGACTGGCGGGACCTGCCGCTGATCACCATCGACCCGGCCGACGCCAAGGACCACGACGACGCTGTCCATGCCGCACCGGACGAGGACGAGAAAAACCAGGGTGGCTATGTGGTCACCGTCGCCATCGCGGACGTGGCCGCCTATGTGCGCCCCGGCACCGCCCTTGATCGCGAGGCCTATCTTCGCGGCAACTCGGTCTACTTCCCCGACCGCGTCGTGCCCATGCTGCCCGAGCGCATCTCCAACGAACTGTGCTCGCTCAAACAAGGTGAACCCCGTGCCGCACTCGCGGTACGCATGGTGCTGGGTGCCGATGGCCGTAAGAAAAGCCACAGCTTCCACCGGGTACTCATGCGATCGGCGGCCAAGCTGAGCTACCAGCAAGCCCAGGCCGTCATTGACGGCAACCCCGACGATCAGACCGGTCCGCTGCTTGAGCCGATTCTGAAGCCCCTTTGGGCTGCATATGCCGCGATGAGCAAGGCGCGCGACCAACGTGGCCCGCTCGAGCTGGACCTTCCGGAGCGCAAGATCCTGCTCGACGAAAAAGGCATGGTCCGCGACATCCATATCCCCGAGCGGCTTGATGCCCATCGGCTCATCGAGGAAATGATGATTGCGGCCAACGTCGCGGCCGCCGAGACGCTGGAGCAAAAGCGTACCGAACTGCTCTACCGCGTCCACGACGAGCCTTCGTCCGAAAAATTGCAGGCCTTGCGCGACTTCCTCGGCTCGCTCGACATCGCAGTCAAAAAGTCTGACAGCGTCCGCGCCTCCGACTTCAATGGCATTCTCGGCCAGGCCCGCAAGGCCGGCAATATCGAGCAGGTCAGCGAAATGGTGCTCCGCTCACAGGCCCAGGCCGAATATGCGGCCGAAAACTATGGCCATTTCGGCCTCAACCTGGATCGTTACGCCCATTTCACCTCGCCTATCCGCCGCTATGCCGATCTTATCGTACATCGCGCCCTGATCCGGGCCCTTAGCCTCGGCGACGATGGCCTGACTGACCAAGAAGCGGCCAAGCTCCCCGGCGTCGCCCAGCACATTTCGGCCACCGAGCGCCGCGCAATGCTGGCCGAGCGCGAAACATCGGACCGCTTGCTGGCCCAGTTCCTGGCCGAGCGCGTCGGCGCCCGCTTCATGGGCCGGATTTCCGGCATCACCCGGTCGGGCCTGTTTATCCGCCTGCTTGAAACAGGCGCCGATGGCTTCATCCCCGCTTCGACCCTGGGTCAGGATTACTATCGCTTCGTGGAAGAGCGGCAGGCTATGATTGGCGAGCGCAGCGGTGAAACCTTTACCTTGGGGGACCGTGTTGAGGTCCGGCTGCTCGAAGCCGCGCCGGTAGCCGGCGCGTTACGGTTTGAGCTGCTTTCCGAAGGTAAGCGTGGCAATCCGCCACCTTCAAGACGGCCGCGAAAAGGCCCATCTAGGAGCTTCGGTCCAAAGGGCCGGAGAAAGAGGTAGCTGATGACCGATCAGATTCGCGCACTCGATGAGCGCAGCGTTCCCCAGGCCATGTGGCGCGGTGCGATGTGCCGTTGCCCGCATTGCGGCCAGGGCAAGATGTTTCGCGCCTATCTCAAGACCGCTGATCAGTGCGATGTCTGCGGCGAGGAACTCAGCCACCACCGCGCTGACGACTTTCCACCCTACATCGCCATAACTATCGTGGGGCACATCATCATCTTCCTGATGCTGCATTTGGACATGACCTATCATGTCCAGCCCATCACTTACGTCGTGACCATGATACCCTTGGCCATTGTTCTGCCGCTCGCAATGCTGCCCTCGATCAAGGGGGCCATCGTCGGCCTGCAATGGGCAAATCGCATGTACGAATTCGGAACCGGCCAGCGCGACTGACCCCGCACGTCAACCTCCGCTGGCCCGCAATCCGGGCGCCCTGACAGGGTACGGTTATCGACTTGACATCTAGCCGCAAATCCGTAGTTTGCGCGCAAATTCCGGCGCTGCCCCGTCCGCGGCGCCTTTCGCTTTGTGAAGGACTCAAGAAATGGCCAAGGCCGCCACCATCAAGATCAAGCTCGTCTCGTCGGCCGATACCGGCTTTTTCTACGTGACCAAGAAGAATGCCCGTACCCAGACCGAGAAGCTGGCGTTCAAGAAGTACGACCCGGTCGTGCGCAAGCATGTCGAATTCAAGGAAGCCAAGATCAAGTAATCTTGCTTTCCAGCCAAAATGAACAAACCCCCGCAAGTGATTGCGGGGGTTTTGTTTTGGTCGCCAGGCTGCGCATGCTTGCGTCCCCACTCCTCACACAAGCGCCTTCTGGCCGATGCACAAGGAATGGGGCGTCACTGCGTCCACAGGTGACTGCGCACAACATATCCCACTCTGAATAGAAAGAGTGGCTGGTCCGGAGCGGCATGTCGAAGAGGCCACTCTGTCCGCGTCCGGACCAACCGCCCTACGGAACTCAGGAGTTGCGGCGGACCTGAGATGGGCCGTAGGGAGCAGAGGGTATTGGGATTTGTCCCAAGACCATCTGTAGCAAACCTAATCCCAACCCCGGCAAAGGCCAAGCGAATCCATCGCGCAACGGCGGGCAACCGTTTGTTAACTAAAACAAATAACCCTAATGCGCGGCAATTTAGGAAACCACGGCTAGGCCGCGTCGAAGATGACCCGGTTCCGCCCTTCTCGCTTAGCGCGATAGAGTGCGACGTCAGCCCGTTTGATCAGGCTCTCCGGCGTATCGGCATGGGTTTCATTGAGCGACACCCCGGCTGAAACCGTAACCGATAGCGCACGCGCCGCGCCGATTTCGAACGGCTTTTCTGCAATGGCCTGCCGTACGCGTTCGGCCACCGCTTCCGCCTGTCCGGTATCGGTATCCGGCATGAGTACGACAAATTCCTCGCCGCCAAAGCGGCAGGCCAGGTCGACACCGCGAATATTGCGCTTGAGCCGGGCCGCGAACTCCCGCAGCACCGCGTCACCTGCATCATGGCCGTGATTGTCGTTGACGGCCTTGAAGTGATCGATGTCCAGGATCATCAGCGCCACGTCCCGGTCCTGCTCCTGCGCCTTGTTCAGCATCACATTGAGATGCCTGTCGAAATAGCGCCGGTTGTAGAGACCAGTGAGTTCGTCGGTCACGGCCAGTGCCATGGTGTTGTTCACGCTCTCGCGCAGTTCCATGGCATAGCGGTGGCGTCGAATCTGGGTGCGCACCCGCGCCTGCAATTCGTTCCGATCCACCGGCCGGCTGATATAGTCGTTCACGCCGAGATCCAGCGCCCGAACCACTTGCGGCTTGTCGCTCGCATCCGCCATCAGGATGATCGGCAAATTGCGCGAATGCTCTACCGTTCGGATCTGCGAGCTGACGCGCAGCGGGTCAAACCCATCAAGGCTCATGCTGATCAGGGCCAGCTCATACCCTGCCCCGGCCACCTGGAAGACGGCATCGGCCGGCTCGGTCAATATGTCCACGGCGTGATCAGGTGTCAGATAGCCCTGGATACGCTCGGCATGTCGCCGATCCGTATCGATGATCAGCACAGAGCCACCGCTGGCAGAAATGCTGTCCATGGCCCGCAGCGCATCCTCAACAGCAATCTGCTGTCCTGTGAGGGCGCGCGCCCGCAATTCATCGGTCAGAGACTTGAGCCGCACCAGGCTCTTCACCCGCGCCATGAGCTGGGTGTCGTCCACGGGCTTGGTCAGGAAGTCGTCGGCGCCCGCGTCTAGCCCCTGGACCCGGTCGGAAGCCTGATCCAGTGCGGTGACCATAAGCACCGGCACATGGTGGGTCTTCGGATTGGCCTTGAGGCGCCGGCAGACTTCGAAACCGTCCATCTCAGGCATCATGACGTCGAGCAGCACGATGTCGACGTCCTGGCTGTCACAGATCGCCAGGGCCTGAGCGCCTGAGCTGGCCGTCAGCACCTCGTAGTATTCTGCGGCTAACCGTGCCTCAAGCAGACGGACATTAGTGGGAATATCGTCAACAATCAGAACGCGCGCGGTCACAGCATTACTCCGGATACCAGCGGCCAACCGGCAGAATACGCACCGGCTTCAAGCCCCCGCCCAAGCTGGCCGCAGGGTGTGCTGCGGCGTCAGGCAGGCCCAATATAGTGGGCAATGGTTTCCAGAAAGTGAGACACCGAAATCGGCTTGGAGATATAGCCCTCGCAGCCGCCCTGCAGGATGCGCTCCTCATCGCCTTTCATGGCGAAGGCCGTCACCGCCACAACCGGAATATGAGCGAGCTGGTCATCGTCCTTGAGCCACTTGGTCACCACAAGGCCGGAAACCTCAGGCAGCTGGATATCCATCAGGATCAGGTCCGGCATATGCGCCCGCGCCAGGTCCAGCGCTTCCATCCCGTTGCGGGTCTGGATGACGGCATAGCCGCGCGATTCCAGCAGATCGTTGAAGAGCTTCATGTTCAGCTCATTGTCTTCCACGATCATCACAGTCTTGGGCATTCTACCTCGCTTGGACACCACCGGGTGTCCGGCCCGGAAAACGTCGACTCGCCCGTCGGCGGCACTTCGCTTTCACATGCATTCTGGGCTAACATCCAAACTCTAACAAAACACCAAGTGAGACCGCTGCGTGCCTGTTTCCAATCGTACCGCGCCCGACATAGGCGCGCTCGCAGACGCCTGCCTGGGGTTTCTCGCGGAAAACCCCGAAGAGCTGCTGGCCTTCATGCAACATGCAGGCATGACACCGGATGCCTTGCGGTCGGCGGTCGGCTCCACGCGCCTGCAACGTGGTCTCATCGACTACTTTGCCGCAAATGAAGCGATTCTGCTCGCATTATGCGCCAATTCCGGCATGACGCCGGAGCAGTTCATGCGGGTCTGGCACCACCTCAATAAAGTCGAATGAAATGGCGACGGACTGGTTCTGCCGCGACTGCCTGACCTCGGGCTCGACCGCCCAGGTGCCCACGCGCTGCCCGGCCTGCGGTTCACCCCGCCTCCGCAGCCATGAAGAGATGTTCGCGCTCTCTGTCGCCCATGTCGACTGCGACGCCTTCTATGCCTCAGTTGAGAAACGTGACGATCCGTCATTGCGCGACAAGCCGCTCATCATTGGCGGCGGGCAACGTGGCGTGGTGTCCACGTGCTGCTACATCGCGCGCCAGTCTGGTGTCCGCTCGGCAATGCCCATGTTCAAGGCCCGCGAGCTTTGCCCTGAGGCCGTCGTCATCAAGCCCGACATGGCCAAATATGTTGACGTCAGCCGCCAAATCCGCCGCCATATGGAGGCACTAACCCCTCTGGTGGAACCGATTTCCATCGACGAGGCCTTTCTCGACATGACTGGCACCGAGCGGGTGCATAAGGCGCCCCCAGCGCTGAGCCTGGCCCGTTTCGCGCGGACCATCGAGCAGGATATTGGCGTCACAATTTCGGTCGGCCTGTCCCACAACAAGTTCCTCGCCAAGATCGCCTCCGACCTCGACAAGCCACGCGGCTTCGCTGTCATCGGGGTCGCCGAAACAATCGAGTTCCTGGCGCCCAAACCCATCAACCTGATCTTCGGGGTCGGCAAGGTATTCTACGAGCGGCTCAAGAAGGACGGCTACCACACTATTGGGCAATTGCAGCAGGAAGACCCTGACCGCCTGATCCGGCTCTATGGAGAATCCGGGGCCCGCCTGGCCAGGCTCGCCCGCGGCCAGGATGCTCGCCGCGTATCCATCGATGGCGATATGAAAACCATCTCTTCCGAAACCACCTTCCTGCGCGATCTGGCCTCCCTCGATGAACTCTCCACCGAACTGCTGAAATGCTCGGAACGCCTATCAGACCGGCTCAAGTCCAAGGGCGTGGTGGGTAACACGGTCACAATCAAGCTCAAGACAGCCGGATTTAAGTTGCGCACACGCGCCCGACACCTGATGATGCCCACACAGCTTGCCAATGCGCTCTATGAAGCAGGCATGGCCCTTCTGGCGCGGGAGGTAGATGGTACGCCGTTCCGCCTCATTGGCATCGGGGTTTCAGGCCTTGAACCAGCGGACGGCTCGGACCCGGGCGATCTGCTGGAACCGCAGGTGGCCCGCAAGGCCGCCGCCGAGCGCGCCATGGACAAGGTCCGCACGCGCTTTGGCCGCGCGGCAGTTGTCCGTGGCAAGTTGTATACCTCCCGGCCCGAACCGCTCTCGGGCCCGGCATCCGAAGAAGAAGCAGACGACCTCGAAGGCAAGACCACATGACCGACCCGATCGAAAAGCTCCGCGAATACGGCTATGAACTGCCGGCGCCCAAGGCCCCGGTGGCCAGCTATGTCCCTGTCAACCGCAGCGGCAACCTGCTCTACGTGTCCGGCCAGCTCTCCACCAACGAATCCGGCGTAGTACAAGGCCTGTTAGGCGACACCATGAATGTCGTGCAGGGCGGCAACGCGGCCGAGCTTTGCGCCGTCAATATCCTGGCCCAGATCGTCCACATGGCCGGCGTGCCGCTGCACGAAATCAAGAAGATCGTCAAACTCACGGTCCTGGTCGCCTCCACCCCCGATTTCTTCGAGCAGCATCTGGTCGCCAACGGCGCTTCAAGTTTGCTGGTCGGCGTTCTCGGCGACAAGGGCAAGCACGCCCGTGCAGCCTTTGGCGTAGCTGCCCTGCCCATGGGTGCAGCCGTTGAAATCGAGGCCATCGTCGAGGTTTAAGGGACGTGGCCCGGGTTGACGCCCGGGCCCGGCCACCCCATATCGACCAGACCCATTCTCAGGGCGCTCGTCCCAGTGTCTGCAAGCGGTTACACGGCAACAATCCATCCCACCACGGCCGATATCCCGGCCGCGGTATGGAATAACCTCGTCCCGGCGACCGACGGCATCCCCGACAATCCTTTTCTCGACCACGCCTTCTTTCTGGCCCTGGAGGAATCAGGGTGTGCCACCGGCAGGACCGGTTGGCAGGCGCAGCATGTTCTGCTCGCCAATGACACCGGCGAGCCGGTAGGTCTGCTGCCGCTTTTCCTCAAATCCCATTCCATGGGCGAATATGTCTTCGACCACGGCTGGGCCAACGCGCTGGAGCGCGCCGGCGGCCGCTATTATCCCAAGCTGCAGGGCTCGGTTCCCTTCACGCCCGCGACCGCTCCGAAGCTGCTGGTGCCGTCCGGTGGCCTCGAAGCCCGTGCTGCACTGCTTTCGACGGCCCAGCAGCTGACCTCCCGACTGGATGCATCCTCGGTGCACCTCACCTTCATCCCCGAGGCCGAAGCGGCACTTGCCAGCTCCCTCGATTGGTTGCACCGTACGGACACGCAGTTTCACTGGCATAACCGCGGCTATGCCAGCTTCGAGGAGTTCCTCGAGAGCCTGTCTTCGCGAAAGCGCAAGACCATCCGCCGCGAGCGCCGCGATGCCTTGGCCGACGGACTCACGGTCCGCTGGCTTTCCGGTACCGACATTCTTGAGCACCATTGGGACGCCTTCTTCGCCTTTTACGAAGATACCGGCGCGCGCAAATGGGGCCGGCCCTATCTCAACCGCACCTTCTTCTCCCTGCTCGGCCAATACATGGCCGACCGGGTGGTCCTCATGCTCGCCTATGACGGCGACGAACCCATCGCCGGCGCCATCAACTTCCGGGGCAAGGACAGGCTTTACGGCCGCAATTGGGGCGCCGTCCGCGATGTGCCCTTCCTGCATTTCGAGGTCTGCTACTACCAGGCGATCGACTACGCGATCAGCCATAAGCTGGCTGTCGTTGAGGCCGGGGCCCAGGGCGAGCACAAGCTGGCGCGCGGATACGAGCCAGTGCTGACCCACTCGGCTCACTGGATCGCCCATCCCGGCCTGCGGCGTGCCGTCGCAGACTATCTGGCCGACGAGCGCCCGGCCATCGAGCAGCAGCAGGAACTGCTCGAGCAGTTCACCCCCTTCCGCAAAGGTGAGCGGCAGGAGCGATCTTAGCGGTGGTCAGTGACTTCGGGCTTCCCCCAAGCTGCGCGCCGCCGTAAACAAATAAGCATCAGACTCGCCGAGGCGCCCATGAGCTACGATCCCGACAACATCTTCGCCAAGATCCTCAAGGGCGAATTGCCCTGCCACAAGGTCTACGAGGACGAGATCGCTCTGGTGATGATGGACATTTTTCCGCAATCCCGCGGACACACGCTGATCATCCCCAAGGCCGCCTCCCGCAACCTGCTCGATGCCGATCCCGCCGCTCTCGCGGCCGTCATGCCGCTGGTGCAGCGTGTGGCTAGGGCGCTCAAGACCGCCACAGGCGCTGATGGCTTGCGCCTGGTGCAGTTCAACGAAGCGCCCGCGGGTCAGACGGTCTTCCACCTGCATTTCCACGTCATCCCCATTTATGACGGTGTGCCGCTTGGCGCTCATGCCGGCAGCAAGGCCGACGACGCCGAACTGGCCGTCCTCGCCAAAGACATCGCCGCTGCGCTCTGACCCCACCATGACACCCACGCGCCACCTCGTCCTGGGCATGGTGCTGACCGGCTCCGCCGGCCTTATAGACGCGGTCGGCTTCATAGAGCTGGGCGGCTATTTCACCTCCTTCATGAGCGGCAACACCACCCAGGGCGGTGCCGCCCTGGTCGATGGCGCATGGCCCGTGGTGCTGCTCACAGCCTCGCTCATCGCCCTGTTCTTCATCGGTAGCGTGCTGGGTGCCCTTGCCGCCTATTCCAGCCCACGCTGGGGACCAGCCGCCGTCAGCGCCGTTGTGCTGGTGGGCGTGGTGACCACGCTGGCGTTGGCGCTGGCCGGTTATCCTGCGAACCAGGCCATGCTGGTGCTTGCGGCCAGTGCTGGTGGACAGAATGCCATTCTGCCCATGCGCGGCGCGGTCCGCCTTGGCGCCACTTTCGTCACCGGCACGCTCTATATGGCCGGACAGGATTTGGCGCTGGCACTGCGGGGAGCCGCCCCACCTTTGCGCTGGCTGCAACACCTGACTGTGTGGTTTGCACTCTTTGCCGGCGCCGCTATTGGTGCCCTGCTCTACCGGCTTCTCGGCATCGGCACCCTGGGCTTGCCGATCGCGATTTACGCCGCCTTCACCTTCGGCCATCTCCGCGCCGCTCGCGCTTCGGCGATATGAAAAGCCCGGCTGAGGAGCCGGGCTTCAGATCATCCGTGACCCACCAGCAGGTCGCCATTTGCCTTATGGTGCACGCCGAGATTGTCGACGATGGTCGCGCTGGCCTTGTTCATGCCCGATAGCGTCACCTCCCGGCCCAGCTTGCGGAATTTGAGAACCGCCTTGTCGACCCCGGCCACACTGGAAATGTCCCAGATATGGGCGTGTGTCAGGTCGATCACCACGCGATCCACCGCCTCATCGAAGTCAAAAGCCCGCATGAATTGCTCGGCCGAAGCGAAGAACAACTGTCCCTGCACGTGATAAACCCGCGTCTTGCCGTCCTCGCTCAGCTCCTTGCGCACCTGGAAGATCTGCGAGATCTTCCAGGCAAAGAACACGCCAGACAGCAGCACTCCCACGAGCACGCCGATTGCCAGATTGTGGGTATAGACCACAAAGGCCACCGTGGAGAGCATCACCATGGATGACGAACGCGGGTGATCGCGCAGATTGCGGATCGACTGCCAGTCAAACGTGCCGATCGACACCATGATCATGATCGCTACCAGCGCCGGCATGGGGATATTGCGCAACAGGTCACCAAGCACCACCAGCAGCACCAGCAGATAGGCTCCGGCAAGGAATGTGGACAGACGCCCACGTCCGCCGGAACGCACATTGATGCCCGACTGGCCGATCATGGCACAACCCGCCATGCCACCAAAAAAGCCGGAGGCGATATTGGCGATGCCCTGTCCGATGCTCTCCTGCCTCTTGTCACTCGGCGTATCGGTGAAATCGTCGATGATCTGCGCTGTCATCAGGGATTCGAGCAGACCAACGGCCGCCACCCCCACCGAATAGGGCAGGATGATCCAGAACATGTCCAGCGTCAGCGGCACATTCGGAATGAGAAGGAACGGCAGCGCCGTGGGCAGTTCGCCCATGTCACCCACCAGGTGCACATCCAGCCCACCGAAGAACACCACCAGTCCAACGACGATGATGGCCACCAGCGGCGAGGGCACCAACGTGGTTACGCGCGGGAACAGATAGATGATCAGAAGCGCCAGTGCCACCATGGGATAGGTCATCATCGGCACGCCGATCAGCTCGGGCAATTGCGCCATGAAAATCAGGATCGCAAGCGCATTGACGAAGCCGGTCATCACAGATTTCGACACGAACCGCATCACGGTATGCAGCTTAAGATAGCCCGCGCCGATCTGCAGCACGCCAGCCAGAATGGTCGCTGCCAAGAGGTAGTCGAGCCCGTGCTCGCGCACCAGTGAGCCGAACAGCACCGCGGTTGCCGCCGTGGCGGCAGAGATCATGGCGGGACGCCCGCCAAAAATAGCAATGACAATGGCGATCACCACCGAAGCATAGAGCCCGACCCGGGGGTCGACGCCGGCGATGATGGAAAAAGCGATAGCCTCTGGAACGAGGGCCAGGGCGACGACGAGACCGGAGAGCAGGTCGCCCCGCACATTCCGCACCCACTCGGCGCGGTAGTTTTCGAAATTGAACATGGACAAGACCCAGGGCGCAGACGGCTGGGAACCGCCTTGAATGCGCGATGATACTTGTGACCGGGGGATAGGCGCCCGGAGAAGCCACTCGGCAGGAAACACCGAGTCCGACGAACGAGAGGCTTATAACGACGGGATCAGGTTCGAACAACCCGGCGACACGCATCCCTGCCCTGACCAGTCGTCAGGCCCGCATTCCGTGACGAAAAAGCGCGAACGGAAAAAAACAAGGCCGGGATCGCTCCCGGCCTTTCATCATCTCAACCTGAGAAGATCTCAGTTCTTGTCTGCCGTCGCCTTGGGCTTCTTCGGTTTGGGCAACGCCTTGGGCTTGGCCGGGCGTGGCGGAACCGCCACCAGTTCCAGCTTGGCCTCGGCGCCCTCGCCCACCACTGCAACCGTCACCGAGCCACCATTGACCAGTTCGCCAAACAGCACTTGGTCGGCCAAAGGCTTCTTGACATGCTCCTGGATCACACGGCCCAGCGGGCGGGCGCCCATGCGCTCGTCATAGCCGTGCTCGGCGAGCCAGTCGGCGGCCTCCGGGGTGAGATTGATCGTAACGCCGCGTTCGGCCAGCTGGCCTTCAAGCTGCAGCACGAACTTCTCCACCACCCGGCGCACCACTTCGCGCGGCAGCGGCGCGAAGGAGATAATGGCGTCGAGCCGGTTTCGAAATTCGGGGCTGAAGGTGCGGTTGATCGCATCCTCGTCATCCCCCTGCTCGCGCTTGCGGCCAAAGCCGATCGGCGCGCGGGCCAGTTCCGCGGCACCCACATTGGACGTCATGATCAGGATGACATTGCGGAAATCCACCGCCTTGCCGTTGTGATCGGTCAGCTTGCCGTGGTCCATCACCTGCAGCAGAATGTTGTAGAGGTCCGGATGGGCCTTTTCGATTTCGTCCAGCAACACCACGCAATGCGGATGCTGGTCGACGCCATCGGTCAGCAGCCCACCCTGGTCGAACCCGACATAGCCCGGAGGCGCACCGATCAGTCGGCTGATCGTATGGCGCTCCATATATTCGGACATGTCGAAGCGCAGCAGTTCCACGCCCAGCGTATCGGCCAACTGCTTGGCAACCTCGGTCTTGCCGACACCGGTCGGACCGGTAAACAGATACGAACCGATCGGCTTCTCCGGCTCGCGCAGGCCTGCACGGGCCAGCTTGATCGCCGAAGACAACGCCGTGATCGCCGAATCCTGCCCGAACACCACTGTCTTGAGGCTCTGCTCGAGCCCCGATAGCAGTTCCGCATCGGATTTGGAAACCGACTTGGGTGGGATGCGCGCTATCGAAGCTATGGTGGCCTCGATGTCCTCCACCTCGATGGTCTTCTTCCGCTTGTCCTCCGGCAGCAGCATCTGGCTGGCCCCGGTCTCGTCGATCACATCGATCGCCTTGTCCGGCAGCTTGCGGTCGGTGATATAGCGCGCGCTCAGCTCCACGGCGGCCTTGAGCGCTTCATCGGTATATTTGAGCTTGTGGAACTCTTCGAAATACGGCCGCAATCCTTTGACGATCTCGATCGCGTCCGGAACAGTCGGCTCGTTGACGTCGATCTTCTGGAAGCGCCGGACCAAGGCCCGATCCTTCTCGAAGAACTGCCGGTATTCCTTGTAGGTGGTCGAGCCGATGCAGCGGATTGCCCCGCTGGCTAGGGCAGGCTTGAGCAGGTTCGAGGCATCGAGCGCGCCGCCTGAGGTGGCGCCAGCACCGATCATGGTGTGGATTTCATCGATGAAGAGCACCGCATTGGGCATCTTCTCGAGTTCCTTCATCACCGCTTTCAGACGCTCTTCGAAGTCGCCGCGATAGCGCGTGCCTGCCAGCAGCGCACCCATGTCGAGCGCGTAGATGACCGCTTCCTTGAGCACTTCGGGCACGTCGCCCTCAATGATCTTGCGCGCCAGCCCCTCGGCAATGGCGGTCTTGCCGACGCCGGCGTCACCCACATAAAGCGGGTTGTTCTTCGAACGACGGCAGAGCACCTGAATAGTCCGGCGCAACTCGCTGTCCCGCCCGATCAGCGGGTCGATCTTGCCCTGGCGGGCCTTCTCGTTGAGGTTGACACAAAAATCGGCGAGCGCCGAGCTCTTCTTGGCTTCCGGACCGCCTTCCGAGGTGCCCTCCCCTTCATCCGCGCCGCGGACCTTGCGCTCTTCACTCGGGCCCGACTTGGTAATGCCGTGGGAGATGAAATTGACCGCGTCCAGCCGGCTCATGTCCTGCTGTTCGAGGAAATAAGCAGCGTGGCTCTCGCGCTCGGCAAAGATCGCGACCAGCACATTGGCACCGGTAACCTCTTCGCGACCGGACGACTGGACGTGAATGACCGCGCGCTGGATCACGCGCTGAAAGGCGGCCGTGGGCCTCGCATCCTGGCCGTTCTGCACGACCAGACTGTCCAGCTCTTCATTAATGAAATCTTCGAGGTCGCTCTTGAGCGCGTCGATATCGACGTCGCAGCCGGTCAGAACGGCCAGCGTGTCACGGTCGTCCGTCAGGGCCAGAAGCAGGTGCTCGAGCGTGGCAAACTCATGGTTGCGCTCACGGGCCAGGTTCATCGCCTGGTGCAGGGCCTTTTCGAGTCCGCGCGAAAATGAGGGCATATGATGTTCCTACTGTTTTTCCATCACGCATTGCAGCGGATGCTGGTTCTTGCGTGCCGTATCCATCACGCGGGTGACCTTGGTCTCGGCCACCTCGTATGGATATACGCCGCACTCACCGACCCCCTTCTGGTGGACGTGCAGCATGATGCGCATGGCGTCTTCGCGTGACTTGTTGAAGACGTCCTGAAGCACCAGAACGACGAATTCCATCGGCGTGTAGTCGTCGTTGAGCAGCAGAACCCGATACAGGTTCGGCCTCTTGGTTTTGGGACGCGTCTTGGTCACCGTCCCGGTTTCGAAATCCGCATCGTTCCCACCCTTGCGGCCGCCGTCATCGTCCTTGGGGCCGGCAGTCACGCGCGGCGGCACGACGGGCCGGATGGGCGAAAGATTATCGGTGGGCAGCTTGAGGGTCATGGTCATGGTAGGCGCTCTGTCGCCAGAGGAAACGAAGCAGTTGGCTGGCACCATTATGTAGGCAAAATCGGGCCGGTGTTAAGGCCCATGCCATCCCGAAAATGTGAGCGCGCGCCAATGGCGCATTAATCAGCACTCTGGACCTGCAAGTCGTGAGGAGCGCCAGCAGTCTGTTGCCCGATTGACGCTCTGAGCCGAAAAAACATCGCATTTTACGGAATCGTAACGGCGCATCGCTAACCTCATGGAAGGTCGGTTTTTCGGGGTTTGGGGACACTCGAAACCGCCAGCGTCAAACGAGTAGCGTACGGGCCATTAGCCCGAGTAAGTAATTGGAGTACCGGGTGATTTTCCTGGCAAAGACCCCCTGGCGCACTGCGTTTCTGCGTGTTGTCGCCGCCGTTCTCGTGACCTTCGCCCTCGGTCTTTCCGCCGCGGCGCCGGTCCAGGCCATTGAAAACCTCCGCAAATATGCCGGCATCGTGGTCGACGCCAAATCCGGCAAAATTCTCTACGAAGAGCAAGCAGATTCAAAGCGCTACCCGGCCTCCGTCGCCAAGGTGATGACGCTCTACGTGCTGTTCCAGGAATTGCAGGCTGGCAATCTCAGCCTCTCGACCAAGATGACCGTGTCGCGTCATGCGGCCTCGGCCGTGCCGACCAAGCTGGGCCTGCGCGCCGGCTCGACCATTTCGGTGGAAGATGCCATCAAGTCGCTGGTCACGCTCTCTGCCAACGACATGGCCCGCGTGATCGCCGAACACATTTCCGGCAGCGAATCCAAATTCGCTGAACGCATGACGGCCACGGCCCGCGCCATGGGCATGTCGAGCACCACCTACCGCAATGCCTCGGGCCTCCCGGACGGCGGACAGGTCACCACTGTTCGCGACCAGGCCATTCTTGGCATCGCCGTCTACCAGCATTTCCCCCAGTACTACGAGTATTTCCAGACCACGTCCTTCCGCTATGGCGGCAAGACCTATGGCAACCACAACCGTGTGCTGGGCTATATGGGCGCAGTCGACGGCATCAAGACCGGCTACATCAACGCCGCCGGGTCGAACCTGCTAACGGCCGCACGCAAGGACAATCGCCACATCGTGGTCGTTGCCTTTGGGTTCAACTCCGCCGCCTCGCGCGACGAGAAGGTGCGCCAGCTGGTTTCGAATTACCTCTCCAAGGGCCGCCGCGGTGATTATCTCCAGACGGCAATGGTCCCGGTTCCCGGCCGCCAGGGCAACACGCAGTTCGCATTGGCACAGCCGCGCAAACCGACATTTGCAATGCCTACCCCCATGCCCGACTTCCGCCTCGCTGCCCTGGTTGCCACTAATGGCGCCCAGCCGCAGCAGGTTCCTCAGCTTGCCGTCGCTTCCGCGGCGCCCGTTACGCTGCCCACGCCTGTACCCACTGACTTGGGGCTCTCCCCTGCTGTCCAGGCGGCCAACGTACTGGCTGCGCCGACCCAGGCTGCCCCGGCCTATCCCAGCCAGGATGTGATCGGCGCCTGGCTCAGCGAAACCTACAATCTCGGCGCGCCACCGGCTGCGCTTGGACAAACCCCGGCTTCAGCCCCGCTGCTGCCGCCAGGTGAAGTCTCCGGTGGTGCCGGTCAGCCTGTAGATCTCATGCACTCAGGCTCGGTTGCCGATGCGGCCCCGATCTCTGGCTGGATCGTCCAGATCGGTGCCGGTCCCTCCGAAGAGAGCGCCCGGGCCATGCTGTCTGACGCTGCCAGCAAGGTCGGCTCGCTGGGCGATTTCCGCTCCTATGTGGAGCGTTTCGAGAAGAACGGCCAGATTTTCTATCGTGCCCGCTTTGTCGGCTTCGGCGATCGCGACGCTGCCGCTGACATGTGCAATCGCCTAAAGGACCAGGACCTGGCCTGCCTGGCGATGCAGGGCTGAATAAGTGTGACAGGCACGGCGGATCAACCGCCGGCCGGACTTACGGTCTCTGAAGCGAGGCCACGGGGAAGCAAGTTGGTGCTTGTGTATGGAGTAGCCCAATGAGTGAACGCAGTGCTCTTGTCGAATTGGCCAATTTCATAGGCCGATCGCCCCTCGCCTCGCCGGATATGAAAATCCGCAACAAGGCGCTTTCCGGCATGACCGAACGGATGCTGCCGCGTCAGAAGCGCTCTGTCGGAGACCTGCTCGGTGTTGTCATGGCCCTGTCGGCGCGTACGCGCCGGATGGCACACGACCCTGCGCATGTCGAGATCGACGTGTTCGCCCCCAGCGGTCAGCGCGCCCTCCGCATGACCCTGGGTAGCGAGTAACGAAGCGCTGGGCACCCTATACGAGTGCCACAATCTCCTTGCGCTTCCAGACGAAGTGATAGAGTCCGGCCTGCAGAACCAGCATCATGGTGAAGCTGGCAGCATAGGCCACCCAAATTCCGGTCAGGCCAAGGCTGGTCTGGCTTAACCATATGGCGCCGGGAAGCTCGATGAGCAGGATGCAGGCGAGCGATAGTGCCATCGGTGCATAGACCATCCCGCTGGCGCGCATGACGCCGGAGAACACCACACTCCAGCCGAAGCACAAAATGCTCCACAGCACCACATGCAGCAGCGTTTCGGCCAGATCCACGACGGCTGCGTCGGTAATGAACAAAGCCACCAGGTGCTGACTGAACAAATAAGCCAGGACGACCAGGCCACCTGTGATGATCAGGTTGAGTGCCAGCGCCGTCCGGGTGATCGCTTCGATCTGTTCAATCTGGCGCGCGCCGATGGCTTGGGCAGCAAAGATCGACGCCGCGATACCGATAGACATCGCTGGAAATTGCACATAGCTCATGACCTGCCCAAGCGCCCCATAGGCCGCCGTGGCGTCAGAGCCAAAGCGGTTGACGAGCCCCACCACGACGATCCCCGCGATGGATGAAATAACCATCTGCAGGCCCGCCGGGATACCGAGCTTCAGGATCAACCCGAGAAGTTTGATATCGGGCCGAACCATGGCTTGGAACAACACACCGTCGGGCGCCAGCGGCATGTTTCGTATCCGTAGGTAGAAGAACAGGAATACCAGGACAGTCGAAAAGCCCGCAATCATGGCGACAGCGGCGGCGTTGACGCCCAATTGCGGCAGACCTCCCCAGCCCAGGATGAGGGCCGGCGTGACGACCAGCCCCACCACCAGCGAAAGCACCAGCGCCAGCAAGGGCGTGATCGTGTCACCAACCCCGCGCAGAACGGACGTGCCGACCAGAAAAAGGAAGAACCCCGGCATACCGATCAATACGATCCGGGCATAGCCGACACTAAGGTGCAGGATATTGTCGGGCGCCCCGAGGACCCGCATGATCTCTTCGGTCCAGATGCCGCCCACCAGGGCGACCAGGAGACCCAGCACGCTGGCGGCCGCCAGGGTCGTACCGGCAACCTGCTTGACCTTGTCGACATTGCGGGCGCCCCAGGCTTGGCCAACCAGGATGGTCGAGCCTGCGGACAAGCCGATAATGAAGCTCATCAGGAAGAACATGATCGGAAAGAAGGTGGCTGTGGCGGCAAGTGCCTCCACGCTGATCAGCTGACCGACATAGATGGCGTTAATTGTCCCAGAGAGGGCCTGCAGGATATTGGATGCCATTAGTGGAATCAGGAACAGACTGAAGCGCTGCCAGAGCGGGCGGGTTGATGTCGGGTCCATGGAATACTCCAGCATGGTTCGAAATTGGCCGGTCACCGCCGGGAACCCCGAATCCGATTGTGCTGATCGAAATGTCAGTCCGTCGGGGGGACCTATTCACACCGCTTACGCGATGCCGGCTGGACGGGCGCTGGAGGCAGGGCAATGACACCGGAGTCTCTACGCCCGACGATTGACCGCGTCAACGTTCGCCACCAAGCCAAGACCAGCGATGTTCGGAAACTGGTGCCCCCCGCGAGACTCGAACTCGCACGCCTTGCGGCGGAGGATTTTGAGTCCTCTGCGTCTACCATTCCGCCAGAGGGGCACGGGCTGGGTTCCTAGCTCACAAGCAACGCAAGCGCAATAACTTGTCATGCGCATTCGTCGCGCTCTCAACAGCCCAGATGGTCACTGCGAAAGGCTACGCGGCGCGCTCAGGCTCGGATCAAGGAAAGTGCCACGGTTGCTCGGCTGCGTTGTCGTGAACATACCGCCATATTGCTGCTGCATCATCTGCTGCCGCTGGATGGCGTCGAATGCCTGCACATCCAGGCCAATGACCGAAGTCATCAGATTAGGGCCCGTGCCCGGCTTGAAGGCCTCCGCAATGGCTGCCTCGCCTTCAAAGGCCTGAACGCCCGTACTGGGATTGATCCAGGCCGTAGTCATGCCACTGGGGACATTGAACGGCGTCGCCGGCTTGCCCTGCAGCGCCTTGGCCACGAAATTGGTAAAGATCGGAACGGCCATGCCCCCACCCGTCGAGGCCGACCCCATCGATCGGGGTTGATCATAGCCGACATAGACACCCACGGCCAATTCGGGGGTGAAACCCACAAACCAGGCGTCCTTGTAGTCATTGGTGGTGCCCGTCTTGCCGGCGACAGGACGGTTGAGCGCGCGCGCGGCTGTACCTGTGCCGCGCTGCACCACGCCTTCCATCATCGAAGTGATCTGGTAGGCCGTCATCGGATCGAGCACTTGCGGGCGGTTATCAATGATGCGGGGTTCCCCCTGCCCGCGCCAATCTTCGGCAGCGCAGCCATCGCAAAAGCGCTGGTCGTGCCGGTAGACGGTGTTGCCATAGCGATCCTGAATGCGGTCGATCAATGTCGGCACGATCTTGCGCCCACCATTGGCAATGGTCGCATAGGCTGCGGTCATGCGCATGGCGGTGGTTTCGCCGGCCCCCAGCGCCATCGCCAACACCGGCTGCATGTTGTCGTAGATACCGAAGAGCTGTGCATAGTCGGCGATGAGGGGCATGCCGATGTCGCGCGCCAGGCGCACCGTCATGACGTTCCGGCTGCGCTCGATCCCCCGCCGCAAGGTCTGCGGCCCGTAGAACTCCTGGGAATAGTTCTCAGGCCGCCAGACCGATCCATCGGACATACGCACTTCCACCGGCGCGTCCAGCACGACCGAGGCCGGCGTATAGCCGTTGTCGAGGGCAGCCGCGTAAACGATGGGCTTGAAGGATGACCCCGGCTGGCGCAGTGCCTGCGTTGCCCTGTTGAACTCGCTTTCGGCGAAGGAGAATCCGCCCACCATCGCCAGCACGCGGCCGGTACGCGGGTCCATGGCCACAAGCGCGCCCTCGACCTCAGGCACCTGCTCGAGCGTATAGACCCCGTCCTTGCCCGAAACCGGCGAGACATAGACGACATCACCGACCTTCAGGATGTTCTGAACCGCCTGCGAGACCCACTTGATTTCTGGGCCCGACAGGACGCCTTCAATGCGCTCCGGGGCAACGGCGCCATCAACGTCATCATCCGGCCGCAGCCCGATCCGCGCCTGGTTGTCGCCGACCTCCAGCACCACGGCCAATTGCCATTCCGGCACGTCGCTCAATGGCACGATTGCCGAAACGGCGAGCCCCCAGTCGTCACCCAATTCCACGCTGGCAACCGGCCCGCGGAAGCCCCGCCCCCGATCATAGGCGATAAGCCCATCCATCAGCGCCCGGCGTGCATATTCCTGCAGTCGCGGCTCCAGCGTGGTGCGCACAGAGAGACCCCCGCCATAGAGCTGGTCCTCGCCATAGAGCTTGGCCAGTTCGCGCCGCACCTCTTCCGTAAAATACTCCGCCGAATAGAGCTGGCTCCCGGCCGCCCGGGGAATGACGTTGAGCGGTTCCTGCTTGGCCACCTCCGCCTCTTCATAGGAGACGTAGCCATTCTCGACCATTCGGTCGATGACCCAGTTCCGCCGCTCGATGGCAGCTTCGGTGCGACGGAAGGGATGATAGTTGTTCGGTCCCTTGGGCAATGCAGCAATATAGGCCGCTTCCGGCAGCGTGAGCTGGTAAAGCGCCTTGTCGAAATAGTTGAGCGCCGCCGCCGCCACCCCATACGAGTTCAACCCAAGGAAGATCTCGTTGAGATAGAGCTCCAGTATCTTGTTCTTGGTGAAGGTGGATTCGATCCGCAGCGCCAGAATAGCCTCCTGGATCTTACGGTCCCAGGTTTGCTCGGATGTGAGCAGGAAGTTCTTTGCGACCTGTTGCGTGATGGACGAGCCGCCCCCCTGGATCGAGTTATTGCCATCCAGCCGCGCGAGCAGATTGTCCCGCAAGGCGCGGACCACCCCATCAACGGCAATGCCGTTGTGGTTGAAGAAGTCCTTGTCCTCAGCCGACAGAAACGCTTGAACTACCAGTGGCGGAACGGTCTCTACCGGTTGGAATAGCCGCCGTTCACGGGCATATTCGGCCAGCAACGTACCGTCGGCGGCGTGAACGCGCGTTGTCACCGGCGGCTGATAGTCCTGCAGCACCGTATAGTCTGGCAGTTGCGCACTGACCGCAGCCAAATAGACCGCAGCCGCCGCCACCCCACCGAGCGCAAGAAACATGCCGAAGCCGAACAGCCATCCGAGCAGTCGAAACATCTAGCTCTCTTTCCTGGCGCTCGCTGAAGCCATCAGCGTGGAATCATAGCAGATTTTCGTGGTCTTGATGATCACAGCTCTTCTTCCAGGCTGTCGAAATAGGTGGAGATACCGCGCGCAATAGCCTCCGCCGTGCGGTCACGCCAGTCCGATTGCATCAGGTTGGCGATATCGCTGGCGTTGGACAGGAAACCAAGTTCGACCAGCACTGAGGGTACGTCGGGTGCCTGCAGCACGAAGAAGTCGGCTTGCCGCACCGGGAAACGGCGCAGCGCCACGCTGGGCTCAAGCTGATGCACGATGGATTGAGCGGCCATGAAGGACTGCACCCGCATCTCGCGCCGCATCAGGTCGAGCAGAATGTCCACCACCTCCGGCGCCATTGTTGTCGGCATGGCAAAACCGGCAATTACATCGGAGGCGTTCTCATTGTCCGCCAGCACCTTGTCCAGCACGTCGGTCGCGTTCTCGTCGCGCGTATAGACACTTGCGCCGCGGATTTCGGGCTGCTGAAAACTGTCGGCATGAATGGAAATGAAGAGGTCGGCCTTGTTTGTGCGCGCCAGATCCACTCGCTCCTCGAGCCGCAGATAGGAATCGTCCTCCCGCGTCAGCGCCACATCGAAGCGGCCCGATTCAATTAGCAGTTCCTGCAAGCGCAAGGAGAAGGCCAGTACAATGTCCTTCTCTTTCACCCCATCCGCCGTCTCGGCACCGCTGTCGATGCCCCCATGTCCCGGATCGATGACCACCAGCGGCCGCGTCGCAATAGGAAGTTCGGACCCACCCGCCGGTGTTGAAACAGCCGGCACAGCGGCCTGTGACGCGGCCCTGTCCTGTTCCACATTGGCGGCAAACTCATCGTCGGTCGCTGGGATAATATCCACCACCAGCCGCGCCGGCTGCCCCTCAAAAGCGTCCAGCACATAGGCCTGCTGCACTTGGGCAGGCCCGGTCAGCGTCAAGGTTGTACGTACGCGATCCGCCGCGGCCTGCTCGATCGCATAGCTTGCCACCAGCCCCTCATCCGTCAGCACCCCTTCAGGTTCCGGCACCGAAAACGTGCCCGCTCGAACATCAATTGCCAGACGTGCCGGATCGTCCAGGGACACGAAGGAAAACTCAGTCCGATCTGCCAGGTCCACAACCAGGCGAGCGCGGTCAGGCGCTACCGTGACGCGGGCATCAATGACATTGGGCAGGGGCGGCAGGGTCGCGGCGTCCTGCCCTGCGCTGCCAAGCGGCATGCCCAGCATTGCAACGAGACCCAGCACGAGGGCTATCAGAATTTGTCTGGTCAAGACGGCGGCCGGCTCCAAAAGTTCCGAGCACTGCCTGACGCCGGCATGCGGCGATTCTTCGGCAGAAACCGCCTTATGCGATGATTTGCGCGCCTATCCAAGAATGCAGAGGCCGGAACTGTGAGCAACCGGCCAATTTGACTTTCCTGTTGCCATTACGGCGCAACTTTCCTACACGCTTAATATGTAGGCGCGTATGTTTCACGGTCGCTTTCGGGGCAAGCACTTGCCCCCTGTGACCTGAAGCGGAAGTTGCGGTTTCCGCGCCCTGCATTGACGAATTTCGGTCCAGATCGGACCGGACGGCAGCAGGCCCCCGGGCCTGACGCCCAATAGGAAGAGGTCATATGGCCCGCTGGCGAACAGAGCGCGACGCGATCGAAAGAACCGATTGCCGCTTTGCTACGCCTTATGTGCCGGCCCTGACCACCCAGACTTCGGCGCAGAACGTGAGAGGTTCGCGCCATACAGTATCAAACCTATTCGCCCCGCAATGCGCCACGACCAGGAGGCCGGTATTCCGGCAACCTCTTGTCGGCGCGCGGGCGCGCGGAGTTCATTATGGCGACCAAGAGAATGCTGGTGGATGCCATCCACCCGGAAGAAACACGGATTGTCGTTACCGCAGGTAACCGGCTTGAGGAGTTTGACTTCGAATCGGCGACCCGCCGCCAGTTGCGGGGCAATATCTACCTTGCAAAGGTAACAAGGGTTGAGCCCAGCCTGCAGGCTGCCTTTGTCGAATATGGCGGCAATCGCCATGGCTTCCTGGCCTTTTCGGAAATCCACCCGGACTATTACCAGATCCCGGTAGCCGACCGCGAAGCTCTGCTGCGCGACGAAGAGCACGATGATGATCATCACGATGATGCTGACGACTCGGTGTCCTTGCCCGAGGGCGTGACCGAGCCCGATGCAGAAGCCGATCCGCAGGAGCCCGGTGACGCGGATCACATTGAGCAGGCCCCGGCCAACAGCGAACCTGTGGAGTCGATCGGTGGTGCCGATGCGCTTGAGGAGGTCCCCGAGCGTCGTCGCTCCGGCCAGCAGCGGCGTCACCAGTACAAGATTCAGGAAGTCATCAAGCGCCGGCAGGTCATGCTGGTGCAGGTGGTCAAGGAAGAACGCGGCAACAAGGGCGCGGCTCTCACCACCTATCTGTCGCTTGCCGGCCGCTATTCGGTGCTGATGCCCAACACCGCCCGTGGCGGCGGCATCTCGCGCAAGATCACCAACGCGGCGGATCGCAAGCGCCTGAAGGAAATCACCGCCGATCTCGAAGTGCCGCAAGGCATGGGCGTCATCCTGCGGACTGCCGGCGCCTCGCGCACCAAGGCGGAGGTCAAGCGCGACTTCGAATATCTCATGCGGCTTTGGGAGAGCGTCCGCACTCTGACGCTGCAGAGTTCGGCCCCATGCCTGGTCTATGAAGAAGGCTCGCTGATCAAGCGGACTATTCGTGACCTCTACAACAAGGACATCGATGAAGTTCTGGTCGCCGGCGACAACGCCTATCGCGAGGCCAAGGACTTCATGAAGATGATCATGCCGTCCCACGCCAAGAACGTGAAACCCTATGGGGAAGAGCAGCCGCTGTTCTCCAAATACGGGGTTGAGAACCAGCTCGATCAGATGTTCTCGCCGACGGTGACCTTGCCCTCTGGTGGCTACATCGTCATCAACCCGACCGAAGCGCTGGTATCAATCGACGTCAACTCGGGCCGCTCGACCAAAGAACACAATATCGAGGACACTGCGCTCCAGACCAATCTGGAGGCGGCTGAAGAAGTCGCGCGCCAGCTGCGCTTGCGCGATCTTGCGGGGCTGATTGTCATCGACTTCATCGACATGATGGAGAACCGCTCCAACCGGGCCGTCGAGCGCAAGCTCAAGGAGTGCCTGAAGGACGACCGCGCCCGCATCCAGGTGGGCCGCATCAGCCATTTCGGCTTGATGGAAATGAGCCGCCAGCGCATCCGCTTCGGCGTCGTCGAAAGCTCCACGCATAAATGCCCGGTTTGCGAAGGCACCGGTTTGGTGCGCTCCACCGAGAGCCTTGCGCTCATGATCATGCGTCATATCGAGGATCATGTGCTGCGCAAGCAAGGACAGTCCATCAATGTCCGCGTGCCGGTAGAAGTCGCGCTCTATATCCTGAACTACAAGCGCGACACGCTCAGCCAGCTCGAAGCGCGCAATAGCCTGTCCATTACCATCACTGCTGACAGCAAGCTGACTGGCCATCAGTTTGCAATCGAGAAAGGCGAGGCACGTGTCTCCGCTTATGCCGATCAGCGGGCGGCAGCCCATGTTCGGGTCGACAGCGCGGTAATCGACGACACCGCTGAAGAAGAAGAGGTCGAAGAGATCGAAGAGGCTGAGGCCCGCACTTCGGAGCAGGGTGAGGGCGAAGGCTCGGGACGCCGCCGCCGCCGCCGCCGTCGGCGTGGCGGTCGCAATGGCGATCAGCAAATCCCGCAAGCCGCCGAATCCAATGGCGAACAGGATAGCGACGCCGACGGTGAGGACACCGAGGACGCAGAGGACACGGTTTCGCGCCAGGCTGCCGAAGGTGAAAGTGACGGCGAGACCCGCCGCCGCCGCCGCCGTGGCCGCCGCGGCGGTCGCCGCAATCGTCGTGATCAGAATGGTGAGACCACCGAGGCTTCTGAGGCTGCCGTCTCTGCGCCCGAAGATGCCGTGATCGAGCACGTTGAAGTTAGCGAGGAGCCGGTGACGGAAGCCAGCCCGGCAGCCGAGGAAGCGCCTGCGGAGAAGCCACGACGCACCCGTCGCAAGAAGGTTACGGAAACCGAAGAATCGGCACCGGAGGAAACCACGCCGGTGGAAGCTGTTTCCGACACGCCCCCGCCGGAGGAAAAGCCCAAGCGCAAGCCACGCGCGCGCAAGCCAAAGGCCGAGGCCAGCGATGCAACGGCGGCAACGGCAGTTTTCGAGACGGCGCCGGTGGAGGCCCCATCGGCCGCCGGTGAAGCAGAAAAGCCCGCCCGCAGCCGCCGAGCGAAGAAGGAATTGCCACCCGAAGGCGTGGTTGTGACCTCAAGCGCTGCCGCCCAACAAGAGCCTGCCGCGCCTGCCGAAGGCGATGCAGCGGCCGAGGGCGAACCGGAGAAAAAGAAGAAGGTCGGGTGGTGGCAACGCCGTCTGGGCCTCGGCTAGAGACATCAAGGGCGGTCCTTCGGGGCCGCCCTTCTTTCTTTCCCGGGATAAACTGACGATGTCACTTAACCTGCGGTATATCGATAGACGACATCGCCTTCGTCCTGGGGCACGGCATTATCGTCCCGCACACCGCCGAGCCGCGCCGACACGGCCATCGATTTGTGGTTCTCGGGATGAAAATAGCTCACCAGTGTCTCAAGCCCGAGCGTCTCGAACGCCCAGTGTTTGAGAGCCCCACCTGCCTCTGTCGCGTAGCCCTGGCCCTCGAATCCGTCATAGAGCATCCAGCCGAGTTCCTTTTCCGGGAACATCGGACCATGGTTGATCCCCACTTGGCCGACGCAGATGCCGCTTGCCTGCAGGTCAATCATCAGCGCGCCGTGGCCAAACAGTTCCCACATCGCCACGTCACCCGCAAACATGCCCCAGGCAGCCCAGCCGACATGCGGACCACCCATCATCCGTGATCGGTCCGAGGCCATGAAGGCTGCATAGGCCGGGTAGTCCGCCATTGTGGGAGCACGCAGCACCAGTCGCTCAGTTTCAAGAACCGGAATCGTCATGATCGCCCTGCTGCAAGAAAAGCGCGCATTCGCTCCAATGCGATCAGCATGCTTGCCTGTGTTCCCGCGTAGCTGAACCGCACATAGCCATTACCGTCGGTCCGATCGAAGTCGATCCCCGGAGTTGCGGCAACCCCAGCCCTCTCCAGCATGGTCAGGCAAAAATCCATGGCGTCGTTGGAGAATTTTTTGATGCCGGCATAGGCATAGAAGGCACCGTCGCCATCGCGGGGCAGCTCGAATCCGAGTTCGCGCAGGCCCCGCCCCAGAAGCTGGCGGTTCTGCGCGTAGGCAGCCTTCTGTTCCTCTGCATATTCCCGTTCTTCGAGCGCCACGGTCGCCGCGATCTGGCTCAGGGTCGGCGCAGAAATGAACAGGTTCTGCTGCAGAATTTCGGCCCGGCGGATGAGACTTTCCGGCAGTACCATCCAACCGATCCGCCAGCCGGTCATGCAGTAATATTTCGAAAAACTATTGATGACGATGGCATCACGCGACAACTCGAGCGCACTGACTGACGGGCCTGAATAATCGAGCCCATGATAAATTTCGTCAGAAATGAGCTGGACGCCCAGCCGCCTGCACGTCGCAACAATGTCGGCAAGCTGATCACGAGAGACAGCCGCGCCGGTCGGGTTAGCCGGGCTGGCGAACAGCAATCCATCGAACGACATCTTCAGATGGGCCCGTGCTATGTCTTCTCCTGTCAGGCGCCAGCCATTCTCGGCGCTCAATGGGATTTCGATCGGGTTGAAACCCAGACCGAGCAGCGTATTCACATAGGCCGGATAGCCCGGGCGCGTAATGGCGATACGCGCGCCCGGCTTGAATGCCGTGTGAAAGGCCAGGATGAACCCGGCGGACGATCCCATGGTCGCGACGATCAAATCCGGGTCGATGGCGACCCCGTGTTGCCGCTCATAATAGAGGGCCAGGCCCTGCCTCAGGCCATCGAGCCCTTTGGCATTGGTGTAACCCTGCGGGTTCGGCAACGCCCGCGCCACCGCTTCGATCACCTTCGGCGCCGGCGGCGCACCGGGTTCCCCCACTTCCAGATGACAGACTGCCCGCCCCTGCGCTTCCAGAGCCTTGGCGCGCTTGAGAATGTCCATGGCGAAAAAGGGCATCAGGCCGTCGGTCAACTTGCTGGACAGCTCGCTCAGTTCTTCGGTCATGCTGCCTCCGGTTCCTCACACCGGACTAGCGCGCTCCACTTGCCTTCTCAACAACATTTGATGCGGTCGAAAACCGGCCGGCGACAACGCACTGCTAAATTACCGCACCATCTGCTAGAAACTCCCCACTGACTCGACCGGAGCCCGAAATGAACCGCCTCTCCATCGTACTGGCCGCGCTTGCCGGACTTCTCGCCGGTGCACTGGGCTATTCCTTTCTCAATCAGCCCAAGCCGGAAATCGATGCCCTGGCCGTTCGGGCTATCGTCGAGCAGGTATTGGAAGAGCAGGCTTCGCAGGCGACGGCGCAAGTGCCAGAGACCGTCGCGATCCCCGAAACCGCCCAGATCGATCCGGCGGTGCTCAACCCGATGATCGAACAGTTCCTGCTCGATGATCCAAAGGTATTGCAGCGGGTCTCTACCGCTCTGGAGGAAACCCTGCGTGCCGAGGAGGCCGAGCGATCCAGAACGGCGCTGGCCGAGTTCCACGACAAGATCTTCAATGCGCCGGGCCAGATCGTGCTGGGCAATCCGGACGGTGACGTCACCCTGGTGGAGTTTTTCGACTACAATTGCGGCTACTGCCGCGCGGCCCTGCCGGACATGGCGGCACTGCTGGCCGAGGACCCCAATTTGAAGGTGATCCTCAAGGAATTCCCAATCCTCTCCAATGAATCGATCGACGCCGCGCGCGTGGCGGTCCTCGTCGGCCAGTCCGATGCAAGCTATTGGGACTTCCACTCCACCCTGTTCACCAGCCGCGGCAAGGTGGATAAGACCGTGGCGCTCGCTGCCGCCCAAGATCTGGGATTGTCTCCCGTCGATCTGGAACTGCGCATGGGAGACGCCGGGGTCGCAGAAACCATTCAGGCCTCTTACGAGATTGCCCAGGCGCTGGGCATCACCGGCACCCCCACATATATCATCGGCAACGAAATCATTCCCGGTGCCATCGGCGCGGACGAGCTGCGGGCCCGCATTGCAGACATGCGGGCTTGCGGAAAGACGCAATGCAGTTGAACTGCCTCATCTAGCCTTTTCAGTGCATTTCGTGTAACCGCCCTTGCGCTGGCCAAAAAGGCCGGTGCACAAGGCATGGATAATGACAAAACGCGTTCTCGTCCTCAATGGCCCGAACCTCAACCTGCTCGGCACGCGCGAGCCAGGCACATATGGCGCCGAAACACTCAAGGACCTGGAGACGCTGTGCAGGACTGCTGCTGAGGAGTTGGGGCTGGGCCTCGACTTCCGCCAGTCCAACTATGAAGGCGAGCTGGTGACCTGGATCCAGGACGCCCGCAAGACGGCCGACGCCATCCTGATCAATCCTGCCGCCTATTCGCACACATCCGTGGCCATACACGATGCCCTGAGGGCCGTGAACCTGCCTGTGGTCGAGGTGCACTTGACCAATATCCATCAGCGTGAGGCCTTTCGTCACCATTCCTATGTGTCTTCGGTGGCCTTCGGCGTCATTTGCGGCTTCGGTACGCTTGGATATAGACTGGCCCTCATGGCCTTGGCCGACAAACTCAAATAACGCTTCATCACGGGAAGCCGGGAGACCGACAGAATGACCAAGTCATCGGTGGATCAGGACCTGATCCGCGCCATCGCCGAACTGCTCAACAAGGAAAACCTTGCCGAGATCGAAATCGAGCAGGAAGATTTGAGGGTCCGCGTGACACGCTCTTACCCTGCCGAGGCTCCCGCCTACGCACCGGCTCCCATGCACTATATGGCGCCACCGGCCGCCGCGCCTGCCCCGGCCGCTCCCAGCGCGCCTTCGGGTTCCGTTCCCGCTGCAGCGCCTGCAACCGCTGAAGATCTGGCCTCCAACCCCGGCACCCTCACATCGCCCATGGTCGGCACGGCCTACCGTTCGCCCGAGCCTGGCAAGCCGGCCTTCGTCGATGTTGGCACCAAGGTGTCCGAGGGTCAGACCGTCCTCATCATCGAGGCCATGAAGACCATGAACCAGATTCCGGCACATCGTTCAGGGACCATCACCCGCATTCTGGTGGATGACGCCCAGCCGGTCGAATATGGCGAGCCGCTCGTCGTCATCGAGTAAGGGGGCGACCATGTTCCATAAGGTTCTGATCGCCAATCGCGGCGAAATCGCCCTGCGCATCCTGCGCGCCTGTAAGGAAATGGGCATCCAGACGGTTGCCGTGCACTCCACGGCAGACGCCAATGCCATGCATGTGCGCCTGGCCGATGAGAGTGTCTGTATCGGGCCCAATGCCGCCAAGGACAGCTATCTCAACATTCCGTCCATCATGGCTGCCTGCGAAATCACTGGCGCCGATGCGGTGCACCCGGGCTATGGCTTCCTCTCCGAGAATGCGCGCTTCGCCAAGATCCTGACCGAGCACAATGTGACCTTCATCGGTCCCTCGGCGCACCACATCGAGATCATGGGCGACAAGATCACGGCCAAGAAGACCGCGGTCGAACTCGGCATTCCGGTCGTTCCCGGCTCTGACGGCGCAGTCGAGACCGAAGAAGACGCCAAGCGCACGGCCAAGGAAATTGGCTACCCGGTCCTCATCAAGGCCACCGCAGGTGGTGGTGGCCGCGGCATGAAGGTCGCCAAGACCGAAAAGGACCTGATTGAGGCCTGGTCCACCGCGCGCACCGAGGCCAAGGCCGCTTTCGGCAATCCCTCGGTCTATATGGAAAAGTACCTGGGCAAGCCGCGCCATATCGAGGTGCAGGTGCTGGGCGACGGCCAGGGCAATGCCGTGCATCTGGGTGTGCGCGACTGCTCGCTACAGCGTCGTCACCAGAAGGTCTGGGAAGAGGCCGGCGGCCCAACCATTGCGCCCAAGGAACGCGACGAGATCGGCGAGATCTGCGCCGCCGCCATGCGCAAGCTGAAATATTCCGGCGCCGGCACGATCGAGTTCCTCTATGAGAATGGCGAGTTCTATTTCATCGAGATGAACACCCGCCTGCAGGTGGAACACCCTGTCACCGAGCGCATCACCGGCATCGATATCGTCTATGAGCAGATCAAGGTTGCGTCGGGCGAAAAACTCTCGATGACGCAAGACCAGGTGCAGTTCTACGGCCACGCCATTGAAGTACGTATCAATGCCGAGGACCCGCAGACCTTTGCCCCCTCGCCCGGCACCATCACCTTCTACCATCCGGCCGGTGGCGTTGGTGTCCGCGTCGATTCTGCGGTCTATCAGGGCTACCGAATCCCGCCCTATTACGACTCGCTGATCGGCAAGTTGATCGTTTATGGCCGCACGCGCGAGGAGTGTCTCAAGCGCCTCAGCCGCGCCGTTGACGAGTTTGTCGTGGATGGCGTCAAGACCACCCTGCCCCTGTTCCAGCGCCTCATCAAGGAGCCGGACATTCTGGCAGGCAATTACGACATTCACTGGCTGGAAAAATTCCTCGCCGCGAACAAGGCCTAGTATTGAGGGGCGCGAGAGCGCCCCTTATCTTTATGCCATGGCTCGCAAATCAGACCCTTTTTCCATCGAGATAACCCCAGAGCTCATTGTTCGGGCCTACCGGGCCGGCATCTTTCCCATGGCGGAAGACGCCGAGGACACGGACCTGTTCTGGGTCAGCCCGGACATGCGCGGGATCATCCCGTTGGACGGCTTTCACACCAGCAAGAGCCTGCGCAAGGCCATGCGCAAATCCGGTTGGTCCGTTCGGGTCGATACTGAATGGGAGGGCGTCATAGAGGGCTGCGCCACAGTCGGGAGCGATCGCCAATCCACCTGGATCAACGGCACCATACGGGCCGTCTATGGAGAGCTCTTCCGGCGCGGCGTTGCCCATACCGTGGAGGTCTGGGACGGCGATGAACTGGTCGGCGGGCTCTACGGCCTGGCCATTGGTGCGGCCTTCTTCGGCGAGTCCATGTTCCACCGCCGCACCGACGCCTCCAAAATGGCCATGGCCCATCTGGTCGACCGCCTGAACGCTGGCGGCTATGAACTGCTCGACACCCAGTTCCTGACCGATCATCTTGCTTCGCTCGGCGGCATGGAAATCCCCCGAACCGAATATGAAGACCGTTTGGGCCTGGCATTGCTGCGCGAAGGCAATTGGAACGCCTGGGACCATCGATGAAGCCTGAAGATCTTCCCGAAAGCCTCTCGCCCCTGCGCGACCTTGACTGGTCGCCGATCAACATCGGTGAATCCTCCGCGTCCGTCTGGCGCATCGCCCTTGGCGACGGAAATGCCGCCTTCCTCAAGTCCGAGCCGCTGCATCCGCTGGCCGAGTTGCCGGGCGAGATCGAACGGTTGAACTGGCTGACCCATATGGGCTTCAAAGCGCCGCGTGTTGTGGACGCCGAACAGGGTCACGAGCGTCTCTGGCTCCTGATGAGCGCCGTGCCCGGCGAGGACCTGACCCACTATCTCGACCAACCAGACGTCTTCGTCCACGTCTATGCGCAGGGCCTCAAACGTCTGCACGCGCTCGACACCACCACCTGCCCATTCGATCATGGCATCGAGGCGCGCCTGGCCGCGGCTGAATCCAGAGTGGAGGCCGGCCTGGTTGACGAGACCGACTTCGACGACGCGCGCTCAGGTTGGACAGCCCGGCAGGTGCTTGACTGGCTCAAGGTCAACCGTCCTCAAACCGGTCAGCAGATCGTTACGCACGGCGATGCCTCGACACCCAATATCCTCGCCTTCGACAGACGCTTTTCCGGCATGGTCGATTGCGGCCGAATAGGGCTGGCCGATGTCTGGCAGGACCTTGCCCTCGCCTGCCGGAGCATCGAGTTCAATATCGGCCGCGACCATATTGCGCCCTTCCTGTCCGCCTATGGCGCCGAGTGGGATGAGGCCAAGTACCTCTACTACTGCACCCTGGACGAGCTGTTCTGACACTCAATCCTTGAGCTTGAACGCAAGGGTCGTCACCCACTCATCCATATTCGGCACCTCGGTCGGGTCGCTCTCGTAGAGTTCGAGCCGGCAGGCAAAATAATCGTTCTTGCCATCGCGATACCCATCGAACGGCTGCTGAGTGAGGTTCGACCAGGCGATCAGCATGCCCGTCACGGTTTCGAGCTTGTCCGGGTGACCATGCCAGGTCACGCCCATGAAGCGCCCGCCTGGCAATGTGCCCACTTTGACCGCTCCCTCTTCCGGCCCAACCCGGTCGACGGCGATGCCCGCCTCAACATCGAGCGTTTCCGCCATGTTGATGCGACGGTAATTGTAGAAGGCCGCTCCGATCGGCCTCAAACCATGCTTTTCGATATAGGCGAATATCTGGGGAAAGCCTTCATTTGCCGGCCGCTGCATCTGCTGCATGGTGACGGTGAACGGAACATAGACATAGCTTTGTGAAGGCCGCTCGGCGGTCTCGGGCAGTGTCATCATCGGGTAACCCTCCTGTGACGGTTTTATCAGCGAGACGCTGATGTTTGCCTCACACGACGAGGGACGGCGGGCCGTCTAGACAACCGAAAGAAAAAATTACCGCTCGGAAGGCGGCGGCACATTGGTCGAGGTCTTGCACTCGATCAGCCACACATCATAGACAGCGTGATCAACGGCATTGAGCGCGGGACTGTCCGCAAACATCCAGCCCGTGAATATGCGCTGCGCTGATCCGTCTAAGCGCATCTGGTTGACCTCCAAAAAAGCCGACGTGCGCTGTAAGGTGTCACTGCTGGGCCGGTCGTAGCAGGCGCGTGGCGTAATTTCGAGTGCCCCGAATAACACGGTCTCATCGACATAGACGTCAAACCGGGTAATGCGGCCGGTGATCTTGTCCAGGCCGGCGAAAGTCGCGACCGGATTGGCGGTCGGCTGGGCCTGCACCGAAGGCGCCAAAGCCAAAACGGCCGCTGCCAGCAGCGACCGAATGAAAATGAGTCTATCCAGCCCCAAGCTTGGCAACCTTATTCCGGCGACCAGGCCTGATAGTCGCCGGTGACGCGCGGACGTTCACCCTTGTTGAGCAGGCTGCCATCCGGACGATAGGCAGCAGCAGTGCCGGTGAGATTGGGCTGATGCGGCCTTTCCCAGGCGCGCGGCTCATACTTGGCATTTGCCGGTTCCACGTCGGAGCGATGATGCATCCAGCCATGCCAACCGGGAGGAATGGCCGACGCATCGGCAAACCCACCAGCATAGGTAACGTAGCGGCGGTTGGCCTTGCGATCCTGATAGTAGCGATTGCCGAATTCGTCAGAACCGACATAGTCGCCAAAGCGCCGAATCCACAGGCGCGTGCCCCAGGTGTTCCCACCCCACCAGGAGAAAATTTCGCTAAGGAACTGCTTGATACCGGACTGGGCCAATTTTCGATTCCGTGGATATGGCGTCGATTTTGCGGTCGGTTTAGCATGGCTCGCCGGGCGATCCTAGACTTTCTTGGCCAAGTTCCAACCAGAATGGCAGTCACTGATGGCGGACCCCACCGCGACGCCCAGATCGGATTCATCGCATGCTTTGCGTCGGTTCCTCGGGCTGTACTACGCCTATGCGTTCCTGTTCGACTTCATACTGGCCTACGCCTTCTATACGGCCCTGTTTGAGCTCGAAGGTCTGTCCTTCGCCGAGATCGGCTTGCTGCTCGCCTTCTGGTCGGCGACAGCGATCATGCTGGAAATGCCCTCTGGGGCGCTCTCGGATCATTTCGACCGGCGCTGGCTGCTTGTTGCCGCGCCACTGTTCAAAACACTGACCTTCCTGTTCTGGATCCTGGCCGCTGGAAGCTTCTGGCTCTACGCGGCAGGTTTTATGTTCTGGAGCCTGGCGCAGGCCCTGCAATCGGGCTCTCGCGAAGCCTTGCTTTATGAGCGGATGGAACGCGAGGGACGCGTTGCCCAGTTCGACAAGGTCCTGGGCCGGGACAACGCGGCCGAGGAACTGGGCATCGGCTTTGGCGCGCTGCTGGGCGGATTTGTTGCTTTCTACAACTTTGATCTCGGCCTGTGGTTGTCTATCCCACCGCTGCTGCTCGTCGCCTTACTGGCCCTGGGACTACACGATGGCCGCCGCGGCCGGAAAGGCCCCGCTGCTGATGACGTCGTGGAGATGCCAGCCACCTACCTCTCCCATTTTGTTGACGCCATCGGCGAATTTCGCCGGCACGCCAATCTGCGCTTCGTCACGACCTATATCGCTGTGGGCCTGGTGGTATTCGAACTCATCGAGGAATTCGATCAGCTCTATTTCCTGGCAGTCAATCTGCCGGTCTGGGCCTGGGGCATCGCCGGCGCGCTTGTGGAGTTCATCTACGCCGCCGCCAGTATCCATGCTTACAGGCTGGCGGGACGGCCATGGTTGGCCTGGCTTCTGCCACTCCTGGGTGGTGGATTGCTGGTCGCCGCCTCGGTCGGATCAAGCCCCTGGTATGTGCTGCTTCTGTGCCTGGCCTATGTGCTCATGGCGCCCTTGGGCGTGCTCGCCGAAGCGCGCTTCCACCGGGTCATGGAGGGCAGGAGCCGGGCGACAACAACCTCCGCGCTGGTCATGGCCGAGAATATTTCGGGCATTGTCGGCACCCTGGCCTTTGGCTTCCTGGCGCAATGGGTCGGTATTCTGCCGGCCTATGGCTGGGCGGGCCTGGTCATGCTGCCGCTCGCGGTCTGGGTTGCCATTGGACAGCACCGGGGCCTGCAGGCGATCGACTGATCTGCCCTGTCAACGCCCAAGCAGCAGATCCCGCGCCTCGTTGATCTTGGCTGCCAGAAACTCCGATCCGCCGCGATCCGGATGCACACCCTTCATCAACTCGCGATGCGCGGCTTTGATTTCTTCGTCGCTCGCCCCCGGCTCCAGACCGAGTACGGCATAAGCCTCCGCCACCGGATCGCGTGCCGAACCACCGCCCGTTGCCGTGGCCCCTCCAGCGTCCTGCTCCGCAAAATACTCCCGCCAGCCGGCCCGGTTGGTGTCCAGCCAGCTTTCCAGCAGGTTGACGCTTTCCGCGTCATGGCCGATCTCGTCGATAAGGACACGGGTTTCGTTCTCACCGAGATCCATCAGATCCCAGCCAGCGAACTGGCCATCCAGAATGCGTCCGGTCAACTCGCCAGTGTCGTGATCAAGCTCCATGGCAAGATAGCGGCTGCGGACTTTTGAAACATTGGCCGAAGAGCCCGAGCTGAGGCTATCGAACGAAAACTGCCCCAGCCGGCCACGGAACAATACCGAAGCGGCGACGGCTCCAAGGATCATGGCGATATCGATGCGCCGGAACAGCAATGCCGCCGCCGCAATCGCCGCAGCGCCGCCACCCACGATCCAGCGCAACCCGCGCACAAGCAGGCGACGATCCATGTTGCGCAGCGCGTAACCCAGCCAGAGCAGACCAATCAGCCCCAGGGTCCCTAGAAAGATCCAGCTCATCGCCCCTCGATCTGGGTCAACAAGACCCGCGCCGCACCACTCGACTGCAGCTTCAACTGTGACCGCCCGCCGCTGGCGTAGGCCGCCACCGCCTTGAGCAAGTCCGCCAATTGTTGCGGCGCTCCACTATCGAAGCGCGCATATGCGCCTTTTGACAGTCGCGCGAACTCGCGGAAGGCCGCTTCCACCCGACTGTCATGGCCCTCCTGGAACACAAAGATCGGCAACCCCATCAGGCCCAGTTCACCCGCCTTGGCGCACAATGCGTCGACGTCTTCCTCAATCGCGTCGCCGACATAGACCACCGCATTGATCCGCCGCTTTCCGTGTTCGTCGCGGGCATGATTGAAGATGCGCCCGATCTGCGTTTGACCACCCTGGCAGGCAATGGTGCTCATCAGGCGGGCCAGAGCCTTGGCGTCCACAACCCATTTTGACGCGCGGCACTCGCCCAGCCCCCGGAAATAGATCAGTTGCACCTGCAGATGCGCATCCTTGGGAATGGCCTCGAACATGCCTGCCTGCAGCGACACGGCCAAGTCCCATGTCGGCTGACGGCTCATCGTTGCGTCCATGCCGAACAGCAGCCGTCCGTCCTCACCGGCATTGGGTCGCGCCAGCTGCCCCACCTTCTTGACGAAGGCGGCAACTTCGTCGCGCATCTCTCCCTTGGGCGCCACGGCGTCGCTGCGCCGGGCCGGATTCTTCTCGCTCATGCGTTGAATATGTGACCGCCGGTGCTCCCGGGCAAGGCGGCTTGCCGTGCCGATGATAAAATTCGCTTGTCTGCGTCGAAAGCCTGGCGCCTCATCCGTCGTGCCGGTGACATCCTTTGTGGAGGAACTTGCAATGGAACGACAATATGGCTGGGTGATCGTTGTTGCTGGCGCTGTGATTACCTGTCTGGCCATGGGCGCCATGTTTGCCTTGCCCGTCTATCTCCAACCCATGAGCGATGAAACCGGTTGGACCCGCGCGGGCATTTCGGGTGCCATGACGGTTGGCTTCATCGTCATGGGGGTTGCCGGATTCTTCTGGGGCACATTGGCGGACCGGATCGGTGCCCGCCCGGTCATTCTCACCGCCGCCGCCATGCTTGGCCTCGGTCTCTATCTCGCCAGCCGGGCCACTGATCTGCTGGTTTTCCAATTTGCCTATGGCGGGCTCGTCGGTGCCTCAGGCGGCGCCTTCTTTGCCCCACTCATAGCCACGACGCTTGGCTGGTTCGATAAGCACCGAAGCCTTGCGGTCTCCCTTGTCTCGCTCGGCGCGGGTGTCGCACCCATGACCATGACGCCCCTTGCCACCATCCTTATCGAACAGTTCGGCTGGCGCGATGCCATGATGCTCACTGCCCTCGCAGCAACGGCCTTCATAGCACCAGCGGCATTCCTCATTCGCCAGGCCCCGGAAGCGCTGTCAGAGGCTCCCACACCGGCTAGCGACGTCGTCCCCGCGAGCAAGCCTCCCCGCACCATCACGACGATCTTCCGAACGCCGCAATTCATCGTTCTGGCGGCCGTCTTCTTCCTCTGTTGCGGCGCCCATTCAGGACCGATTTTCCACACGGTGAGCTATGCCATGTTGTGTGGAGCATCTGCGCTGGCTGCCGCCAGCATTTACAGCGTCGAAGGGTTCGCCGGTCTGTTCGGCCGCGTCATTTTCGGCATGTTGGCAGACCGCATCGGCGTCAAGCGCGTCATCATTGGCGGCTTGCTGCTTCAGGCCGTGGGCATCTACAGCTACATTTACGTATCTGAATTGACCCACTTCTACCTGCTGGCAGTGCTGCTCGGCCTCGTCTATGGCGGCGTCATGCCACTCTATTCGGTGCTTGCGCGCGACTATTTCGGCCCCAAGGTCATGGGTACGGTTCTGGGTGGCATCACCATGACCTCAGCTATCGGCATGGCCTTCGGACCGGTCGGCGGAGGCTACCTCTACGATACGTTCGGTGACTACCACTGGCTCTATGTCGCCTCCGCCGCTGTGGGACTGGCGGCCGCCATGCTGGCCCTCGCCTTTCCGCCCAAGACGGAGGCCGCCGCCCCGGCTGGCGCGGCCCCGGCCTAGCAATCGCTCCCGGTCAGGCGGGGTTGGCGACAGTCGCCCCGCCGCTGGCCCCGTCATCGTCCCTGCCTTTGGCATAAGCCGCGGACAATTCCCGATAATATCGGGAATTGAAGGCCAGGATTGTCACCACGAGGCCGACCAATCCGGCGATGGTGAACACCAACGCCATACCGCGATCCGGACCCGTACCAAACCAGCCGCCGATCGCATTTGCCCCGGCCCCATCTGTCATGAAGGGAATGACCACGAACTGGGTCAGCGGACCGATAAGGAAAGCGGTCAGAGGTGAGGCCGACTGTTCCACCGATTGGGCAAAGCCGAAAACCCTGCCCTGCCGTTCCAGCGGGACCACTTTCTGCAGCGTCGTATGCTCGGCAGCCTCCGCATAGGGCCCAAGCAACATCCAAACGAAGCACCCGGCGGCAAGCAACCAGAACGAGGACTGGATGGTGAAGACGCAACAGACGGACCAGGTGATGGCATTGACCAATAGCAGCGTCCGAAGCGGGTTTATGCCAAGTCCGGTGCGTGAGATGATGATGCCGCTGAGAATGAACGCGGTCGACAACACGCCGAAGGTCAGCCCCCAGATTTCCACCGGCACCAGGGAAAGACCATAAGCGTCGAGCAACGCCATGAAGATGCCGCCCAGAAAATTGTTGAAGCAGGCAAAGAAGATCAGGGCGAAGAGGCCGGGAACAGCTGCTACGACCCTGACGGTGCCGGCGATGTCGACCCGCTTGGGCTCTACGGGCTTGTCTGGGTCAACCGCCACCCTGCCCTCATCGATCTGGACCAGGCCCAGATGCACAAAGGCCAATCCGGTGGCCACCAGGGCCGACACCATGACGCCAAACATGCCGGTGTAGGCGACAAGAAATCCCGAGATCACCGAGGTGGTGAGAAAACCGATACCGGTGACCATGCCGACCAGACCGTTCGCCTTGTCGCGAGAGTCTTCAGGGATGAGAATTGTCACCAAGGTCGGCAGGGCAATCGAGCGGATATTGCCAGCGATGACACCCAGCATGACCAGCAGGACGAAGCCCCACAGATACCAGCCATAGGGATCGCGAAAGGCGCCCTCCGGCTCAATGAGTATCATCCCCAGGGCCAATATGTAGAAGAAGGCGGAAGCCGCACTGGAGGCCAGCATGGCGTGCTTTTTGGCATTGTGGTCGACGATCGAGCCGAACCAGAACCCGAACCCCGCAGTGAACACCAGATAGAACCCGGCAATCATGCCCGTGGCGAACACTGACTGGGTTTCGAGAAACACCCAGAACGTAATGGCGAACCACACAGTGAAGTTTGTGACGTTGGCGACAAGGTTATTCGCAAGAATCTGGTGAAACGGCTTCATTTGATCGGATCCAATCCTGGCTGGCCGTGGTGTAACTCTAGATGAGCGGCGACCCCGCCTCAACGACTATCGGCCCGTCGCGACAGGGGCTGTCAGCGGCAGTCAAAGATGCCCTAGAGGGACCCGCTCGAGGCAGCGACGAGCATGAAATGCTCAATTCGACGGACGTCGGATGCTTCAGATGACCTGGGCCAATTCCCAGATATGGCCAGAGGGGTCTGCAAAGGCCGCTGTCCTGCGCCCCCATGGACGATCAACGGGGCCATTGAGCACCGAGACGCCAAGGGAGGCCAGCCGCTCGCACTCGGTGTCGACATCCTCGACCTTGATGGTCAGCAAAGTTCGAGCGCCCTGCCCACCTATGGCAGCTGGAGAAATCAGCTCTGGCGCCTGATTGACGTCAAGAAGATTGATCATGCCTCCGCCGAAGGCGAAAACCGCCGAGACATCGTCGGAATAGACGATCTCAGCGTCGAAAACGCGCTCGTAGAACTGCCGAGTCGCAGAGAAATCATCAACAAACAGGGTTACGACTTCGAGATTGGCTAGTGTCATGTGAACTTCCTCCTTGGACACAAAGCACGACGAACCAGTCCCCGCACTTTCGACCGAATCCAGAGCTTTGCGCTGTCCGACCAGGCGCTATGCCGAGCAACATGGCTTCATTTACCTTTGCTCAACCATGAGAGCGCAGGCTTTCCCCGCCATGCCACCAAGGAGTGCCCAGATGCACGAGGAAATCCAGCGCCGCGCTTATGCGATGTGGGAAGCCGACGGACGGCCGGAAGGTCAGGACCAGGCCTATTGGTTCAAGGCCGTTGCCGCACTGACAACCGAAGCTGCCAAGGCCATCAAGCCGGCGCGCAAGCGGGCGCCGCGTACGACCAAAGCCAAGAAGGCAGCATGAGCCCGACCTCTACTGGCCGCGACTCTACCACTGTCGTGGCCAGTAGAGGTCGTCTGCAAAATCCGCTGGTATCGACGACAGGCGAAGCAAGGCTTCCGCTGCCAGGTCGATTTGCCGGCACATCTGGCTAATGGCGTCTGGGACGGGCCGGCCGGTCACATATTCCCGCAATTGCCACTCATCGAGATGGAGCGACGCCTTGCGCCGCCGAGCCTCGGCCTCCACCGCTACAGGCCGAACGGCCGTCCCAACACCAACTGGCCCAACGGGCTCACTCCATTCACGCCGTTCACCAACGACCGCAAAGCGCATTTCCGGTGTATCCCGTGCCACATCCCGCGTGGCCAGTGATTACCATACGCACCACAACATTACGGAAGCGCAAAGAGTGCGCTTGGCGGGCTGGCTCGTCATGATAAACTTGCAGGCATGTCGATCCTCTACCTCATGGCAGCAGAAGCCGAATATGGTCCTCATCTGAGGGCCCGTATCGAACCGGTCGTGATCGGCGTCGGACCTGTCGAGGCCGCCGTCAACACGACCCGCCTGTTGGCCTCATCGGAAAGCCGTCGACTGCGGCTAGTCGTATCGCTCGGTTCGGCAGGTTCGCGGCGCCTGGAGCAATGCGAAGTCTATCAGGCCGTCACCGTTTCCTACCGCGACATGGACGCGACTGCGCTGGGATTTGCCAAGGGCGTTACCCCTTTCCTCGACATGCCTGCGACTTTGAGGCTCGCGCCACCGGTGCCCGGCCTCAATCCGGCCAGCCTCTCCACGGGTGCTAATATCGTCTCCGGTTCGGCCTATGATCTGGTGCCCGAAGACATGGTGGACATGGAGACTTTTGCCATTCTGCGAGCCTGCCAGGCCTTCGAAATCCCGCTCCTGGCGATCCGGGGGATCTCCGACGGCAAGGGCGAGGTCACGCAGATGGCCGATTGGACCCAGTATCTTCATATTGTGGATGAGCGCCTGGCCGCTGCCGTGGACATCATCGAGGCCCATTATTCGGCAATGGCCTGACGCCCCCTATTTGCGTCGCTTCTTGTCGCGCCGGTACCGCTGCCAGTTCGTCCACCAGCGACTGCCGCGCAGTATGGCTGTATTCACTGGCCCCTGAAGGAAAATGAGGTCGACCGCCAACAGCAGCAGGCCCAGCGGCAGCATCCATATGCCGAGCACCGGCAGGAAGCTGAAAATGCCGCCCAAGACCAGCAGAATGCCCAACGGGATGCGCACCCATCTGGCGCCCGGGCGTCTCAGACGCGCCAGCCAACCTGCCGCCAGCCCTGGAATGCGCCGTTCCAGTCGGTCGAAAAGCCGGTTGAGGCGATCTGTGCTCTTGGTCATGCGGGTTCCTTCCACACCACCTAAATGGCGCCGACCTGTGGCAGTTCAAGGGCATGGAACCGCGCGAGATATCCGGCCGTTTATCGAAAAACGCGGAGCGGATCATGTCCCTTGATGCTTTTCTCTCCCAGCTCACCAACCAGCGGCGTGGGCAGCACGACCTTGAAGGCCAGGTGCGGGCCATGCGGCGCGACGTCCAGCATCTGGTCCATCAGCTCGCCCACCTATCGGGACACACCACCCACAACCTAGGGGGCCAGCTACAGGAAATGGGCACCGCTGCGGCCGCGCACGGTTCAGAATGGGCGCGCCTGGCCGGCGAACAGGCCATGCACGGCGCCAGGCTGGTGCGGCGCGACCCGCTTCCCGCAATCGCGCTGGTCAGCACGACCTTGCTGCTTTTGCGGCTCCTCAAGCGATAGATAGAAAAACTTAACCTTCCGGCTCAGGCGTTCCTTAAGGCTAGGCGCGCATTTTCGGGCAAAGCGATCTTTTCGCAACAAGCCCGGAATGTCCCCATGCGCCGCACCAGTTCAACCATTCTGCGCCTTTCCATGGCCGTCCTGGCAATCACCAGCCTGGGCGGGTGCAGCTTTCTCGGCGTCAATCTGGGCATGGCCCAGCTGAGCGAGAAAGAGTGCATGATGCGGGCTATGTACTTCGAATCCAATCGCTCCAGCCCAGACGGCATGCTCGCCGTGGGTACCGTCGTGATGAACCGTCTCCACGATCCGCGCTATCCCAAGTCCGTGTGCGGTGTGGTCGGGCAGAAGAACCAGTTTGCACAGGGCGTGCTGACGCGTCCCATGACCGATAGCGGCGCGGTGCTTGCCGCCCAGGTGGCCGATCAGGTCCTTTCCGGCGCCCGCCATCCCGGCGTCCAGAACGCCCAGCATTTCCACACTGCCGGCCTGCGGTTCCCGTACAACAATATGTATTACGTTCTCGAGGCGGGCGGGAACGAGTTCTATGAAAAGCGCAGCACCCGCTGACCGCTAGAACTCGCCACCAATATCAAAGCCGCCCCAATCGTCACCGGCGTCGATGTCCTCCTCCACGGAAGGCTCTTCGGGCGCCGCCTGAGTTTCCGCGGCCTGCGCGGGCTCACTGAACATGCCAGCGATTGCCGAGCCCAGCAGCACGCCGCCGGTGACACCAAGGGCCGTCTGTGCGGCACCAGCGAGAAACCCACCGCCATCTGTGCGATCCCATGGCCCCGGGCGCCGCACCTGTTCGGGGCGCACCCGCCTCTCGGCGTCATCGCCAAAAATGCTGCCCAGAAAACCGCCCGATCGGCTGCGATCGGCCTCAAGGGATTCGATGCGCGCCTGCTGATCGCGCAAGGCGGCTTCCTGCACAATGATTGCCTGCGCCATATAGTATGCAGCAGCAGGATGCTCGGCCAGCCGCTGGCGGATCAAAGCCTCGGAATCTCTATCGCGCGGGCCGCTCTGGCGCTCGACGCGTCGCAGGCGTTCGAACAAATCCTCAATGGCGCGTTCGTCTTCTTCCCTGATCATGGCGTCCTCCAACTGGTCCACAAGGACATGGGAAGCCGCAGCGGGACGCGCAAGGTTACCGCCTTGTTTGGCGCAGCACGTAGCCGATGACCACAGCCATGGCATCATAGAGCTCAATGGGTATGGTCTCGTCCAACTCGACCCCGCTCAGAGCTTCGGCAAGAACCGGGTTGGCTTCGATGACCACCCCATTCTCTTCCGCCAGCGCTATGATCTTCTCGGCGACCAGCCCCCTGCCCTTGGCCACCACCCGCGGCGCCTCGCGCGAGCCTTCTTCGTAGTGCAGTGCAACAGCCAGAGGCCGTTCGGTCGGATCGTCAGCTGTCATCGCCTGGCGTCCAGATGTTGCCCGGCATACCCCGCCGGCTGTTTCTGCGGCGCGACCGGTGGTCCGGTACGCACCACAACCGCCCCTGGAACCAATCCTATCGAGGCAAGCTCGCCTTTGAGCTCTTCAATTCCGGCAGCCAGCGCCGCAGCTGTCTCCGGCTGATCTGCCCAAAGCATGACACCCGTCGATTTGGATTTCATGGCTATTTGCGCGCCGATTTCTCCAGCACCAGCAAGGTTGATCGCGAAACGAATTTGCCAGCCCCGATCCTCCGGGGCCTGATTGTCGGCGGTGTCATCCCGATGAATCTGCATCTGCAGTAGGTGCTGTTGTCCCGCAATGACAACCGGCAGGTCGAGGCTCCACTGACTATCCTGCCGAACCGAGTTGGTGTCCGGCAACGACGCATTCTGGTGCAAACGCATACGGGATAGGGCCGCCTCGGTCCGTTCCAATAGCACTTTGCCAGCCTCCATGAGATCGTCCGGCAGATTGGGCGTGCCGCCGTCCCCGGCACGCGCGCGCAGTTGCACGCCGCGCATGGGTGGCGCAACGGCAGCAACCTGGGCGACGGGCGCCTGCTGGCCAAGCCAGTTGCCGAGAGTTTGCCGCAGGCCGAGCAGCGCCGTTTTGGTGTCACCAGCCGCTTGCGCGCCCTGTCCCGACGCCAGCAGGGCTTCCTGGAAAACTCCAGATCTTTGTACCGCGGTCTTGATCATCGTACCGTCTAGCCGCGCGCCGTCCAGGGGCACCCGCAGGGCAAGCACCTGCTGCGCCGCCTTTGCCACCGGCTCGGGCAACGCAAATCTGCCGGCCGCTGCTGTCAGGGCCGTGGTCAGCCCCACCACGCTGTCCTGCCGGGGGATGGCTTGCTGCACCATCTGAGCAAGAGCGGCCTGCGGTGATGAGGCCGCGGCTGGCGGTACACTCGGCGCCACCGGAGAAGTATTGACTGAGCCCCCTGCCGCCATCCCGCCGTAGCTGGGCTGGGGCGCATGCTGGCCGACAACGCTGGAGGGCACAGCCTGCCCCACGGGCGGCAACGCAGTTGCTGCAGAACCAGCAGGGCTGACCACAACTGCCGGCGCGGCAGAAGACGGGGCCGCGTAGGGAATGCCACTTGGCGCTGTCAACGGCGCAGACGGCCCAAACGCCGGTGCCGGAATGGTGTTGCCCGGCGGCGCCCCTGGCGAAACCGGCGCTGAGGGAGGCGGCGAAGCTGCGCCCGGCGCCAATGGCAAAGCGGTTTGCGCCACTGTACCGGTCGGGACCTTCGTCCCTTGCACCGGTGATGCACTTGACGCGATCGGCGAGACAACCCCACTCACAGGTTGCGGCGCTGCCTGTGCGGCCGAAACGGGTGTGGTCGCGTTCGTCGCAATCGACGCGTTGCCGGAGACCGATGGTGGACTGGGCGCCGTCCCAGACACAGCCGTCGATGCCGGCACACCGCCATAGGTGGGGCGAGCAGGCCCCACGCCAGCTGAAGCCGGAGGCGCCGGCGAAGTCCCAACTGTCGACGTCGGCGGCGTCGGCGCTTGCGCCCCCACAACGCCTCCTGCGGACGGCCTAAGGCTTGGGTTCGCTGAGGCAGGCAAGCCGGATAGCGCCGCTGCCGAGAGCTGAACGCTGGTGGCCGGGGTTGTCGTTGCCATCGACGGTTGCGAGACCGTCACTTGTGCTGCGGGTGGCCGCACGCCCTCGACGCTCAGGCGCAACTGCCCGTCCGCCTGCTGCACCGACAAGGTCAAGACTGACCCGACCGGTTGGCTTTGCGGCAAGGTCAGGTTCAGTACCTGCCGACCGACCTGCACCTGCGTCGTGCCATTGGCGGCTTGGCTCAGCACCCGCGCCTCCACCGTCTGCCCCGCTGCCTGTGCCAAGGCGCGCAGACTCGCGCTGGCCATTGCCAGTGGAATGGGCGGAAGCTGGGACGATATGCTCATCGGCCGGCCGACTCCGGCCACGTCATGTGGCTCACACAAGTGTAGCGCATTGCACGAAGCGCGCTACCCTCTCGCGTTTCCGGTAATCCAACGACTATTGCGGCCGGATATCGGTGTAATTCTTGGTCTTGGGTTTGCCGCGGAAGGTCACCCAAAAAAAGTTCAGCGTATAGGTCCCGGCAGTCCGGAAAACCCCTTCCTTCTCCAGCCGCCGGCCCGACGTCTTCATCTTGAGCGCGTAGGTCCACTTGACCCCGCCAACCTTGGACAGGCGCACCGCGACATCGGTATCCTCCCCGAAGAAGTCGATGCTGCGATCATATCCGCCGACCGCCGCCCAAGCGGCCCGCTTGAAGACGAAATTGCCCCCCTGCACCACCGACCCTACGCGCAGCACAAAGCGGTTGAGCAGGTAAATCAGGTAAGTCAGCCCATAAAACAGGCTGATCAGGAACCGGTTATGCGGCGCCATGTCATAATAAACATAGGGCCCGCTGAGACAGACCAGCTTCGCGTCGCGTTCGAATTCCCGCATGACCACATCCAGCCAGCCTTCGGGCACGATGGTGTCGCTGTCGATATTGGCCACCAGCTCATAGCCTTCGCTCGCCGCAAAACCGGCATCGCGGGCATTTACCAGCCCCTTCTTGGGCTCATCCACAACGCGCACGCCCGCAAAGCTGCGGGCGATCTCGCCCGTCTGGTCGGTCGACGCATTGTTGACGACGATCACGTCCGCATCCGCGCCGGACCGCTCGATTTCCGCCAGCACTGATTCCAAACATTTGCCGATCAGCGCCTCTTCATTGTAGGCGGGAATGACGAAGGCCAACTTCATGGGGTTCCCCTTGTCCGGCGCCGGGCCGGTCTTGTTTGGGGAGCACATAGCGCGCCACAGCGTTTGCGGCAACCGATCCCATGTCGAACCGGCACCGTCTGGTGCCACCGGGCGACTTGTTCCGTCGGCCCATGTAGTCTGCTAACATTGATCGGGCGCCCGAACGGTTCATGTGCCGTTCAGCAGCAATCATCGATGGATGTAGTCATGATTAGACTTGCCACATATATCGCTATTGCTTCCATGATTGTGTCCGGCGTCACTCTTGGTGCCGGCGAGGGAACGGCCGTCGGAGTCAAACCCGATGCCCTTTCGCGTCTGGGGTCCAACGATCGCCTCCTTGTGGTTGGTGCCGACGTTTCCGTCGGGGAGACTATCGTCACTGGCCCCACTGGCAATGTGCAATTGCTGTTTGACGATGCCACCCGCCTCGTCGTCGGCCCGCGTAGTAGCCTGCAAATTGAGACCTATCTGCTCGGAGGTGGCGGCGGCGCGAGCAAGTTTGCTGTCAATGCGCTGGCCGGGACTTTCCGCTTCATCTCCGGCAACAGCCCGAAATCAGCCTACTCCATCGACACGCCGACGGCCTCAATCGCCGTGCGCGGTACAGAGTTTGATCTCACGGTCGGCGGACGACAAAATTTCGTCCTGCTCTTTGAGGGCGCCCTGCGATTGTGCAGCGGCACGACCTGCGTGGACCTGACCAGACGGTGCGATCTCGGGGTGATTGGCGGAGGCGCCGCCGATGTTCTGGCCTGGACCAATCCGGAGCGCGACGGATTGGTGGCGAATTTCCCGCTACCGAACATCCAGGCCAGTTTCGGCACCCCATTCAGGGTGTCGGGCGCCCAGGCCTGCCTTGCCGCCCCCCAGAACGGCTCCTCCAATTCGCTGGTCAACTTGCCGCCCCCCGGACCGCCCCGCAATCAGACGACACCCTGCAACAATCCGCAGATCTGTTGAACGCCACACAACTGCGGAAGTCGCGCGGCGCCTTGAAATGGCAGGCGATTTGGTCCTTTGTGGTGCGCTCGACCCTGTCCACAAACAAGTGATCCAGATTGAGCTCCGCAGACCGATCGACCGCGAGACCCGAAGCCCCGGAAACCAGACTGGGCCGGCTCAGATCGAAGCTGCGGCTGCTCTACCATGGCCAATCACCGCAGGCCCTGCGGTTTCAGACCACCATCCTGCTGGTCGACTTGGCAATCATCGCCTTTTTCATTGCCACGCCCCTGCTGCGCGAAACCGAAACCTTCCTTTGGATCGACTACTCGATTGCCGCGATCCTGGCGATCGATCTCATCGCCCGCGGCCTGGCATCGACCCATCCGCTGCGATGGCTCCGGCAATTGCCGGTCATCATCGATATCTTCATCCTGATCACGCTGCTGGCCCCGACATGGCTGTTCAATCTAGGGTTCCTGCGTATCCTGCGACTTTGGACCCTGACCCGCACTAGCATGGTCTGGCGGCCGCTCGAAAAACGCGGTTTGGGCGGGTATCGCGAAACGATACAGGCAGTGATCAACCTGCTGGTTTTCATCTTCGTGGTGACGGGCTTCGTCTACACAGCCTTTGCACGGCGCGACTCGGGCATTGCCGGTTATGTCGATGCGCTCTATTTCACTGTCACAACCATGACCACCACGGGGTTCGGCGATATTGTCCTGCCGGGCACCTTCGGCAAGCTCGTGTCGATTGTCGTCATGATTATCGGCATCTCGCTATTCGTGCGCCTCGCGCAGCTGATCTTCCGCCCCGCCAAGGTCAATTTTCCCTGTCCGCAATGCGGGCTTCACCGGCACGAACCAGACGCGGTGCACTGCAAGGCCTGCGGACACCTGCTCAACATTCCCGACGAGGGCCTGGGCTGATCTGGCTATTTGACCACGGGAATACGCACCCGGAAGCAGGCGCCGGGCAAGGGGCCGGGGACGAGCTCGAGCGTTCCGTTCATCCGCGCCACGATCTGTCGGCTGATGGCAAGTCCAAGGCCCGCGCCACCCTGGTCGCCGCCCCCCTCAACGCCGCGCCAGAACTTCTCGAATATCATCTTGCGTTCGGACTTCGAGATGCCCGGACCGTTGTCGGCGACATCCACGACATAGTGACCCGATCTGACGCTCGAACTGATCTGTACCACCGGATCGTTGGCGTCATTGTACTTCACCGCGTTGGAAATCAGGTTGATGAAGACCTGGCACAGCCGGTCGCTATCCCCCTCCACCATGGTGGTGTGCGCCCGCTCTCCGAATTCGACCCGAATGCCCTTTTGCCGCAGAAGTGCGTCGCAAACCCCGATGGCCCGGTCCAGTGCCTCTTCGCCATCGACCGGCGTGTTTTGCCAGCTCCGCTCGCCGCGCTCCAGGGCGCTTAGGTCCAGAATCTCATCCAGCAATCGTGTCAGGCGCAGGCTCTCGTTGTGAATCGTTGAGATAAAGCGCTGGCGCTGTCCCTCATTGAGGTCGCCGGGCTCCATCAAAATCTCCGAGAACGAGCGGATCGAGGTCATCGGCGTCCTTACCTCATGGCTGACCTGGCTGAGGAATTCGTCCTTCTGGCTATCAAGCTCGCGCAATTGCGCATTAGCATCTTCCAGCTTCCGGGCAGTCACGCGAAGCTCCGCGGAGGTCTTCTCCAGCTCCTGCGAATATTCGATGACCTGCTGGGTCTCGTCGGCCATCTGCATCATTTCCTCGAGCGACACATCGCCGCCGGCCACCACCTTGGCCAGCATCACATGTGCCGAGGCCGATCCGATCGAGCCTGCAAGTTCGCGCTCAAGGCGCGAGATGAATTCGGGCGTCGGCTCCAGCATCGCCGGCTCCACACCGCGCTCTTCCGCCGCCGCTTCGAACAAGGCGGCCGCGCGCTTCTCGCCCAGCACGCGCTCGGCAACAAAATAGAGGTCATTGGCGGTGGCCGAACCCGGCATGAAGCCGCGATGGGCAAAGGGCCGGCGGCGGAACACATCGACAAAGGCCGCGGCCTGAATGCGCTCCAGTGCCGATTGACTGGAGAGCAGAGACCCCAGCACGAGAAACACGCTATTGAGCAGCAGGCTCCAAAACACCGAATGCACGAGCGGATCGAGGCCATTGAGACCGAAGAGGTTTTCCGGCCTCAAGTACCCGATGCCCCAGGGCCCACGCTCCATGACATCCGCGACCCAGGGAACAACGGTTTCGAAACTGGGCAGGAACATCGTCCAGGCCCAGACCACGAAGCCAACAAAAATGCCGCTCGCCGCACCGCGCTGCGAAGCCTCCCGCCAATAGAGCCCAGCCAGTATCGCTGGCAGGAATTGCGCCACCCCGGCAAAGGAAATCAGGCCGATGGGCGCCAGGGCGTCATCACCCGTCAGCGAAAAATAGAGGAAGCCCAGGGTCAGGATCAGGCCGATCGACACGCGTCTGCTGAGCAGTAAAAGGCGACGAACGTCCTGCCCGTCCCCCTGTCCGACATTGGAGGAGCGCAGGATGATCGGCATGATGATATGGTTGGACACCATGATCGACAGGGCGATCGAGGCAACAATGATCATGGATGTGGCCGAAGAAAATCCGCCGATGAAGGCGAAGAGCGCAATGCCCGACTGGCCCTCCGAAAGAGGCAGCGTCAACACGAACATGTCCGGATTGGCGCCCGGTGGCATCACCGTCATCCCGTAAAGCGCGATCGGCAGGGTGAAGACACTCATTAGCAGCAGGTAGGCGGGAAACGCCCAACCGGCGACGCGGAGATGGTCCTCATTGGCGTTCTCGACCACCGTGATCTGGAACTGCCTGGGCAGGCAGATGATCGCGGCCGCCGAAAGCACAGTCATTGCCACCCATCTGGGGCCGAACGGGTCCTCCTCATAGATGGCAATGCCCGCCGCCTCGGCACCGCGATAGATCGCCTCGAAACCGCCTCCGAGCCCAAAGGTCACAAAGATGCCCACTGCGAGCAGAGCGGCAAGCTTGACCACCGCCTCAAAGGCAATGGCCGCCACCACGCCGTGATGTTGCTCCTTGGCATCCACATTGCGGGTCCCGAAGAGAATGGTGAAGAGTGCCATGCCCGCGGCAATTCCGAACGCCAGGGCCCCGTCATCAACCCCGGCCAGGCTGCCACGCGCGCCCTCGGCCGACTCGGCCACAGCCTGGATCGAGGCGGTAATCGCCTTCAGTTGCAGCGCGATATAGGGCGTGATGCCAATGACCGCGATCAAGGTGACGAGTACCGCCAGGCGACTCGACTTGCCATAACGCGAGGACAGCAGATCGGCGATGGAGGTAATGGCCTGCATGCGTCCGATGCGCACCAGCTTGCGCAACACGAACCACCAGCCCACAAAGACAATGGTGGGACCAAGATAGATCGTCAGGAACTCCAGCCCGCCGCGGGCCGCATTGCCCACCGCGCCGTAGAAGGTCCAACTGGTGCAATAGACCGATATGGACAGGGTGTAGACGGCAGGATGGCGCAGGAATGAGGACTTGTTGGCACGGGTGTGCCGATCGCCGAAATAGGCCAGCACAAACAGCAGCCCAACATAGACAATGGCCGTCGCGATGACGAAATCCGCCGACAGCATCAGTCGTTCCCCACATGCTCGTCCTGATCGGACGCACGCGGCAGGTGACGGGTCAGGATCGCGGTCGCAGTGACCATCAGAGCCCAGACCACGAACAGATAGACCACAATCTGCGGCAGTCCGAAGACCAGGATCGGATGGTTGAAGATATAAACCAGCGGCGGAACGATCAGCAGGGCGCTGAAGACAGCAAGGACCAGAACACCGCTTTCGAGCTTACGACGATCGGTCATCTTCGCCCAGCAGCTGGCGGACCGCTCCCACCACCTCGGCGTTGGAATAGGGCTTTGTGACGAAACCGTCCGCACCCAGTTCCTCGGCGATCCGGCGATCCTGCTGCTGCCCCTTCGCCGTCAGGATGAGCACTGGCAGGTGTCGCGTCGGCGCGTCCGCTCGCAATTGTTTCAAGACGTCGAACCCGCTGCGCTTGGGCAGCATCACATCCAGAACCAGAATGCGCGGCAATTCGCGCCGCACACGTTCCAGAACCGCCTCCCCATCTGTCACCGATTCTATGCTCCAACCCGCGCGGCGGAGAATAAAATCCAGTGATTCCAGTATGCTAGGCTCATCTTCGGCGATCAAAATGTCGACTGCCAATGCTCCCCCCAGACGCGCGATCTCCCCTTCGCGCATTGTGATACTAACCCGAATTCACCCATCGGCGCCAAGAGCAAAACCATCACCCACCAATGTGGCTCGTAAGTTTTCGCCCCCTGGAGCCGGCGCCATGGGCTCTTCTTGGCGGCTGGCACAATTGGTCCTGGTACACAGCCGGCAGGTGGGCCCCACTTCAACATCGGCCTCGTTGTCGGCCAGATCGAGCCCCTGCGCATAGACCGTCTTGTCTGCATGCAAGACATTGCAGGCCAGCATGACCGAGGCCATAACCGGTGGTTCATGGAAGGCTGCCGCCCTGCGTTGCACGGTGCGGGCCACGAACAGATAGCGCGACCCATCGGAGAAGCGGACGACCTGGCGCACCGGCATGTCCGGCGTTCGGAAGGCGCCATAAATCACCCAGAGCGGACATGCATGCCCCGAATAGGGCAGCAAAAGCCCTGGCAATGGGAAGTGCTTGGTCAGCCGGCCGGCCGGATCGGACCTCAAAAAGCCGAAGGGAACCCCTTCTTCGCCGGGCCGCCGCAAGGAGACCAGCCTATGGGCCACTTGCTCATAGCTGGCGTAATAGGTCTGTCGCAGCTGATCGATGTCATAGGCGCCTGCCTCCGCCTGCTCCAGAAAGGGCGAATACGGGAAGATCATCGCGCCCGCGAGGTAGGAACCGAGCGCCCGCTGCGCCAATCGCAACGCTGCCGGTGAGGCCAATGCGGCCTCGTCCAACTCGGCCTCGATTGTCGCACCGGCCGCCAGTTCCCCATAGAGACGGGCCAATTGGAACTGCCGCGTCGCCAGCGTCGTCGCCCCCTGCAGCCACATTGTTCCCAACTCGGGAAAGTAGCGATATTGGCCGGGGAAGTCGGGCGGACCTGCAGGTGGAGGCCCGCCAATTGTGACGGTCACGTTGAACTGCCGTTCGAGGGCCTCCGTCAGGCCCTGCAGTCCAAAGCGGCCATACTTCTCCACGTCCATCCGCAGCGCCTCACCGGCTGCCTCCAGCGACGGGAAGTAATTTGTGCGCTCGATCAACAGATCGTCGATCTCCCTGGCCGCCGAAACACTCCTCCGGCTGGCGCTGGCATTTTCAAAGTGACCGATGAGATTGCGCGCAACAGCGCCAAGATTACGAGTCTCACGTCCGATAGCCGCCAAAAATCGCTGCCGCTCTCCGTCCTCGAGGTCGGGCACATCCTCGAGGATCTCTGCGCTCGAGCGAACAGCCGTCACCCCGGAGAGCACCTGGTGCAGCAACTGACTGAGGAGCGGATCGGAACGAAGGCGGTCAGCAAAGGCATCCGCGCTGGCGACAGCATCTGTGTAGGCCCTGTGCAGCCGCGTTATCGCCAGCGCGCTTGCCGGATATTGCGCCACCATCTGCCTGCGTTCGTCCGGCTGAAATGGTAGCGACTCGATCATGGGATCGGCATAGGCCTCTTCCAGATCCTGGAGCAGTTTCTGCTCCGCCTGGCCGGTCAGATCGTCGATGTCGATGTTCAAATGCAGCGCCACACGCTGCAGCAAGGCACCGCCGACATCGCGTTTGTTGTTTTCGATCAGGTTCAGATAGCTGGGAGAAATACCGACCAGCCGCGCCAGCGCCGCCTGAGAAATCTTCAGCGATTTCCGCCTGTTGCTGATCCGAAATCCGATTGGCGCGCGCATGCTCACCCTCCCCCGAACAGCCGACTTGTCAACGAATTTACTCGATGACGCGCCTTGAAGAACAACAATTTACAAGTTTTTGCTGGAATTACAATGACCTATTGCCGACGTTTTCAAATATGTCGAATACTGGGCAGGCGGAAAGTGGCTGGCAAAGTACCAGCCGCCCCGCGCCACAAGGAGGAGATCGATGACATTTTTGAAGCGCGGGCTGTCCCGTCGCAGGGTTCTGCAGACCGGCATGGCCGGCATTATCGGTTCGGGCGTGGCCCCCATGATGTTCACCAAGGGGGCTTGGGCGCAGGAATTCTGCAACAACCCCACTGGCGACACGGTCACCCTTGGCCTCAACCTGCCGTTGACCGGCGCCTATGCAGAAGAAGGCGCAGACGAACAGAAAGCTTACGAGCTGGCCATTGCCCACCTCAACGGTGAAGGCGACGGCGGCCTGCTCAACGTACTCACCCCGTCCGCCCTGAAGGGCAACGGTATCCTGGGCAAGAAGGTCGGGTTCGTCACCTCGGACAGCCAGACCAAGTCCGACGTTGCTCGTGCAGGTGCGACCCGCATGATCGAGCGCGACGGCGCCATCATGATCACCGGTGGTTCGTCATCGGCCGAGGCCGTGGCCGTGCAGGGTCTCTGCCAGGAAATGGGCGTCATCTTCATGGCGGGCCTGACCCATTCCAACGATACGACCGG
>NZ_CAJXJS010000007.1 GCF_913055165.1 uncultured Devosia sp.
TCGCCGAGCGGCTCGGCCACGCCTTCCATGATGCCCACCGGAATGCCGAACTGGCGGCGCACCCGCGCATAGGCCGAGGTGGCGCGCAAAGTCTGCTTGATCGAAGTCGTGCCAATCGCCGGCAGCGAAATGGCGCGACCTGTGGACAGACACTCCATCAGCATGCGCCAGCCCTGTCCGGCATAGTCCGTGCCGCCGATCAGGAACTCCATGGGGATGAACATGTCCTTGCCGCGCACCGGGCCATTCATGAAGGCCTGACGCGCCGGGTAATGGCGGCGGCCGATATCGAGGCCGGGATGATCATGCGGGATCAGCGCCAGGGTAATGCCGATATCGTCCCCGCGGCCAAGCAGGTTATCCGGGTCCTTGAGGATGAAGGCGAGACCCACCAGAGTGGCGATCGGCGCGAGGGTGATGTAGCGCTTGTCAAAGCTCAGGCGGACGCCCAGCACCTCCTTGCCCTGATAGCTGCCCTTGGTGACGATGCCGATATCGCGCATGCCGCCCGCGTCCGATCCAGAATGTACGCCGGTCAGAGCAAAGCACGGCACCTCCTGGCCATTGGCCAGGCGATGGAGGTATTTTTCCTTCTGCTCCGGCGTGCCGTATTTCTCCAGCAGTTCGCCCGGCCCCAACGAATTGGGCACCATGACCGTGATCCCCGCTGCCACCGAGCGGCTGGCGATCTTGGAAACGATCATCGACTGCGCCTGGGCCGAAAAGCCGAGACCGCCATGCTCCTTGGCGATCAGCATACCCAGGAAGCCCTTCTCCTTAAGGAACTGCCAGAGTTCGGGAGAAAGATCGGCACGGTTGTGCCGAATGTCCCAGTCATCGATCATCTTGCAGGCAGTTTCGGTCGGGCCATCAAGGAAGGCCTGCTCTTCTGCCGTCAGCGTCAGCGGACGAATTTTGGTCAGCTTGTCCCAATTGGGCCGGCCGGAGAACAGTTCGGCATCCCAGCCGACGGTTCCGGCATCGAGCGCTTCCTGCTCGGTGCGGCTGACCTTGGGCAGAATGGACTTCACCGCCCCATAGATTGGCCGCGTCAGCACCAGCATGCGGATCGGCTTGACTGCCAGCACCAGGAGCAGCACGCCGAAGATGACCAGCAACCAGCTGAACCAGCCCAGTGCATAGCTCGCACCGGACTGCGTGAACGTGACGCCTGACAGCAGCCCAATGGCCGCAAACCCTGCACCCCACTGCCAGAGCGGGCTCTCCCGCATGGCCAGGGTGGCAAACAAGACAAGACTGATCGCAATCAGCAACAGGGTCATCGCCCACATCCTCCGCCTACGGCGCAGGGTCCATTCATGGGCTGCGGCCGTCTTTGTTCCAATGCCGGGCCACCCTTGAGGGTTTCAGCCCACCGTCCTGCCTGGCCCACTTTAGCGCGGCTGCCGGGACTTGTTGAACATAGTTTATCCAGATTGACGCATACGTCAACTGACTGCCGATTAGGGATACAAGCGCAGTCGCCCTCCACCCCGTCCACGATTCCTCCAAACGCCCGGGCACCGAATTGACGCTAACGTAAACTAGTGAAATAATTCCGAAGAGATGCGAGCCGAGATGCCAATAGAGCATCGGGGCACAAGGCCCCCTGCATCCAAAAATGGCAACGCCCGTTTGCCCGAAGCGGCATTGGGAGGAGACAACATGGACACGCCAGCCACGAGCAATGACGGCCTTCGCCCCTGGATCGCCAGCTATCCCGAGGGCATCGTCTGGAACGACAAGATTGACACCACCCCGGTGCACGAGCAGGTACTCGCGGCCTGTGCCAAGACCCCTGACGCCGTAGCGCTCCACTTTCTCGGCGGCACCACCACGTTCGGCGAACTGAGCGAAAAGATCATCGCCTTTGCCGGGGCATTGCAAAGCCAGTTCGGGGTCACCAAAGGCACGCGCGTGGCGTTGATGCTGCCCAATACGCCCTTTTACCCAATCGCCTATTACGGCGTGCTGCGCGCCGGCGGCACCGTGGTCAACTGCAACCCGCTCTATACCGTCGCCGAGCTCGGGCACATCACCGCCAATGCCGGCGCCGATATCATGGTGACGCTCGATCTCCAGCAGATCTTTGAAAAGGCAGAAGCGCTGGTCGCCGCCGGTCACGTCAAAAAGCTGATCGTCGCGCACTTCCCCAATGCGCTGCCACTGGTCAAGAAAATCCTGTTCTCGCTGGTCAAGCGCAAGGATCTGGCCCGGCTTGACCAGTCTCCCCAGGCCGGTGCCATCAGCTCTTTTGAATCACTGCTGGCCCGCAAGGACACACCCTCTGCGGTCAGCATCGATCCGGCCAAGGATATTGCCGTGCAGCAATATACCGGGGGAACCACCGGCATCCCCAAGGGGGCTCTGCTGACCCATGCCAATATCGCCGCCAATATGAGCCAGATCGACAAATGGGGGTGTGGCCTGTTCTATCCGCCCTCTAAGGTGATCGCGGTCCTGCCCTTCTTTCACATCTTCGCCATGACGGTCTGCATGAACGTGCCGCTCGGCAATGGCACGCCGGTGATCATGTTGCCGCGCTTCGAATTAAAGGCCCTGCTGGGCATTTTCGCGCGCACCAAGGCCAATGTGCTGCCGGCAGTTCCCACATTGCTTAACGCCATCGCCCGCGCCGACTCGGTCGGTGCCGAACAGATCGAGAGCCTTGAAGTCGCCATTTCCGGCGGCGCGGCCCTACCTGACGAGGTCCGCCATGCCTTTTCCAAGAAGTCCAAGGCGCTCCTGGCCGAAGGCTACGGCCTCACCGAAGCTTCCCCGGTCGTGTGCTGCGCCGCCCTGCGTGTGCCCTCAAAACCCATGTCCATCGGCCTGCCTCTTCCCGGCACCGACATCCGCTTCGTCGACGTGGATTCAGGCAAGGTGGTCGGTATCGGCGAAAACGGCGAACTGCAGGTCAAGGGCCCGCAGGTCATGGCCGGCTACCATGAAAATCCCGAGGCCAGCGAAGCGGCCTTCATGGACGGCTGGCTGCGTACTGGCGATGTGGGCCACATGGATGAAGACGGCTATGTCTTCCTGGTCGACCGGATCAAGGACCTGATCATCTGCTCAGGCTTCAATGTCTATCCGCGCACCATTGAGGAAGCCATCATGACCCATGACGCCGTCGACGAGGTCAATGTTATCGGCGTATCCGACGAATATCGCGGCGAGGCCCCGGTGGCCTATGTCAAGCTCAAGAACGGCAAATCGGTCAGCGAAACCGAGCTCAAATCCTTCCTCACCGAGAAGCTCAACAAGATCGAAATGCCCAAGCAGATCATCTTCAAGGACGCCTTGCCCAAGACGCTGATTGGCAAGCTATCCAAGAAAGAACTGCGGGAAGAATACGCCCAGATGAAAGCCGGAAAGTCGTGACGTCCCAAGCTTCCGAAAATCAGGACCTGTTTGCCATTGCCGACCTCGCCCGCGAGTTCGGCATCTCGACCAGGGCCATCCGCTTCTATGAATCCAAGGGGTTGCTCTCGCCCGAGCGCGTCGGCGCCACCCGCATCTTCCGCAAGCGCGACCGGGCCCGGCTGATCCTCATCCTGCGCGGCAAACGCCTCGGTTTCACCCTGCGCGACATCTCGGACTATCTGAGCCTCTACGACGCCGACCGCACCCAACAGGTCAACCTCCTCGCCGGCAAGGTCGATGAACGTCTCGCCTTGCTCGAACGCCAGCGCGACGATCTCGAAACCACCATCCGCGAACTGCGCGAAATCAAGCAGCTGGCCGAGGAGCGCCTGCACAAGAAGGCGGGGTAGCCGCCACGGGCCCCCAACCGCCTTCCTCTCCCTTTTGGGGAGAGGAAGGCGCGCAGCGCCGGGTGAGGGGCCTTCGAGACGTCACGATCCTAACGTTCCCCGCGCCCCTTGTGGTTTTTTGTCATCATGTTCGGCTTCTTTGGCCTCACCCACCCCTTGGGCGGCTGCCGTAGCGGTGCGTTCGACCCCAGCCCGGTCTGCCCGGGTGGTGCCTGGCCGACCACCACGCTGACTTCATCGCCATTCTCGTCCCGCACGACGGTCGCGTCGCCATATTCGCCCTTGAGGCGCGCAATCTCGTCGCGTAGGGCCGCGGCCTTCTCGAAATCGAAATCAGCCGCAGCCGCTTCCATCTGCTTTTCCAGCGCCACCAGGCGCGCGTGATTGGTCCGCGATGACATCGATTACTCCACGACTCTGAACCGCTCCTCCCCCTATCAAGAGGAGGTTGGGTGAGGGTAATCCCTAACCCACAAACGCATCCATATCTTCCAGCCGCGCGGCTTCTCCGGCCGGCTTGTCCCAGCGTATCCGATTGATGCGCGGAAATCTCAGCGCGACACCTGATTTGTGACGCCCGCTTTTCTGCGCGCTATCAAATGCCACCTCGAACACCAGTTCCTTCTTCACTTCCCTCACCGGTCCGAAACTGCCCACGGTATTGGCGCGGATCCAGCGGTCGAGCTGCTTCAGCTCCTCATCGGTGAAACCGAAATAGGCCTTGCCGATGGGCACGATCTCGTTGCCCTTCCACACCCCGAACGTGTAGTCCGAATAGAAAGAACTGCGCTTGCCATGCCCGCGCTGGGCATACATCAGCACGGCATCGACCACATTTGGATCGCGCTTCCACTTGAACCAGAACCCCTTGGGCCGCCCCGGCACATAGGGCGCCGTCCTGAGCTTGATCATTACCCCTTCATGGCCATGGCTTTCCGTCCCCAGGCGCCGCAACTCTCCCAGGTCATCCCAATCCCCGAAAGGCAGTACCTCGGAAAGGTCGAGCCGCGTCTGCGGATTGCGTCCGAACCAGGCCTCCAGCCGCTCGCGGCGGGCCTCCCAGGCGAGGGCGCGAATATCCTCGTCACCGTCGAACAGCATGTCATAGACGCGCACGAAGCCGGGCAGTTCGGCCATCTGCTTGCCCTGGGCCACTTTCCGGTTGAGCCGCTGCTGCAGATCGTTGAAGCTCCGCGCCTCGAAATCGTGCCCAACCAGCAATTCGCCATCGAGCACCGCCTGCCCCATGGCGACCTCCACCACATCCGGAAAACTTGCGGCAATGTCGTCACCGGTGCGCGAAAACAGCGACGCGCCCTTTCGGCCCAGCACCAGCTGCACCCGAATGCCGTCCCACTTCCATTCGGCCGAAAAATCGCGCGGATCGAGCTTTTCGAAATCGCTGTCCTCCACCGGGTTGGAGAGCATCAGCGGATGAAACCGCGCCGTATGATCGATAGCGGGCCGCTCGGCCCTGCCTTCGAGCCACGCAAAAAGCTCGCCATAGGGCGGCTTCACGCCATGCCAGACCTCTTCGATGGCCTGCAGGTCCACCCCGCTCATCTCGGCCAGCGCCGTCTTGGCCAGACGCGCCGAGACACCGATGCGCAGGGCACCGGTCGCCAGCTTGACCAAGGCCCAGCGCTCATGGATCGCCGCTCGCGTCAGCATGTTGCCGATCACCCGTGGCAGGTCTGCCTTGCTCGTCCGATTGAGCAGTGTCACGATCTCGCTAAGGCGCGGCAGCTCCCCCTCACCATGGTGCGGCCAGATCAGCGCAATGGTCTCGCCCAGATCGCCAACATAATCATAGCTCAGCGCGAACAACGTCTCGTCGACCTCCGCCAGCACCGTCTGCTTGAGCAGCGCCGGCTTGACATTGACAATGTCGAGTTCCCCGGTCAGCACCGCCAGCGCCAGCCCCCTGTCAGGGTCCGGCACCTCGGAAAAATACTGGGCCAGTGCCGCGATCTTGCGTGTCCGCGACGGCGTCAGCGCCAGCAGTTCGAGCAGGTCGGCAAACCGTTTCACGCCCCGCCCTCCCCGCCATCGTCGTCCAGGCCCGGCAGCGCCAGCGGCTCGGCCGCCAGACCCTGCTGGCGGCACCAATAGACCAGTGCATCCTCGCGCCCATGCGTCACCCACACGGTCTCCGCGCCGCTTTCGAGAATGGATTGGTTCAACTCGCCCCAGTCGCAATGGTCCGAAATGACCAGTGGCAGCTCCACCAGCGCCTGCCGGGCGCGTTGCTTGATGCTCATCCAGCCCGAAGCCTGGCAGACCACGGGATCAGGAAAGCGCCGGCTCCAGCGGTCCCGGATGGCCGATGGGGGCGCAATCACGATCTCGCCCGCCATGGCCGCCTTGGGCATGCCGGTCGCCGGCAACAGCTCACCCAGTGACACCCCAAGCTCTTCATAGAGCCCGCAAAGCTCGATCATCGCGCCATGCAGGTAAATTGGCCGGTCCCAGCCCGCGTCGCGCAAAAGCGCAATCACCCGCTGCGCCTTGCCCAAAGCATAGCAGCCCACCAGATGGCAGCGTTCCGGCTGGTCGGCCACCGATTTCAGCAAGCGCGCAATCTCGTCCTTGGGGTGGGGGTGCTGAAAGACTGGAAGCCCAAAGGTGGCCTCGGTGACCAGCAGGTCGCATTCCACCGCCGCATAGGGTTCGGCTGTTCGATCAGGCAGGCGCTTATAGTCCCCGGTCACCAGCGCTCGCTGTCCATTGGCCTCGACCAGCACCTGGGCCGACCCCAGAATATGCCCTGCCGGGTGCAGGCTGACCAAGGCCCCATCAATATTCAGCACCTCGCCAAACCGCAGCGTCTCGAACCGTCCAGCGCAATCCGCGCCATAGCGCACCTTCATGATGGCAATGGTCTCGGGCGTGGCCAAAACCGCCCCGTGCCCGCTCCGCGCATGATCAGCATGGCCGTGGGTGATGATGGCGCGCGGTTTGGGCGCGACCGGGTCGATCCAGGCGTCGATGGCAGGCACATAGAGATTGCGGTCGAGGATCGGCTTGTTCATGCTGCGCACAACGACTTTCGAAGACGTCCGGTTCACCGAACCTTAGGGCGGCACCGTGACAACCCCTGTCACCAGCCCATAGGCTCCATCGCACCCTCCCCCCGATGGGAAGGGAGGCGCATAGGCCACGCCCGTGCTAGAGAGCAAAAAAGAGGAACAAAAGCATGCGCAAGACCACTCACGCCCCCGGCTCCATCCATCGCCTGACGGTGGAAAGTCGGGCAATTGCCAATAACCGCCTTGGTGATGACACGACGCGCATTGTCGACGTTTATGTCCCCGCCGGTCATGACGGCAAGGGCCTCCCGCTTCTGGTCGATCTCGTCGGCTATACTGCCGGCGGTCCGGCCCACACGGCCTGGAAGGCCTTCACCGAGAACGTGCCCGAGCGCCTCGACCGGCTGATCGGGGAAGGCAAGATGGCACCCGTGGTCGTTGCCTTCCCCGATTGCTTCACCCGCCTGGGCGGCAATCAATATGTGAACTCCCCGGTCATGGGAAACTGGGAGGATTTCCTGATCGAGGAAATGCTGCCAACGGTGGAAAAGAAGTTCTCCTGCGGAGGCACTGGCCGCCGCGGCGTGTTCGGCAAGTCTTCAGGTGGCTTCGGCGCGCTGGTCCACGCCATGCGTCACCCCGATGTCTGGGCCGCCGCTGCCAGCCATTCGGGCGATGCCGGCTTCGAGCACCTCTACCTCGCCGGTTTCCCTGACGTGCTGATGGCGCTGGCCAAGAAGAACAACTCGATCGAGGAATGGTTCAAGGCCTTTGAAGCCAAGCCCAAGCTTGATGGCAAGGACACCATGACGCTGATGTTCCTCTGCCAGGCCGCCAGCTTCGACCCGGACCTCGATGCCTTCCTTGGCCTGAGGCTGCCCGTCACCCTCGACACTTGCGAGATCATCTCCGAACGCTGGGAAAACTGGCTCGCCTGGGACCCGGCGCTGATGGTCAAGTCCCACGCCGACGCCATCGGCAAATTGAAGGGCTTCTTCCTCGATTGCGGCACCGAGGACCAATACGCGATCCTTTACGGCACCCGACGCATCCACAAGACGCTCGAACAACGCGGCATCGCCCATCGCTACGAGGAATTCCCCGACAACCATTCCGGGATTGACTACCGCATGGATGTCAGCCTGCCATATCTAGTGGAAGCGTTGAGCAACTAGACACCGCTCGCCCGTCTCGGCCCTTTGCCGATCCACCCTTTGAGGAAGGCCGCGAGAGCTGTGCTCGATCGGCCTCACACCACCTTGCTGACCTCAAGCAATCCCGGCTGCTTTTCGTTGGCCAGATTGATCGCGGCTTCCCCGCCCAGCACCACGACATGACCCTTATCGGCCACCAGATCGATCGCATCGGCCAGCGCCAGAAAGTCTGCCCGGCTTGTCCCGATGATTTCGTCGCGCCGCTGCTGGCGCACTTCATCCGTTGTGCCGGTCAGAATGCGCCACATGGCAGAATAGCCTTTGGCGTCTGGAAACTCGGGGCGATCGAGGTCGCCGACCACGCCAATCACCGAACGCACCAGATCGGTCTCGCCGATCTCCGCCCTCAGCGCCTTGGCGGCGCCGTCATAGGCATCCAGGGTCTTGAGCAGATTGGGGTCGCGATAGCTGAGGAATGAGAAATTCCCCGAGCTGAGGTCGAACCGGCCCGACCCGCCATAGGCACCACCCTGCACCCGCACCTTATCCCAGAGATAGGTGGTGTTGAGCAGTCGCAGTGCCACCGCCGACGCCGCGGAAAGCTCCAACCCCAGCGCCTTGAGATTGGCGCCCTTGCCCACATAATTGACCTGCGCCGGGATCACCAGGCCCTCATTCCTGGGCGCAAAGGCGTGCTGCCAGTCGGCAACGGCGAACCGGCCATCGGGCAGCCTGCTGACAAATCCGGCCAGCGCCGCGTTGGCCGCACCTGCCAGCGCTTCATCCGCCGTCAGGTTGATGACCATCCTGTCACGGTTGAACAGCCTGTCGCGGATGGCTTTCAGCGTCGCCTCGACGCTTTCCCAATCGATGTCGATGCGCTTCACCAATCCCTTGAGGAAATCGAGATAGCTCACGCCGCTCATCTGCTCGGCGATCCAGCCCGCCTCTGTCAGGCCCGCCTTGATGCGCGTATCGACAATGGCATTGCCGCTGGGCACCAGCCGCGCCTCAAAGCCCGCCTTTTCCTCCAACGCCATCTGCCGGAAGCGCGTTTTGTCGGAGAAATTGGCGTCCAGCAGCACATCTCCGAGGATATCGAGCATGGCCGAGAATTTATCGGGCACTGCCTTGCCGGACAGGAAGAACCAGGCTGCCGTGCCCAAACCGTCCTGCCGTGTCGCAAGCCCCCGATGCTGGGCGATGCCCCCCGTGGTGCGCCCGATGCGCTGGGTCAGCGAGACGAAATCTTCCTTGCTGGTGCCGGTCTGCAGCAGCGCCCTGCCAAACAAGGGCAGATAGGGAATATGCGCCTTATCAAGCACGTGCAGGTCGAAGCCAAGGTCGAGATAGATTATCCCTAGCGTCGGCAGGTCGTGATAGAGCGCCCGAACCCCACTGATCGCGGCCTCTTCGCTCGGAACGGTCCGGATGTCCCGATCGAGGTCGCCGAGCGTCAGGGTGGGGATCTTGGCCAGGTCCTCGGGCTTGTCGAGACTTTCCTGGAGTGCCCGAAGGCGCTCTGTACGGTCAAGGACATCTTTAAGGGCTGTCTCGTCGAGCTCCGCCCGCACCTTGGCAAGGCGATCTGCCTCCGCCTTGGCTTCCCGTGCTCCCTGCTCGGGATCGGCCTCGAGCCGGCTGGTCAGCCGGTGCGGGTTGTCCAGGAACAAGCGCCGGATTTCCCTTTCGAAATGCCCGTTGGCGGCCTTCTCCTTGAGGCCGGTCAGCGCCTCCTCGAAGACCAGCGGCGAAAGCGGATCACCGCCATGCAGCCACCCGCCGAGCGCGGTGAACATATAGGTCATGCCGCGCGGATAGGCGCCCGTGTTCTGCTCTCGCAGATTGAATTCGAACGTGTTGATCGCCGCTTCGCGTTGTTCTTCGGAAAAGCCGGTTTCCGCCAGTTCTTCCAAGGTGTCCAGCACCAGCTGTTCCACCTTGTCGGCGTCGGCCGGATCGATCCCCTTGAGCCCAAAGGCGCCCATGGGCTGGCGCAGATGGGTGGAGATGCCCCCTCCAATCATGCCTTCGCCCAGCCCGCTTTCATTGAGCTTCTTGCGCAGCGGCGCGGCGGAATTGCCGGCCAGCAGATAGCTCAGCATGCCGTGGCTGAGCGTCTCTTCCCGGCTCTCGGGCGGATCGAGCATCCAGTTGACAGAAACCATGCCGTCCCGGCGCTTGTCCGGATCAATGGTCCCGGCATAGGTGCCGCTGACTGTGCGTGGCGAGTTCCAGCGCGGCTGCAGCTTGACCTCGGCATCGACATCGAGCCGGTCGAACTGGTTGAAATAACTGTCGAGAATCTCGAGGCGCTTCTCGGGCGCGTCATCACCCGAAAACACCACCCGCGCATTGGAGGGATGGTAGTAGGTCTGGTGAAATCGCTTGAACTGTTCGTAGGTCAGATCCGGGACGACCTTGGGGTCTCCGCCCGAACTCCGGCCATAGGTGGTGTCCGGATAAAGCGCGGTCTGGCTCTGGGTGTGCATCACCGAGTCCGGCGAGGAATAGACCCCCTTCATTTCATTGAAGACCACACCCTTGTAGACCAGCGGCGCATCGAGGCTATCGAGTTCGTAGTGCCAGCCCTCCTGCTCGAAGGTTTCTTCCGAGATCAGCGGAAACAGCACCGCGTCGAGATAGACATCGACGAGATTGTAGAAGTCCTTGAGGTTCTGGCTAGCCACCGGATAGGCCGTCTTGTCCGGAAAGGTCATGGCGTTGAGGAAGGTATGCATGCTCCCCTTGATCAACTCCACGAACGGTTTCTTGACCGGATATTTCCGGCTCCCGCACAAGACCGAATGCTCGAGGATATGCGCAATGCCCGTCGAGTCCGCCGGTGGCGTCTTGAAGGTGATGCCGAACACCTTGTTCTCGTCGGCATTGACCAGGCTCAGCACCTCCGCCCCGGTCTTCCTGTGCCGATAGAGCAAAGCCTTGGAATTGATCTCGGCAATGGACTCGTCGCGGACAAGCTCGAAGGCGGGGTGGGACATGGAGCTACTCTTCTTGAAATACTGTTTGGCCCTAACCTAGGTGCGGCACGGATGATCCGCTAGAGGCCTGCGCAACACTGTGAGCCAATGGCCCCTCCCCTCTGGGAGAGGTGACTTAGCTGAGCCGATGACGGAGACGCCGCCGCGAATTTAGTGCCCGCGACGGCATACGCGTTCTGAGGCGCGACCCGCCATCGTCCCCCAGGGAGAGAAGGACTACACCCCGCCCCTGATTTCCGGCTTCACTTCGTCGCGATACCATTCGCCCAGCTGCTTCATCAGCGCCGGGAACAGGCTCTTGCGTTCGCTGGCTGCAACATTGTCGGCGATCTGCTCGGGCTTGCTGACGCCCGCAATCACCGTGGACACCTGCGGATGGTCGAGGATCCAGCGCAGGGCGAACTGGCTCAGGGGTACACCCTCGGGCGCGAACCCCTTGAGCGTCTGCACCAGTTCCACGCCCCGTTCGAAGGGAATGCCCGAAAAGGTTTCACCCACCGAAAAGGCCGCCCCATCACGATTGTAATTGCGATGGTCGCTGGCCTCGAACTGGGTATCCTTGCTGTACTTGCCGCTCAACAGGCCGCTGGCCAGTGGCAGGCGCACGATGATGCCGACATCCTTCTCCGCCGCCTTGGGCAGCAATTCGCTGGCAGCGTCCTGGCGGAACAGGTTGAAGATGATCTGCAGCGTCGCGCATCCGGGCTGATCGAGGCAGATCATGCCCTCCTCGATGGTCTCGACGCTGGCACCCCAGTGACGCACCAAGCCCTCGGCCTTGAAGTCGTCCATCCAGCCGAATACCGCGCCTTCGCGCAATATTTCGGTTGGCACGCAATGCAATTGCGCCAGGTCGAGCGTGTCGACGCCGAGCCGCTTGGCCGAGCCCACCAGGCTTTCGCGCATCGCCGCCTTGGAATACTGGTCGGGAAACATGCCGCTACCCCGCCCCAGCTTGGTGGCTACCCGCACATTGGGTCCCTTGGCGTGGGCACCGATACGGCTTTCGGAGAGACCGCCACCATAGACGTCGGCCGTATCCCAGAACGTGATGCCGGCATTGAGCGCATGGCCCAGAATGGCCGCGGCGGTCTCATCGCCCACCGGTCCGAAATCGCCCCCAAGCTGCCAGCAGCCCAGGCCGATTTCACTGACGTCATAACCCGTCTTGCCCAGCCGCCGCGTCTTCATGACCACTCTCCTGCTACCATTGCCTGGCGCAACCTATTGATGCCCAATGGCAAGAACAAGTGTACGACAGCGCACTTCGCCTTTGCCGCCGACGACGGCCCCTATTCGAAATAGTCCGGAAAATCCTCAATCGTCTGGTTGAGCAGTAGTTCGGCCCGGCCGAGATGTGCCCGCATGGCCGCCTCCGCACTGGCAACATCGCCCTTGCTCACCGCCTCGGCGATGATCTTGTGCTCGGCAATGGCCCGCTGGCTCGATGACACACCCAAGGTCAGGTAGCGCACCCGATCGAGCTGCATCTTGTGATCGTCGATCAACTGCCACGCATATTCGACGCCCGCCAGCCGGGCCAGCGTCCTGTGGAACAGCTCATCGAGCTTGTGAAATCGGCGGCTGTCATTGGCGGCCGAGGCCGCTTCCTGGTCGGCAATCAGCTCTGCCAGCACCGCAGCGGTCTCTGCGGCCGGGGCAGTCGCCACCCGCCGGATAATCTCGACCTCGATGCTCTCGCGAATAAATCGGCTCTGCCGCACCCCGTCTGGCGAGATTTTCTTGACCACCGTGGCGCGCTTGGGCCGGATCAGCAGCAGCCCCTGCTGCGCCAGGCGAATAAAGGCCTCCCGCACCGGCTGGCGCGATACGCCGTAGCGCCCGGCAATGTCGCTTTCCGAAATCACGTCACCGGGCTTGAGCGCCATGGTGACGATATCATCGCGCAGGGCGACGACGACACGAAATGCGATAGTTCCCTCGAAAGCCTCGCCCACCTTGCCTCCATGTCCGGGCTGATTCCGGTTTCCGACCATGGGACCAATTGCCGGTTCTCTGTTCACTTCGTTTGTGCTCTTCCACAGAAAACCCGGCCGTTTTGCCCGCCAGACCGGCCGGAATGGCACTTGTCGCCACCGCGCCCAAAGAAAGGGTACATTTCTTTCATCTTGTATGGTAGATCAAACTTCGCTGCCTCGTTCGAGGCCTGATGCAAAATTGCTGTCAAATCTGGAGTGAAGACGAATGGCCAAGGCCTATGCGCTGGTTGGGACCGGAGGTCGCGCGCGAATGTTCTATGAGGCGATCCTTGGACCGCATCGCGACCAGTCCCGATTGGTCGCGCTGTGCGACACCAATCAGCTGCGCATGGATTTCACCAACAAGGTGATCGTCGAGGAACTCTCTGGCGCGGCCGTCCCCACCTACAAGGCCAACGACTTTACCCGCATGATCGCCGAGCAGAAGCCCGACACGATCATCGTCACCTCGATCGACCGCACCCACCACCACTACATCATCGCCGCGCTCGAAGCCGGTTGCGACGTCATCACTGAAAAGCCGATGACCACCGACCCCGAAAAGTGCCAGGCCATCCTCGACGCCGTCGAACGCACCGGCAAAAACGTCCGCGTCACCTTCAACTATCGCTACGCGCCGCACAATTCCGCCCTGCGCGAACTCATAGCCGAAGGTGCCATCGGCAAGGTCACCTCGGTGCATTTCGAATGGCTGCTGGACACCCGTCACGGCGCCGACTATTTCCGCCGCTGGCACCGCGACAAGCGCAATTCCGGCGGCCTGATGGTCCATAAATCCACCCACCATTTCGATCTGGTCAATTTCTGGCTCGGCACCGAGCCGGACACTGTCTTCGGCATGGGCGATCTCAAGTTCTATGGCCGCGCCAATGCCGAGGAGCGCGGCGTCTATACGCCCTATACCCGCACCACCGGCGTCGAGGCCGCCAAGAACGATCCCTTCGCCATCGACCTTACCTCAAACCCCGTGCAGAAGGGCCTTTATTGGGATGCCGAAAAGGAAGACGGCTACCAGCGCGACCAGAACGTGTTCGGTGACGGTATCTCCATCGAAGACACCATGAATGTCATCGTGCGCTATCGGAACAAGGCAGTGATGTCCTATTCACTCTATGCCTATGCCCCTTGGGAAGGCTTCAACGTCGCCATCAATGGCACCGGCGGACGCCTCGAACTGACCGTGCACGAGAATTCCTACATCAATGCCGGCGCCGGCTCGGAAACCGAAGGCGCCGCCAAGGGCGTCAAGCTCTACCACTTCCCGCTGCATGGCGAGCCGCGTATCGTCCCGGTCCAGCATGGCGAAGGCGGCCATGGCGGCGGCGACAAGATCATGCTCGAGGAAATCTTCGGGGGTGCCGCCCCACGCCCCGGCTACGGCGCCAACCACCGCGACGGGGCGCTGTCCATCCTCACCGGCATCGCCGCCAACAAGAGTTTTGCAACGGGCCTGCCGGTCGACGTGAAGACCCTGGTGAAGCTCTAGCCTAAGACCATAGAAGGACACTGCGCGGCCCTCGGGTCATACCCGAGGGCTGGACCAAGGCACAGGTAAAACCCTACCGGCTGAACGGCACGCTCGCCGTCAGCACCTCGCCCGAATTGTTGAATTCCACTTCGAAATCCACGGTGATGCTGTCATTGCCCACCAGCAGAATGCGCGCACCGATGCGCACATCGCCGCCAGCCCGGTCCTTCTGCTGCTCGCGCAGGTCAAAGCTGATCCGGCCGCCCGACTGCCGGCCGATGGCAAGGCCGGTATAGCCGGCATTGGAACTCATGGCCGCTTCATAGCGCCCCGCTTCGTCATTATAGGCGATGGTGCCGCTGATCGAGAGTGTCGCGTTCACCAGGCTGCAGCGTCCAGTATAGTTGATCTTGAGCAGATTGCCCTGCGCCACGCTCAGTCGGCAGCGGAACGGCTCCGGCTGGTCGCCGCCCACCAGCGCCCCCTGCCCCCGCCAGTCCCCGATATAGGAGGATAGCAGCTCCAGCTCGCGCACCCCGGCCTGGGCCACCCCTGCCGTTACCGCCAGCATCAACGCCACCACGAATGTGCGCAGCCAAATCGTCACGTCCTACCCCCTCGAAAGCCGCTTGCCGGCCATGTCTGCCAGCACTCTAGCGCCTCTACCAGTAAAAATATGCTCCAATTGACGGCATTGTTACGAATCACCCAACCACTATTGGATAATGGGAACGGCACAAATCAACCAAACCAGGTTGGCCAATGAGGGGGAAAGTGCGGTCATGACCTCTGGACCGATTATCGAAGCCCGCGATGTGGACTACTCGCTGGAAGTCGCCGGGCGCCCCCTGCACATCCTGCGCAAGGTGTCCCTTTCTGTCGCACCATCCGAAGTGGTCGCCATTGTCGGTCCTTCGGGCAGCGGCAAGACTTCGCTGCTCATGCTGCTGGCGGGCCTGGAGCGGGCAACCGGCGGCAGCGTCGTGGTCAATGGCCGCGAACTGGGCGGCATGGGCGAGGACGATCTGGCCCGCTTCCGCCGCCACACGCTCGGCATCGTCTTTCAGAGCTTCCACCTCATTCCCTCATTGAGCGCGCTGGACAATGTCGGGCTGGCGCTTGAAATCGCCGAGCCCGATCTCACCATGGCCCAGGTGCGCGACAAGGCCGCCGCAGCCCTGGCCGCCGTGGGGCTGGAGAACCGCCTCGACCACCGCCCGTCCGCGCTTTCCGGGGGCGAACAGCAGCGAGTCGGCCTGGCACGCGCCAGCGTCGCCAACCCGCCTTTGCTACTGGCGGACGAGCCGACCGGCAATTTGGATCAGAAGACCGGCGCCATTGTTGTCGACCTCATGTTCGACCTGGCCCGCCGCAACAAGACGGCGGTGGTCCTGATCACCCATGACCCCTCCCTGGCCGATCGCGCCGACCGGGTTTTCACCATGACCCAGGGGCAGTTGACCGAAACCACGGCGCCCATGGCGACCCAGGCCGCGGCCCGCCCTGCCCGCAAGTCGGTGCGCAAGTAATGGCCGGCTTTTGGGCCGCCGCCCGTATCGGCCTTCTGGACATGCGCGGTGATCTGCGGCGCTTTCTTCTGCTTGTGGTCTGCCTCGCCGTCGGCACCGCCCTTATCGCCGGCGTCAATTCGGTTGGCACCAGCATCACCCGGGCCATCGAGACCGGTGCAGCCGAAATCATGGGCGGCGATCTCGAACTCTCGCGCGCCGACCGCCTCGCCACCCCCGATGAACTGGCAATCATGCAGTCCCTTGGCCGGCTGGCCACGGTCATCGACACCAATTTGCGGGCCCAGACCTTCGAGCAGGAAGCCTTCGCCGATGTCAGCGCCGTCGGCCCCGGCTATCCGCTTCTGGGTGCCGTTCGCAGCCCGCAACTGGGCGACGGCCAGGACGTGCAAGAGCTTCTCGCCGAACTCGACGGTGCCCACGGCGCCCTGATCGATGGCATCATGCTCGATCAGTTGGGCATCGCCATCGGCGACAGCTTCGGCCTGGGTGGCACCGAGTTTGTTGTCCGCGGTACGCTCAGTGGCTTGCCCGATGCCCCGGTGCGGGGCTTCCGCCTCGGCCTTCCCACCCTGATCTCTACCGAAGGCTTTGCCAGCGTCAGCGATCGCACCTCGCCACTGCCCGGCCTCGGCACCTGGTATCGCTACAAGATTCACCTCGCTGATCGCGACATCGAGGCAGGTTTGGCCAGAGCCATCGAGCAGTTCGGCAATTCAGGCTGGACGGTGCGGTCCGCCCGCGACGGCCTAGGCCAGATGGTGCGCTATTATGACCTGTTCATGCGCTTCCTGCTGATCGTCGGCCTGGGCTCACTGCTAATTGGCGGGGTCAGCGTCTGGACCGGCATGCGCGCCTATATCGCCGAGCGCTCCGGTGTCATCGCTGTCCTGCGTTCCATCGGCGCCGATCGCAGCCGCATCTTCATACATTTCCTGGCCCAGGTCGCTGCCCTGGCCCTCGTTGGTGTCGGTACCGGCCTGGTCATCGGCGCCGGTGTTGCCTGGTTCATCCTGCCCACCATCGGCGCGGCAGTCGGCATAGCCCTGGCGCCGGCCGTGCACATGCTGCCCCTGGCCATCGCCGCCGGCACTGGGCTCGTAACGGCCTTTGCCTTTGCCTATCTGCCCTTGGTGCAATCGCAGACCATCCGCCCGGTCCTCTTGTTCCGTGCCAAGGGGCTGGACGCACCGCCGGTCCATTGGCCCAGCCTCTTGCTGTCCTGGCAAATCCTGCCGCTGATCGGCGCTATTGCCGCCTTTTTCCTCCTCGCTTGGCTGATGACCGGGGATGCCGCTCTGGTCGCCGGTTTTGGCCTCGCCAGCGCCCTCGGCGCCCTGCTGTTCCAGGCATTCATCCGCATGGTCCAGGCTGGCCTGGCCCGTCTCCCGGAGGCCGGGCCGCGCGTGCTGCGCCATGCCATTCGCAATATTTCCGCGGCAGGGCAGAACGCTGCCGCCGTCGCTGTCTCGGCCGGCATGGCACTGGCCATGCTGATCATCGTGCTCGTCATGCAGACCAATCTGCAGCAGGAATTCCTAGGCGCCTCTGCGTTCGATGCGCCCACCCTGGTCGGCTCCGACCTCTTCCCCGATGAGGTCGAAGACCTCGAGACCCTGACGCGTGAGGGCAACGGCATCTCCCGCTTCGTATCGACTCCCATGCTGCGCGGCGCACTGGTCGAGGTGGCCGGCACCCCCGCCGAGAACCTCGTCACCCGCGGTCCGGAGGCCACATTCCTCCTCGCCGGCGAAGTGCCGCTGACCTATCGCACCCATCAGCCCGCCGCCTCGCGCGTGACCGAAGGGGAATGGTGGCCTGCCGACTATGCCGGCCCTGGCCTTGTCAGCCTGCACCAGAGCCTCAAACACGGGCTGGGCGTCGAACTTGGGGATACCCTCACCTTCTCCATCTTCGGCGAAGAGGCCACTGTAACGGTGGCCAGTTTCCGCGACTATTCCTGGCAGGGCGGCATCGACTTTCTTGCCACCTTCTCTCCCGGCGTTCTGGACACTTATCCCACCACGCTCTTTGCCGCGGTCACGGCAGCGCCGGGGCAGGAAGACGCGGTCGCCCGGCTTCTGGCGTCCGAACTGCCCGACATTCGCTTCATCTCGGTTGGCGACACTCTCAAGCAGGTGACAGACGCCCTCACCCAGCTTTCCTTTGCCGCCAGCCTCATCGGTGGTCTCGCCGTGGGCAACGGCCTGCTCGTGCTGATCGGCAGCTTGTCGACCGGCCGTCGTCAGCGCGAAGCCGACACTGTGATCACCAAGGTTCTGGGCGCCACCCGGTCTGAACTGATCGGCACCGCCTTCCTGCAATATCTGGTGTTGGCCATATTGGCCGCCATTCCCGCCATCGTCCTGGGCATCGCCATGGGCCGCTTCGTTAGTGGCCTGCTCCTGGCCGTCGCCTTCACCCTAAAGCTCGACATCATCCTGGTGGTACTGCTGGCCGCTATTCTGATCACCGCGCTGCTGGGCGCCATGACCATCTGGCGCGCCGTCTCCACCCGTCCCGCTTTGCTGCTGCGCGATCTTTAGCGGAAGAGAGCCTCAACGAGCTTTGGGGCGTGGGGACAAGTAACCGCCCGACTGGCCCCTCAGGAGAAAAAATCCACCAGCATGTCGAACACTAGCCGGATGCGCCGGCTGGTATGCAGCTCGCGGTGTGTCACCAGCCAGACCGGCACTGCGATCGGCTCAATCGCGGGCACCGCGATCTCGACCTCCGGCGTCTGCCGCGCCACGGCCTCCACCATGGCGCCCAGGCACATGCCCTTGCGCACCCACTCCCACCCGGTCATGCCGCTTTGCGTGGCCAGGCGAAAATTGTCGGGCCCCAGCGGCACGCCCCGGCGCTGCATCTCGGCAATGAAATCGTCATTGCCTTCCAGCGCACCGGCAAACTCGCCCCGCGCCAGCTCCTCTCCATTTTTCGGCCGACCCAGCCTGTCGAGCAATTCCGGCGTGCCATAGACATAGGCCGCCGTATCCTTGCAGCGCCGGGCAATCAACCCGTCCTGATCCGGCCGCACATGCCGGATGGCAATGTCAGCCTCACGCCGCAGCAAATCACTGATCGATCCCGTCGCCAGCACCTGCACCGTAATGGCCGGGGCCTCCCGCCTGATCCTGTCGAGCAGCGGTGGCAGCACATGTCCGGCATAGATGTCGGCCGTCGTGATCCGCACCACCCCTTCAACCGATTGAGATTGCGCCGCCGCGGAAAGCGCCACCCGTTCGGCCGCGGCGCCCATATCGCGCAAGTCCGCCACCAGGCGCTGTCCCGCCTCCGTCAGCACCAGGCTCCGGCCAACCCGCTCGAAAATGGCAAGACCCAGGCTCTCTTCCAGCGCCGCCACCTGACGGCCAAGGGTTGGTTGCGTCAGGCCCAGGCGCTTGGCCGCCGCCGACAGGGAGCCTGCCTCCACCGTAGTCAGCAGGGCGCGCATCTGGTTCCAGTCGGGGTTGAGCGGCATGGCTTTCATACGCAGATGTATAGTTCTTCTGCCTATTTCTGCAATTTTGTTTTCAAGCCCTGAGGGCTAGTCTGCTCTCGCTACCGCAGACGCAGGATCGAACATGGCTGAACTGAGCGCATTCTGGGACAAGCTGGCCGACAAATACGCGGCCCAGCCCATTGCTGATGAAGATGCCTACCGCACCAAATTGGCGCGCACCCAGGCTCATCTGACCCCGGAAATGGACATCTTCGAGTTCGGTTGCGGCACCGGCGGCACCGCCATTGCCCATGCTCCGCATGTGCGCAGCGTCCGCGCCATCGATTTTTCCAAACGCATGCTCGACCTGGCCCGCCAGCGCGCCATCGAGGCAGGGGTCGACAATGTCACCTTCGAGCAGGGTGACATCACCAGGATCGCGGTGGAACCGGGCCGCTACGACATGGTGCTGGGGCTTTCCATCCTGCATCTGCTCAAGGACCGGAAGGCCGCCATTGCGCGCGTCTATGACATGCTCAAGCCCGGTGGGCGCTTCGTGTCCAGCACCGCCTGCCTCGGCGACTCCATGAGATGGTTCGGCGCCATTGCCCCGCTCGGCCGCGCCCTGGGCCTGCTCCCCGTGCTCAACATCATGACGCCAGAGCAATTGCGCATGGATATGACCAGCACCGGCTTCGTCATCGAACACGACTGGCGGCCCGCCCCCAAGGCCGCCCTGTTCCTGATTGCCCGCAAGCCGGACTGATTGGCCTGTGGAACCTGACTTTCCCCGATTGGGCGAATCGGTGACGCTGTGTGCTAACAGTGTGTGAACCCCAAGTTGCCGTGCGTCTGTCTTCCTGCTGGAGCCTGGACGCATCCAGCCGGAGAAATGATGCAGGTCGCCATCGACATGGGAGAAAGCCGGGGAACCGGCCCAGCCCACATGGATCTCGAGGAATTGCTCGCCACGCGCCTGCTGGTGCAGGGCAATTCGGGGTCTGGAAAGTCGCATCTGCTGCGCCGCCTGCTGGAGCAATCCGCCCAGTGGGTGCAGCAATGCATCATCGACCCCGAGGGGGATTTCGTAACGCTCTCGGAGCGCTACGGCCATCTGGTGGTCGACGCCACCCGCACCGAAAACGAGTTGACCCGTATCGCAGCCCGTGTGCGCCAGCATCGCGTCTCGGTCGTGCTCAATCTCGAAGGCCTGGATGTCGAGCAGCAGATGCGCGCCGCCGCGGCCTTTCTCGGCGGCATGTTCGACGCGGACCGGGACTATTGGTATCCGGTCCTGGTGGTGGTCGACGAGGCCCAGCTCTTCGCCCCGGCCGCGGCCGGCGAAGTATCCGACGAAGCGCGCAAATTATCCCTCGGCGCCATGACCAACCTCATGTGCCGCGGCCGCAAGCGCGGCCTTGCCGGCGTCATCGCCACCCAGCGCCTGGCCAAATTGGCCAAGAACGTCGCCGCAGAGGCCTCCAACTTCCTGATGGGCCGCACCTTCCTCGATATCGACATGGCCCGCGCTGCCGACCTTCTGGGCATGGACCGGCGCCAGGCCGAGCAGTTTCGCGACCTCGCCCGCGGTCATTTCGTCGCGCTCGGCCCGGCCATTTCGCGGCGCCCCCTGCCCGTCGTCATCGGCCCGGTGGAAACCTCGGCCCGCTCGACCAGCCCGAAACTGACGCCCCTGCCTGAAGCGCCAGCAGATGCGGCTGATCTCATCTTCACCCAGGACCCCGAGGAACTGGCCCGCCCGGTGGTTCGTCGGCCCCCGCCTCCACCACCCCCCTCAACCAATGAATTGCTCGCCCAGGTTGCTGAAGCCCGCGCCAGGGCGCGGTCCGACGCACCCAGCGAGCCGGCCTCGCTCTTCCCCGAGATCGACGAGGCGGAACGCGAAGCCATGATCCAGGCGGTCATGGCCGAATTGATGAGCGATCCCGATGCCGGCTTCCGAACCACTGCCGTGCTCTACCAGGATTTTCTGGTGCGCTGCCGCATCCGCCGCGTCCCCGGCGAGCCACCGGCTCTACCCGCCTTCAAGCGCCTGCTGGCCGTGGCCCGCGTCGCCCCGGATGAAGAGATTGCATCCTCCGATGGCTGGCAGCAGGCATTGACCCTATCGGAAACCCTGACCGACGACGTGCAGGGTGTGTTCCTGGTCATTGCCCAGGCGGCACTGACCGGCCAGCCCTGTCCGTCCGACGCCACATTGGCACGCCTTTACGGCACCCATTCCTCCAGCCGCGCCAGGCGACTGCTCACCTGGTTCGAGGAACGAGGATTGATCGTGCTGCGCACTGATTTCCGTGGCGCCCGTATCGCCGCTTTCCCCGATCTGGGCGTGGAAACCGCCCCCGGCGACCCCAATGGACCCGATGCCTTGGTGGAAGAACGCGGCGCCGCCGAGTAGGGCGCTACCCCACCAGCTCCGCGCGAAAGCTGTAGCGCGCCGAAGCCCCTGGCCCCAGCAATTCCGAATAGGGCCGTTCGCTCAGCTCTTCCGAACCGCCGACCTCCGCAGCTGTCCCGTGCCAGGGTTCCAGGCAGACAAAGCCGGCGCCCGGCTTTGACCACAGGGCAAAATTGGGCAGGTTCTCCCAGGTGAAATGGACGCTTGGCCCGGCCTCCGGCCCATAGCGCAAGCCCGCCCCGGCGCCCTCGGGAAACAGCATGGCATCTGCCTTGAACAGGTCGTGGTTGAGCGCCAGCCGACCGTTTTCGAAAGGCGAAGGCAGTGCCTCGGGTTCCACCAGCCCGCCGGAGAGGCGGTGCAAGGGCGGCGCGCCGCCTTCGTCCAGCACAACCCAGTGGGATTGCCCTTCTGCGCCCGGCAGCGGCCAGGCAAAGGCGGGGTGAAAACCGATGCCGAACGGCATGACACGCTTGTCTCGGTTGGTAACGGTCGCGGTCACAACCACCGACCGCCCTTCCACCCGGTGCTCTATGTCGAGCTGGAAGTTGAAGGGATACATCGCGTGGCTCGCCTCGGACGCCATGAGCCGATAGACACAGCGGTCGCTTTCCTCCACCACCAGCGAATAATTGCTGCGCCGCGCAAAGCCATGCTGGCTCATCTGAAAAGGCGTGCCGTCGACGGTTACAGTGTCATTGGGCGCCTTGCCGACAATGGGGAACAGAATAGGAGATCGGCCTGTCCAATAGGTGGCATCGCCATGCCAGAGCCAGTGTCGCCCATCCCGCGTCTGAATCGATTGCATCTCTGCCCCAAGGGCGGCGACATCGACCGTGATCTGGTCATTGGCGATACGGGTCAACTGCATGCGCCACTCCGGGACTGTGATGGAACGGGGTACACCCTAACCCCTTCCATGACCAAGGAGAACCCACAAGTACGCTTGCGATGAACAAGCCCTAAAATTCAGTCTCGACCATCCCTCTTGCAGGAAGCGTCAACCGGGACTATCGCCTGACCATGCGCCCGATCATGCCACCTTTGCCCATAGACGCCGCCCTGCCCGCGCTGGCGGCGGCGCTCGCTGATGGTACGGCGGCCGTGCTTGTGGCCCAGCCCGGCGCTGGCAAGACGACGCGAGTCCCCTTGGCCCTGCTCGATGCACCCTGGCGCCGCGATGACCGCATCATTGTGCTTGAACCGCGCCGCCTGGCCGCCCGCGCCGCGGCCCGGCAAATGGCAAGGCTGCTGGGTGAGGAGGTAGGCCAGACCGTCGGCTATCGCGTCCGCATGGAATCCAGGGTTTCCGCCAGCACCCGCATCGAGGTGGTGACCGAGGGGGTCTATACGCGCATGCTGCTCGATGACCCCGAGCTCACGGGCATCGCCGCCGTGCTCTTCGATGAGTTTCATGAACGTAGCCTCGACGCCGATCTGGGCCTCGCCCTGACCCTTGACGCCCGCGCCCTGCGACCCGATCTGAGGCTCCTTGTCATGTCGGCCACGATCGACGGCGCCGCCGTTGCCGGTCTCCTTGACGATGCTCCCGTCATTGATAGTCCCGGTCGCAGCTTTCCGGTCGAAACCCTCTATGCCGAGCCCGATCCGCTCGTACGCCTCGAAGATCAGGTAACGACGGCCACGCTGCTGGCCCTGCGAGAGCACCAGGGCTCTGCCCTCGTCTTCCTGCCTGGCCAGGGCGAAATTACCCGCGTGGCGGAGCGACTTGCCCCGCGCCTGCCGCCCAATACCGACCTTGCTCCGCTCTACGGCCAGCTCTCGCCTGCCGAACAGGATCGGGCCATTCAGCCCGCGCCCGAGGGTCGCCGCAAATTGGTACTGGCGACCTCCATCGCCGAAACCTCGCTGACCATCGAGGGCGTCCGTATCGTCATCGATTCCGGCTTCCGCCGCGTGCCCGTCTATGAACCTGCAACCGGCATGACCACCCTTGCCACCCGCCGGGTCTCGCGTGCCGGGGCCGACCAGCGCCTCGGTCGCGCCGGCCGCACCAGCCCGGGCGTGTGCATCCGTCTCTGGAATCAGGGCCAGACCGCCGCGCTCGAGCCCTATGACACGCCAGAGATTCTCGCGGCGGACCTCTCCGGCCTGCTGCTCGACCTCGCTGCCTGGGGCGTCACCGACCATGCCAAGCTGCGTTTTCTCGACCCGCCGCCTGCTCCGGCGTGGGCTGAAGCCAAGGCCCTTCTGACCCGGCTCGACGCCATCGATGCCTCCGGTTTGCTCACCCCGGAAGGCAGGGCGCTCGCCAGGCTGCCCCTTCACCCCCGCCTCGCCCATATGGTGGTGGCTGGCGCCGAAGATGGAGACGCCCGCACCGCTGCCGAGCTTGCGGTGCTGATCGGCGAGCGCGGCCTTGGTGGCGACGACACCGATCTTGGCCGCCGGCTCGAGCGCTTCCGCTCCGATCGCTCCCGCCGCGCCGAGGATGCCCGGACCATGGCCAAGCGCTGGGCCAAGCTGGCCGGCGGCTCCAATGACGAGACGTTTTCCCCCGGGCATCACCTCGCCCGCGCCTTTCCCGATCGCGTTGCCCAGCCGGCCGGGCCGCGCGGGCGGTTCCGCCTCGCCAATGGGCGACAGGCGCAACTGGACGAGACTCACGCCCTCGCCGGAGCGCCCTTTGTCGTGGTGGCGGACCTTACCGGAAGCGCCACTCAGGGTCGCATCCGATCCGCAGCGGCCCTCGATCCGTCAGAACTCGAAACCCTCTTCGCTGGCCACATCACCAGCCAAACCGCCCTGACCTTTGACGCGGCGACCGGCTCTGTCCGCGCCCGCCGCCAGCGCCGCCTCGATGCCCTGCGCCTCGCCGACGATACCGCGCCGGTCACGGACCTCGAAGCGGCGGCTCGCATCCTGGCGGAAGCCGCGCTCAAACGCCCGGAGACTCTGCCCTGGAGCCGCGACCAGAAGGCCCTGCGCGCCCGCGCCAGTTTCCTTCACAATAGCCTGGGGAACGATTGGCCAGATCTCTCCGACCAAGCCCTGGCCGCAGATTCCGGCTGGCTCGCGCCGCATCTGGTCGGTGAGACCCGCCTTGCCGCGATCACAGCCGACTATCTCGGCGCCGCCCTGGAAACGCTCCTCCCCTGGGCCAAACGACAGGAGATCGACCGTCTGCTGCCCAGCCATTATTCTGCCCCCTCAGGCAGTCATTTGCCTATCGACTATGGCGCCGAGAACGGTCCAGCCCTTGAAGTCCGGGTGCAGGAGCTGTTCGGCCTGGACCGTCACCCGACCATCGCCGGGGGCAAGGTGCCGCTGCTTCTGGTGCTGCTCTCGCCCGCGCACCGGCCCATCCAGACCACGCGCGACCTGCCCGGCTTCTGGCGCGGTTCCTGGAAGGATGTCGCCAAGGATCTCAAAGGCCGCTATCCCCGACATCCCTGGCCCGATGATCCGATTGCTGCCCCGGCCACCAATCGCGCCAAGCCCCGCGGCACCTGACCGCCTCACAAGCCCTCGCGCCAGGCCAGCCCTGCAGAGGTTCCACCGAGCGGTCGATATTCCGCGCCCACCCAGCCGTCATAGCCGCTGGTCGCGATCGCACCAAAGACCGACGCAAAGTCGATCGCCCCGCTGCCCGGTTCGTGCCGCCCCGGCATGTCCGCGATCTGCACATGGCCGATCACCGGCAACAACCGCACGAAATTGTCCACCAGGGCCTCGCCCATCATCGCCATGTGGTAGAAGTCATATTGCAGGCGCAGATTGGCATGCGCCACGGTGGCCAGCACACGCTCGGCCTGCTTCAGGCTCGCCAGCCCGTAGCCTGGCATATCCACGGGGTTGATCGGCTCAATCAGCGCCGTCACCCCCGCTTGCCGCAGCCTCTCGGCGGCCCAGCGCAGGTTTTCGACGAACACAGTTTCCGCCTCTGCTGCAAGCACACCCTCCGGCACGATCCCGGCCATGATGTGCAGCCGCGAACAGTTCAGGGCCTTGGCGTAGACGATGGCCTGCTCGATCCCCTCGCGAAACTCACCCTCCCGCCCCGGCTGGCATGCGCAGCCGCGGTCGCCTGCCGCCCAGTCTCCGGCCGGCGCATTGAACAGCACGACCTCCACGCCTGCTGCGCGCGCCGCATCGGCTACAGCGCCAGGCGAAAAATCATAGGGAGAAACAAACTCGACGCCACCGAAGCCATCGGCTGCGGCGGCATCGAAGCGGTCGATAAATCCATGCTCGGTGTAGAGCATGGTCAAATTGGCCGATAACCTCACGCGTCGGGCGTGAAGTTCAGGGCCACACCATTGATGCAATAGCGCAGGCCGGTGGGCGGCGGACCATCGGGAAACACATGGCCCAGATGGCTACCGCAGGTCGCGCAATGTACCTCTGTACGGACCATGCCATGCGAGCGATCGGTCGTCGTCTGCACAGACCCCGGAATGGGATCGTTGAAGCTGGGCCAGCCCGTACCGCTTTCGAACTTCAGCGACGCGGCAAACAGCGGGGTGTCACAACCGGCGCAGGAAAAGGTCCCCGGCCGCTTTTCATGCAGCAATGCGCAGCTACCTGGCCGCTCTGTGCCATGCTGGCGCATGATGTAATATTGTTCCTCGGTCAGCCGTTCGCGCCATTCGGCGTCGGTGCGGGTCACGGGATAAGCATGGCTATCCATAATGGTGCTCCTTTTGTCGGCCTGTCATTCGCCGATCATATAGGCTTAGTTACGCCTGTTTCCCACAATTCGTTCATCCCCTCGCGCCCCCGTGACCCACCCATGACCGTCATTGCTACGCTCGCCCAGCTCGAGGCGCTTTATCAGCCCGCCCCCGTCGCGGCCTCCACCGTCAAGGTGGCTCATGCCATGACGCCGGATTACCGGCGACTGGTCGAGGCCAGCCCCTTTGTCGCGCTCGCCACCATCGGGCCAGAGGGCATGGATTGCTCGCCGCGTGGCGACCGGCCCGGATTTGTGCGCATCCATGACGACAGCACGTTGATGATGCCCGACCGGCGCGGCAATAACCGCATCGACAGCCTGAGGAACATCGTGCGCGATCCGCGCTGCGCCTTCCTCTTCCTCATTCCCGGTTCGGGCACCACCCTCCGGGTCAATGGCCGCGCCCAGCTCTCCGCCGAGCCCGGTCTGCTCGACAGCTTCGCCGTGGAGGACAAGGCCCCACGATCGGTCATCGTGCTGTCCATCGACGAAGTTTATTTCCAATGCGCTCGGGCGATCATCCGCTCCGAACTGTGGAACCCCGACCGCCATGTGGATCCAGCCACCCTGCCCACGCCGGGCCAGATCCTGGCCACGATGACCGCCAATGCCGTCGGTGGCGACGCCTATGATCAGGCCTGGCCGGAACGGGCCAGACAGACGATGTGGTGATGCCTCAGGCCGGCTGGGTCTGCCCGGCATTGTCGCAGACACGACGCAGCATGCGCGCCAGCTCCGCCTGTCCGAAGGGTTTGGCCAATCGCGGCAGCCTCAAGGCCTTGGCATCGTCGATATCGGCATAGCCGCTGGCCAGGATCACCGGCAGGCCCGGCCAGCGCGCCGCAATCTCGGTCGCCAATGCCATGCCGGTCATATGCGGCATGGCCTGGTCGGTAATGACCAGATCGAAATCCGGCGCCGCCTCCAGCGCCTCGATCGCCTTTGCCCCCGAATGGGCCTCCACCACGTTATGCCCCAGTTCCTCCAGCATCATCGTGGTGTTGAGCAGCACCAAAGCGTCGTCGTCAACTGCCAGAACCTTGAGCCGGCGCATGGGACCAGGCTCGTTTTCAACCGCCGGCCGCACCTCGACCGGGGGCTCATCGGCCTTTGCCTCCACCGCCTTGAGCCAGATCTCGACACGGGTCCCGTGTCCCCTCTCACTCTCGATATGCAACCGGCCACCGGATTGCTCGGCGATGCCCTGCACCATGGATAGTCCCAGCCCCGTCCCCTTGCCGACGCCCTTGGTTGTAAAGAAGGGATCGGTGGCCCGGGCCAACGTCTCGGCATCCATGCCCTCTCCGTTATCGGCCACCGCCAGCACCACGTAGCGTCCGGGTGCCAGCTGCGGATTGCCCTGGGCGACCTCGGTTGCACGCGCCGAGATCTCCAGCGCGCCGCCATTTGGCATGGCATCGCGGGCATTGACCGCCAGGTTGAGCAGGGCGGAATCGATCTGGTTGGCATCGGCCCAGGCATGCGGCAAAGACAGGGGGAAACGGGTTTCGATCTGGATGGACGGTCCCAGCGTACGTCCGAGCAGCTCGCTCATGCCGCCCACCAGCTCGGGCAGATCGACCTCCTTTTGCTCCAGCTCCTGCTTGCGGGCAAAGGCCAGCATGCGCTGGGTCAATTGCGCGCCGCGCTGCGCCGCCTGCAGCGCGTTGTCGAGCAGTCTCGCCTCCCGCTCGTCCAGGGTCAGGCGCCGCCCCAGCCCCTCCAGGCTCCCCAGCACCACCATCAGCAGGTTGTTGAAGTCATGCGCAACGCCGCCGGTCAACTGGCCGATGGCTTCCAGCTTCTGGGCCTGGAACAATTCCTCACGAGCCTGGTCGAGGCGTTTCTGCTGCTCCATCCGCTCTGTGATATCGCGGGTGATCTTGGCAAAACCCACCACCGCTCCGCTTTCATCGTGAATGGCATCTATGACCACGCTGGCCCAGAACTGCGAGCCATCCTTGCGCACCCGCCAGCCTTCGGCGTGGAAATGTCCTTCGCGCCGCGCCGTCTCCAGTCCGGCCTCGGGCGTTCCCCGCGCCCGCTCCGCCTCGGGATAAAAGCGTGAAAAGTGCTGGCCAATGATCTCGTCCGCCGCATAGCCCTTGATGCGCTCGGCACCCATGTTCCAGCTCGAAACGATGCCATGGGCATCGAGCATGAAAATGGCATAGTCGGTGACATTGAGGACGAGCCGGCGGAATTGCTCCTCGCTGGCTGCGAGCGCCATCTGCGCTTTCTTGCGCTCCGTCAGATCGCGCGTAATCTTGGCAAAGCCGATGACCTCGCCATCGGCGCCCCGGATCGCATCGATAACCACATTGGTCCAGAACCGGCTGCCGTCCTTGCGCCGGCGCCAGCCTTCGGCTTCATAGCTGCCATCGCGTGCCGCATTGGCCAGCGCCCGGGCTGGCAGGCCCGCTGCGAGGTCTTCATCTGTATAGAAGGTAGAAAAGTGACGGCCAATGATCTCCCCGGCCGAATAGCCCTTTATCCGTTCCGCCCCGCGGTTCCAGGTCGTCACCACCCCCTCGCGATCCAGCATGTAGATGGCGTAATCGGTGATGGAATTCACTAGCAGGCGGAACCGCGCGTCACCCTTCGACGCCTCGGGCCACATACCGCTTTCATTCGTACTCATTGACTTGACCGCGCAGACTTCCCCAGCACGGCAAACGGCGGGCGTGACCAATGGTTGCACCGGCCGTCAAATCTTTGTGACGCTTGAGTGAATGGTGGGTGCGACAGGGATTGAACCTGTGACCCCTGCCGTGTGAAAACAGTGACCCGTGGCCAAACTGGCGGCTTCTCTATGGTTCTCTAAGAGAACCAAGCCAAAATGCCGCTGTTTGTCCCGCATATGTTCTCGTTTCTCGGTGAAAATGAACCGGAGAGCACTGCCTATAATTGCGATCTTCCTGAAGCGTTCCAAGCCATGCCCCGCGTGCCATCCGTCGACCCCAAGCGAGACAAAGAGATCGCCCGTTTGCGCAAGCTCCTGGCAGCTGTCGAGCGCATCCCCGCCCTCCGTCGCGCAGACGAATGCGCAGATGAACGAGCCGATACCATCCGGACCATGCTGCGGGACCTCGATCCACCGATCTACCAGTGGACAACCCGCGACGATGAAATAGCGGAGGATGCCATCATGGTCGGAATTGGTGGCACAAGTGCAGAGATGCTCATGGCCGGGCTGGCCTACACCGAACCAACGGCCAGCATCTACTGGTGCGCCAGGGTGACGGCCAATGGCGTCTATGAGGCGGGAGGGGAGATGGGGCCATGGCCTATAAAGGCGGCGCTCGCTCGCGCAGAAGAGCTGCGGAACCAAATGGGCTATGCGCGCGTCGTGGTGACGATGGCTGAGGCAGGTATCTGGCGGCCGGAGTATGGAAAGCTGGCAGATCGAGAGGGCTTTTGATGTGCGGCCGCTTCACCAATGAGCTGACCTGGGCGCAGCTGCATGCGCTCTATAGCATTCACGAGCGCCCGGCGACCAACTTGCCCCCGCGGTTCAACATCGCCCCGACCCATGACGTCGACTTCGTCCATCTCGACAAGGCCGGCAACATGGAGATGGATCGGGGCCGCTGGTGGCTGGTGCCGTTCTTCGCGAAAGAATTGCCCAAGGCGGCAATGTTCAATGCCCGGATCGAGACGGTCGACACATCCGGCGCTTTCCGGGAAGGCTTCAAGGCGCGACGCTGCCTGATTCCGGCCGATGGCTATTTCGAATGGACCAAGGCGGAAGACGGCGGCAAGGATCCGTGGCTGCTGCAGCTGCCGGGTGGCGCCCCCTTCAGTTTCGCCGGCATCTGGGCGCACAACGACAATCTTGGGGTCACCAGCTGCACCATCATTACGGCGCCGGCCGTGCCAGAGATTGCCGAAATCCACGATCGCATGCCGATCATTCTGGCGCCGGAAGCCTACCGCACCTGGCTCAATACCGAACTGCAAGGGAAAGGCGCCAAGGCCCTGTTGCTCGATGCGCAGATTGATAGCGAACTGGAAGTCTTCCGTGTCGGCCGGGCCGTGAACAATTCCCGCTATGACGGCACCGATACCAAGCAGCCGCTGATCAATTCGCTATAGCCTGACCCTTCGCCTGGAGCGCCTGGTCTTCACCTGCGGACGATCGGAAGGAGGCCCGCCATATGGCAGATCGGCAGCAGGTGGACCATTGGTGTAGCCGGTCACCGGCAGCAGGATGATGCCGACTTTCTTGCTCTGACATTTCGAGCAACGCAGCTTTGCAGCCAACGGATTGGGATTACCTACTGCCACGAAGTCCCGCCCGAACCGCTCAGCGAGGACAACCAGATCAAGCGGCGCCCAGTGCCAGCAGAGTGGCGCGTGACAATGGACAGAAACGCGGTAGCCGTCGTCTATGAGGTCGCCAAGGGTTTCGATTGAGGCCATGAACGTAAGCAGAACGTCGAGTCATGGGTTCGCGTCAAGCACCACGTAAGGACCAAGTTCCGTTAATCCTGTCGGACATCGGTATTTTGGAGCCGGTGGCACCTGCCCTAAAACAGCGAATGGCCGGGGTGGTTGCAACACCGCCGGCCATCCTGACCAACCCGAACGCATGAGGTTCGCGATGGCTGATGCCGTCATTTCATTTTCTGTGCCCGCCCGCAATGGGCAGACTTTTGCCGATGCCGCCCGTAGCTATCTGAGCAATGGCGGCGAGCAGCGTTACCTGCCCAAAATCATCGAGCAGATGGGCGACACACCCGTCGCCGACGTCACACCCTTCGCCATCTACGAGATGGTCAAGGCGCTGTTCCCGACCCAGTCCGGCGCCACCCGCAACCGACAGGGCATTACCCCGGCCCGCGCTGTAATGATCCACGCCTATGAGCGCGGCTGGTGCCCGCTCATTCGCCTGCGCCGCTTCAAGGAAGAGCGGCGTCGGCGCAAGAACCCGGCCAGCCAGGCCTGGCTGCATGTGTTCTGTCGCCAGTGCGAACGCGACGGGCTGCCCCATCTTGCTGCCCTGGTCGTATTCATGTCGCACACCGGCGCCCGAATCTCCGAAGCCATCCGGCTCGAATGGTCCGAGGTCGACCTGATCGCCCGCAAGGCAGTGCTGCTCAGGACCAAGACCGACACCAACTCGGTGCGGCATTTGACCGACGAGCTGGTCGCCCGGCTGCACGACCTCAAGGAGACCGCCCAGCCCGGCGAGCCGGTGTTCCGCTATGCCTCGCGCTACGGCGTCAATGACCGCATCGCCGCTGTCTGCCGCCGCGCCGATCTGCCGTACAAGTCCAGCCATGCCTGCGGGCGCCACAGCTTTGCCACCAATGCCATCGGCTTCGGCATGGACGTGCGCACCGCCATGGATGCTGGCGGCTGGAAAAGCTCATCGGTGTTCATCGAGACCTATGTGCATTCCAAGAATGCCGGGCGCCTGGTGGCCGACCGCTTCAACGCCTTCCAGTTCTCGGCCGAGCTGTAGGCTCCAAAAGCAATGTGCGTCAGGATGCCTGACGCACAGATGGTGTTAGGGTGGCAGGGTCAGTCAGGCGGGTTGATCGGCACCAGCCCGAGGTTGCTCATGGCATTGCTCTGCGTCAGCCAAGGGTCTGGGGGCGTGCCATTCTGGGTGATCGACACTTGCAGGTAAATCTCCCCCGCTGCGTCGATGGCATCCTGCTCGGTGATACCATTCCAGGGCCAGCCGCCCGAGGGCGTCGGGTGAGTGGCGGCGAGATTGGACACCTCGCTTTCCCACTCTTCTGTGATGGGCATTCCGCCAAAGAAGTGGGTCGCCATCTCATAGAGGTTGGCTTCGCTGTTGAAGCTGCCATCGGCATTCGCGCCCCGGCTAAAGCTATTCGATAGCGCAGGGTCGTCACCATTGACGAGAGCCATGAGCAGGTTTGCGGCTGCTCTATGCGCCGCTGGGATGACGAATATGCAGTAGCGGTCGGTCATCAGAGCATTCTCCTTTCGAGGCCCCACGCCTCAAGTGCTGCAACTTCTTGGGCAGTGAGTGTTGGCGCGGTGAACAACATGTCTCTTGCCGCGCCTTTCCAGAAATTGGCCGGGCTATCACCAGTGCTAGAAAAGAACCGAGTGCGCACAGAGGCCGTGGTAGCAATTGGGCCACTAGTGCCACTCACCTGGCCATCTACGTCCATCCGGACGTTGCTATTGCCCATCAACCCCCGAACTAAGTGACGACTGGAGAAGTCAACAGTTGTGCCTGTTACCCCTCCCGTGCCAGACCCGGTGCCAACCGCGACACGCGCGCGATTGACTCCAGTATCCACTAGGCGCAGCACAAGGCGTCGATCTGTTGAAAGAGCTCCGCCATATCCCATCAGATGGCGGGCGGTAGTGTCCGCAGGGAGGGCGTCTTGCTGGATGATGCCGAAGAAGTCTACCGCGTCATTCCCGATAGGCAGATTGAATGTGCTTTCCGCGCTGAGAAAGTCGTCTATGCCGTCTGCTGTTAGACAAGGGCGGCCCCCGAAGCCAGTGGCAGAGTAGGCTGGCCTTGAAGGACTGCTCGCCTGGGTTAGCTCATAGCCATTCTTCATCCCACGCCAAGCAGAAACATAACCGCCAACGATGGTGAGCGACGACAGTAAATCGGCGGTCCACCACTCCAGCAGTTTGTCACCCAAGGCGAGCGGCGTCCAACCCCCGCCCGTTGATGGGTTAGCAAGGCTGGCGACTGAGACCACCGGGTAGGTCACACTGGTGACCAGTCGTCGGCCTGCCGCTCGGCTAAGCAACTCAGTCATTGAACAAGCTCCTCAATGCGGTGAAGAGACCGGCCGCGATCGTGGTGACAACTGTGTCAGCAGTCTCGACGCGCAACTGATAGGTCGCGTAGGTGGAAGGGATGCCAGCCGTCACGGCCGCGGAAAGATGCACCGCGATGACACCAGCTTCAGTGTCAAATGTGATGCCGTCAGCACTGGTCACTTCCACCATGCCCGCATCGATTGGCCCGTCCTCCCGCGTGATCCCCTTTGGCCAGGCAATCCGCATGGCGGCAGAGGCACCGACCAGGTCGGGAGCCGCGCCATCCGGCGTCCATGTCACGTTGAAATCGAAATCATCCCCGGCCTGCACGGCCAGGTCGAAAGCTAAAGCATTGGTCATGGCAAAACCCCCAATGACCAGTCAGGCGCGAAAAGCGATGCAGCTGCCCGTCCGCCGCGTCAGCCGGAACGTGCCCGGCCCCTCAATTCCGCGCGCGGGCCTTTTGGGCAGGCGAAGGGTGTCGAGAACAACATAGACACCGCCACCGCCGTCTATTTCGATATCGACGGACGCATCGAATGACGCCTGCTTAATTCCCACCGTGGCCCGCCCCCCTTCCTCAAGGGTAAAGGGGTCTGACGACGTGACGGCTTTGCCGACGGGGATGATATCAGTTGCCATCTGGCACTCCTGAATGCTGCGGTTGAGGACATGAAAAAAGCGCCTCGCGGCGCTCGGTTTTGGGGTGGCCGGGCAGCTGCGTCAGCGCAGCGATTGCTCTATGCAGATGATTGCGCGGAAGCAGTCGGATTTGATCCGGTGGCCGCTGAACACGAGCGTGGCAAGCACAGAGATCACCACTATGGCGGTGACCCTCGCGACGGCGCCGGCGCGACGGCGCGCCTCACCGTTGATGACGCGAAATGACTCGCGCCGTGCCGTCAGGTCAGATTTGTCCATCGCCCTGCCCTTCCTGCTTGAGCAGCTTCCGGCGCATCTGCCAAACGTCAATGAAGAAGCCGGAAACCAGAATGCCGCCGATGCCGACAATGAAGCCGCCCAGACCTTGCGCGGCGTCCGGTTCAACACCGGTGAAGCTGATGACCGGCTGCAGCACAGGCTGGAAAGCAGGGCCGATATAGGCGGCGCAGATGGCGCCCACCGCAATGCTGATCAGCCCGTCGATCGGCGGCTGTTTGAGGGTGAGCCAGCGCACCAGGCCGCCGAGCGCGCCGGCCACGGCCAGCTTCGCCACTGGCGAAAACAGCCAGTTGAAGTTGAAGTCCATTAGTCCGCGCCCTCCAGTTCGGCCTTCACGTTGTCGTAGTGGTTGGCGCAACGGCGGATGACGCCGTTGGCCTGGTCGAGCTGGGCACGTTCACGGGCCAGCACCGCCACCGCATTGGCCCCCAGCGGCGCCGGCGCGTGGTCGATCTGTCGGCGGCAGTCGCCGGGTAGTACGGGCAGGAGAATTCCTGCCCGCACCTTGCCGGTTTCAGCGGCCGCCTGGGCGATCCGGCTGGGTGTGCACCCCAATAAGGTCAAGGGCAGCAGCATCGAGAGCGCAAACACTCTCGCCCGCCGCATCGAGGCGCTGTTCATAGGCATCAATCTCCAGTTCGAGGGCATCGCGCAGCGCCTGGGCGTCGTCGGCCGCCGTCTGGCTTTCATCTATGAAGCGCTGCGTGACGCGCTCCGCGATCTTGAATTGCCGTAGCTGCTCGGCGGCGACAGCGTCTGCCGCCGCCTTTTCGGTCGCGGCTTCGCAAAGCCGGTCCTGTTCTTCGATGATGGCCGGGATCTGAATGTGATCGGCGACCAGACCACGTCCAAACCAGGCGGCGCTGCCGGCCACCAGCGAGCCCGCCAGGGCGGCAGCGACAAGCCCAATGCCCGTTAGGTTCAGCATCACGCCGCCGCCTTCGCTTCAAACGTGCCGCGCAGCAGCTTGACCGTAGCTTCGTCAAACGCGCCGGACTGCGGCAGGCCGTTGAATTCCTGATAGAGCCGCAGCGCTGAGGCCGTCCGCTCGCCGACAATGCCGTCGATCGGCCCGAACTGCAGGCCGGTGCGGGCCAGCAGCTTCTGCAGGTAGACCAGCCGAGCATCCGGCCCCGCCACCTTGACGGTGCCACCAGTGTCGGCCGGAATAGCGATGATCTCGCCCCAATTGCCCTTGATGTCAGCGCCCGGCAGGCCCTTGCTGACAGCCCAGGGGATGACATCAAAGCACGGGCAGGCCTTCATCCATTCGCCCGGCTCGATCACGCCATCACCATCGCGATCTGGCGACAGGTCGCGATGGCCGCAGATTTTCGCCTGGGGGTACTGGACCACCAGTTCCTGCAACCACGCTTCCAGCGCCACGAGCTGGGGCTCGGTTGCATTGTGCTCCGGCTTGCCGGCGGCGTTGATTCCCCCGACCAGAGCGATACCAAGAGAGATGGAATTGAAGCCGGCCACATGCGCGCCAACGGCATCGAGCCCACGGCCGATCTCCCGGCGCCCGTCGCGGCGCAACAGGCCGCCATAGCCAATATCACTCCACCCCTGCGCCTTGTGCATCGCCCGCACCTCTGCGACGCCGATGTCGCGCGATGGCGGGGTGGCGGTGACATGAACGACAATAAGCGTCGTGACCTTGCGATTGGCCATTGGACGTCTCCTGGTGTTTGAAAAGAATGAGGCGGTCCAGAGGGACCGCCTTGGATTGTGCTATTCAGCCGCCCAAAGGGCGTCAGAGGTGATGTCCGGTGGTATCGGCTCCATCACCTCGATCGCATTAGAGCGTGCCCGCAGCCGCTCGATCTCGGCCCAGGCCGCCATCGCGGCCGCCTGGCGGGCCTGTAGCGGAGCGGGCCAGTTAGCTGGGTCCGAACCATATTGCATGGTAGCGGCCTGTCCAGCGGCGAGTGTGTTCCGCTGCTGGTCCTCGCTCATGATGAGCAGGATGCGCCGTCGGCACTCTGCCTTCACTACTGCAGGGCTGACTGGAGGCGGCTCATAGGCCGGTATCGCGTTCCCCTCGGCCTCCCACTCGGCGATCATCTGGCGATGGCGGTTGGTGGGATCGTCGGGGACGGTCATGAGGATGCCGTCGATGGTGGCCGAGATAGAGCCGCGTTCAGTGTAGCCGTGAATGTCCATGATTAAAGCTCCGCGTCTGCGACGTACGAGTAGCCAGTTGATGCTGTCGGATTTACATAGAAGCCATTGTCGTAGGTCCCTAAGTCGGTGTTTGAGCCTCCCCCCGGCGTCCAAGAAATGGAAGGGACAACGCGCTTACGCACCCTGTATGGATGGAAGTGATAGACGCCAGCGTTCCCCGCACCATTTCCCTTCTCATAGTACCGGCAGCAAATATCTTCTTCCTGCTGGACATGACGCGGCGAGAACGGATCGGCCTCAGCACTCGCATCGCCTTCAACCAAAGAGGCGGCCGTAAAGCCGTAGTTTCCGGCAGTCCTAGGTGTGAACACAAAGTCAAAGGTCAGGTCGTGCCCCACACCAAAGGTTTTTCCGCCTGTATGTGCAAGTGTGAGCACGTCTTTCTTCTCAACGAAGTTGGAGACGCCGTTCACAGAAGTCGTGACACCGTTAACAACCACCGAAGCCGAACCGCCTGACCCAAACCTTTGCTGCAAGAGAAAATAGGCATCAAAGGCTGCGGGACCGGACGCATAGATGCGGGCTGAGACATCCCCTTTGGAGAGGGTCTTTACGCTCTCGATACGCTGGAACAATTCGACAGTGCCAGTTGTTGGACCGACGGCGAAGTTGATATTCAGGAAATTCTCGACGTAAGGCGGGATCGCATAGTTATACGCCAGAACCGAGATGATAGACCAAGTAAGCGGCTGATTGGTCCCATTGTAGACCTGCCATCGATCCCCAACCCATCCCGTGGCACCGGCGGCAATGTTGCCCGAATTTGCCCGCTGGGCAACCGACCATGCGCCATTAATCAGTTTGTTGCGGAGACCGGCCAGAACGTCCGCCCCGATGTTCGCCCGAGCCTGACCCTTCTGGGCGGCGGTCAATGCCTGGGCTTCGTTGAACCTAACGGCGTGAGGGGCCGAAACCACAGGCGCCGTCGGATCGGTGTTATCGACGGCAATGCCAGTGCCAGCCGCCACACTGTTGACCGTACCCGCACCATCGATGCCCTGCCGTGCCAGTAGCTGCCAATAGGCATTGCTTGTGGTTGGCAGGGTCGGCGGGGCGTTGCCGGTGGTGTCTCCTAGAGCGCGCCATGACGAACCGTTGTAGAGCACGCCATCGTCTTCGACATAGGCAGTGGCGCCGTTGTAGTCGCCCTGCCAGTTAATGCCGCGCCCACCTTGAATGCCTTGGATACCCTGAATGCCTTGGACACCCTGCGGCCCGGTGTAGACCGCCACTAGCTCCCAATCGGGGCCCGCAATGAGCCGCACGACACCAGACCGGCCAGAATAGGCGCCGAAGTCGGTCTGCAGGTCGGTGACGAATACCAGATACCCCGCCGCCTCACCCTCAAGCGCGGTCAATTCGGAAGGGTCGGCCACGGTGGCATCGGTGACATAGCCTTCGCCGGTATCGCCAGTGCGGGCAAACGCCACCATAAGCTCGTCATCGGCCGCAAAGCTGCCAGAGCCGCCGATATAGGTCAGGGTCAGCTTTCGGTAGCCAGTGCCGTCCACAACCGAACCGGTCAACTCGTAGGCGTGGAAGGCCGAAGGATCGGCAATGCCGCGCACCCAGAGATTGCCCTTACCCAGCGACGTGCTGTCATCCCAGGTGTCGATTTCACCTGATACAGCCCCGCCATTGGCGTCGAGCACGTCGATATAGGCAGCCGTGGCAAGTGTCGGATCAGCATTGTTGAGGCGGATATAGCCAGAGCCGGGATCGGCATCGGTCACGCTGTCGCTGAAGTTGAAGAACAGGCCGCGACCATTAGCCTGGACGACGCTCAACTGTTCGAGCAGTTGTCTGGTGCGTTCCGAGGCGCGCACGCTGTCGGGAGTAAGCAGGATTTCATAGGCATCGCCAGAAAGCGCGGTGCCAGGCCAGGCATTGATGCTGATCGACGTGTTGCTGGTCGCATCGGCTGTGACACGCGCAAAGATGCCCTGCGCCGGGTCGGTGAACAGGTCGCCCTCGAAAATCTTGCCCTGCCAGGACGTGCCTACGCCGGTCACAGTTGTGCCGCCGTTCGAAACCGTTACGGTTCCGACCGAATAGATGGTCTCTGCCATTGATGCCTCTGAGATCAGGAGCGACGGCCGAACTTGCCGACGACTTCAACCTGGTAGGTGGACGAAAAATTGGTGCTCAGGCTTGTCGAGCATGCATCGGAGCCGCCGCGCCGATGTGTGGTTTTGTAGAGCGGCGCAAACATGTCCGCGTCTTCAATGGTGCCGGGGCTGTTCTTGGTTTCGATCTCGACAACAGGGATGCCTGGTGAGGTGCCATAGACCCACTCGCCGCCATTGCTGTCTGCCGGCGCTGTCCAGTTGAAGCCTGCCCCGCCATAGCTGCCCCAGCCACCAGGCGGAACACTGACCGATTGCTGCCGGTGCAGTTTCAGCTTTCCCCCGCTCAAATAGAGGGAAAACGCCCTTGCCATACCGACTTCTGCCTCCATAAGCAGAGAGCCGGAGAATGGAATCCAGACATTGCTGGGCTGAACCAGTTCGATCGCATTGCTGCCCCAGGTGTGGGACGGTGCAACGGTTCGATTGATCCGGACCCGCCCGACAAAAATATCGGCGCCAGTCGGGGCGTCGGCCAGATCGGTTTCCGACGACCATTCCTGTGCCGGAACGCTGATGGCCGTGGCGCAGGCATTATCCTGGGCGACCAGACCGACATTGTAGTCATTGGCCCACTGCCAGTTGTAGGCATAGTCCTTGGTGAAATCGGGAAACACCACGTTGATGGTGCTTTCGAAATCGTAGGCTTCAGGCAGTAAGTTAACCAAGGTGCCATCGGTGGTCGAGACGATGCGCCCGTCTTTTTCGATGACGATCTGGCCATCAACAATCGAGAACCCGTCACTCATGGCGCCTGCACCTGAACACTGCCCGAGCCCGTGAAGGAGCCGCCATAAGCCATGGATGCCCCATAGACATAACCATAGTCAGCGATCCCCATGGCGCCGCGACCCAGTCCGAGCTGCAGGCCGCTCGGCACAGGATCATAGCTTGTGCCATCAGGCCGGACGGCGCGTGGAGCCCCGTTGTTGAGGTCAATGGTTCGCCCGAGCGATAGGCCGAAGGGCGAGCCGCCAGGCACCACCTGCAGGTAGCGTCGGGAGCTGTCGAACTTCCCCAGCCCCATCTGCACCACCCCGGTGGCAGGATCGAAATCGAGCAGGACATCGCCCGACGGTGCTGGCGGAGCCCTGAAGACCAGAACGGTATATTCCCGGCTGACAGCCGGCAGGCCGCCACTGCCGACCGAAGCGAATTCATAGAGCCGCAGTTCGGTATTGGTGACATAGGCCGTCACAAACCGGGCACCACCACCAGCGTCCGCCTGCACCGGCATTCCGGGCCAGCAGACATTCCCGTCATAGATCACCAAGGCCAGAGGCGGATAGCCGAGAGAGTGGGTCAGCAGCAGATGATCGGCGGCGGCCGTGGTATAGCCAAACGGGAAAATCTGCCCTGGCGGTGCCGCACCAATCGACAGGGCCGCGTGGTTGACAGTCACCGCAGTGGGGCCGTGACTAACCTCCATATAGTCGAAGTCCGAGTGGAAATAGACCTTGTCGAGATGTGACGCTGGGCTGTTGAGAGGGGCGTTTCGCGCCGAGTTGGGATCGTTGAAATCCCCGGTAGAGCCATTCTCGTCATAGAGCGCGCACCTTCCCGTGGTCGGGTCCGTCATGAACACGATTGCCATCAGGTCGATATCCGGAATGCGCCAGTGGTCAGGTTCCAGTAACTGGCTTCGTCAGCGCTCTTGATCAGTGCAGCCGTGATGTCCCGCGTCATCAAGCCATTCTCATCGAACAGAGCATAGGTTTCAGTGCCATCCGCGTTCGACACCACCGTTTGATCGGCTGCCAAGACAACTCGGGTTGGATCTTCCGGGTTGGGAGGAACATCGACAAGGAACGACGATGAACGGTAACTCACGTCATTGACAGCCGCTGTCAGACCATATCGAGCGGAATAACCAGATGGGGCCGCTACAGCCTCCCAGCGAACATTGACCTCAGACGTGCTGCCGCCCATCGCCGCATAGAGGGCTTCCAGCGATTGCGCGATTGCCCCGCCCGGCCCCAGCGCCACTTCGATGATCTCGGTGAAGCTGGCTTCAAGGTCGCCGACTTTCTTGCCAAGTGTCCTTTGCAGCACCTGGCGGTCATTGAAGTTGGCCAGGTCCTGCTCAGCGAGGAGCGAGCCTAAGCGCTCAAAATTATTAATGGCATCCCGAACGCCCCGTCCGACCCATTCCAAGCTACCAGTAAGATCACCCACAGCATCTTCGATGAGGTCGTCAATATCGAGATACTCTCCTGGGATAAGGATCGTCGGCACTTCGCCCAAGGTGAACACACGTTTCGTCCACGCCCCTTGCAGGACGCCGACCGGCGCGACCCGAAGCGTCAGCGCCTGTGGCAATACCGGCACGGTGAACCGGTTGGCCATGCCCTGGTAGATGGGAGTCCAGGACTTCTGCGCATCCGGTATAGCATCATCGTCGTAGCTGACTTCTGCAACATACCCGCCGATCGCCCCAGGCGTTGGCTGCCATACCGCATCAAGTTCGAGCTGGGCGATGCCAGCCTTGAGCTGCGCATAAAGTCCGAGCAATAAAGGCCGCGCCGGGTTCTGCGGTGGCAGAACCGGCGGTGTCCAGGGCGAAGGCATGGTTTCGGTGGCATCGGCCAGATACACCTCTGGCGCATCGACCACCGCCGTCACCTCAACTCGCCCATTGCTGCTGGGCGAAGCCGAAACCACCAGCCCATTGAAAGGCCGCATCTCGCCGTCGCAAATCAGCACATGCGCGCGCTCATCGCGATCACCAGGCAAGACGTCATCCAGATCGCCCATGCCCGCCTCGACCACGGCCCGGTCCGCCGCATCAAGCGAGATGACGTCGCCGGTCATGCTGGCCACCAGGCACGGCCCCCACTCCCGGCCATCGCGCCCGCGCAGGACCACATAGGCATCGCCAGTGATAGCGTTCGCCGGTTCTCGATCAAGGATCAGTTCATCCCCGTTCCGCGCCGCCAAGGCGGCCGGCTCCACGCCTTCCAGAAACGGATGCTGGACCAGGATAGGGTCACCGCGCGTCAGCAGCTTGCCTTCCCATTCGGCCGTGAAGCTCACAAATTCTCGTTGATAGGCATTGACGGCCGCCTCGGTGACCGTCTCCCGCCAGGCCTGGTCGTGATCAGTGATGCCGAACCACTCCACTTTCTGCGGTGCATCGGCACCGATCGAAGCCAGTGATCCCACTACTTCCTGTGTCTGCCAGGTTGTCTCGTCGACATAGGAGCCGATGACGTGGTCAGGCTTTTCTTCATCGAACAGCACCAGCTGGTGGCGGAAGCTCCCCCGCACGACATTGCGGGGCGAAAACACCGCGCGCTTGACGGTTTTGGGTTCTAGCCGGACAAAGCCGATCCGGCCGCCCTGGCGAACGGCCTGAGCCCGCCCGGCCCGAAGAATGGCGCGCAGGGCATCCTGCACAGTCCAGCTTCGGTCAAACAGGGCGTTGAACGTATCACCCCGCGCCGCCCAGGTGGCGTCAAGCGCCAGCAACTCGTCCAGGCTGAACGTGTTGCTCGAAAGGCCCAGCGAATAGTCGGAGTTCATCAGCAAATCCGCTGCCGCCCAGGCGATGGACCGCGTCTTTTGCTCCTCCCATGCCGCCCCGGTCCAGACCGGCAGATAGCGCTCGGCCGTGACCCTTACCTGATTGGCGGCCGTCTGGCTCAATTGCTCGCTGGCCCGGATCTTCATGGCCAGCAAAGTGGCATTGGGCGGGGTCACAAAATCGGTGAGATACCCCCGCAACCCAGCCCAGACCACCGCATTGACAGATGCGCCATCGTCAGCGTCAAAGGCTTCATCAGCCAGGAACTGTACCTGATAGCGCCCGGGAGCCACGTTGGCCTCTCGGCTCATGCGCTGAGGCGTGCGGGTGGCCGCCGAAACCGTCTCGGCAAAGAGATCGCTCCAGCCACCAATCGGATCACCGCTGGCGTCGATCGCCTGATATTGCGCCCGCAGCGCGATCGAGTTTGCAGCCACACCCTTGTTATTGGCTGTGTAGAGACCGCCCGGAAAGGCGAAGTCCACCGCCAGACGATCCACTGTCGTGCCAGCGGCGTTGACCACGAATGGCCCAAGCACCGAAGGCGGATCAGGCACCGGTTGCCCACTGACTTCCGACGAAGTCACAACATTGGCCGGGAACAGGGTCACGTCCTGCCCCGGCTGGACAATCTCAAATTCCAGATCCGAAAAGCTGCTCGAATAGCCGTCTATACTGTTCCAGGCCTCGGTATCGCCGATCTCAATTTTGGGGATATCGGCCTTGCCGGTCGTCACCAGGAACAACTGATAGAGATACTGATCATTGCCCCGATATTCGGCATAGGGCCGGCTGGCGTGACGCGGCGCAAAGCGCAAGCGCCCGTAAAGGTTGAGCAGCGGTTCGAGCGGCGTCGCTTGGTTATTGGCCGCGCTGACCGAATAGACCCTTTCGGCCGTCGCCGCCGGCGCCGCCTGAGGGGGCGGGAAAATGGCGTTGAGCAACAGACCGCCACCCACCAGAATGGCCGCAGAGGCCAGACTGGCGCCAAGCGTACCTGCGCCGAAGAGCAATCCCCCGATCATTGGCGCCGCCACCGACAGCGCCAGGGCCGCAATCATGCCGGCGATCTGTTTGCCGGTACCACCTGCCTCGCCGCCGCCCCGAGGAACGGCCACAAAGCTCAGCACCTCGCCGGGTCGCACCATCCGCACCGCCCATAGCCCGCGCAAGACCGGCTCACCCTGCATGACGGCGATCGTGGGCAGGCGGAAGCGCAGGGCATAGGCCGAAATCACCTCGGCAATCGCCATGGGACGGTCGAGCGCAATGCTGCGCTCTGGCGCCCCGAAAGGACCGGTGACGAGTTGAACCATCCCGCCCTTTGACGGGGCAGGGTCAGGAAAGATCATCAAATGCTCTCGGATTAGAGGGGTCTATGAAAGCGAAAGCGGCGCCAGCCGACCGCCTGAAGCGAGCTGGTTGTGTCGGCAACGACGCCCACCACCTCCAGGGCATGCACGATGATGCCGCCATCCTCAGCCAGCCAGGTGCCAATATGATAGCCGCAATCATTGCGCGCCATGGTCACCAATGCGCCATCCTCAGGCGCACCGATTTCCTGCCAGCGGCCGCGCTCTGGGTGCACGGCGATGGCCGCCGCGATCCCCTGCCGCCCGGCCGTTCCCGGCATGGCAAAGTCCGGCATGTCACGCCCGAAAATCTCGCGCTGCAGGATCCGTGCGCAGCCATAGCAGTTAATACTGCCCGGCGCCCGCCCACCCAGATCATATGGCCGGCCGATCAGGCCATTGATGATCGCCACCCGATCCATCAATCCGCTCCGAACAAGCCAGGGAAATCCTCCCGGCTGAACGTGCGCCGGGGAAACCCCTTGTTGAGCAGGTCGACAAAGGTTGCCGTCCCCTCGATCCGCAGGACCGAGGCGGAAACCACCCGCATGGTCAGGTCGCCGATAATCAGGTCCGGCGCAGTGCTGGCGACATAGGCGCCACTCTCGGCATCGCGCACCGCCACCCACTCCCGATAGACCAGCCTGGCCGATGCGCGCACCTTTGCAGCCGCTTGCAGCTTCGGCCACACCGTGCGCGGCACATTGTCGAGCGCCAGCTTGATGCTGCCCATCTGCCCGTCAACCTGCTCGGGCAAGGTTACGTCCATGGCCAGGGCCTGAAAGGTCTTGGTCTCTCCACCAAAGAGTGGCGCATCCGCTTCAAGTGTCAGGTCCCAGTCGCGCTCGTCCAGGACGATGCGCACACTGTCCGCATTGTCGCTCTCATCCACGAATGCGGGGTGAATGAGTTCCAATGTGGACACCACGAATTCATCTGCCGGCGCCGATGCATAGGCTTCTTCAAGAGCCTGAGACCAATCCGTCATCAATAATCCTCGACATCGAGCGAAACCGATACCCGGTGCCGCAACCCCTGGCCCGGATCGTCGGAAAAGGGTTCGCCGCGCGTGAAGCGGCAGAGCTTGGTGACAAATCCGCCCCCACGCCACACCGGCATGTAAAAGGGCAAGGTGCCATCGATCAGCACCTCGTTGACCCAGAGGTGAAAGGCATCGAACTGGGCGTTTGACATGCGGATGGCAAAGCGCAGCGTCGCGATCCGCAGGGTGGATCGCCGCCGCGCCCGCGCAGGTCCATCCTCGAACTCAGTTGCATCCGCCGCGCGAAACGGCGTGCCCTGAAAGCTGCCAGCAATAGGGGTGTGTGGCACGTCGGCCGGCCAGGCTTCAGGCATCCGATCTCACCAATGCGGGCCGCGCCGGAGTATCCACATTTTCGATTTTCACCCCGATTGCCCCCGCTTCACCAGTGACCAGCTCAATCTCGGCACCAGGATGAAGCTTGGCAGCAACGATAGTGCCGTCGCCCGCTGTGACGGTGACCTGCAGGGCGCCGCTGGTTGTGTTGGCAAAGCTCCAGCGGTCCCCCGGTTTGCTGGGATAATCGGTCACACTCACTATCGACCCTTTCTGTTGATGCCATAAAGCTCGCGCATCAACCCGTCCATTTCGCCTCGGGCATAACCGTTCTTGACCTCCGCCAGAACGACCCGGGCAATTGGAATGCCATCTCTGCCCTGCCGCATTTCCGCGCTTTCCACCCGCTTGTCGCCTGCCGGGTTAACAATCTCGACATGCAGGGGGCCAGCCTGCTGCCGCGCCTGCTGTGCATTGCGCACCAGGGCCTGCACAAGGCTGTCGGCATTGTCCATCTGGCGTGGCGTGAACACGCCTTCGTCCCGGCGGGCGACGATCAACGCCTCTTCCCGGCTGAGGCCGCCATTATGCATGCGCGGCAGGGTCGCCAGATGCCGCGATTGTGGCGCACTGCCCCGGCCGACCAGCCAACCGGAATGCGCCTGGCCAAAGAGTGACGGGCCGGTGAGGCCGGGGACAAACCCTGCCGTTGCCGGTCGGAACGCGCTCGACAGCCAGCCCGTCAGGGCATTGACCCCCATATCGATGCCACCTGTCAGCAACTTGTTGATAAGCCGGTCAGTGACATCGGCCAGCACCTCGCCAGCTTCCTTGCCTTCACGAAAACCCGAAACGATGCTGCCCAGCACGTCCTTGGCCGTTCCGCCAAGGCTTTCCATCGCACTCTCGACCAGCTCGATCGAATCCCGCTCCTTGTCCAGCTGCTCGACCAGGCCACGGATTGTCTGCCCTTCTCTGGACGCCGCCTCCACACCGGCGCGGCGCAGCTGGTTCATTACCTCCCGCTCGACGGCGGTCATGTTCAGCGCGGCAAGCTCATCCTGCAAAGCCTGCACCACGCCGCGAATTTTCTCCCTTTGCCGATCGGCATCGGTGGTGGTGCTACTGCGACTGGATCCGGCGCCAGACGTTGGTGACTTGAATGTGGAGCTGAAGTCCTCCCAGCTTGGCAGGCTCCCAGGCAGGTCAATCTTTGGCACAACCGGCGGAGTGGAGCCACGACCCTGGAGCTCCGTTATACGGGACAACAGGCGATCCGCTTCCGTCGTTAGGTCCTCAAACTCCTGCCGAAGCTCCGCCAGCTCTCCTTGTCTCAGCATCTTGAGCGGATTGAATTCGCCCATTTTTGCGATGTCGTCTTCCAGCGTGGCGATGGAGTCCCTAACACCCGCCCGTCGATTGTAGAGATGGGCCAATTGGTTCTGCAGAGGATTGATCTGAGTGCGGTTTTCGATCGAGTTGAACTGGTCCAGAAAAACGCCCAGAAGGTGCGCCGCCTCAACAATCACCCGCTTCAGCCCCTGGTCCACCGTGGTGGCAATCTCGGAAAACTTCCGGTCCAGATCATCGGCCTTCTTGACCAGGTCTTCGTCCAGCACCGCACCCAGCTCGGTCGCTGCTGTGATCGTATCGCGGATACCCTGCTCACCCTGCTCGATCAGCTGCACAAACAGCTCGCCGGCCGAACCACCGAATATCTCGTCCATGACGCGGATTTGCGCCGCACGGTCGAGCGATTGCAGCTTGCCGATGATTTCGCTGAACAGCGCCGAAGGATCCTTGAGCTTTTCGCGCAGCCGCTCGGCATTGTAGCCCAGCCTCTCAAACGCCTCGGCAGCTGAGCCGCCCCCTGTGGTGATGAATTCATCAGCCCGCAGGTTCAGTTCCTTTATGCCGTCCACCAGCTGGTCAACGCCGATGCGGTTCTGCTCGGCAACATACTTCAGCTCCTGGAAAGCCCTGATGTCGAGGCCTGCCCGCTTGGCGGCATCACCGACTTCCGCCACGCCGCGCGCCACGTCACGCACCTGCTGCACGGTGGCATTGGCCACAAGGCCAGTGACCAGTCCGGCCACACCGCCGCGCAGCCGCTGCAATCCACCAAAGACCTCCCGGCTCACCTGCGCGCTCGCATTGATCTGCTTGAGCACGGCATTGGCTTCCCGGCCCTGGGCTTCGATCTGGGCCAGGGCGCGGTGCCCTTCCAGACCCAGTTCATGAAAGCGCCGGAGCGTATCCGCACCGCCCTTTAGCGAGACGCGGACACCCACTTCCTTATTCCGGTTCACCATCGTCATCCTTTTCGCTCAGTGCCTTGACGAGACCACGCTCGCAGCCGGCCAACAGTGTTTCCGCCTCGTCGCCATCAACCCCGGCCAGCATCAGCCGGCGCAGGGCGCGATCCATGTCGACACCAAGCACTGCGCCCCCGGGGGAAAGCCGCAAGCGGTGCGCGTCATCCATGAACAACCCCCAGGCCATGCGCCCCTCATCCGACTTCGGGGCATGGGCATGATAGGGGCAGTCTCCCGGCTGCGTGGTCGCGCATGCAGCGCCCGTTACCTTGCAGCCTTCACAATATTTGCGCCCCTTGCCGCGCCCCCAATGCCAGGCGGCAAGGAGCGCAATCAGTTTCCCTCGCGGGCGATCCGGTTGTGGCGCTGGAGCTGTTTCTGACTAAAGGCGTTACTGACCACAGGGTCGGCGATCACGGCCGCCAGCTTGGCCGAATCGAAAGGAATGTCGGCGCCACGCTCCTGCACGCCCTTCCAGTCGCTGACCGTCAGTTCGGCTATGCCGATTAGATAGAAATAGGTCCAGACGCCATTGCGCTCGACCTCATCGCTAAGATCAGGCAGGCCAGTCACATGTCCACCGGCGCGGCTCACGGCTTCGCCACCCTCGATCGCCTGCACCACCATATGGTCCGCCCGAGACCGGGCCGCATAGCTGATGGGCGTGGTCACCGGCAGAGCAAACACGGAAACCCCGTCGGCCAGATCCAGCCAACGGGGCGTTTTGCGGTCAGTTTCACCAATATCCATCAGTAGCTGTCCACGTCATTGGTCAGCACAACAGACATGAGGTAGCCCAGGTCAGGGTCACGGGCCGCGCGCCACTGCCAGCTCTGGCTGATCCCGCCTGGGCCATTGATCGGCAGCTTCGGCTTGAAGAAAAACACCCGCGGCATGGTGATGACCAGGCTGAAATCAGGGTGTGAGGCCAGGCCATAGGTGATCACCACAGCGGCAGGGGTTTTGGCGTTGGCCAAAGTCTCGAGCGCGGTAGACGTGCTGTAGCGCACATCCAGCGTGCCGGTGCACATGCGCTCGCCTTCATCCACGCCATCGATCAACCCGTCAGCCCGGATATTCTCCGCGCTCTCCAGGCTGTTGGTGTACTGTGCCCGGCCCGCACTGACATTGCCGATGGCACTGCCCCCCACCGTGATCGCGGCCTTGGCATTATCGAAGGGCAGATAGGCCAGCTGGATTGGCGTTGCGTCACGCGCACCACCGACATCGCTGGTTTCGCCCTGCCCGATCAGCGGCACCTCAGCCAGGGCGCGGCCGGTACGGGCCAGATCGAAATTAAGCCCGCCCGCCTTCGTCCCATAAACGGTGTTCCATTTGGGCGTCGAGAGCAACGGATGCCCGGTCTGGCTGGCAAAGCTCAGCAATTCCTGCCCCGACACAAATTCATGCTCGAAAACGCCGCTGTCAACGCCCGTCTCTGCGCTGTCGGGCGCTCCGAACACAGTCTTCAGCACCACGCCCAGATTGCGCGCGCACATCGGCACCGTCATCGCGTCATTGACGATCACCGGCCCCTGCACCGGATCGCCAGCATCGGGCGAACCCAGGTTCCAGGTAGGGTCATCTTCCGGTGGCTGCTCCGGCGACAATCCATATTGGCGCATGGGGACGCGGTAATAGACGCCACCGCCCGATCCGTCTGGCGGGGTGCCATAGGTGGCTTCAAAGCCAATGAGGTTGACGACATCCGCGCCAACCGCGCGTTGCTTGGCCATGTCTCTCTCCTGATCAGGTCAGCCGGCCGAGGTTTCGGCCCAATAATCGATTTCAATAGTCATCTCGGCACCCTTGAGCGGCAGGGCACCCCAGATTTCCCGTGGCGCCGTCTCGGGCGGCAGCACCCGTATGGCCGTCACATTGGCACCGAAGGGCAAAGCTGCTTCCGCCGCAGCCCGAAAGGCTTCGATTGCCGCATCCAGCAGGCTGTCCCGCTGCGCCTCGTCGGCATGGCGCACAACGATCACCAGCACCGGCCTGGCCGTGAACTCAAAGACCGGACCATTGAAGAATTCGTCGGTCAATTCGCTCGCCGGACCGTCCTGCAGGGTCTGAAATCCCTCATCGAGATCGTCGAGCGGCAGATTGCGCTTGAGCGCATATCCCGGAACTGCCGCCAGGGCAGCATAGAGACCGGCGATATTGGTTTCGCGCTTGCTGGCCATCGAACTACCTCCAGTTGCGCACGATTTCGTCCACCAGGCGGGAATCCATGGCGTCGTAGACGGATTGCGGATCGAGGTGTTTGGGCATCCGAACCATGGGCACGAGGTAAAACATCACCACGCTGGACCAGCCCTTGGCGTAGCGCCCGGTTTTGGTAATCCCGCCGTCCTTGATGCGCCGCGACACCTTGCCGGCCTTGTTGCGCCGCACCGCATCCACCACCAGCAGCGACGCGCCGGTTTTGCGATAGACATAGCGCAGCGGTCCGAAGCGCGCGTCAGGCCAGTTGGATGGCGACACGCGCTTGCCCATGAAGGATTTGGGCGCATCCGGCGATGGAATGGCAAGGTAGAAGCCGTTCGGGCTGCGGATGGCCTGGACCCGCGAGAATGCATCCACAATATGCGGCGCATTCGACCAGATGCGGCCCGCCGCCCCATAGGAGTTCACCGGCGCCCGCGGATCGACCTGCATGCGCCAGGCATTGGCCAGGCGAACCGATCCCAGGCTACCCATGACTTGTTGGCGCAGCCGGTTTTGCCCCCAGCCGGTAACATTGCGCACGGACTGCGTGACGGCCCGCGCGCCCTCTTCTGCCTCCGCGTCGAGAATATCCGTGAGGCGCCCCTCAAGGGCCGCGACCAGTCTCATGACAGCTTCGTGAGACTGATCAGGATTTCGAACCGGCCATCGTCGACAGGTTCGAAATCCAGCACACTGAACTGACCTTCCTCGGTCACCAAGACATGACCTTTGGCAAGGCCAGGCAGCGCCGAAAGCAAACCGCGGGTCACATGCGTGCCGGCACGCATGGCCACGCCGAACTCGTCAAACCGCTCCCGCGACACGACGATGCCGGAAATTGCCTTGAGCCGCGTCACCGGGGCAGCCCCATCAATAACGACGTCAACGTCCTCGAACAGCCGGTCCTGAATGGCACCCAGCATCTTCTGCACGAGGTCGCGACGCATGATCTAGGCCCGGCTCTGCAGGTCGGAATAGCGCAGGCGCCGCGCCTGGCCGGATTGGCGCAGTTCCAGCGCCTTAGCGGGTGGCATGGGAACGTGCTGGCCGGCCACCCCCAACCCTTCGACATCTTGGCGCAGGACCACGGTTTCTTGCCCCCCAACCTGCGCCGCAGATTTGACCTTTGCCCTGGACTTGCTGCTGGTGGATCGGGCCGGCTTCTTGGCCGGCTGACTGGTGTCGGTCATGGCAATCTCCTTTGGTGCTGTGGCCGTATCCAGGTCCGCCAAGGGGCGGGCCTGGAGGCTGCGACAGCCCGGATCAGTTCGAGGATTTGACCTTGATCAGGACTTCGGGGCGCTTGCAGATGGCGAGCGGATTGCTCTCGGACTTGAGCTCGATCCCGGCGCCGTGCTTGAGGATGTCGGGCGAGATGTAGATGTCCTGGCCCACCGTATTGACGAAGCGCACGTCATTGGCAGGCGCGAACCAGGTCTTGAAAGTGTCGCGGGTACCGGTCGGGAAGGCGTGGCCCTCATTGGTCGCAATGAAGCGCTCATTGACCACTTCATTGTTGACATTGCGCACCGGCGCCGAACCGTAATATTCGCGGAACCGCAGGTTCTGGAAGTCGAACACGCGCCCCCACTGCCCACCAAGGTTCTGTCGCTCCATCTGCGCGATCGCCTGAATCCCGGCCTGGTTGGTGGTCCAGTATTTTTCCACCTTGGGATGCTGGATCAGGCGATTGAAGAAGGTGTTGTCGACCAGCACCTCGACGCCAGACATGGTTTCGCCGCGCAGGTTCTCCGACACCTTCTGGAACACCTGATCGCACTTGGCGATCACGTCCGTACCATCGGTTCCGAGCAGGAAATCGACTTCCTGCGGCGTCTGATTGAAGACCTCATAGAGGTTGTAGATCGTCTGCCCGTTCCCATCCTTGATCAGGCCCTTGAGCGCCCCCATCCGCATATATTCAAGGGTGATGTCATGATTGTTGCGGATATTGGCCAGGCGCTTGACCATCTCGTCGTCGAGCGTCGCGGGACGCTTGGAGCGGCCGACAATGATCATCAGGTTCTGGATATCCTGCGGCGAGATCAGGTCCAGGTCCGGGAAGTGCGGCACTTCGACAAAGATCGTGTTACCCGCCTCACGCTGCGCCGGCGTACCGGGGGCACCGCGATCCTTGGCCGGCAGCACGCGCAACACGCCATTCTCGATGCGGATTTCGACGATGGTCGAGATGGTCCCCTCATTGTCGAACAGGCCCATGGCCCGGATCAGGCCATAGGAATTGGGGATACGGTTGACCTGCTCGGTCAGGTCAACATGGGTATAGGGAAAGTTGAAATCTTCCGGGTCCATGCCTCGGTCCTTTCAAAAGAAAAGGGCCGCTGTCGCGGCCCGGGATTGACGGTCAGCGTGAGCCCGATCAGCTCAGCCGGATGATGATGCCCTTGGCCTCGGTAGCGGCGTAGAGCGCGGCCCGCTGGTCAGCAGTGATGTCGTCAGGAAGGGCAAGCCCGTCGCTGGCAACGATGGCCGGACCCCGTGCCAGGGTCAGGATGGAGACGTCCGTTCCATCGGGAGCGGTCGCCGGCATGATGGCGAAGCTGTCAAAGACCTGGCTGCCATCAACGGCCTCCGGGTCCCATTCCTTGAGTTTGGTGCCCGGATGCACCAGAACTTCGAAGGCGTCACCGATATCGAAGTCTTCCGCGCCATCGGCGATGGTGAATTTGATCACCCCGTCAAAGGCCACGCCGACAGTGGCCGTGCCAATATTGGCACCGGCCGGATCGAACACATGGAAAGTGCCGCCATTGGCCGCTTCGGTTGCACAGACCAGGCGATAGATGCCGGGAACGACACCTGCACCCAGGGCCGGATCGGCGAGAGTGATTGTGCCATCGCCAACATTGCCGGCGACGGCCGAAGCCTCCGGATCATCGCCATCACCCAAGCCAAGCGGCTGGCCGATGACCACGGCGCGGCTGGCGCCATCACCGGCCATCAGGACACCCTGTTCGCGATTGAAATCAGGGTTGAGTTCGAACTTGAGAAAGCTCGTCTGGAGCTTGGGGGAATTTATTGAAAAGCTGCGGGGCGGCATTTGGCCCTCCATCACTGCAGTTGCTGGGAAAGCCGGGACACCGCCCCGGCGGGTTTAGCGCCTACTTGCCGGCGCGCTTGGCGTTGAAGCGATCGACGGCCGAGGACAGACCGGCAACCCTGCCGTTGGGGGCGTCATTGCCGGGATTGTGGTCCCGGCCCGACATAGCAGCACCAAGAGCCGAGGAGCGCGCTGCGCTCTTGAGCAGGCCCCGGGCATCGCCATAACTCATCTTCCCGGCGCCGACCTTGGCCGCCAGTTGCCCGGCGAGCTTTTCGCGGCCCCGTGCATGTTTGGAACCAACGAGGTAGGAACCAGCCCGTGCGCCAGTGGCCTTGGCTTCGGGCTCCTTGTCTTCATCCTCCGCGTCCGGATCATCATCCGCCTCGGCCTCGGGATCGTCCGGATTGTCTTCCGCATCCGGGTCATCCGGATTGTCCTCAGCATTGGGATCATCAGGATCCTGTTCCGCATCCGGGTCATCATCGGCCGCCGCCTTCGGCTTCAGGGCAATACCCATCTGGTTCAGCCGGGCAATGGCCTTCTTGTCACCCCGCGCAGCGGCAGCGCGCAGCTTCTTGACTTCGTCTTCAAGCGACATCTCGCTCTCCTTGGCTTTGGTGTGCGCGGCGGAGTCCGCCGCTATGGACCCCGTCCCGGTCGGCACACCGGACTCATCCAGGTCGGGAAGGGAAGCAACCAGCAGGTCGAAGGCCTGCCGTTCAGTGGCAATTTCATCGATCAGGCCCAGGGCGAGCCCGGACATGGCATCATCGGCATGCTCGGCCAGGAACCAGCGGCCACGCAGGTCTGCGACCTGCTCTGCGCTCAATCCACGCCCCTCCTGCACGATCAGGGAGAAGCGCCGCGCAATCTCGCCAACCACCGATTGCAAGTGTTCCCGCGCCTCTTCGGAAAGCGGTTTCCAGTCGGCACCATCGGTCTTGTTCGGATGCGACTGGATCGCCTCAATCTTGATGCCGACCTCGGCCAGCCACTCGCTGACGTCGACATGCATGATGTAGACGCCGATCGAACCGACATCGCCATCGGCAGGCGCCAGGATGCGGTCGGCAGCGCAGGCAAGCGCATAGGCCGCCGAACAGACCAGGGAGGCATGCACCCAGAAGGGCTTTCCACCATTAGTCGCATTGCCTGCGGCCAGCTCGGACACCAGGTCGAAGCAACCACTGGTCATGCCACCCGGAGAATTGACCCGGGCAAAGAGCGCCCTGACCCGATCATCGGCACGGGCCGCGCGGGCAGTGGCGCCAATCTGGAGGTAGCCCGCCACCCAGCGTTCCGACCACCAGTCGTAATACCCGTTTGGTGTCAGAACCCCCTCGATCTCGATCACCGCCACGCCGTTGATGATGCAATAGCCATCGGCAAACTCGATACCCTCGGCCCATGGCACGGATGGCATAGCCAGGGTGTTGGGCCGCTCCTCACGTTGCTCTGCGTGTGGGGAGAGGCCAATCGCGCCAAGCGCCCGTGACAAGACACCGTGACTGGGCCGCACCGAGGTCAGCGCGCGCTCGGCAAGGGCCGCCGCGCGACGGGGTTCAAGCAGCACGACGCTGCCCGGCGTCCGCAACGCCAGATCCAAATCGCTCATTATTGGCTCCAGTTTTTAGCTGTCGGCGCGATCGTCCGGCATATCGCTGCGCGCAACGATGCCGACATCGGTTTCGGGATCGGCAATGCCCAAACGCTGCATTTCCTCGTTTTCGCGAGCCTGTTGATCGAGAATGTCTTCCCAATCCTCGCCTTGTTCCGCCGCCTCACGCGCCAGCGTGGAAATTCGGCCATCGCGGCGCAGGGTAGAGGCCTGGGCTTCCTTGACCGGGTCGATGAAGCCGCGCCCGGGACCGATCCAGTCCGCGCGCAGATAGGCCGCTGGGGCGTCGTAGAAGTCGGGCGCGCCGTCGGGCAGCTCGACGACACCCAGGTCGATGGCATCCTCCAGCCAAGCGGCATAGATCGGCTGAGCGAACTGGGCGATCAGCACCGAGCGGAGCCGCATGATGCCGCGCCACACTTCATTGAGCGCAGCCCGGGCGGACGAGTAGTTTGTCCGGCTCCAGTCCATGGACAACTGCTCGTAGGAAATGCCTAGCGATGCCGCAAAAGCCTGAAGGAAAGCAGTCTGGAAGGCGGGGTAACCTGCCGTCTGGCGCGGCTGGGTGTTGAATTCCGCCTTGTCGCTGGGGAACAGCGTCAGGAACCGCGCATCGTCGAGAACTTTGCGGTCGCGATAGAAATCGGCGCGCTGCGAGTTAAACCCGGACCAATCCGTGCCGGAGTCATCTCCCAGGCGGGCGGCCGCATATTCGGCGCCCATCTCGGTGTAGATTGTGCCAACGATCGAGGCATTGACCGCCGCCGCCTTGACTTCGTTTTCCGAGTAGCGGCTGAGCATGCGGCTCTTGAGGATGCCGGCGACGAACCGGGAAATACCGCGAGACTGGCCAGGACGTCGCTTGTCATAGACATGCAGCACCTTGGGCCGGTCCCAGCCCGGAACCACCCGGTCCCAGCGCTCGATACGATCCCAGGAAAAGGGATCGACAGTCAGTCCGAAGACATCGGCAGGGTGGCCGCGCCGGATGTGATAAGCGATCGGCGCACCATCTTCGTCTTTTTCTACCCCGCCGCGCAGTGTCTCGCTGTCCGGCATGCCGTTCGGATTGCTCAGCCGGTCAGGGTCCACCATGTGCACTGCGGTCCGGCTGTTCCAGCCAATACGCGGGCGCCACCGCAGCACCGACAAGCTTTCGCCGATACCAACGAACTCCCGCGCGGCCAAGGCTGCGAGGCCAGTAAAGTTCAGCTGCCGTTCCGCATCACAGCGAAAGATGGGATCACTACCCCATGCCATGAAACTCGCCTGGAACTGGCGGCCAAGGGCATGAGCCTCGGGCCGGCTGATCCCCAGGGCTTCAGCGTCCGGCTTGGCATTAAGGCGCAATGACCCTCCCACCAGCATATCAACCTGGCGGTCGATGCCGGCGGCGACCCAGCCATCATTACGCTCCATGTCGCGAATGCGGCCGATCGTGACGGGGCGATCCCGCAACCATTCGGCATCGGACGATTGTAGCCCTGGCATCCAGCCGGCCAGGGCCTGATTGCCCAGATCAGCGCCGGTATAGGCAGACCGGGGCGCACTCGCCTGGCTCGCGGGGCGCGCGGTGATGCCGTGCCGATCGCCCGCGGCGACGCGAATGCGGGGCTTGCTCAATACTGCCTCCCGAAGCCCACGCGCACAGGTCCCAAACCATGCTTGGCACCCGTGACCTGGGCGAGTTCAAGTTGCAGCCGCGCCAGCTCGGCATTGATCTCCGACAAGCTCGCCAAAGCGAACTCGGCTGATCCGCCTGCGTGGCCGACCTTTGCCGCTGTCTTACCCAGCATGCGCTCGCTCTTGGCTGCGCGGAGAGCCGCGATATCTGCCTCGATTTCTTCCCGGCTCCGGCTCATCGCGCACGCCTATCGATTGAGCGCTTTGAGGGCATCGAGCCCATCATCGCGCTTGGGTTTGACTTGCACCGCCGCAGGCTGCGGCGGTGTGCTTTCCTCTTCGCCGACCACGGGTACGACCGCGGGCGCTGCAACGGGGTTCTGTTCGAAAAGGTCCGTTGCCGGCTGGGCCAGCATTTCCGCCAGCTCACGGGCACGCTGTTGCCAACGTTCCTCGGTCCAGTTCCACAGACCCACATAATGGGTGAGCGCCCAACCGTAGACGGCGCAGTCAAGCCAGTGGTTTGGCCCGCGTGTCTTCCAGGTCCTGCGCTTCTCGCCATTGACCGTTTCGGTAGCGACATACTCGCTGGTCAGCTGCTCGAAATATTCCTGCTCCGCATCAGCCGGATAATGCTGATACCCGCTCGGTAGCCCGGTCTTGCCCTCCTCTGGGACGCGACCAAGATACACCATCAAGGCACCCTTGATGCCCCAGGTGCCGACCAGCCAGACGCGCAACCCAAACTTCTTGGCCTGCCCCGTCTTGGGCCCTGCCGTCTTGGTCTCGGTCGTCTTGGACCGATAGATCGGCTGCTTTGACCAGCCATCCTCACCCTTGATAGCCAGGGCATTATGCCGGCGTTTGACCCAGGCATAAACGGCCAGGGCATTGTAACCGCTATCCACGGCGATCATGTCCGGCGCTACCCGCACCGAGCCAAACCGAATGCCGCGATCGGCAATCAGGTCGAGCTTGGGCCAAGCCCCCTCAAGCGGCGCATCCGTTGTGCCTGGCAGGAAACCATAGTCCAGGTGCCAGACCTGCTTGTTTGGCCCCCAGCCCTTATAGGCGTAATAGATGCCATCGCCCTGGACGTCGGCAGTGAGGGTGACATATAGCACCCCAGCGGGAGCCGTGCCACGATGCCAATCCGGCTCACGCCGCGCCGCTAAAGCCTCCCAACTCGGCACATCGGTCTTTGGCCGATAGGGCCGACCAAGGTCCGAATTCTGGAACGGCTGCAGCTTGACCGGGTCGTCTCCGGCACCGAGCTTGCGGGCGATCAGATTGTCCCAGGTCTCAAACGTATTGGCCTCGCCAACCATCCGGAATGACACCACTGTCTGAGGCCCAACTTCCCTGTGACGCCAGATATCGATCTCCGATTTCGGAATGACCTTTGGCGGCATGACGCCATCCGCATCGGCGGCGGTCGGAATCCAGCATGCTCCGTTCTCCCGCGCCTTCATGTCGCGCTTGTCGACATTGAAGTGTTCGCGTTGGCACAAAGGGCAGGTGTAATGCGCCCGATAGGGCGGCACCGGGTTGTGCTCAAGATCCTCGATCGCCAGATCGACCAGCGCGCCGCAGCCCAGGCACGCAAGGTAATAATGCCGCTGGTCGCCGCGCTTGTATTCGGCGTCGATGTCCTCATCCTCGAATTTGGGCGAAGACACATCGAAAACCTTGGCCAGGCCGAACACCCGATAGGTCTTGAGGCGGGCATCCGACAAGTCCTTCGGATCGCCCTCATTGTCGGCGTTGTCGGTCCAGGCGGACCGGTCATCGCGAACCATGAACCGGATCGAGTGCTGCCGCAGTGTCGCCGCAGAATTGGCGCCCGCAAAGAGCAGAAAGCCGCCTCGGAACCGCAGGCGCTTGCCGGTGGAGCCTTCACCCGACCGAGACTTGTTCGGGGCCACCACGCCGCCCTTTTCAGGGGCCAGCACATCTGTGGCACTGATCGTTGGACCCAGCTTTTCCTGATACCAGTCCTGGGCGGCGCTGACCGTGGGGCCGACATACATGGTCGGCGCCGGCGTCCGGTGCATGATGTAGCCAATCCAGTTTTCCGCGACGGCAGAACCACCCGACTGGGATGGCTTCATCAGAACGACCTGTTCGCATGGATGATCCGGCGACAGGCAATCCATGATCTCGACCAGCTCCGGCGCCACGTCATTGTGCCAGCGGCCGGGTATGGCACCCATGTCCGGCACAACGCGGAACTCCTCCGCCCAGACTGAAACCAGCTCCTGCGGATCCGGCATCAATCCCAGAGCCGCAGCATGAAATATTCCCTTTCCATTGTTGCGGATGCGGGCATCGCTGGCCGCATGCAGGTCACTCGTCATCAGCCTCATCATCCTCGGCCATGCGGTCCAGGTCCTTGGCGAAGTTCTCCAGGACCTTGCGCAGCTCGGTCGCCATGACGCCGCGAACCGCGACAGCATCGGGCTGGGCTGCCAACCGCTCCGACAGTGTCGCCGGCAGACCCATCAGCCGATCGCGAAGCTTGCGGAACACTTCGGTTGTGCGCCGCTCGACATCGTCGCGGAACATGATGTTACCGAGGCGCTCTTCCAGGTCGAGGCGCGAATTCTCTGCATTGAACGCCTCCCGCCGCGCCCGGGACTTGTGGTAGCTGGCGTCGCCACCGGATTTGCCGTCGCCCTCATCAGTATCATCGGCATCGTCCCGGCCATTGCGCAGCGCCTGGGCGGGGTCGGTTTCGTCCCGCACCGCACGCTGCAACTCCACCAGGTTCACCAGCACGGTGCCGCGATCACCCGCCTTAGTCGAGAGCCGACCAGCCGCCTTGAGCTTGTTGACGCGCTTGTGCATGGCAGCGCGCGAAACCGGCGGCTTCTGCAGCCGCGCCGCCTCAGCCAGCGTCACCCAAAGCGAGGCGTCGCTGTCAACCGTGTTCACCACGTCCGTCAACTGCGTCAACCCTGTCAAATTTTCAAGAAACTAGCGAAATACCGCACTCAGACGCACCGCATACGGTCGAGGTCGGGGAAGGACCCGCGCGAATGATTTCGCCCCACACTTCCTGCAAATTTGCAGGATGACACCCACCAACCCTCGATCGCTCCAGCGTAAGACGAAACAGCATCGGGTTGGCAGGCGCCAAAACGAAACGCCCCGGCGGTGATGCCGAGGCGTTCGTGATTCCTAATTATCTGTCCCGATATGTGTCAATTTTTTTCTCCAAAGGCAAGTGCCCTTGGTCAACCAGCCTTCGATGCACCTTTTGGGTAGTGGATAACGCTCTCCGCATAGTGGTCCCACGGCCATTGCTGGGCACTTGGCCCTGTCGCCTCGAACTTCGTCAGCAGCGGATTGACCCGTGACTTCAGTGCCACCAGCGTTTCCCACCACCCGGCATAGGCAATCATCATCGCCTCCACCTCCTCATGGGTTAGCCCGACAAACTCGAACTCGAAGCCCATCAGGCCACGCTGCCGCACCTGATCGGCATAGCGCCGCACGACCTTGCCGTTGCCCTTGGTCACCAGTGCATACCGTCCGATGCCATCCTTTCCCCAATCCGGCCGCGATCCTTGCCGACCATGCTGGACCACAAGCGCAACCAGGTCGGAAATCTCCGCATGGCCCCACATTCCCTCAATCGCCGTCCCGATGACCATGGCGTCAGGGTGCGACCATCGAATGCCCTGCGGCGCACTGCTGCTCTGCACCACGGTCCCCATTGCCATCATTCGCGCCAGGGGCGTGGACGAACTCACTCCGGGAAGCCCTCGGCTATCGCCTGTATCCGTCCAAATGCACTGCTTCTCCAAGGCCCAGTTCACCAGCCACTCGATATCCCGTTTTTCCCGCACCGCGCTCAATTCAGCATCTCCAATTTCGTGTTGATCCCCTTCGAAAGCCCAGTGATGTCAGGCCCTTCCCGCGCCAAGGCCCGGTCGAGTTCGGATTGCTCGAATGTCCAGCAGCCATCTCGGCCGCTGACCTGCATTGAGGCTGGGTCAACACCGCGAAGCCGAGCGATGGCGAGGAAACGAGGATCGTCCCGATGCAGCCGGACCTGAGGGCCGCGATGAGCCACGGACGCCGAATTGGAAGCGTCGGGTTTTGCTATCGGTTTGCTAGCTTTTTGCGATCTTTTTTCTTTTTCTTTTTTTATAGTATCTGGAGAATGCTGTAGCAAAACGCTAGCATTTGCTAGACCCTCATCTTTAGATTTCAAGGCCTTAGCGTCGCCACCCTTCGCCCCAGAAGCAGCTCTCCTTTCACTTTTACGCGCGCTTTTTTGGAGCTCTTTTGTCAGGCGATTATGCCAGATTTGGACCCCATCCGTGTCCAGAAATGGCATCAGATCAGGCGCGATTGCCCGCCACTTTTTGACACTCAGGCGCACCACGCGAGCGAGCTTGGCATCCTCCGCCGGCAGCTTTCCGCCAGCGTTCCACATGGCCATCAAAAGGAGCATATAGGCCCCGATCTGCTCGGTGCTGAGATGCAACGTGTCGCCGACAAAGTCGGACACATAGAGCTGCATGAACGGCCGCTCGCTCATGGAATGGGCTCCCCTGAAGTGGAATGTTTGATGTCGGAAAAGCGCGTCAGCCACGCTTCGAAAGCCAGCCGCACGGTGCCTGTCGGGCCATGACGCTGCTTGCCAATGATGACCTCCGCCCGGCCGTGCGCCTGCTCGATCTGGCCCTGCCAGGCGAGGTGTTCGGGCGTACCTTCTTTGGGCTCTTTGAGCCGCAGGTAATATTCCTCACGGAACACAAACAGCACCACGTCGGCGTCCTGCTCGATCGAGCCGCTTTCCCTCAAATCCGCCAGTTGTGGGCGCTTGTCGTCACGGCTCTCCACCTGGCGGCTGAGCTGCGACAAGGCCATCACCGGCACATCCAGCTCCTTGGCCAGAGCCTTGAGCGCCGTGGTGATCTCGGTCAGCTCCTGCACCCGGTTTTGCGGGCCACGGCCGGCAGAACCTGAAAGCAGCTGCAAATAGTCGACGATGATCAGATCAACGCCGGACTGGCGCTTTTGCCGCCGCGCGCGAGCGCAAAGCTGGGCAATGTTCATGCCGCCCGTGTCGTCGATAAAAAGCGGCAGGCGGGTGAGCGCATTGCTAGTGTCGACAATCTTCTGGAACTGATCCTCACGGATCCTGCCCCGCCGAATATCCGACGATGCCACTTCGGCCTGTTCGGAGAGAATGCGCGTCGCCAGCTGCTCGCTGCTCATCTCCAGGCTGAAGAACAACACGCGGCCGCCATCGACCGTCTCTTCGGTGCCATCGGTCTTGAACTGGCTTCGGAACGATGAGGCCACGCGATAGGCGATATTGGTGGCGAGCGAAGTCTTGCCCATGGCCGGCCGCCCCGCCAGGATGATGAGATCGCTGCGCTGCATGCCGCCCATCTGCCTGTCGAGGTCATTCAGGCCCGTGGCGGTGCCGGACAGGTGCCCATCGCGCTGATAGGCCTTTCCAGCCATGTCCACGGCCTTCACAAGGGCCTCACCGAAGCTGTGGACGCCGGTGCCGCTGCCGCCCTTCTCAGCGATCGCGAACAACTCCTTCTCGGCAATTTCGATCAGGTCAGTGCCTGTCTGGTCGCTCCCCGCATCACTAGCCACTGACTTCACCATGTCGGCAAAGGTGAGCAACTGACGCCGCATGGCCAGATACCGGATTTGCGCGCCAAAATCGGGCGCATTGAGAACCGAGACCGCCTCAGATGCCACTCTGGCCAGATAAGCCATCATGGGCAGGTCAGGCGTCAGCTTCTCCGGCAGAAAGGTCTTAAGCGTCACCGGGGTCGCAGCCTTCCCCACCCGGATCAGCGACGCCATGGTCTCAAAAATCTTGCCGTGGATCGGCTCGAAGAAATGCCCCGGATCGAGGAAGTCCGACACGCGCCAATAGGCGTCATTATTGGTCAGCACCGCCCCAAGCAGCGCCTGTTCCAACTCTATATTGTGGGGCGGCAGGGTGGTCTGTTCGGTCACGACGCGGCCGCCTCACTTTCGAAGCGGGCCAAGTAGTTGGCCGCCAGCCGCTTAATCCTGCTATCGTCGCTATGCTGCTGCGTGGTGCCACTGAACGGGTCGGTAATGCCCTGCGATTGGCTCGTTTTGAGCCCCAGCATCTCCATGATGACGGGGTCGGAACCGCCATTGGTGTGGGTGTAAATCGCATCGACCTGCCCACCCTGCCCAGGGCGGCGCAGACGCCCGATGACCTGCTTGTGCACTTGCGGCGACCAGTCCAGCTCGCCAAACACGACGGTCCGGCAGGAGTGTTGCAAGCCGTCGAGACCAGCTCCGGAGCGCAGCGAGATGATCATCACCTTGGCCGTGCCATCCATGAAGGCACGTTTGGCCTTGAGCTTGCCCTTGCCGGTCTCGGTTCCGGTATACATGACCGGAAACAGGTCCCTCAGCTCGCTGAGCCAGATGTCATAGACCTCGCGGTGCCACCCGGCCAGCAGCACCTTCTCGCCACTCTCCACCAACAACCGCACCAGGGCTGCGACGCCGCGCGCCTTGGCGACCCCTGTGACCTGGCGCATGCGGATATCGAGTTCGCGCGCGGCCTGCCCGGACTCCATGAAGCTTCCGTGCAGCACCTTGAGTGCCAGTACTTTGGTCTCTTCCTCGAAATCCGCCGAGGCGGCCTGGTCGAACTCAATATCGTGCACGATCACATTGACCGGCGGCATCTGCCGGCCGACGTCGCTTTCGACATGACGGACGGCAATGGCTTCATCCCTGAGATAGGCGCCAAGGGCATCGGGGTTGCGGACGACCGCATTCGGTCCGCCACCGATGCACCATTCAAGGCAGAACTCGCCATAGGTGCCCAATGCGCCTGGCGCGATCGCTTCCACCACGTTCCAGATTTCGCCGCCGTAGTTGTAGATCGGCGTTGCGGTCAGCCCGATCCGCATCTGGGCATGCTCGCTGAACACCTGCGCCGCGGAACCTTTCGACGTTTCCGTGCCGTGGCGCAGCTCCTGCACCTCGTCGAACACAACGGCCTTGAACACGCCTGTCGCGGCAATATCGACCCATCCGGCGATGTTGGAGTATTTGAACAGGAAGAGATCGGCCTTGGGCAGCTCATAGGGCTTGGTGCCCTTGATGATATGAGCGGTCATGGTGGTGAAGGGCGTGATGTATTCATCCACCCACTGTTCGATCAGATGCGCCTGCACCACGATGGCCGCTGGCACATGGCCACTCGTTGCGATGGCAGCGAGGCTGGAGATGGTCTTGCCCAACCCAACATCATCCATGATCAGCAAGCGCCCCAGGCGCGCGCCTAGGGCGCCATTCTGTGCCTGAAATGGGTAAGGCGCCCGGTCCGGCCGGAAGGCCGGTAATGCCGCCGGAACCCAATCCTCTGCCATGATGCGGCGCACCTCGGCCGCCTGGTCGAGCCCGCGCTGATAGGACTGCTCTAGGCGCTCCCGTGCATCGGATGACATCGCCATGGGAAAGCGCTGCATGAACCAGAGCAGGTCCGCTGCCACGGCCGGATTATCCTTGAGATCGAATTCCCCCGCCCGGGTCTTGGCCACCTGGGCGAACATGGACTTGAACTTCAACGACACATGCGGCGGCAGGCGACGCAACTGCCAGAAACCAGCATCCCACGCGAGATCACCGAAGGTACGGGACGGAACAGCGATTGTTGTCACCCTCGCCTCCACTCTGCTCGTATTGCTTTCACGTGACGCCCTACCGCCGTAACGGACAGGCCCAATGCCGCCGCGCATTCGCGTTGGGTGGCGCATAGATGGGATTTGAAGTAAGACCTGACCGCATCGCGGTTGTCCCTGCCCAGCTGCACCTGGTCCCAGTTTCCGGAACATGCCGCATGTGCGTCTTCAAACAGCTTCACAGCCAGGCCCTCCCCATCGAAACCAGATGGATGGCCCGGCCATTGATTTCCGCCGGCAGGCTCATGGCCCGGCCGGTGACCAGCACTAGCTCGGCGAGCTGCGGGAATTCGCAATAGCGCCGCAACTGCCGATAGATCGCCCGGCGATCACCCTTGACCTTCACCTCGATCCCGATATCGGCAACCATAAGATCGATGCGGTTCTGGGCATCGAGAATGACTTCGCGCACGGCCGGCAGACCAGCCCGTTTCAAGGCGTCAGCGATTTCGGCTTGTGCTTCGCTCTCGACAGCTACCGAGAGCCGCACCGAGCGCAACAACCGGGCAATCTCTGCGCCCGAAGACGCCACGCTCCTGCGCTCCTGTTCTGGCAGCAGGGACGTCGTTTTGCCTAGGGCGGCAGGCTTTGGGATGAAAAGGTCAGCCATGATGCCGCTCCTCTTCCACCCACCCCATCACCTTGAACTTGAGGAAATTTCCGATGCGCGCCGCGACAGAACAATGCTCCGCATTGCGCCCATAGGTCGTGACATGCTCGCCATGCGGCTCTGGGGTGTCGTGGCACCGCCGCGCCACGATGATCACCTGGTCATAACCGTAGCGCTGCGCAATTTCCCTGGCCGCCGCGATCGGGATCGGCTCCATGGTCACCGGGTCCGCCACCGCTCCCAGCTTCATCGCCAGCCGAAGATCGCTGGCCACATCGGCCATCACCGAACGCGACACATCGAGGGTATGATGCGCATCGGCCAGATCATCCTCGGCCACCAGCATCTTCGCGCCGGTTTCGAGCATATCGGCGGCACGACCCATGCTGCGCGTAAGTGCCCGTGCACAATCAAGATCACTCATGCCACCATGTCCCCATCTTCCATGTCCATCAGATCAAACAGCGTCGGCAGCGCCACCTCGCGCTCCCGGCCGGCGAGGTAGCGGACACCATCCGCGAAATAGTCAGGATTAAGCTCTGCCGCCCGGCCGCGACGGCCCATGCCCAGGGCCACCCAGGGCACTGTGAAGAGCCCGCCAAAGGGATCGAAAACCAGATCGCCCTTGTTCGAATAGCGGCGCACCAGGCGCTCGACGATGTCGATCTGGAGCGGGCAGACATGCTTTTCGCGCTTCTTCTGTGTTTGCTGCAGGTTGAGCGTGTTCATGCGGCTGATATCGGTCCAGAGATCACCGCGGGCACTGCCCGGCGCCAGCGACATATATTCCTTGGAGAGCTTGTTCCCCATGGCCTCGCCAGTCGCGACATGCGCCCTGAAATCGTAGATTTGCTGCAGGGTTTGCTGTGGGAAGAGCTTGACCAGCACATCAGGCTTGAGCGCCGCCAGCTCTTGCGGGCTCAGCAGCCGATTGCCCGATGATCGCCAAAAGCTGTGCGCATCGATCTGCCATTCCGAGAGCGAATATTCCGCCGGCGTCTTAACCACGCGCGTGTCGGCATAGGCCTTCGTCCGGTCGGTCGGGAGCTTGCGGAAAATCAGCACATATTCGGGCGAGCCGACGCCCATCTTGGTGCCGTCTTTCAGCATCTCCTTATAGGTCAGCCGATAGGTCTGGTTGTTCTCCCGCACCACATCGGTCTGCACCTGGATCATGCCCATATAGGCAAAGCCATGGGCCATGTAGTGGAACAGCGTCTTGGCATGGAACGGGTTGACCGTGGGCGTGCCATAGCCGGTGACCGAGCCAAAGAGGATACGATCCTTGACATGCACACAGGCCAGCCGGCCGGGCGCCAGGATCCGGAGCAGATGCGGGGTCAGGTGATCCATCTGCTCGAAGAAATGATCATCGCCATCGGTATGGCCGAAGTCATTATAGCTGGGCGTATATTCGAAATGGTTCGAAAAGGGGATCGAGGTCACCACCAGGTCGACGCTGTTGTCATCAATCAGGCCGCATTCTTCGACGCAGTCATTATTGGCGACCAGCCAGCCCTGCCCTGAAGCTTCCACCCGCTCCACCCCGATCGATCGGGTCAGGATATCGGTCATGGTCAGGGTCGAGAGCCCATGCTCCCGGATGATTTGGGTCATGTTCTCCACCATGGTGTTGTGCTGCGCCCATTTGGCTTGCAGGTCCCGCAGCACCTCCCGCTCGCTTTCGGCATAGATGATGTGGATTTCGACCGGCTGGCTCTGGAGGAAGCGCTGAATGCGGTGGACCGCCTGAATGAAGTCGTTGAACTTAAAGCCGATGCCCAAGAACACGGCCTTGTGGCAATGCCGCTGGAAATTGCAGCCGGACCCGGCAATCACCGGCTTGGCCGAAAGGATGCGGAACCGCCCTTCGGAAAAATCGATAATGGCCTGCTCGCGGGCGTCCAGGTCCTGAGTGCCATAGACCGACACCGCCTCCGGCACGGCGGCGGAGATCGCCCGGCGCTCATCTTCCAGATCGTGCCAGAGAATGAAGTGATCCTTGGGCGCAGCGCCCACGATCTCGACCATTTTGGCCACGCGCGTCATGAGCGTGTCGCGCTTCTCCCGCGCTGCATCGACAACGCCGGTGACACTGTCGCGCATCAGCCGCATCTGCCCATCGCGGTCCACACCGCCATCGGCCAAATTGGTCTGCACCTCGTGATAGACCACATTGAGCGGGGGCAGCTCATAGCCCTCATCGGAAAAGCCGAGGTCGGATGGCTTCTGCAGCATCACGGCCCAGCTGTTGAGCCAGAGCCAGAACTCCTTTTCCTTGTGCGGATAGAGCGTGAGATTGTTCGCCTTGGTGGAATCCCGCTGGAAGAAGCGGGTCAGGGCCTGCCCTGTGTCCATGATGCCCAGGAACCCGCCATAATGGATCAGTTCCTTGTAGCGGTTGGGCGAGGGCGTGGCCGTCGCCACAAAGCGGAACCGCACCCCATCGAACAATGACAGGAAGGTCTGATAGGTCTTGGACCCGAAAGAGCGCAGCACGCTGGCTTCATCGAGCGACACCACCGTGAACAGGTTCGGGTCCAGCTTGCCGTCCCGCACTGTTTCGTAATTGGTCAGGTAGATGCCATCGAAATCCGGATCGAGCTCTTCGGCCGAGCGGATGAAGCGCGTTTCGATGCCCAGCATGGCGGCATCGCGCTTGAATTCCTGGCGCACCCCGAGCGGGCAGATGATCAGCCCCATGCCACCGGCAAATTTGCGAATCAGCCGCACGGTTTCGAGTTGGGTGACCGACTTGCCCAGGCCAAAGGCCATGAACATGCCCCGCCTGCCGCCGCGCACCGCCCATTGCACAATGGCCCGCTGATGTCCTTTGAGAATGGGATGGATATCGTCCAGAGCCACCTCGAAGCCGATCGAAGGCGCCATGCGCACCTTGGCTTCCAGGAATTGCCGATAGGAGGGTATGGCGTTCATGGCCGCACCTCTCCACCACAGAAGGTCGGTTTGCCGGCATAGGGAACGCGCCGGGTCACCTTGACCGGCACGGTCGCCAGCTCGCAGAGCGCGTCGGCATCCACCGGCTCATCGGCATGAGGCACCCGCACGACCTGCGCGCCGCAGCGCTCGGCCAAAGCGAGGAGCCAATCCACATGCGGGCCATGGTGATGGGCGCCAAGGGTGATGATCTGGCTCATAGGGCCTCCCTGTGAATGCGGTGCCGCTCATCGGGACGCCCGTCTTCGAACAGACACTGCCGCTCGAAATTCTCAATCTTCTCCTTGAGTTGGGCGACCTGCTCCCGGGTGAAGGGAATGTCAGGGTGCCCGGCAAAGCCGACCTCAAGGAAGGCCACGCCATTGGGGCAAAACACCGCCATGGCGGTGACTTCCGGCTCTCGGATATGGGGAAGCGGTCGCGTCATTCTGCGGCCTCCGCGCCATAACGGCGCTGCGCTTCGTGCATGCGCGCGATCGAGGTCAGCTTGAGACGGTTCGCCCAGGTCTTGATCGTGCCCTTGGGGTGACCAAGGTCCGCTTCCAACTGCGCCAGTGGCACTTTGGCGGCATATGCAGCGCGCATCACCGGCTCGGCTGTCGACTGATGCAGCTTACCCTTGAGATGGGAGACCTTTTCCAACTCAGCGATGTAATCGCTGCTCACACTTTTTTCCTCAGTGTGAACGCTGCTCACACCGGGCTTGGTGTCGGGAGTTACAACATTGACCAGACCATCATGAGTGGCGCGGCTGATCACGTCCTGCAAAAGTTCGGCCGTGCTCCAGCCTCGCTGCGTCAGATCAATGCGGCCATTGTCCCGATAGAGGTCACCCACCTTGAGCGCATTATCGACCACTGGGCCACTGATCTGCTTGCCACCAGCGATCGCTTTGAGGACCTTGAACTCCAACAACTCGGCCGGCGTCACGTAGGTCTTGTCCGGGTCGGCCATGGTGTCCGGCCAGCCCGGCCGAGGGTCTTCTTGAACATCGCGATTTATAGGGAGAATGCCGCGCTCCGCCTCGCCCCCTGCGACGTACATCCAGGCGGTGGCGGCACCGTTGTGTCCACGAAACACATAGCCGCCCTCTGCCGGGAAGTCATTGACCGGCTCTGCGGCGACAGGAACACCATCCTTGTAGCGAAAGGCGAAGATCGGCGTGTAGAAGTGCCGGCTCTCCGGCCATTTGCGCTTCTTGATGTCGAACTGGCGAAGCTCGGCCAGCCAGGCGTCATGGTCATCCCGAAGCTGCTCAGCTGTGATTTCACCAATCGCCCAGTTCTGAGGCAGGACCACGCCGCGCTCAACAGGAGCGATGGCTCGCTCACCATCAGGGTCGAGACGATAGGCCCGCATGGGCATCATCAGCCCGCGTTGCGCCGCTCGATTGGAACTGTCTTTGCGGTTGCAACAGACTATCGCGGCGCGAATGCAGGCGGCACCGTACTCTTCCATCGACATGCCCAATTCAGCCTGGGCCGAAATTGAGATAAACCCGGTTTCTGAAGGAAACGGCTTGTCCAGATCGACGGCGTGAATGCTGTTACCGTCTCCAACCGTCACAATGGCGCGGACACCCTCCGCCACGGCAATGAAGTGACCCACCTGCCCCCACAATGGGACCGCGCCAGAGGGAGCGACGCCTGCGGCCTTCACCGCCACTGGGCGCTCATTGACCGAGCTGCCGAAATGGGCACCGCCATTGGCTTTGAGCAGTATGGCTTCCATCAGGTCGCGCGCCTGACCGACACCCTCTTCATCCTTCGCCATGAACGCCTTGTGATGTTCATCAATGGCCGCGCCATAGGCTCTCTTGAGTTCGTCGAGATCATCCGACATCGGCTTCATGAGCTCGACCAGCCTGGCGTCGCGGGCCTCGCGCTCGACCTCCCACCTGGACTTCTTTGCCGCCTTAACCTTGGCTGGCTTTTCCGGCCTCGCCTCCTTCCCCTCGCTCTCATTGCCCCACACATCCCAGCCATCGCGCGGGGCACGGGCATTGAGCTCGATCTTGGGCAGGTTGGGGAAATAACCCTCGATCATCCGCGCGAAATATTCCGGCTTGGCGGAATGCTCGCCCGCCACTTCGCGATAGACCGAGGGAAGATTGTCGCCCGGTGCCGGGCAAGGTGGATTGCCACGCGTGGCGATCAGCAGGATTTCGTGATTGACCCGGCTCCAGAAGCCATTGCCCTGCCGGCCGGAAATCTTGTTTTCCTCAGCAGCGTCACCATCCCAGGGCGTTTTGTCCCAGATGTAGTGCGACTTGTAGACAAAGCCGCGTCGCGCAATCAGGTCCAGCGCTTCGGCCAGGAACGGTACCGTGGCCCACATGAAGAGGGCACAATCCGCCGCCGCAATATCGGCCACGGGCAGCTTGCGCAGCTCTTCCAGCGACATGGTCGGGTAGTGATTGTCAGCCGCCCGGTCGAGCCCGGTTTCCCGGCTGCGCGGCTCGAACCGCCAGGCCGGGTCTTCATAGATCACATTGTAGCGCTTGTCCGGCAGCGCCTTCTGTTTGGCGGCGAGCTTGGCTTCCTTTTCGTTGCGCTGCGCCTTCTTGGCGGCATTGCGGATGACAGCCGGCGTCTCTTCCTTGACCAGACGGGCCTGCTCTTCGGCTGGCAGCGCCAGAAGCTTTTCCGCCACCGAGACCGGCAACACGCCCTGATCGACCGCATCGACCAGTTCCGGCGCGCCCTTGTCCTGCACCGCCTTGGCGCTGTTGACCGAGCGCTCGGAAACATTGAGCCGTTCAGCGGCTTCCGCGCGGCTGGTCTTTTCCAGTCCGCCACCCAGGCTGGTCCCTTCCTTCAGGTCGGTTCGCTCACCCCGCTTCATCGTCGCCATGCGCGCCGCCACCGAAGCTCGCTGGCTTTCATTGAGGTGACGCCGGTCGAGGTTGAGATCGAGCACGAAGCTCAACGGATCCTCGCCATCGCTCTCCAGCGATCCGAAGCGCCGGAAATAGGGCGAGGCCTGCCATTCGACGGAATGGTCGATCAGCTGCAGGCCGAGCAGTTCGCGATAGCGATTGCGCCCATCCAGGATCATGCCCTCATGCATGACGATCGGGTGGCGCAGCCCATTATCCCGGATTGACTGGCGGAACGCCACGCGCTCCGGCCCCTCGATCATCGGAAACAAATTCGCCAGCGGGTGATAGCTGAGGGCAGGCTTATAGCGGTTGGCCTGGGCCAGAGCAGATGAAACGGTGGAAACGTCGGTCTGGCCGATCATGAGTGCACCTCGGATGAATGGGAAATGGCTGGACGCTGTTCGCTGCGCCGGGCATCGCGCTCCAGGCGCCATTTGGTGAACCAGGCGTTGTATCCATCGCGGACCGTCTGCGGGATTTGGTCTGGACGGCCGCGCTTCTTGAGCGATGAATATTCCGAGTTTGCCCGGTTCAATCCGCAGCGGCGATCGCTCTCGTCGCAATCCGGCAAGCGACACGACAGGCAAGGGTCAAAAGGGATACGAGGGCGACGTGAACCGCTCATTCCTCGCCTCCCTCGGCATTGAAGGCGGCCTTGGCCTCCAGGAACGCGACCACAGCCTCATCAAACTGCCGGTTGATGTCGGCGCGCTCGGCTGGCGTCACCACGTGATCCGCCAGAGCTGCCCAACCCGCCGATATGGCTTCCGCGCTTTCCTTGGCCGATTGAATCAGCCCTTCGACCTGTGCGGACTGGGCGTTGACCGATGGCCTTCGCACCAATTCGAAGCCGAGAAATCGCGCTGCTGCCTCGATCAGCCAGGCGCGCCCGCCCGGGCGGCTGAGATTGTAGGCATCGACATCAATGGCGACGTCGAGCGGCACCGCCCGGTTCTCGATTTCGAGATTGACGTAGTCGGAAAAAGTCGCGACCCGGTCGATGCGCGAAATGGTCGAGCAGGCCAGATTTCCTCCAGCGCGCTTGAAGGCAATATCGGCAATGCCCTTGAGCTCGTCACGCTGCAACCGGGTCAGCATGGCGGTTGTCCTGGGACAGAGCCAAACAAGCCAGGCGAGTCACCGCTGGCATGAGTCACTTTCGCCGCGGCCTGACACATGACCAGCCCGCCGACCTCCTGCAAATTTGCAGCAAGTTCGACGGCGCAAGGGAAAACCCGATGACCGACAAAGACGACATCTCGCCCCACCTGGTGGCGCTCAATGCCACTCTGGTTGAAGCTCGAAAAAAGGCGGAGAGCGCCCGCGCGAAACAGACCGGACCGTCTCTGGCTTCGCGCGGGACGCCTCCTGTCGCGGCCAGTTGTGAGGACCGCGACTTTGGCGACGCCCAGGGAGGAGAAGAAGCGCGCCAAAGGGAAGTTGGTGAGTGAGGAACAGCTCATGGCTGGTCCACCGTTTGTGGGGGTTCCACGAATATTCTGGACAGATCAGGCCGAAGATCGTGCCGCGATATTCCGGTGGCCCTCTCAACTTCGACGATGCGATCCGCAGGTATGGGGACCGAACCATCTTCCCAACGCATGAGCGTTGACTTGTTCACGCCCAAGCGACTGCTGAGCGCCTCAAGCGTCAGCCCTTCACTCTGTCGATGTGCACGTAGAGGCGAAATCTGTTCCATGGCGGACAGTAGTTGCGCATCACGCAACTTTCGTCAAGTCAAAGTTGCGCACCGCGCTAACGACTGCAAAGCCAAGTCACATTAGGTTGCGGATCATGCAACGGAACAAATCAAAAACGCGACGGCGCCAACATTTCTTGCCAGAGTGGTGTGAGAGCTTTGGCTTCTCGCCCGGCGACCTTATCAAGGCAACTGAGGCCGATAAAAGCGTTGTATCCCGCTGGCTGGGCGAGAGGCGATCGGAGCCCACCCCCGAGTACTTGGACAAACTTGGCAAATTGTTCGGGGTGTCGCCCGACAGGCTTTACTCCCTTCCACCTGAGGTCCATGAACTCCAGCGCGTACCCGACGCAGACGATGTGTGGCCCACGCCGCACGGCGATGACGATGGTGCGGCGTTTGTTGACGGGAGAGTGGTGTACCGAGGCATAGTGCCAGGCAGCACTCCAGAGACGACCGCTGCCGGAGGCATGGGTTACGGCAAGCTCGACGGAGCGGTCGCGCGCGTCCAGACGCACGGCATCGCCACCGGGCACCCCGTGGCAGCGGAATGGGTGATCCCACCATCTTTTTTGCGGCACAGCCTGGGCGGACAACCAGAAACGACCATCATAGTTCCCGTGATCGGCCACAGCATGGAGCCGCGCTTGTACGAGGGCGATCGGGTCATTGTGGACGTTTCACAGAGCAACTGGGTCGCCGACGCCATTTACGCGATCGCGTTCGGCGACGAGAACTTCCAGGTCAAAACCATCAAAATGGATCGCAAATCCAAGCCACCGGTGTACCGGATAATATCCGAGGCTACTCCTGGGGACGAAGAGCGGCTCCTGGCCGAGGACTTCAGGATTGTCGGCCGGGTTGTTGGCCGCATAAGTCGCCCCTAACGCATTCAGGTTGCGCATCGCGCAACCTTCGCTTGACTTTAGTTGCGCACTACGCAACCATGCTCCCCAGTTTCATCACTGGAGGGCATCATGCACCTGTCCGCTTCCGACAACGTCATTCCACTTGATCCGGCCGAGCCGGGCATCCACCCGATCGCCGCGAAGATGCGCGACATCATTCTGGGCAAGGCCGCCGATGGCGAGCCAACCACCGAGGATGACCTCGCCGATTTCACCATCGCCGACATCAAGACCCATTTCCCGGCCGCCCGCGCCGCCGCCAACAAGATTGTCGTGCGTCAGGTCGATGATCCGCGCGGCTTTGAAACCCGTCAGCAGCTTCTGAGCCGGGCCACCGAATGCCTTCTGCGGCGCATGCCAGGCACGGAAAGCATGCGTCAGGCCCTGAGCGCCATGGGTCTGCACAAGGGCGAGATTGACGATCTCTGGCCCGACCTCATGCCCACCCTGGCCGACGCCTTTCTGCGCATGCAGGGTCAGGTGCATTGATGGCTGACACCGACGCAAAGCGCCGCACAGGCAGTCGCACACAGAAGCGGAGCCGCTCCGGCGCCCACCATCCCTGCCCCCACTGCGGCAAGCGTGTCCGGACAGCGAAAGCTGTCGAACAACACATCGCCGATATCCACCCCGAGGAGGTCGCGTGATGAACGCCACCCTCTCCAGCTTCGACCAGGACAGCGAAGCCATGGCCACCGAGCTGATCGAAAAGATCGGTCGCGTGATCGATCTGGCCCATGCCTGTGCCGACCACAGCCTGGAAAATGCGGCGATCATTATCGAGGGCCGCGAAGCCCTGGACGAGGTCGCTGCCTTCTTTGAGGTCGATCCACCCGGGAGCGCATCATGAACCCGGGCGGCATCATTTGGCGCGCCGCCAATTGGCTGGCGCGGGGCCAAAACGCCTTTGTGCCCCTGATTTTCACCCTTGTGCCACCGCTGCTGGCCATCACCATGATGGGATTTTTCCGATGAGCGCCCACCCTTTTGGCCAGACAGCCCAGGCCGACTTCCGTTTCTGGACCTTCACCGCCTCCGGCCGTCCCTTCGATTTTGTCGACCCCCAGCCGGACATGATCGATGCCCGCGCCCTGGCGCATCAGCTGTCCGGCGAGGGCCGCTGGTCCAACAATACTTTCTTTCCCCTGTCTGTCGCCCAGCACTCACTGATCGTCGCCAGGGCCATGCCCCGGCCGGAATGGCGCATCTATGGCCTGTTGCATGACGCGGCGGAAGCTTTCACCCGTGATTGGCCCACACCGCTCAAGGACCTCGCCCTGATGGGCGCGCCCGGCTATGGCGGCGGCTTCGATATTCGCGCGGTGGAACGGCGCATTCTCGAACAGGCGGTCTATCCACTGTTCGAGCTGCCCAATCCCAGCGCCGAGATCGCCCAGGCCGTCGATATCGCCGACGCCCGCGCCCTCGCCACCGAGTATCGCGATGCGGTCCAGGGCAAGGGGCCGGAATGGATACCGCCGGCTGAACCCCTGCCCGGCAAGCCGATCAAGTTCCGCAAGCGCGACGATGTCGAGCAGGACATGCTCAACGCAATCTTTGCCATGGTGCGCGACGCCCACCGCGCTGGCCTCAGGAGGGCGGCATGAACCACGAAAAGCCTGCGGCCACGATACGGCCCTGCCCATTGTGCAAAGCGCACCTTGAGCCCGCTGACGGCATTTCGACAAGAACGCAGCGGACCTTCGTTCATCCGGACAACGGTTGCTGGCTGGTCGGCCTCGTGCGGATCACCATCTCCGATCACGCTAGAGACCACGAGCGCGAGCGCCTGGCCCTGTGGAATGAACGGCCGGATTGGCTGCGGGAAACCACAGACGATGAATTTGCCAATGAATTGCAGCGTCGCATCCAAACCGGTGCAATCAACATCGACGATTGGGTCGAGCCCGAACCGTGGGATGGCTTACTCCACCTGACATACGCCGGCGAGGTCGATATCGACCTAACCGCGCTTGATGAGGCGATCGTCCGCTTGCAGCGCAAGCAGCCCCGAGAGGCCCTCTACCAGCTCGAAAAGGCCATGGACGGCAGACTGAGCGGCCTTGCCGATCTCAAGCCGGAGGATCTTGCATGACCATTATTGTCCCCCGCCAGCTGGCCGAGGCTGTGAGCAAGCTTGGGCATGCCATCGAGCGCAGCAGCCCCAACCCCATGCTCGGCTTCATCCATATTGCGGCCGGCAACGACAAGATGGAACTGGTCGCGACCGATCTCGACATCCGCCTCAACACCTGGATCGATTGCGAGGGCGAGCTTGGGCCGATCTGCGTCGATGCCGCCCGTCTGAGTGCGGCGCTCAAGGCCATCAAGGATCGCGGCGAAGCCCGGCTCGAAGCTATCGCCGGCAGCGGACCCAATTCCGATGTGCTGCGCGTGACCTCCGGCCGGTCAGAATTCAATCTGCCCACACTGCCGGCAGAAGGCTTTCCGATGCTCCAGGAGCCGTCCGAGGCCGAAGAGTTCGTCCTGTCCGGCCCAGCCTTCCGGCAGTGCCTTGCCGCCGCCCTGGTGTCGGTTTCCAGCGAAGAGACGCGCTACTATCTCTGCGGTGTCGCCATGCAGCCAGGCGATCTGGCGGATGCCAAAAGCCCTGATCACCTGGTCTTCATCTCGACCGATGGCCACAAGGGCATGGCGCGCCATATGGCAGCGCCCGATCTGCCGGCCATTCCCTCGATCATCATCCCCACCAAGACCGTCCAGGTGATCGGCAAGGTCTTCGACAAGACAGAGACCTTGACCCTGAGCGTCGGCACCTCGGGGCATCGCATGCGCGTCAATGGTGGCACAACGGAAATGGTCACCAAGCTGATCGAGGGCACTTTCCCCGATTGGCGCCGGGTCATGCCCGGCCGTGAACCTGTCTTGGCCTATGACGCCAAGAGCCTGGCCGCCAGCGTCGAGACAGCCGCGGCTGTCACCGGAACGCCGGTGTCGAAGCAGGGAAAGCCGGTCAAGCTGACCTTCTCCAAAGGCGAAACCGAGCTGACCACGACAGACCTCGATAACCCCACCTTCTCCGGCAAGGACATCTGCGCCCACCAGGACCTGACCCCGGTTCCGGTCGACATCATCGGGATGAACTACAAATATCTCATCGAGATGATCGCGGCCCTGGATTGCGAAACCGTCGAGATGTGCATCACCGAGGCGGGCGGGCAAATACTGCTCACGGGCGCTGCCCTCGATGACCGCCGCGCCGTCATCATGCCGATGCGGGTGTGACCATGGATGAACGCCCCTACACCCCCGAGACTTTGGCCGATCGTTGGGGCTGCTCTTCGCAGCATGTGCGTGATCTGGTAGGCAATGGACGCCTGAAGGCCTTCCGGGTCGGCAGGCTGATCCGCATTCCCGCCGCCACCGTGAGAGAATTCGAATGTCCGAAATGCGAGCCAAGCTCTACCGGGGAAGTTGGTACGCCGTCTGGTCAGACGCCACTGGCGCCACGCAGCGACGCTCCCTTCGTACCCACGATCGTGAGGAAGCAGAGCGCCGGCTGATCGACCTGCGTGTAGCCATGGCCGCGCCTCCAGGGGCGACCACCGGCGAAATCGTCCAGGCCTATCTGGACGAAAAGAAGGGCCGGATAGCCGATCACGATCGCCTTGAAAATGGCTGGAAACAAGCAAAGGCCAGCTTCGGCCATCTCCGGCCGGATCAAATCACACGGGAAGTCTGTCGGGAATATGCGCAGCTTCGCCGCCTGCAGGGCGAAGGGAAGCGCGGGCGACCCACAAGCGATGCCACAATTCTCAAGGAATTGAACATCGTCCGCCAGGCGCTCAATTGGCGCGGGGTGCAGGGGGCGGTTTTCGAGGCGCCATCAGCGCCGCCGCCACGCGATCGACATCTGACGAAAGCGGAGTTTCAGAAGTTGCTGGACGCCTGCGGCATGGCGCATGTGCGCCTGTTCATGGTGCTAGCCCTGTCGACGGCCGGCCGCAAATCGGCAATTTTGCAGCTCACCTGGGATCGCGTCGACTTTGACCGGAATCAGATCAGGCTCGCCGTCGTCGGCGAACGGAACCGCAAGGGTCGCGCTCTGGTGCCGATGACCGACCGGCTGCGCTCGGAGTTGCTCAAGGCCAAAGAGGCCGCGCTCACGCCCTATGTCATCGAATATGCCGGCGGTCCGGTTCTCAATATCAAGAAGGGGTTCGCCGCGGCTGTCGAGCGCTCCGGGCTTTCGGACGTAACCCCTCACGACCTCAGACATAGTGCGGCGGTCTGGATGGCCGAAGCTGGCGTGGCGATGGACGAAATTGCCCAGTTCCTTGGCCACACGGATCCTCGGATCACCTACCGCGTCTACGCCCGCTTCAGCCCGGAATACCTCCGCAAGGCGGCTTCCGCCCTCGACTTCTAGTTCAATTGAACCGAGGGGAACTGTCCACACTTGGAAGCGCCAAGATAAAAATCCAGCAATATCATGTGGTTAAATGGTGGGTGCGACAGGGATTGAACCTGTGACCCCTGCCGTGTGAAGGCAGTGCTCTCCCGCTGAGCTACGCACCCGCTGCCCAAGGCAGGGAAGAAAGAGAGATGGTGGGCGTGACAAGGATCGAACTTGTGACCCCTACGATGTCAACGTAGTGCTCTCCCGCTGAGCTACACGCCCATCTCTCCGGGACGGAACGCCCTGCGGCGTCTCCGGTGGCGCGGATAGACCACAATTGTGTGGCCCAGGTCAAGGGGCCTTCCGGCCCCCTGTGAATTTCTTGAGATCAGGCTGCCAGCAGGCGCTCGACCTCGTTGACGAGGTCCTTGAGATGGAAGGGCTTGGAAAGCACCGAGGCGTCCTTGGGGGCGTCGCTGTCGGGGTTGAGTGCCACAGCGGCAAAGCCGGTAATGAACATGACCTTGAGATCGGGATCGAGTTCGGTAGCCCGCCGCGCCAGCTCGATCCCGTCCATCTCCGGCATCACGATATCCGAAAGCAGCAGCGAAAACGGTTCTTCGCGCAGGCGCTCATAGGCGCTCAGTCCATTGTCAAACGACACCACCTCATACCCGGCATTCTTGAGCGCCCGCGTCAGGAACTGGCGCATGTCATTGTCGTCTTCGGCGAGCAGAATTCGCTTCATCAAGGGTCCTCTTGGCAGGGCGGCGCTGAGTCGGTTGCTGCGATGTTTATGCCACCCTGCCGCTTTCGCAACCTTTCACTGCATCCGGCGCGCCCTTTTCCGCGTTGTTCGCACAAATGCAACAATTCTGGACAATCGCGCCGCCGCGCGCGACACTTGTCCTCAGCAAATCACTTCTGGCGGCCTGTACCGCCAAGCGGGGGAGAAGGCGTGCGGTCCGACTATTGGGATCAACCGGCATTCGAAACAGTTCGGCCCCGGCGCCTTGTGGCGCCCGTCGTTTTCAACTCGCCCCATTCCGGGCGCGTCTATCCCGAGCGCTTTCTGGCGATGGCCCGGCTGGATCATCTCTCCATCCGCCAGTCCGAAGATGCCTTTGTCGATGAGCTCTTCGCGCGGGCGCCCCACCTCGGTGCCCCGCTGCTGCGAGCCCATTTCCCCCGGGCCTATCTCGACGTCAATCGTGAGCCCTGGGAGCTGGACCCGACCATGTTCGTCGAGCCGCTTTCGGACCGGTTCAACACCACCTCGCCCCGCGTCGCCGCGGGCCTGGGCACGCTGGCCCGCGTCGTGGCCGAGAACAAGCCCATTTACCGCGAGCGCCTGACACTGGAAGATGCGCGCATGCGGATCGAGGGCATCTATCACCCCTATCATGCGGCACTGCAGAAACTGCTCTCCGAAAGCGTCGCCCGCTTTGGCCTGGCAGTCCTCATCGATTGCCACTCCATGCCGCGGCTGGGGCGTCATGGCGAACGCGCCACGCCCGATATTGTCCTGGGCGATCGCTATGGCACGACCTGCGCTGCGCCGTTGGTCGACCTGGTGGAAACCGTCTTCTCCTCGGCCGGGCTGCGCGTGGCGCGCAACAGGCCCTACGCAGGCGGCTTCTGCACCCGTGCCTATGGCCGCCCGCAACATGGCGTGCATGCCCTGCAGATCGAAATTAGCCGCCACCTCTACATGAACGAGGTGACGCTGGAGAAGAATGCCGGTTTCGAAACTGTCCGGACGCTGATCGAGCAATTGATCCGCACCTTGGTTGGCCTGGATCTGGCAGCCCTGGCCGGAACCACAGCCCTCCCCGAACAGGCAGCGGCGGAATAATACAGTCAAAACAAAGGGGGCCGCCCCCAAAGACGGCCCCAGTCAAGGGAGGAACGATGTTTGCCGGACGCGGCACCCAGATGCCCGGATGTCCGGCAACGCACCATGCCCCTTGTCGATGAACGCATTCGCCGCGCGCGGCAAGTCGCCACATCCTGTTCCACAGCAGTTCATCAATACCTTGTTGCAAAAATGACTCAGAAACGACACAGGATGAACTGGGCAAATAGATAGCATTTCTGTCGCTCAACTTTTCGTGTTCGACAATAAACTGTTGTCAATTCTATTATTTTACCACCCGCCCAGCCCCCGAAAGCCCAGAATGCCCCCCCATTCCATCGACTTTGAGAAAATCGAGGCCGTATTGCGGCAGGCCGGCGCCGCAGCTGCGGACCATACCCTGCCGCTCTTCCGCACCCCCTTGGCCATCGACAACAAGCTCCATGCCGGCTTTGATCCGGTAACCGAGGCCGACAAGGGCGCCGAGACCGTTATGCGTGGCATCATTGCCGATGCCTTTCCCGATCATGCCATTATCGGGGAGGAATGGGGCACAACCGGCGAAAGCCGCTATAGCTGGATTATCGACCCGGTAGACGGAACCCGTGCCTTCATCTCCGGGGCGCCGGTCTGGGGTACGCTGATCGGCTTCGCCATCGACGGCGTGGCCGTGGCCGGCTTGATGAGTCAACCATTCATTGGCGAAGAGTTTCTGGCCGTGCCCGGCCGCTCCACCTATCGACGCGGCGAGCTGCTGCGCACAAACCAGACCAGCGGACAGACCGAATTGTCATCGGCTCGCGTTTTCACCACCACCCCCAATCTGTTCCAGGGCGAGCACTGGAGCAAATGGCTGGCGGTGGAACGGGGCACGCGACTGCAGCGCTTCGGCATGGATTGCTATGGCTATGCCCTGCTGGCCGCCGGCCAGGCCGATCTGGTCATCGAGCCCTATCTCAATACCTATGACATCGCGGCCCTGGTCCCCATCATCCGTGAGGCCGGGGGCGCCATCGCCTGCTGGGACGGCTCGGACCCCAGCGGCGGCGGCAATGTTATCGCCGCGGCGACGCCGGAATTGCTCGACAAGGCGCTGGAGCTGGTCAACGCCGCATGACCTAGGCGCGCAAATCCTTGGTCGAATCGAGCACAACATAGGTGGTGAGGGCGTGCACCGCCGGCAGCGTACCCAGTACATCGGTATGAAAGCTCTTATAGGCACCGATATCGGCCACCTCGACCCGGAGGATATATTCGATCGTGCCCGTGACATTGTGGCACTCCCGCACCTGGGGCGCCTGTGCCACGGCCCGTTCGAAGGCGCGCTGGGCAACCTGAGAATGATCCGACAGCCCCACCGCAATATAGGCGACAAAGCCCACGCCGAGCGCGGCACGATCCGTGACAGCACGATAGCCGGTGATCAACCCGGCCTTCTCCATCTCCTGCACCCGCCTCAGGCAGGCCGAAGGTGACAATCCCACCCTGGCCGCCAGCGCCAGATTGGTGATGCGCCCATCACGCTCAAGAATGGACAATATTTCGCTGTCTTTTGCGTCAATATCGATCATTGATTGCCAATGTGCGGTCCAGTTTGGCTGATATAGATGGCACATTGCGCACTGTTTGCGCAAACATTGCGTCCATGAGCTACGAAATCCTGACCGCATTGGCGCTCTTCGCCCTGGTATCCTCCATCACACCGGGCCCCAACAACCTCATGCTCATGGCATCCGGGGTCAATTTCGGCGCCTGGCGAACCCTGCCCCATGCGCTTGGCGTCTGCATCGGCTTTACCGTCATGGTTGGCCTTGTCGGGCTGGGTCTGATGGGCATTTTTGACGCCATTCCCTATAGTCACGAGGTGCTCAAGGCAGTCAGCACCGTCTATCTGCTCTATCTCGCCTATAAACTCGCCACCACATCCTCGATGGGCAAACGGGCGATCGAGGGCCAGCTGATGACATTCTGGCAGGCCGTCCTGTTCCAGTGGGTCAATCCTAAGGCCTGGACCATGGCGCTGACGGCCATGACCGTCTATGCCGGCAGCGGCTCGCTCCAGGTCATCCTGCTGGTGACCCTGGTCTTCGGCGTGGTCAACGCACCCTCAATCAGCGTCTGGGTGGTCGCCGGCGACCACCTGAGGCGCGTCCTATCCACACCGACCCGCCTGCGCGCCTTCAACATCGTCATGGCAATCCTGCTGGTCGCCTCGCTCTATCCCGTCCTCACGCACTAGCCAAAAATCCAAATGCTTAGGTGCTTTGCTCCGCAATAAAGGTGTCGAAGGCAGCAATGTCGTGGCCGCCGCAGCGCCCGAAGTGCTGGAACAGGCACTAATCCTGACCAACGCCGCTTAGGGGTTTTCAGCTTCGGGGCGGACCTTATAGGTGCGATAGGCCGCTTCCATCAGGTCCGCTTCGCTGCGCTCGGGGAAAAGGGCATAGCTTGGCGCCCAGATGCGCGACACCTTATCCACGCTCACCGCAATGACATGCTTGATCGGAAAGGAGCCGCCTGTCAGCACCCGCAAGGGTGCGCTCATCCGTTCGAAATCAGCGTCGTCAGGGGCGATCAGGCGCGCCGTTCCCACGACCTTGAATCCCTTCTGCCGGAACACATCCACAAAACTGACGCACACCTTGGGATGGCCTGTAGCATTGCGCACGCTATTGGCCGAAGCGATATCAGCGATCAGAATGGTATCATCGCCATGAGCCGCGAAAATTTCCTTGGGTGTGACATTCGGAACCCCATCCGCATCGACCGTGGCCAGCCAACATAGAACAGCATTGTTCATGTCAGCGCGCATCGCGTCATTGATCCGCGCTCGCCCCTGGTTCTCGCTCACTTCGTTCACGTGCTCTGCTCCGTAATAAACGCGTCGAAAGCCGCGAAGACCTGTCCGCGCACCGCATCGGTTTCCATGAACATTTCATGCCGCGAACCGGCAATCACCATGTGGCGCCCCGTACGCAAGCGCAGGCCCAATTGCTCGATGGCCGGTGTGGACACGATCTGCTCCCGCGCCGCTGCCAGGATCAGCAACGGAATGCGGATTTCCCCGGGAAAGCGGTCCTGGCGGGTCTCAAGCATGGCGCGCATGGCCGCCGCCAGCCAACGGAAGCTGGGCGAGCCGATATAGAGCCCGTCATCGGCCCGCACGGTGTCGACCATGCGCTTGTAGCGCAGCATGTCCGAGGTCAGCGGGTTGTCCGGATACATGCTTTCGTCCGGCCGCCGGTCGCCCTTGCGCTTGAGCGGCAAATGCCCGAGCCCGAAAAAGCTCACGGCTTCGGCGATGGCAGCCCAGCGCCCGAGGCTCTCATCCATGCCATGAAGCCCCACCATGGGAGCGGAGAGAAACACCCGGTCGAACATCATCCGGTCCCGCGTTGCCGCGATCAGGCTGGCCAGCCCGCCCATGGAATGGCCCACCAGATAAAAGGGCGGCGGACAATCGGGCAGCAGGATATCGGCATGGAAGCACCGCAGATCCGTCCAATAGTCCTCGAACCGATCGACATAGCCCACATGCGGATTGCCGATCAGCCGGTCTGACCCGCCTTGCCCGCGCCAATCAAAGGTTGCCACGTTGAAGCCGCGCCGCCGGAAGTCAGCGATCGTCTCGAAATACTTCTCGATATATTCGGTCCGCCCCTGCACCAGGCAAATCGTGCCGCGCTGCGGCCCTTCCGATTTCGGCCAGAGCGCATAGCGCAGGCGCACCCCGTCGGAGGTCTTGAAGAAGCCCACGCGGGCGCCCTCGGGCACCGGGTTGGAAGGGATGGAGACCAGCCTGGGTCCATTCGGGTCGATCTGCGCGGTCAATTCCTGGCCTCTTCTACGCTGCACAGACCATAAGCGGGCCCTTTGGTAAAAGAAAAGCCAGCAACCGGGCTGGCTGCTGGCTTTTCATGTCTGTGCGGTCCCATGCGGGGGGCGGGTTGACGGGACCGCCAGGGGTCTGTGAACGCTTCCGCCGGAGCTGTCCGGCCGCACTCACATGCCCCTTTCTAGCGCCGTGCACCTGAACCAGCGCAGAGCGCACCGTTCATATTCCATTCATGTGCCAGGCCTCTTGAACCGCGTTTTGTGCCGCCTACATCTATGCTGTCCGCCGGGATTGCCGGGGACGCCGGCCCTGTCCAACGGATTGCTCGCCTGATCGAGGGAGTTCCGCCACAGGCACCGGTCGACACTCAACCACGTTGCTCAATCGGAGAATGTGAAAATGCAGACCATCGACTTTTCCCCCTTCTATCGCTCCACTGTCGGCTTCGACCGGCTGTTCAACCGGCTCGACAGCCTTGGCGCCCAGGAAGCCAAGACCTACCCGCCCTACAATATCGAGCGCACTGGCGATGATGCCTACCGCATCTCTATTGCCGTAGCCGGCTTCTCCAATGGCGACATTGCCGTCGAGACCAAGGAAAACAGCCTGGTCGTGAAGGGTGCCAAGCCCTCCGATGCTGAAGACAACAAGCGCGAATTCCTCCATCGCGGCATCGCCGAACGGGCTTTCGAGCTGCGTTTCCAGCTTGCCGACTATGTTGAGGTCCAGGGCGCGGCCCTCGAAAACGGCCTGCTGCATCTCGAACTGAAGCGCGAACTGCCCGAGAGCAAGAAGGCGCGCACCATCCCCATCAATGGCGGCACCGCCACCATTGAGGACAAATCCGTAAACTAAGCCTTTCCGAGTCCATCGGAACGAAAGAAGGCGCGGTCCGCAAGGGCCGCGCCTTTTTCATCAGCCGGTTTCTGCCATGCTGCAACAGGCTTCGGTGGCTTCATTGACGCCGGCAACCATCAGGGGATGGCCCTGGCAGCAGTCGCGCATCAGAAAATCGACCAGTCCGGAGAGGCCGTCAAAATTGGCCATATAGACGATCGACCGCGCCTCGCGGCGCGACGAGATCAGGCCGGAGCGCTCCAGATGTGCCAGGTGAAACGAGGTGCGCGAGGACGAGGCTCCGACCGCCGCGCTGATGGCGCCGGCAGCCATGCCTGCCTCACCCGCCATCACCAGCATCCGCACGATCTTGAGCCGTGTCTCCTGCGAAAGCGCCCCGAACGCATCAAGGGCTTGCTTTTCATCCATTGTCATTTCAATATCTCTTGAAACATTGAGATAATGGTAGCGCCCATGAACATCCCTGTCACCTCCCCTGCCCAGGCGGATTTCGATCTGATCACGCTGCGCAATGCACTCAAGGCGCGCGAGACCCAGCCCCTGGTGTTCGAATATGCGGGCCGCACCATCCAGGCCGGCTACCATGTGACCGAAATAAAGTTCGCGCGGCTCTCCGCACTCGACTGCGGCGGCAATCCCGACAATTGGATCGAGACCATCCTGCAGGTCGAGGACATTCCGGCGCAGGCTGGCGGAGACTTCATGACCGTTGGCAAGTTCCTCTCCATTCTCGGGCGCGTTGAGGCGGCCCTGGGTCTGGATCAGTCTTCGCGCGTCACCTTCGAGGTCAGCCGCCCAGATGAGGCCATGCAGGTCTTCGACATCGCTGGCGTCGACACAATCCAGGGGCACACCAGGCTGGTGCTCGAGAAACGCCCGGCAATCTGCAAGCCACGTCACCGTGCCGCCCCGGTGGAAGCGGCCTGCTGCGGCTCGGCAACCCAAGCCCCCTGCTTCGCCTGAACATCGCATCACCTCTGCCAGAGCTCAGACGCAATGACCAAACCTGTTCCAGCCGCCGCCGTCTGGGCCCTCGGCATGACCCAGATCGTGGGTTATGGCTCGCTCTATTATTCCTTTAGCGTGCTGGCACCGGCCATTGCCGGCAGCTTTGGCTGGTCGACCGAATGGATATTCGGCAGCCTGACCCTGGCTCTGCTGGTCGGCGGGCTGGCGGCACCCTTTACCGGACGCATGCTCGACCGCTTCGGCGCCGCACGCAGCATGAGCGCGGGGTCGGTGCTCGTCAGCCTGTTCCTTGTGCTCATGGCCATCGCGCCCGATGGGCCATTTTTCGTGGTCGCCCTGATGGGTATGGAGGTGGCGTCCACATTGGTGCTCTATGCCGCCGCCTTCGCGGTCCTTGTACAACTCGGCGGCAGGCAGGCGCAGGCCAGCATCACCCACCTGACCCTGATCGCCGGATTTGCATCCACTCTCTTCTGGCCTGCGACAGCCTTTCTCGACGGGCAGATCGGCTGGCGCGCCAGCTATGTCGTCTTTGCCACCATCAACATCGTGGTTTGTCTGCCCCTGCATCTCTGGCTGAGCCGCATTTCTGACCCTGCCCGCCTCGCCCCGCCCGAGGCGTTCGCTATCGACCTGCCTGCAGAATCACCAGTCACAGGTGGTCCGCCCCGCTTGCTCTTCTCGCTGGTCCTGATTGGCTTTGCCCTGCAGGGACTGGTCTTGGCAGCGGTGACGCTCCAAATGGTCCCTCTTCTCCAGGCACTGGATCTGGGTACGCAAGTCCTGTTGATCTCGAGCATCTTCGGCCCGGCACAGGTGCTGGCACGCCTGATCAACATGGTCTTTGGCGGCAAACTGGCACCGACCACCCTGGCCGTGATCGCCGCCGCCTCGCTACCACTGGCGCTGCTCCTGCTCACGGTTTCGGCGCCTGCCATGGGCGGCGCCGTAGCGTTCGCCCTGATTTTTGGCCTGGGGTCGGGTCTGACCAGCATCGTCTCCGGATCACTGCCATTGCACCTGTTCGGCCGCCACAACTACGGCGCCAGACAGGGCCAGATCTCCGCAGCACGGCAGATGGCGGCAGCGATTGCGCCCTTCACCATGGCGCTGGCCATTGGCCATGCCGGCGTTGCCGCCACGCTCTGGTCCTGGACCGCCCTTGCACTTCTGCCGGTCGCCTGCTTTGGCCTCATAATCCCGATGAGGCAACGCGCAGCGGTGTCCGGTAATCGCACAAGGGCCGCACCGGCTGAATAGTGTGGTGGTCGCGCGCGTTGGAACGAGTCTGCGGCAATGACAGTTGAGAGAACAAGGGCCGCAGGCCTCCCTCACACTCAGCGTCAGGAACGTCTCGATGAAAACCCCCTCCATCAATCTCAAGGCCAACGCCAAATCCGCAGTCATCGACGTGCTCAATGCGCGCCTTGCCGACAGCATCGATCTGGCCTTGGCGACCAAGCAGGCGCACTGGAACTTGAAGGGCCCCAATTTCATCGCCGTTCATGAAATGCTTGATCCCATGCGCGCCAGCCTCGACATCCATGTCGATGTCATTGCAGAACGGATCGCCCAGCTGGATGGAACGCCTGACGGCACGAGCCAGACCGTGGCCAAGTCAACCAGCCTTGAGGCCTACCCGACCGACATCAAGAAGGTGCCCGACCATCTCGCCGCGCTGGCTGAGCGGTTCGGCAAGCTGGCCAATCAGGTGCGCGAGGATATCGACACCACCGATGAAGCCGGCGACGCCGACACCGCCGATATCCTGACCGCCTTTTCCCGCGACCTCGACAAGAATCTGTGGTTCATCAAGTCGCATCTCGAATAGGACTTCTTGACCTATCCGCTAGAGTTTGGGCGTCCGGAAGGGCGCCCAACGCGTTTCCGGGCCCACTCTCCTACAGTTTCCTATCGATTTTTCTGCCAAGTCCTATTTTTTGTCGCGCCCAGGCAGTGAAATCGCTTGCCCCCAGTTTTGAATTATGCAAATGTGCCGGTGTTAGGGCAGCATCTCTGTCCTATCTGACGCGTCGCCCCGCTCTCCGCGGTCAGCGCGCACGCTGGTCCGGCTGGACCGCTAGTCGATAGCGGAAACGGACAGGCGGAGCTAATATGGGCGGTAATTCGCCTGAGCTCGAATTATGAGCGGCCATTTGGATGCAGTGCCGCTCCCCAGACAGGAATGCGATTTGCTCAATCGAGCCGTACTCGTGTAGTACGACCCGGCTGAACACTGCGCCCCAGAGGAAACCATGCATCCGCCCCGCCGGCAAACCGGCACCAGCAGGATGCGCAAGACGAAACAATAGCCCGGTAAGCGGGCCCGAACAGAACGAGGTTGAGCCATGGCAAACATCCGGACCGGCATTCCCGCCCAGACCGAAGCAGCCAATCGCAAAACCCTGATTCTGGACGGCAAGCGCGTCGATGGCCGCCCCCAGGCGCAGGGCCTTTATGACCCCGCTCACGAGCACGATGCCTGCGGCATCGGCATGATTGCCAATATCAAGAACAAGCCCAGCCACGAAGTGGTGCAGAAGGGTCTCGAAATTCTCGAGAACCTGGAGCATCGCGGTGCCGTGGGCGCCGACCCGCTGATGGGCGACGGCGCCGGCATCCTGGTGCAGACCCCGCACGCCTTTTTCGAAAAGGTCCTGCCCTTCGCCCTGCCCGAAAAGCACCACTACGCCGTGGCGATGATCTTCTATCCCAACGACGCCGCCTTGCGCGACAAGTGCGCTGCCGTGGTGCGTCGCTGCCTGGAAACCGAAGGCCTGCGCCTGCTCGGCGAACGCGCCGTGCCCACTGACAATTCGCGTCTCTCCGAAGGCGTCATCGCCACCCAGCCGATCATCGAGCAGATGGTGATTGCGCGCCCCGAAGGCCTGTCGCTCGACGAGTTCGAGCGCAAGCTGCTGATCGTGCGCAAGGTCATTTCCAATTCCGTCTATAAGGAAGTGCCCGAGAGCGACAGCGACAACGGCTTCTACGTCGTCTCCATGTCGGCCCGCACCATCGTCTATAAGGGCATGTTCCTGGCCGACCAGCTGGGCGCCTTCTATACCGACCTCCACGACGAGGCCTTCGAAAGCGCCATTGCGCTCGTGCACCAGCGCTTTTCGACCAATACCTTCCCGTCCTGGAAGCTAGCCCACCCCTATCGCATGACCACCCACAATGGTGAGATCAACACCATTCGCGGCAACGTCAACTGGATGGCGGCCCGCCAGGCCTCGGTCTCCTCGCCCAAATTCGGCGACGACATCACCAAGATCTGGCCCATCTCCTATGAAGGCCAGTCCGACACGGCCTGTTTCGATAACGCGCTCGAGTTCCTCGTGCGCGGCGGCTACTCGCTGCCCCATGCGGCCATGATGCTGATCCCCGAAGCCTGGGCCGGCAATCCGCTGATGGATGAAGAGCGTCGCGCCTTCTACGAATATCACGCCGCCCTCATGGAGCCCTGGGATGGCCCCGCCGCCATGTCGCTGTCGGACGGCCGCTATGTCGTGGCCACGCTCGACCGTAACGGCCTCCGTCCCGCCCGTTACCTGGTGACCCGCGAGGGCCATGTCGTCCTCGCCTCGGAATCCGGCGTGCTCGATATCCCGGACGAAGACATCGTCGAGCGCTGGCGCCTGCAGCCGGGCCGCATGCTGCTGATCGACCTCGAGGAAGGCCGCATCATTTCCGATGAGGAAGTGAAGAAGCAACTCGCCACCAAGAACCCCTATGCCGAATGGCTCGCCCGCAGCCAGATCGTGCTCGAGGACCTGCCGGCCACCGAACCGCAGGCGCCCAAGAGCTCGGAAAGCCTGCTCGACCGCCTGCAGGCCTTTGGCTACACCCAGGAAGACTTCAAGCTGTTGATGGCCCCCATGGCCACCACCGGCCAGGAAGC
>NZ_CAJXJS010000008.1 GCF_913055165.1 uncultured Devosia sp.
CGATCAAGACGACCCAAACCTGGTCACATCAGGCAAGAGCCAGCGGGTAGTGATCGATGGATACGCCTTCTTGATCAATATCCATCGTCTCGAAACAGACACGACCTGGTCCCTTGAGGTCGTGGACCATCAGAACGACAGCCACGTCTGGGATAATCAGTTCGAGACCGACAGCGAGGCGCGGGATGCTGCCTTAGCCGCTCTAAACAACGAAGGGGCAATCGCCTTTATGCGCGGCAACAACGTCGTAAAGTTCCCGCGGCCCTGAGCGCCCGTGGCCGCAGAACACCGCTTACGAACTTCGTGCCCCAGCATCGCGAGCTCTCGAGCCCAATAATGTGCTGCTGAACAGGCTTCCATAACGATCAAACACGGCGATAGGCGAGAGAAGATCGACAGGAGCTCACTGCGCCGCAGCCGCTTGCGGAGTACCGCTTTCCCGCTTCGATCAATCCCGTGAAATTGGAAGACCCGCTTTGCGATGTCCAGGCCGATAACAACTGGTACCATTTCGTGGCTCCCGCTGGAAGGGTTGTTGGCGGCGACCAGCTTACTCCTGTCATCCGCCGCTGGTAGCGGGGGCCGTCCACACCATCAAAATGGGGTGCGCTCCACAGAGCTGCTCCGGCGCCCTCACCACGATCGGCCCCGCATATATCGCGCCGAACTTGGTGAAGTGTTGTCGGTCTTGGGATATCATCTGGCCATGTTGATCGAATATAGGAAGGCTTTGCCCGTCACAATGAAATGTAGTTCCGGCACCATGAAGAGTGCGCAATGACCAAATAGTGTCGACCGTAATGCACACCTCCACAACTCATACGACAAATTCAACGTGCGGGATTCGCCATCAGCGGTCAATTAGAGCCCTTGACCATTTGAGCAAATGCCCAAAACCGGGAATGGCTTTGCCAGCTTGGACTAGCATTTGCTTCAGCATGGTTTGCTGCCAATGCTGCAGGAACCTGCCCGGAATGCAGCTAAGCAGCAAAATCGGAGCGCTTGCTGCAGCAATCGGGGCTATTGCGAGAACTGCAATTTCCGGTGCGTCGTTCATCCGCAGAAAGTTGGCCGCAATCCACATAACACCGGCGTATATCGCGATGAGCGCAAATGGCCCGAGATGCATTGAGAGCAAATCTGAGAAGTTCGATCGACAAATCTTGGCCGTTGTAAGCAGTGAACCTGACCATTGAATCACGCTTACAAACACAACACCAACAGCCGCACCATTGATGCCAGCGACGACGGTTCCCAACCAGACGAAAGCGGCCAGACAGACTGTCGTTAGAAAATTAAGCCAGAAAACGGTAAGGAGATTTCCTCGTGCGCGTCCAATCGCCACCACTAGTCTGAGAGCGTAACGTAACCCCATCGCCATTGTCAGGCATTGAAACGGGAACACCGCCGCTGTCCAGGCGCCGCCGCCCAAAAGCAGGCCAATTGTTTCCGGACCAAGGACACATAAAGTAGCAGAAATGGGAAGCATTGTTGCCGCTCCGGCAAACAGGCCTTTCTGGGCAGCTTTGTTGAAGCGTGATGTGTCGGTTTCCATTGCTGCTAGTGCCGGAAAAACTACCGATCGCACGGTTAAGCCAAGTAAGGTGTCGACTGGTGCGATGGCCAGCGTATAGGCGCGCGAGTAAAGTCCAAGGGCTTGTGCTCCCGCGATTACACCAACCATTGCATTGTCTAGCTGTTTGATGAACTTGGCAAAAAACCTGTTGGCTGTCCCCAAGAACGAATGGCGAAACATGAAGTCCAGTACTTCCCGAAGGTCAACGTTACCGACGTGAACATCTGCAATGGCAGCTGCTCTACGCTGTTTATTGAGGAATGCCGCCATGAAAAAACAGCGCACGGCGGTCATTGCGATATAGGCTGTCGCCAACGCCATTGGCCCGGGAAAGAAGTACGCCATCAGGATGCCAGTCGCGCCGAAACCCAGCGCATAGCTCAGAAGGTTGGCCATTGCTACCTGTGAGAGGGCGCGGCCCCTAATGAGCAGCGCCTCGAAAGGCACCTCAAATGCCTCGATAAGGATGATCAGGCACATGATACGCACTAGGTCCGCCAAGCCCGGCATGCCAAGATTTGATTCGAACCAAGGAGACAGCGTGAAGAGCAACCCACCCCATCCGATTGACGAGATACTTAGCACCAGACGCGTTGTCTGCACATGAACGCGTGATATGCGTGACCGCTGGATGAGGGCGTCACGCAGATCAAGCTGGGCGATCAAGGAAAGGATGGTCACAATGGCAAGTGACATTGCCACGAGTCCAAAGTCTGTTGGCGTTAGGAGACGAGCCAGGACCGCCAAAGCTCCCAGCCTTAGTATCAAGTTGCCAATTGATGTTCCTGAAACGATGAAAGCGCTTGCAAGTGTCTTCATGACGCGGCGGTGTCCACTGGAGTGCTGGCGGAGAAATGTAGCAGCAGCTCGTTAAATTCTGTAAGAAGTCACGCCAATTCCGTACATAGCATTAAATGCATCATATTATATTATATCATCGACGATTTTCGATATACAGCGAATTCATTATTTTCAATGCCAGCTGAATTATCGCTAGTTCTACCTATTTCCCTATTGCATTTGCATAGCCATATCTAATAAGAAATGGCAGCGTTATTGCTGCAACTGTTGAGGCGTTGATCCCCGAAATTTCGTTCCTCCAACTGGTATCTGCATTGATTTTTGAGAAGCCGGCTAGGCGCGCGGGGTTCCCGGATACAGTATGGTCTGTCTTAAACTGAGGTGAGTAGACGCCAATTTCTGGGAGCTCGTTTAGATAAGGCATGAGAGCCTCCGCCCCGAACTCGCACAATTGTTCATATTTGATCCGTTGATACGTGCCTGTCGTTCCGCGCAGCGCTTCTGCTGATACCTGGACCTTTAGCCATGCCAAGCCGCTCTGAAGGTATGAGCGTTGGGTCATCATGTCGCCAGCCCGACCGCTGTCGATCTTTGGGCGTTTCTTCGCCGCTGAATAAGCTACACCACGCGGGTCACGCACCAAATGAAGCACGTGTACGCGGTCGGCTCCAAAACAATCGACAAGCAGCCGTGCATAGATGGGATGTTTCGAACTATCGACTAGCCATGGTGTGCGGGCGATTTGCGCCGCAGATTCATAAAGTCTGGTGATAAGGTTAAGCATATCCTGATAATCAGAGGTACGGTTCTCGGGTGTGTTCCATCGCCTTAGCGAGTGGACTTTGAGAGCCGCATGCAACTGATCATGCCGCGCCATCGCATTTTCACCTGCTAGACCCGCATTTTGCACCACTGCGTTCCAGAAGGAACATGCGGAAAACTGTTGTTCGCACCCGCACAGATGATCCAGTGCTAACCCCCTATCCCAAAAATGGATGAGCTCCCCGAGGTAACTGGCATTTGTGAAGCGGCCGGCAAGCGTACCTGCAAGCGTGCTCCCACTACGAGCAGAACCCACAATTAGTAGAATTCTGGGTGTCTCGGTTGTCGCCAATTGTCAAATTCCCTGCTGTGTGGTGCAATTGTTGATGACTGTCACATAGCGATCTGCCCAAGGCTCCACCCCAAACTTCTCGCGTGCCTTAGTTTCGCGTTCCTCTCTCGTATCCGGTTCGGACAGAATGGCTGCCAACTCGCGCGCCATTGCATCCGAATTGCCAACTGGCACCAGCCGTCCCAGCAAAGGTTCACTGAGTATCTCACTTGGTCCAGAAGGGCAGTTGGTCGCGATGCAGGGCGTGCCGGTTGCCAGCGCCTCGATTAGGGCGTTGGGGCTACCCTCCCAGCGCGAGGAAAGGACGAACAATTCTGCCCGAGACATCCAAGAAAACGGGTTTTCTTGAAATCCAGGCATCAAAACACGTTTAGCAATCCCCAGTGTCTCTGTAAGTCGTTCAAGTTCTCCCCGTAGTCGACCTTCACCGAGAATCACCAGTTTGACGTCGTTCGGGAGACCGGATTTGGCAAACGCCGATATCAAGGTGGGAAAATCCTTCTGCTCAACCAACCTGCCAGCGCCAAGAACATATCGGCAATTTTTTAGTTCGGAGAGCCACGGCTCTGGCAACGGTTCTCTGGCCCTCTTGACGACATAATCATGATCCGTTGCGTTACCAATCAGTGATATTTTACTCTCGGGCCAGCCAGTAAGTTTGGCTAAGTCGTCCTTTCCTGCTTGAGAGACTGCGACGATGCCCTCGGCCTGACGATAGAGCAGAGGTAAGAGCGGTCGCCAAAACCTGAGCGCCCCCTTAACTGTTGAGCCTATTCGGTTAGGCTCGCGAATAATTACGTGATTATCAATAGCTTTAACAAGCTTAAGAAGACCTAGAACGCGGCTGATATTCGTCTGAGCTGAAATCAAAGTGACATCGGGATTGGCATTGCAAAAACGACGAAGTCCGATCGCCATGGCCAAGGTACTCTTTCCAACCGTGGTTATGCGCGTGTTTGGCGGAAGTGAATGTTGGTATGCACCGAATTTTTGCGCGACGATGATATCGATTTTCGCGCCTCTTCTAAAAAGGGCATTGGCGAGCGTGACCATTGCTCGTTGTGCACCACCCACGCCAAGATTCATGATGCACAAAGCAATACGAGCATGCATCATTCGTATCCCAGTCTTGCGGGGAGTTTTCCTAAGGATTGTTCAAAAGCGACCCGAGCGTCGTTGACCAGATGGTCCTGCCACGGCCTTTGACCCGCGGCGGCATATTTTTTGTCCGGGTTAGACTTGTTGCCGCGCAACTTTCCTATCGAGTATGTGTCCAAAACAGCGTTTAGTGTTCCCGGGCTGGTCAAGATGTCAAGATGATCAAAAATATCCATCCAAGTCTGTTTCTGCGAAGCACCTATGAGATCTTCGAATCTTACCAGTTTGCAGTCAACACTGTTTTCTATTCGATTTAGCCAAGCTTCAAAAACCGGGACAAACTCCTTCTCGAATTCTGAGATCATGTAAGTCAGCGCTTGCTCTTCGTTCAACCCCTCCATAGCTTGGCGGTGTCTTTCGACTCCTTCTGTGGACACATGCGAGAAACGCGTCGAAAAATACCAGGAAACTAGGAGTGCGCGCGGGTCTCGAACAACGAAAATGGAACGGAACGGGGCGCCGTCCAACTGAATACTGGCATGTTCAGGCGTTCCATAACAGGCGAGCAAGGATGCTCCGGGTACTCTGCCGATATCGGGAATGGAAGTAGTTTGCCTTTTGTACACACCCCAAACATAGGGTAAGTGTCCGCTGGCCCGATATATGCGTGGATCTGATAGGACCAGGCGAACAAATTGGCTCCCAGTTTTCCATAAGCAAGCATGTACAATCCTAGAGTGCTGGGAGCGATGTTTTAATGGAATCAAACTGTATGCGCCGCGGCGCACGCTATATTCGCTCTTCAGTGAAACGAGCGGGCGCAAGAGATTTCTAACTTGGCGAAGCATGCTGTTTCTCTAGTTTTAATTGCTGTATATTGTTTGAGATTGTGCGCCGTTCCCACCCGGACGAACATTGCTCCCCGCCACTGCATTTAAAAATTGTGCGTAGGCGAACCGATCTCGTTTGATGCCCTGTTGTGCTAGTTGATGGGCGCGGGTCCGTGCGGTTTCCAGCACTTCTCGATTAGCGGACATTTTCTCCAGATGTGCGAGATAGCTGTCGGCATTGGATTCGCTTTCGGAAGCGACAATGGCCCCCGCGTCCCCAACGTCTGACGCGATGCAACCCCTGTCAGCCGAGATAATGGCGCATCCGGCACACATGGCTTCTAAAACGACGTTAGGTTGTGCCTCCAAAGCGTATCGCGTCGCGAACATGAAGACATCTAAGCCTACGTAGAAGGCATCCTTATGCCGCCCATGCAACGGCCCGGTCACTTCCAGCATGCTGCCCAGATTCTCCTTTGCCATATCGATCAACGTCTTGCTGGCGCTATCTGGAACTGGTCCTGCCAGGACAAAGTGTACCGGCAGGCATTTGTCTTTTGCACGCTGAGCAACCGCAAGAAAAGTGTCCAAACCCTTGGTCAGATAGAGATTAGACAGAAGGCCTACCCTGATAACGCTGTTATCGGGACGCCGCTCTGGTGCGGGCTGCCCAAGAAAATTGCTGTACTGGGAAAGGTTGCCTACGACCATATACGCGGCCTTCGAGTTGTAGCGTGCGCGATACTGCATGGCCATGGCGTCGCATAGAAACACGTGGAAGCCATTCACGGATCTATCGATCCAGCCTGCCAGCCGTTTTGTCGTCCGCACATACTGGAAAGTGCGGTGCTGAATAATAAGCCGGTAGCCGAGCAGACGGCCCGTCCAGGCAAGCAGAAACGTATAAATTAGGCCCCAACCGCCATCGGACACCAAATAGAGCGTGCGTTCTCGGTTTTCGAAGCGCTTCAGGAAAAGCACGCACAGAGCCTTCGCCACACGAAACAGTTTTAGAGTACGGCTTGCTGGATTTCGAGTGAGACTACCTGCTGCAATGGTGCAGCGCGTCAAGCGAACACCGTCAATTTTGCTGATGTCTTCAGTGATTGCCGCGAGGTTTTTCGACTGCCCATTTATGGGCGGTGGCAGGCTGCCGATAACCACCACGCTGTGTTTAGTAGAGGGTGTTACTTCTCGGAGCATGTCAGTTTCCGCCCCCCTGCGTGGTGTTGACATAGCCGAATGCTCTCAGTTCCTGCGCGAGCATTAGCCCAATACGATCAGCGTCACCTGCCGACATGGCGGTTCGCCATTTCTCCGTGCCGCCCTCGCGAAATGTATGCGATTTGCCCGGATCGATGGCCGCTTCCATACTATAGATCAATCGGTCCTCATGGGCGCCCGGCACCCCTGCTTTTTTTAGCTTTGCTGCGATGTGGCCCAGGACATCAAGACGGTTGGGTCCCACCAGATCTTCGTACTTGATCGACAGTGTTTCGGGATGCTGCAACCAGCCGACAAAAGGGGCTATTCGTTTCGCGCAATCGGGATAACGGTCATCAAAGCCTTCAATAGCCACCTTTAGGCGATCATGTGGATCGTCGATTTTTGAGAAAACCTTATGCATTCGGTGCCAGCGGTTCATATCTGCTAGATAGTTAACTTCCGACAGCAATACATCTCGTGGATCACGATAAATAAACAAATGGACTGCATTTATGGCGCTCATGGCCGCCGCTGCGGAATCAGAGTAATATAAGTGGGCTCCAACCGTTTCTCCTGGAAGAAGACCGCATATTTTTTTTGCCAAAACTGTCTGTGATCGTTCCTTGAGAGTTAACGAGGGCGTGGTTGCGATAAACCCACCGAAGTATCGAGTACTCGGCAAAGCGCGCGTAATCTGGAGGAGGAGATGCGTTCCACTTTTGGGCAGGGAATTAACTATGATCGGTGGATTATTTGCATAATCCCGTGTTGTTGCGAAAGCACGCATTGCCCGTTTTGGCGCCACAAGACTAAAAGCAAGTGCCTTCCGGGCCACGTTGCTATTACGGACCATACCCACGTCAAACAAGGAGTTCATTCTTTGCCACCAAAAGGCCACTGTTGTTCAATTGGCCTCCACCTCGGTAGCATTGTGTGCTTCCGGGGTCTGGCTTCCTCCATGCTGGCAAAGCAAGCTTGGAAGCGGCGGGCAATGACGTCAATGTCGAACGTACGCTCGGCATAATCTCGACCGCGCTGCCCCATAATCCGACCTTCTTCGGGATCGGAAAGCAATCTTGCGGCGTTGTCTACGAGTTCGGTCGGGTTGCCGGGGTCACTCACAAGTCCGGCGCCCGCCCTAACAATAGTGCGGCTGGCCAGATTTTCGGCCGGCATTGATGCAAGAATCGGCCGTCCGGCGGCAAGATAGGAGAGTATTTTTGAAGGAACGGAGAACCGACCGGCATCCTTCTCTATGAAACCACACAAGATGTCGGCTCCTGCAAGTACCTTGGGCAGGTCTTCGACCGAGACCCAAGGACGAACAAACATATTTCCGAGCCCTTCCTCTGCAGCGACACCGCGTACATACTCGGCGGCGCTTCCCATCGAGTAAAGGTGAATGTCGGCGTCGACGTTGCGAGCCAAATTGAGGAGAATGTCCGGGTTGTGTTTGCGGGCCAAAGTGCCGGAATACAATATCCTCGGGCGTCCTGGACGGAAATGGCGGTTGGCCACATCATTGTCACGCTGATAGAGCGGCATGTCGCCGATCGGAGCCCAGTTCTCGATTGTAGTGAAATGACGGGTGTCGACCCCCCAGCTCTTGATGAGATCGGTAAAGCCATCCGTTATGACGATTACAGCGTCGCTGTCCGCGAGCAGCCGACCCTCCATCCACGAATAATATCTTGTCGCTGCTGACCCGAGCAGTGGGACGCGGCGCCCTAGGATGCGGCCGATGGCCTCTGAATGAAGGTCTTGGAGCCAGAATACAAACTTGGCGTCGATTTTCCGGCATGCGGCGAGAAGGTGACTTTGCACTTCCAATGGGCAGTTTGAGGAGACTACAATTTTGGGCCGTTCAGCGATGACCCTAGCAGCGGCTGTGCGTCCATACTCGATTTGCTGGCGATAACGCTTGATCAAATTGTCCTTGTTCACCGGCTCGGAGATGTTGATTTCATCAATCGCAAAGCAGGCGGGATCAGTCGCCGTCCTGCCGACCCTCCCTTTTGGCGAACCAAAACCGCCGAAAGAAAAATACGCCGTGCTTACGCCCTTGCGAGCCAAATGACGGGCAAGCTGGGCCGTGAATCCGTAACCGCCGTAGTCATGGAATAGTATGTCGAGGGGATTTTTTCTCTGGGTCACTTGAAGTCGCTTTCTGCTTTCCATCGCCGGAGGGCTTCAGGGAGAGACGTCTTGAACCTCCACCCCCGGGAGACTAGTTCGTGGGGGTACAGATTGGTCGACTGGATGAGTTTTTTCACTCGCGCTCGATTTATGGAGGTCTTGAGCCCGAGCCTGCTAAGAACTTCAAATCCCAGGGCTGCCATATTGATTATGCTCTCAGGGACCACGATCGTTGGCAGCTCGAACCCGGCAGCCTCGTTGAAGGCACGATTGATGATTTCTGTGGTCGTGCGTTCTGGATAAGCATAGAGAAAACGGATGACCGGTTCATCGAAGGCGGCCATGAATTTTATGCAGTCGTAGAGATCATAGACTGGAGCGCACGCCTTGATAGTATCTTTGCGAGCTGGATAGACGAAGCGCCTCTTTCGCAGCAGACTCGCTAGACGCTCGAAATTGCCATGCTCACCGTCGCCGAAAGTCACCGAAGGTCGGACTGTAACGAGACGTCGGGTGGGATCTACCGCTTGCCAATCCTCATGAATCTTCTCGGCCAAGAGCTTTGACTTACCATATGCGGTGACAGGTCGAGGCTTTGTGCGCTCATCGACCTGTTCCTCCTGAGGGCCATAAATGCCCATGGTAGAGGTGAAAATTATCCGGCGTGCGCCTATCGCTGTGGCGAAGCGACAGACCTCGATCGCGCCGCGCACATTAGTCCAGTAATACTCCCAATCTTCAAAGCCGGGAGTGGTGTGGACGGCTGCAAGATTGAAGATGACGACCTCGCGTTCGACAGCCAGATCAATGGGCTCACGCACATCGCATTGGACGAAATCGGCCTTGGCATGGGTAAACCGGGGTTCGCGGATATCGGCGAGCACGATCCGGACCACTTCCGGGTCCTCGGCAAGATGCCCGGCCAGATGGGTGCCGAAAAAGCCAGACCCGCCGAAGATGACCGCCGTATACGTCATTGCCAGCGCTCCTGATTGGCGAGGAACCAGTCATAGGTCTCCGCAATGCCGTCCCGCAGCCCGATGCGGGGTGCCCAGCCCATGCCGCGCAGCCGGTCGGCGCTCATCAGCTTGCGCGGCGTGCCGTCCGGCTTGGAGAAATCGTGCACGATCTCGCCATCAAAGCCGACCGCTTCGCAGATCAGTTCAGTCAGTTCGAGAATGGTCACGTCCTCACCCGAACCGACATTGACATGCTCGTAACCGGAATAGGTCTTGAGCAGGAAGACCAAAGCGTCCACGCAATCGTCGGCATGTAGGAATTCGCGGCGCGGCGTGCCTGTACCCCAGACGGTGATGGTCTTGTCGCCGTTGAGCTTGGCGTGGTGGGCCTTACGGATTAGAGCCGGCAGGACGTGACTGGAGCTGAGATCGAAATTGTCGCCCGGACCGTACAGATTGGTGGGCATGGCAGAGATAAAATCGCAGCCATGCTGTTTGCGGTAGGCCTGGGCGAGCTTGATTCCGGCGATCTTGGCGATGGCATACCATTCATTGGTCGGCTCGAGCGGACCGGTCAGGAGCGCATCTTCCGTAATCGGCTGCTCCGCCATCTTGGGATAGATGCAGCTCGAGCCTAGAAACAGCATCTTGCTGACGCCGTTCTCGAAGGCCGCCTGAGTGATATTGGCTTCGATGATGAGGTTTTCGTAGAGGAAGTCGGCCGGATAGGTGTCATTGGCCAGAATACCGCCCACCTTTGCCGCCGCCATGACAATGGCATCCGGCTTGGCGTCGGCCATGAAGGCCTCGACCTCGGTCTGCCGCTTGAGATCGACGACATCGCGGCCCGCGGTAATCACTTCGCAACCTTCGGTGCCAAGCCGGCGCACCACGGCGCTGCCGACCATGCCGCGATGGCCGGCGACGTAGACGCGCTTATTGGTCAGATCGAAGGTCATGGCACTACTCAACGCTGACGGGAAGGTCGAGCCCATGCTGCTTGAGAAGGGCATGGCGGCGCGCTGCCTTATGGTCCTCGCGAACCATCTCGGCGCACATTTCCTGGGCGGTAATTTCGGGGGTCCAGCCAAGCTTTTGCTTCGCCTTGCTCGGATCCCCCAGCAAGGTTTCCACTTCAGACGGACGGAAATAGCGCGGGTCTATGCGGACGATCACGTCACCGGGCTTCAGGGCAGGGGCCATGTCGCCCTCGATCGCAGTGACGGTTGCTACTTCGTCAACGCCAAATCCGGAAAATTCCAGGGTGATACCGAGGTCCTCAGCGGTCCAGCGGATGAACTCGCGCACGGAATACTGCACGCCCGTGGCGATGACGAAGTCCTCGGGTTCGTCCTGCTGCAGCATCATCCACTGCATGCGGACATAGTCTTTTGCATGGCCCCAATCGCGCAGGGCATCGATATTGCCCATATAGAGGCAGGGCTCGAGCCCCATGGCGATGTTGGAGAGACCGCGGGTGATCTTGCGGGTCACGAAGGTTTCCCCGCGACGTGGAGACTCGTGGTTGAAGAGGATGCCGTTGCAGGCATAGATCCCATAGGCCTCGCGATAGTTCACCGTGATCCAATAGGCGTACATCTTGGCCACGGCATAGGGCGAGCGCGGATAGAAGGGCGTGGTTTCGCGCTGCGGGGTCTCCTGGACGAGGCCATAGAGTTCCGAGGTCGAGGCCTGGTAGAACCTTGTCTTCTTTTCAAGCCCCAGGAAGCGGATGGCCTCGAGCAATCGCAGCGTGCCGATGGCGTCGACATCGGCGGTATATTCGGGCGCCTCAAAGCTCACGGCGACGTGCGACTGGGCACCGAGATTATAGACCTCGTCGGGCTCAATATCGCGCAGGATGCGCGTCAGGTTCGAGGTATCGGAGAGATCCCCATAGTGCAGCTTGAAGCGGCCATTCTTGGTGTGCGGGTCTTCGTAGATATGGTCGACGCGCTGGGTGTTGAGCAGCGAGGCCCGGCGCTTGATGCCATGCACTTCATAGCCCTTTTCGAGCAGAAGCTCGGCCAGGTAGGAGCCATCCTGGCCTGTAATACCGGTGATGAGCGCAGTTTTTCCCGACCCCATGCAATATCCCCAATCAATAATCATGCGTTCAGCCCGTGATGATGCGGAAATGTCCGCAACCCGGTTGCTGAACTCCCAGTCCCAAAAACGAGGAAACCAACTACACGCAAAACTGCAAGTAGAAAACCACACCAATTGTTAATCGTGACCAATGGTTACCACGCGGACGGGAGCGAAACGCCTGGTTACGGCGGTGCTTCTTCCATCGGCCATCTGTTTTTGCATGGGACGAATGCAGTTCTCGCATGTATCGGAAGTGCGGGGCGTGGGGCTGCGGCGATGCCGAACGTGCGGAAACACAAGTTGGCGCACGCTCGGCCGCAAAGCCGGGGGATGTGCGCAAGACAAGCTGGCGCATGTCGACCACCGGGCATCCGTCAGGCATTGATACTGACCGGGTGCAACCGGCCAGTCCATGTCACCTCCATCATCGCAGCTCTCCCTGCACCCTCTGAATATACAATATGTGAATTTCGATTCCGGCTTGCCGCTCGCCTTTTAAGAGCCGCCGTAAAGCCGTTCCATGCCTCGCGCTTCGACCCCTCGATCACTGCGGTCATTCGGGCTCGTAGGGGCTCTCAAGATCGCCCCCGTCCCAGTCCGGTTCGTCAGCGTCTTCGAAATCGAAATCGTCCGGCGAAGGCGGCTCGGGGTCCGGGTCATCCTCGGGCAAATCATCAAAACCCGCGTCATCGAGCATGGCAAAGGCGGCTGCCTCTGCTGCAAGGTCGGCATCGACCGCCTCGAGATCGGCCCGCTCATCCCAGAAGAGCTCACCTTCGGTCCCGACAAATCTTGCGAGCTCCTGTACTAGGCCCGCCTCATCCGCAGAAGCGTCGCGTTCGGGAAAGGTCCATTCCAGATCATAAGGGTAGGTGGCAAAGAAGCGTATCGCGGCGGCGATGCCAGACGGGGTGGTTATGAGCGCGCCGTCGGGATCGACTGCAAAGGCCGGCCAGTCGGACCCGGCCGGCACAATTCCGGCGCCAGAAGGTGCATGAAAGATGGCTGATCGGGGCGGGGCGGGGCGTTTGGTGCGCCCGGCTTCCGGGGCGGCTCGAGCGGCCGCATCGCGCCAGGTGAGAACCCGGACGTGGCTGGCGGCGAGATCAAGCAGTGGCAGCCTTGTCCAGTCACTATCCGCCCGTCGGATGAGGACAATTTTGGAATTGCCGGCGATGGCCGCCGCAAGGACGAGGGACAGCTCCGGCGCGTTGAGGGCATCGGCATCGTCGATGATGATGGTGGCCCGCGAAACCATCCGGCTTTTCACTGCCTCGAGGTCCCGCACGACCGCTTTTGGGGGCGGGTGTCCCGCTGCATGGGCGATGACCACCGGGGTCAAACCGGCCGCCTGCGCGGTTCGGGCGATATCGGACACGAGGAGCCCGGCAGCACCAGTGGCCTCGACCAGCGTTAAATCGGCATCATCGAAATTCGCGTTCAGAACCGCTCGCGTTTCTTCTGAAAAGCCTTCTTGAGTGTGAGGCTCTACCGTCCGACGGCAGGTGTCTTTATTGGCCAAGATCAGCATCCGGCCAAAGGCCGCGAGTTCGGTCTGCACCAGGTGAACGCTGGCAAACCACTCACGCTGATCCGGGATATCGAGTTCCACGCATTGGCCGAGCCCGATGCTGGCCTCGGTCATTTCTGCGGCGAGTTCAGGATGGAGGTGACGCGAAAAGAATGTCCTCAACTCGCTTCGGGTAAAGGGCGCCTCAAAACAGGCCAGGGCGTCATGGATGGAAAGGACGATCGTAGCGTTTTCGTCTTCGCGCGCCTGGTTGACGAGGAGGGCGCGACCCTTGACGTCCGAAGCGTTCTGGCGTTGGCGGCTGCGCCACCGCCTCACCGCTCGCAGCGGCGCGGGATCGAGGGCCATCGGCGGGCTGGGGGTGACGCGCAGATCAAGGCCTTCTGCCGCAAAGAAGCGGTTCTGAGAATCGCCCCACAGCTTGCCCCAGTGCCGGCCATAGATCTTGCCGGCACGTTTGATCGGGTCGAGGGCCGTGTAGCGCCGCCGCGCCAGCCCCTGAGGCGTGATCTGCCGCGGCGCGACCAGAATGTGGCAGTGAAGATTGGCGCTGGCCGTGGCGATCGATCTGGCGAAAGCGTCGTCTTCGGTTCCAAAGGCGTCCTCCAGCGTTGCTTCTTCGCTCTGGGCTCCATGCGGGCGGTGCACGGCCAGAGTGGCCGCTAAATTGTGTCTCTCGACAATGATCTCGCGCGCGAAAGCTTCGGCCATGCGGCAGCTCAACTCGATCGGAAGCTCGCCAGGCATGGGCAGGGCGAGAACCAGCTCGAAGCCGAGCACGGCGTCACGGCGAGGGGCGGCGGCCTCGACCGCCTCCCAGAGATCTGCTCCCTCCATTTCCGCGCATCCCTCGGGCACCAGGGTCACCGTCTCGATCAGGTCGGGCCGGTCCTTGTGGTCGAAAGCCTGCCCTGTGCGGGCGGAAACGAGATGCCGGCGGGTGATATAGGCGAGCCGTTGGATGGATGAATGACCGCGCGAGCGCTGTAACGGCATCGATCTCGCAAACGCAATGGCCATACCAACTTCCTATACGCGATGACCCTCCGGCGAGAGCGGGAGGCGTTCTGGCAAGGGACAATAGCAAAATTTTGCGACCGACCCGGAAATTTTCGGTTTCGGGGGCACGTGTCTTGCCAGAGCCAGGGGCAGTCTCGGGGAAGACCGGTGGCGGCGATGCGCCGCCGGGCCTAACTTAGCTCAAGGAACCCAAGATGGCTGAAAATAGTCCCGGCTCGGACGACATCCGTGCGCAAACCCATGCGCTGGCCGACATGACCCGCCAGCTCACGCGCCGGAAGCTCGGCAACGGCCAGACGCCTGCAGGACGGAGCGCTGCGCTCGCCCAGAAGACGGCTCGCGTGGAGCTCGCGGCCGTGCAAAATTCGCTCGCGATTGCCGGAACTCTGACGGCAATCGCCACTCAGATTGGCTTCCAAACCTGCCCGCTTGACGCGTCTGCATTGCGTGGGGCGCTGCTCACAGTGATGGACAGTGCCAGCGACGAAGCCAAGGTCGCAGCGTTTCGCCAGTGCGAGGAGGTGTACCAGGCTAGCCGGCGCCGCCGGGTCCAAGGCGTCCAGGGCCTGGTCCTTGTGGCGCGCCCCGGCGCCGAACTCGTCAAGGCCGCAGCGGCACTGGGGCTGCGCCGTGACCGGCTCGCCGGCGGTCTCAGGGGGCGTGCCGACCCCGCGGCCTTCGCCGCTCTTGGGCGTGACTACTCGTGCTCCGTGGTTGTGACCAGCGAGGGCGAGTGCGTCCAGCTTGTCGTCGATGGCCTGGTCGATGAGGAGGCGTTGAGCCTGCTCGGCGGGCAACTGGCCCAGGTGGATGCCGTACAGACATCGGCCGGCCTTGAGGGCGAGGCGGCGCCGCCGCTCGCGGGCGATCCGCTGACGAAGGGGGCGGATGGTACTGAGGGCGATGGCGGGTTGGGTCCCAAAGGAGCCCACGGACACAATCGCATCGCCTCGGCCTTGCGCCGCCCCATGGGGTCGCCTGCGGATTCTCGTTCCGCGCCCGACCATGGAGACGAGGATATCGGGCGCTAGGCTGGAACGGATCAAAAGGTGGGCGGACGGGATTCGATTCCCGCCCGCCCTTTTTTCGCCTCTGGACTACCTGTCCTCAGCCGGCATGGGAGCGCGGCTTATCCCAGGGATTGGGGAGCCGCTCGGTCGGCGACGGGCGCCGGATGCTTTACCTGTATAGAGTGGCATCCCCCTCGGCTGGTGGGAGCGCGTTAGCAACCTTCCCATCCACGCGATCTGGGCCGCGTGTGTCCTTGCCGCGGGATCCAAAATCGGGTCCCACGTCAATTCAGATGCCGGTTTTCGCGGCGGTCGGGCGGAAATCGTGTGGCAGGGCCCATTGTGCCAACACGCTACGCTTTTTTGTTCTTAGCCACCGGACTGTATAGCCTCGGTGGCTGCCAAGCGAGGCTATCGGTCTTGATTTGACCTGTTGCCTGAGGCCGAAGAGGTTTCCCAACCCCGGCATTGCTGGACTAATAGACGCTCGTCAGCACCTCGACCTCGCGGGGACTGCCCGGCTGGATCTGGACCGCCCGGTTATAGACCTGGTCGCCGAGCTTAGCGAGGACAAGGTATTCGCCCTCGGCAAGCACGGTGGAAGGAAATGCCCCTCGCTCACTGAAAACAGTGGCGCCATCCGCAGTCTTCACGGTCCACTCGACATCGGCGATGGCTTCGCCGCCTTCTTCCGAGACGAGTCTGAACGAGACCTCAGCCGCATGGTGATAGAGTGTGGCGTCGGTCAACTGACCCGGCTCGACCCGAAGATCGGCTCGAACCAACGCATTGACGGTGCCGAAGCGTGAAACGATATGATAGGTGCCGGAAGTGAGTGTTACGATCTCTTGAGGTGGCACATTGTCGACGACCAGCGCGCGACTGCTTTCGTCCCCAGAGGTAAAGATGTCGAAATGCAGTTGCGTCGGGGAAATCGGGATGTCGCCGGTGACGGCCGAATTCAGGCGCAGGGCTCCAGCCTCGAGAATGACGTCATGGGTTGTCGTGCCTGGTACTACCGTCAGCGGTTCGCTTACCTGGGCCTGACCATAGGCAACATGCACCACATATTCCCCCGGCGGCAGTTCAAGCTGTGCGCTGCCGGCGTCGGCCTTGGCGATAAGCGCCATTTCGCCATCTTCTCCTGGCGCACCCTCAAAGACGCGCCAGACCAATCCCTCGGGAATTGGCGTGCCATCGGCAGTGATACGGGCGGTAAGTACGACCGGCTGCGGTACGCTGGAGACCGCAGCAATGGCTTCGGTGGCCGTCGTTTCGCCCTCGCTCGTCGCTCCAGTGGGCGGCACCATGGCTTCGCGATCCGGCCGGGGTCTAGGCAAAGGCGGGATCTCGCCGGTTTCCTGGGAAAGCGTGGGCTGCACGGCAGGCAAAGCGCCAAGGGCCGCCGAGAGCCCGATAAGGATTGCCAGAACTTTTGCCGAACGCATTTGATCTCCCACTCGCGGCGCCTGTGTTGCGACCGACTCTCGACTTCACCTAGAGCCCGAATGGGGAAAAGCTGTGTCACAATCGCTGTTGATTTTAAACCATTGCGTGAGACTTCAAAACCTTTTTACGTCGACGGCTGGCCTTATCGGCGGGTATGGCTGGGCCGAAACTGTTTGGAGATGATTGATGCCCGTTAATGCGGCCCTGCGTGATTACTTGCTGTCCCGCCGCTCCGTCGGCCCGGCCTTTCTGCGCGAGCCGGGGCCCAACGAGGATGAACTCGCTCAGATGCTGACCATAGCAACCCGGGTGCCGGATCACGGCAAGCTCACGCCCTGGCGGCTGGTGGTGATTGCAGGTAACGACCGGATTGCAGCCGGCGAGGCGCTGGCCGAAATCGCGCGGCAAAACAATCCGGAGCTGGATGCCGAGAGCCTTGAGATCGAGCGGCAGCGTTTTCTGCCTATGCCCCTTACCATCGGGGTCCTCTCAGCGCCGCAGGAGCATCCCAAGGTCCCGGCCTTCGAACAACTGCTCTCGGCAGGCAATGTCGCCTTTAATCTGGTTCATGCCGCCCATGCCATGGGCTATGCCGCCAGTTGGGTTACGCGCTGGTTCACTTTCGATGAAGCTGCCGCGGCCATGTTGGGCGCAGGACCAGGCGAGCGCTTTGTCGGGTTTGTCCATATCGGAACGCCCACCATCGTGCCTGAGGATCGACCCCGCCCCGCGCTTGAGACCATCGTGCGCAAGTGGAGTGGTGGGAACCGCTAGCTCTCCAGTGCCAGGGTTAACAGTGTGTTAACGTGCTGGAGTGCTAAGCTGAAGGCATTAGCGCACGATTCGCAGGCTCCCCCATGGGTGTGCAGTCCATCTCGGTTTCTCAAAGCCTGGCCCAGGCCCTCAATGCCGCGGGCAATCGCAGCGGAGTTGATTTCAGCTATCTGCTGCAAACCGCGATGCGTGAAAGCAGCCTCAACCCGCAGGCGCGCGCGGGCACGTCTACGGCGGTGGGTTTATTTCAATTCCTCGAAGGCACCTGGCTTCAGGTGATGAAGGAGGAGGGGCCAAGGCTTGGGTACCAATCCTATGCCGATGCCATCACCCGTAACTCGGGCGGCGATTATGTAATCACCGACCCGGCAAAGCGCGCCCACATCCTGCAATTGCGAGAAAACCCCGAGATCGCAGCCGATCTGGCGGCGGCGTTCACCCGGTCCAATGGCGAATATCTGCGCACTCAATTTGGGCGCATGCCCAGCGCGGGAGAGCTCTATATCGCCCATTTCCTCGGCGCCCAGGGGGCTGAAAAGATGTTTCGGGCGGGACTTCAAAATCCTGACCAGGTCGCGGTTAATCTGTTTCCGCGTCAGGCGGCCGCCAACAGGGCCATTTTTTACGATGGCGACGGGCAGGCGCGTACCATCCGGCAGGTTTACCAGGTGCTGGTGGCAAAGCACGAAGCACCGCAAAACCCCGGATTTTCCGTTCAGCAAATGACGGGAGAGGGGGCGAACCAGACCCGTGTCGCCGAACCGCCGCTGCCGTCACGGTTTTCGCAAGAGAATTTGTCCTTTACGGGCCTCTTTAAGACGGAGGCGGAGGGCACAGAGGGATCTGAGCATGACGGCTCGGCCTTTTTCACGCAGCTCTACGCGCAATGATCTAGGTCGAACGATCAGCTTGGCTGAATTTGCTGGATTGATTTTATTGAGTGTTAAGGGGTGTGACGTCTAGTAGTCCCAGGGTTTCCACGCTCCGGCAAGGAGAAACGAGAATGGCAGGGTCTTTCCGTCAGGTTCGGGCGCGGTCTACCGGCCATTTGCCGCGCGGCGTCGTCATTGCCTGCCTTGCGCTACTGTCGTGGGTAGCTGTGCTTGCGGCCTGGAGTGCAATCGTCCAGACCTTTAGCTATATCTCCGGGGTCTGATGAGCATCTGGATCCGGTCGCGATCCGCCTTCCTTATGGTGAACCGTTCCTTAAAGATTGGCCGTTAGCCTCCTCACATCAGTGCGGAGTGCGTGATGACAGGCTATGAAGCTTTTGCGGAATTGTCGCAGTCCAGGGACAGCGACGAGCGGGGACATGCGGCCCATCTTGCTGCAATGGCTTATCTCGACCACTCCGGCCCGGCTGACGAGCATGCAGCGCTCTATGCCGCCCTGATCGGGTTTCTCGATGACAGCTCGGTCAAGGTTCGGGCTGCTCTTGCCTATGGCCTGCTGCACTCCGAGCGGGCGCCGCGCCCGGTGATCCTGGCGCTCCTTCAGGATAGCGCCATCATATCCAGAGCCGTGCTGCAATATTCCCCGATTCTGATTGATGCCGATCTCCTGCCCATCATCGTCAAGGGCGACATCGCGGCGCTGACGGCGATTTCCCAGCGACGCAAGGTCAGTGCCCGACTTGCTGCGGCCCTGATCGCGAGCGGAGATCACGACCTCATCATCCGGGTTCTGGAGCGTCAGGACCTCAAGATTGACGGCAGCGTTCTCGCCGAACTCGCCCGGTCGAGGGGCACGGATGGACGGTTACGAGGTGCGCTGCTCGCTCGGAAGGAACTCCCAGGGACTGCGCGCCTCATGCTGGTGCAGCAGATTACCGAAAGCCTTAAGACCTGCCGTATGGTCAAGGGTGCCCTCACCGCTGAACGGCTCGGACGGATTTTGCGAGACGGCACGGATACCGCCGTTGCCATCATAGGCGAAGCCGAAGCGACCGACGCACGGGAGCAGTTCGTCGAGACGCTCGTCGACACAGACCAGGTTTCAGCACGGTTGCTGCTACATGCAATTGCCACGGGCCGGGTGATGTTCTTTGCATCCTGCATTGCAGGCCTGTCCTCGACCAGCGCCAGCAAGGTTTTTACGCTTCTCGAAGCCGGCAGCGCCACAACCCTTCAGGCGCTATTTTCGCGGTGCGGGCTATCGTCCAATGTCAGCGGCCTGCTGGTGCGGATCGTGCTTCACGCCAGGACCGCTGATCTGGCCGACGATGTAGCAGCGCGTCATTACGTCCTGACGGCGCTGACCGAAGAACTGATCAACGAATATGACGGGAACATCCCGGCAGAACTTGAGGAAGCGTTCTGCTATCTCAACGAGCAGAACATAAGTCTGGCCCGGAAGGCCGCCCGAGGCGTCATGGCAGCGTTCGACCGCACTACGCATGCCCAACTGCCGGTACCGCGCGAGCAGCAACAACTGGTCCTGCCCGCGGCCTAAATGGATGCGCTAGAAGCGGAACTGTTCGCTCAACACCCGCTCTTCGAGGCTGGTGCCCGGATCAAACAAAAGCGTCACGCCGTGCGTGCGGTCTTCGCGTACCGTGACTTCCGCGACATTCTGGAATTCGACATTGTCGGCGACAGCGCTCACGGGGCGTTTATTAGCCTCCCGCGTAATGAATTTGACGACCGCCCGGTTGGAGAGAATTGCTCCCCGCCAGCGTCTTGGGCGGAACGGGGAAATGGGGGTGAGCGCAAGGAGCGGCGCCTCGATGGGCAGGATGGGGCCGTGCGCGGAGAGGTTATAGGCCGTCGAGCCAGCCGGCGTCGCGAGGAGGGCCCCGTCGCAGATCAACTCGTCCAACCGCACTTCGCCATCGACCAGGATCTGGAGCTTGGCCGCCTGATAGGTGGACCTAAATAAAGAGACTTCGTTTAGAGCCAGAGCCGTCCGGGCGTTGCCGGCAATATCGATAACGTCCATGGCGAGAGGATAAATGCGGGTGCGCTGGCTGGCCATCAGACGGTCGGGCAGGTCGTCCTCGCTGAAGGTGTTCATCATGAACCCCACCGACCCAAAATTCATACCATAGACCGGTTTATCGGTTTGCATTACCCGGTGCAGCGTTTGCAGCATCAGGCCGTCGCCGCCCAGCGCCACGACATAGTCGGCCGCGTTGAGACCCACCTCGCCATAGCGCCTGCGAAGACGCTCGGCCGCCGCTTCAGCAGTGGGTGTTTCGTTGGTGACGAAACAGATTTGACACATGCGGCTGGCCCCTGCGGCGATTTTCAGGGCGCCTGCCTAGCACGAGTGGTTCGCGTGTGCCAGCGCGGCGGCTCGCGCGGATGTCCAATGCTATTGAATCAAATTTGCCGACATCTCGCTTCAAAACTGCCTACGGGCCGCAAGGACCCGTTGCGACTGCAATCTTAGGAGAGTTGGAAGATGCGGCAGGAACCGCGTCAAATTGAATAAAATTGTATCTATCCTGCTTAGGCAGGCGCAATGTCTCGCGCGCATTCTGATGCCATCAACGCATCAGGGATGGCGCAAATGAATACCAAGTTTTCCATGAAGATCGCGGGCCTGGTCCTCGCGCTCGTCGTGACTTCCACCGGCGGTGCATCCGCCTATCACCAGACATCGACCGCCCCGGCTTTTGAGCCGGTCGTTCAGATGGCGGCCATCACGCCGCTTTCCATGCAGTATTTCTGCGCCAAGAACCGAAGCGAATGCCGCTCGGGCGGCAGCGGGCAAGTCACCATGACGCCCGATCTCATGGCCATGCTCAAGCAGGTCAATGTTCACGTGAACCGGGCCATTCGACCCAAGGTGGATGTCTCTGACAATTGGAGCCTCAACCCGACTGCGGGTGACTGCGAGGACTACGTTATCAGCAAGCGCAGCATGCTCATTCGCCATGGTGTCTCGGCCGGGTCGCTCCGGATCGCCTACACGCATACGCGCCGGGGTGAGCCCCACGCTGTCCTGGTCGTTCGGACCAGCCAAGGCGACTACGTGCTCGACAATCTGAACAATTCGGTCAAGACGCTCCGGGCTTCGGGCTACAATATTCGCTCCATGTCCGGCCCCAATCCGATGCGTTGGACCGCGGGCTAGCAGTCCGAAGAAATCATAGTTGCAAGGTCCCGCGTCTGCGGGACCTTTTGTTGTTTTGTTTACAAATCCTCGGTCGCCACATGCAAGTTATGCGTCTGGCGCATGCCTGCTTTGCGGAAACGCGCTCGCGCGAACCAGTTGCAGCCCCAAGAATTATTCCAAACACCATCGAACGAGGAAGTTTGTGGCGCAAAAGACATCGGGCTTTACCATATTTAACGCGCCATACTTGCGAATGAGACTAACAATACGTAAACACCATGCTTGACCGTGGAGCCAAGGCAATCTAAAACCTTGTCGCGGCGCACTTTAGGAGAGTGAGATGCGGAACCGATTTGCATCAATACTGACAGCTGGGGTAATGACTGCAATGTCTCTTGGCGCGGTTCAGCCGATCGCCGCACCTGTCCCAGGGTTTGAAGAACTGTATGAGGCGGTGCTTGTGGCGTGCACCCCGCCGCTTGGGACCCCACCTGCATGCGAAGCGGCGATTAATGCCTATTCGGCGGCCTTGGTGGCAGCTGGAATTGATCCCGCGGTGGCGCTGCAGTCGTTCACGGAATTGCGCGCTGAAGTGCGGGCTCGAGGTGGCGGTGACGTTATCGACGCACTCTTCGAAGAGCTGCTGCCCGATTCCGGCGCGGTTGGCGGCAATGAGGCTAGCCCGGTCTAAGGGCATTTTCTCTACATTTCATACTAGTCACTGAGGGCGTGAGCGTAGTTCACGCCTTTTTTGCGCGCATTCCAAGTATTACGCATGTTCATGGGGGCGATGCTTCTTGCGCATGACTGCTTGCTTGAAGAGAATTGTGTTTCTTAACTCGAAGGGGACTGTGGCTTCGGGCCGCGTCAAGTTAACCACGCAAGTGGAATATTGCTCATTCATGCCACGTTAGCTGGTTTTGAAGTCTTCCGGAGCGTTTTTGGACTTGGCGATCGTAAACTTTCTGTTAAACTCATACTGCGGCACAAAAATGATGTGACCACCCTGGTGCAGAGGGAACAGAGATCGTGGACAGTCTAGCGCGCGCTGAAACTTTGGATGGTGTCGCCCAAGTGGGCATGTATCCGCTCGACGATGTCGACCGGGAGCCTTCTCAAGATCATCAAGTCCTCGAATACCGTCAGCGGATAAGCTGGCATTCGGGTCTGCCCGTGCGCTGGACGACGATGCCGGATAATAGCGAACCGTCGCGCCGCCTGCAGCTGGCCATCAAACGGGTTATCGACGTTACTGGTGCCGCGATTGGGTTGGTCATTCTCGCGCCATTGCTCATATTTGTGGCCCTTGCCATCAAGGCCTCCAGCCCTGGGCCGGTCTTTTTTCGACAGGCGCGCGAAGGGCAGGGGGGTAAGCTGTTTGATGCGCTCAAATTCCGCTCAATGCGCATCGAGAGCTGTGATCTCTCAGGCGTCTCGCAGACGCAGGACAATGACCCCAGGGTGACCCCGGTCGGGCAATTCATCCGCCGGACGAGCATTGATGAGCTGCCGCAGCTGTTCAATGTTCTTGTTGGCGATATGTCCCTTGTAGGCCCGCGACCACATGTTCCGGGCATGCTGGCCGGCGGTCGGTCCTATCGGGAGCTCGTGCCCTACTACGATGAGCGCCTTGCGATGCCGCCCGGGATCACCGGTTGGGCACAGGCCAATGGCCTGCGAGGGTCCACGCGGGACCGGCGGTTAGCGCGTGAACGCATCGATCATGATCTGGCCTATATCCAGAATTTTTCCGTCTGGCTGGATCTCAAAATCATCGCGAAAACCGTGGTTCGCGAGTTCTTCACCGGAAGCGGCAACTAGGCTGTGTTGACAAAAGGGATTCCCAAATCGCTGCCTGGCTGATTCAAGGCTTCCTTTCAGAGGAGGCAGTTTTGGCTCGGGGCGATCTGACTGATGATCAGTGGGCGCTGGTAGGGGCATTGTTGCCGGCCGAGCGTGGTCGGTGGTCTCGGCCAGCCCTGGACAACCGGCGCTTTCTGAATGGCATGCTCTATGTGTTGCGGGTCGGTTGCCCCTGGCGCGACATGCACGAACGCTATGGCAAGTGGAACTCGGTCTATGTCCGGTTCCGGCGCTGGGCAGAGCAAGGGGTCTGGGACGCCTTGCTGGAAACGCTGGTCGAGCTTGGGCTCACCGACGACTGGCAGCACATGATCGACAGCACCACGGTGCTCGGCCACTCTCAGGCAGCGGGCGCAAAAGGGGGACTCATAAGGAGGGTTTTGGTCGAAGCCGCGGCGGCTTTACGAGCAAAATCCACGCCGGCGCAGACAGTCAGGGACGCCCTCTTGGCTTCGTCCTCACCGGCGGCGAAGCCTCCGACTACAAGGCCATCGATGACCTGATCTCCTTGCCTGTCGCCAAACCCAGGCTGATGCTGGCTGACAAGGGCTACGACAGCGACGATGTCCGCGCCAGCCTGCTGCTCAAGGGGATTCTGGCGGTCATCCCGCCCAAGGCCAACGATAAAGAGGCCATCGCCTGCGATTACCGTGCCTACAAGGAACGTAATTGGGTCGAGCGCATGTTCAACAAGCTCAAGCAGTTCCGGCGCATCGCAACCCGATAAGACAAGACCGCCGTCTCATTCCTTGGCTTCCTGGCATTCGCCGCCGCAAAGCTATGGATGCCAACTTATGTCAACAGGGCCTAATCTGCACAGATCAGTGTTTCAGGAGCGCCTGGTGCGCGCGCCGATCGCGGGATGTGCGGCCCATCACGCGGTCTGCAAAAAGCTCGTTGATCCATCAGGAGTAATTCGGACAGCACTCAACACGCCAGTGGCAAAGGCGCCGGTGTCCAGGCCGATGCGGCCGGGCGTGACTTCGGGGGCGCTGGTCGGAGTGTGTCCATGGACCACACGGTCCGGATAGGCGTTGTTCGCCCCTAGAAATTCTTCCCTGATCCAATGCAGGTCCGACGGGGACTGGTCTTCGAGAGAAACGCCGGGTTTGACGCCAGCATGGACGAAGAGCCAGCCAGGTAGGCTGACGGTCCATGGGCGGCTATTCAAAAAATCCAGGTGCTCCTCGGGGATATAGGCCCTGAGCATCTGTTCAAGACGCCGGGTCCCCATTGCTGGAACTTGCGCTGTCGGCAGCCCGTAGGACTTAAGGGTTTCAAGGCCGCCAAGCTCGAACCACTGCGCCCACCGATGGGGGCGTTCAATGAACTCGGCTGCCATGACCTCATGATTGCCCTGCAAACAAATACGCTCAAACCCTGGAGGAGGGGGGGCGAGCAGGTGATCGATGACGCCGGCCGCCTCCGGACCACGATCGACATAGTCCCCCAGCATGATCAACAGCTTTGGCCCCTCGAAGCGGATGCCATCCGCGATGATCTGCCTTTCCAATTCCTGCAGTTCCGCAAGACACCCGTGCACGTCGCCGATCGCGTAAAGCGCTGAAGGCATTTGTTCGAGCCGGATATGTCGGCTGCCGCTTGTGGGGTGCTGTGGCTGCGATCGGCCCCAGAGACGTTTGAAAGCCCCGAACATGACTAACGATGCGAATTGCCGCGTTGCGCGCGCGACGTCGTGGCGAGGCCAGCCGCAACGATTGCGACGAAGAGGAAGGTGTTGGCAGGGATCTCCAGGCTGAAATCAACGGTGGAATGGATTGCCACCTGCACGATCACCGCGAAAGCGGCAATCTGAGCGGTCCAGGAGCCAATATCCTGCCGCATTGCCTGCAGCAGGCGGAAGGCAATGAAGCCGACGGCAAGAATGGGCATCGACCCGGCGATCAGGCCCAGTTCTGCCCAGAGCGTTAAATAGGTGTTGTGCGCCATGCTCCAGGCCAAATCAGGGCTTAGCGGCAACTGGTGGACGATCGGGAAGGCAATGCCGAATGTGCCGCCGCCAAAACCGGTCAAGGGCCGTAGCGCGATCAGATCCAGCACCTGCTGGTAGAGCAGAAGACGACTATCGGAACCAAAACCTTGCCATTCGATGCGTTCGAGGAGCCCGCCACCGAACAACCAAAGCAAGGCCACGATGAGGCCGACCCCCAGCGGAATGAGCACGAGAAGCAGGCCCAAGCGGCGAATGGCCAGCAGGGCGGCGACGATGACCACAACCGATCCGGCAAGGGCGGCGAACAGGCCCATGCGGGACTGCGTTCCCACGATTGCGAGCATGAGAAACGCATAGGCAGCGCCATAGAGGATGACATTGCTGCGCAGCCCAGTGATCCAGCCGTCGTCCCGGTGCCGTTCGGCCTGCCGCTTCAGCACCGCGCAGCCATGGGCTAACGTCAGAATGGCGCCAAAGCCCAGAAAGGTGGCAAATGAGTTCCGATTGACAAAGCTCCCGGTCAGGGAGCCGAGATAAGCCCATTTGGGCAGGCCAAGAATGGTGTCCCCCGTTCTCAGAGCAACAAGTCCATAGGCCGCATAGGCAAGCGTGATGACGATTAGCCCATGCAACAGGACCGGACGGCGCTTGTCACTGATCCCCAGCTGCATGATCAAAACTGCGACGAGTGCGAAGCTTAACTGCCGCAGGAGCATCAGGACGGTCTGGCCCGGCGCAACGCTGGTCTGTGGTGCCGTCAGAACGATATTGCCTTCAGCCAGAATGGGCACTGCTCCCACCGGCACGAGCTGCAACAATAGAGCGATAAATGTCAGGCCGAAAAGTGCGGTCGGAACGGGGTGTGCCGTAAGGGGCACGCGCAATTGTGACCTTGAACGCAGCTGCCAGGCGAAGAAGACCGTTGCGATGAGACCGGCGTAAATCCCCCAAATCGTCCAGATGAACGGGCGTGCGCTGGCAAAAGGCAGGGGTACCAGCGCGAAGAGGACCAAGAGAGCCCATAATGCGAAACGGTTCTGGGGCCGGCTACGCGACTGATCGTTCAATAAACCCCCTGCGCGTCCGAGATGGGAAAGTCCTAGGGCCGCCATGCTCAAAATGACACCTTTAGAGTTGCCGCCGGATCAGCGAAAGGAAGCGACGTTGAACGGCCTCAGGCTGGGCTTCGACTATTGTCTCAGCGCGTTCGCGGAAGGCCGGGTTGGTGACATATTCGCGTGCCACGACCCAACCTCGGTTGGAGGGGACGAGGGCCGCGGTATCCGCGTCGGCGACCGCCCGAATACGATCCGAAACCGCGTCCGGGGCGCTCTGGACGAGCTCAAATCGAGCCGCGGCGAGCCAGCTTTCGTTCGGGCCCGTCAGGGCCGACCGGACAATACTGGTCTCAGCCGCCTCTTGATCGCCTTGGCGCAGCTGTGCGGTGGCAAGGATCAACCAGGCATAGGAATCGGCTGGGGATGCGGATACCGATTGCTCGGCAATGCTGCGGCAAAGCGGCTGGGCGTTTTCCTGCTGCTCTTCGGTTGCGAAGCGAAAAGCCAAAGGCGCAGTTTCCTGCAAGATCAGCTCGCACCGCCGCAAGAACGCGCGGCGGCCTTGGATCGACAGGGGCAGCACCGTCTCCTCGGCTGACATGCTCATGAATTGCGGAAGCCCGGTGAAACCGGATCCGACTGTATTGGCACCAGCTTCTTTGTGGAATGCCATGGAGCCAAGTGCCACGGTGCCGAGCGATACGGCCAATAGGCCCCACAATGAAAAACGGTGTGTTCTGCTCATCATCTTTTAGGGTCGGCCAGAGTCGGCGGGTTGATCACCAATGATGGTGGACGCCAGTTGATGGAACTGGTCATTGCCAAGGATCGCGACGCAGCACGGTCAGCTCTCATAGGAATAATAGCCACCATATTTACGGTAATAGTCGGATCGCGACTGCTCCTGCTGGGTGAGGGCAACAAGCACGGGTATGTTTTCGCCTGCGGCCTCTTCAAGCGCCTCGATATTCTTCCTTGCTTCCCCTTGTTGGGTGCTCGCCCACTTGATGACGAAGGCGATGGCATCAGATTGCTGGCAGATATAGAGGCCGTCAACAACCGGCCCTATGGGCGGAGTGTCGAGAACGACCAGGTCGAAGGCGCGGCGCGCTGCGGCCAGGATGCGCTGGAAGGAGCTGTTGGAGAGGAGCTGGTCGGTAGGAACATTGCTTCGCCTTGATCCCACGATGATCGAGGTCTTGGACAAGGGGTCCTGCACCATGATCTTGCGAAGGGCAGCGACGTGATCGGTGTCATCCGATTGGAGCAGCTCAAGCAGACCTATATCGGACTGCAGGCCGATATGCCGATGCACCGAGGGTTTGCGCAGATCGCAATCGATCAGCAGGACCGACTGACCCGAGAGCGCGGCCGATCGGGCAATGGAAAGGGCGAGCGTGGTTTTGCCTTCATTGGGATTGGAAGAGGTCACCATCAGCACCCGGCCAGTGCCTTCCTCTTTTGGTCCAGGCTGGGTTTTCCGGATCGCCTGATCAATGGCGGCCCTGGCGCGCCGAATGGATTCTGAAAAAACCGATAGCGGGGACGCCACGACAAGGTCAGCGTGGCTCTTGGACTCGTTCTTGGCCTGTTGCCGCGGGACGGTGGCGGCCACAGGGCGTTTGAGGACCGTGGCGACCTGTTCGTCGGTGACAAAACCACCGATCAGGTTTTCGTAGAGGAATGCCAGGGCAACGCCCAATCCAAGCCCTGCCAGTCCGGCGAGGATCAGGATCAGTCGCTGGTTGGGGAAGGATGGACCGTTTGGTGCAAGCGCGGCAGAAACGATGCGGCTGTCGGCCAATTGCAGGTCTGCCTGCGCTTCGAGGTCCTGGGCGCGCGAGAGCAGTGTCTGATACTGACGTCGCGCCAGTTCTGCGTTTTGCTGCAGCTCGAAAATCTGGGTGAGCGTGTCGGCCGAGAGCGCCGAACCAATGATTTCGGAACGGAGTGATTGACGCAGCGCATCGGCCTGGCTCTGGGTCTGCTGCAGATTGCTCTGGAGAGCCGAGACCTCGCTCGTTGCCGCCTCCAGAAGGCTTTGCTCGATATTGGCCAACTCATTCCGCAGATCGACAGCAGCTGTGCCGTCCGCAGCGCTCTCAATATCGCGCTGCAGCCGCTCGCGTTGGCTCTCAAGTTCGGCAATGGCTTCGGTTTCGAGCGAGTTGACGATTGCGTTGATGTCGTTTCCGGCAATGGCGACCTGCACGGTATTGGCCAGGCTTGCAGATTGCTCGCGGGCTGCCTCCAGAGCGGCGATCTGGCTCTGCATGCTCGTCAGATCGCTCCGGCCGCTGTCACGGGCGATCTCGTTGATATTGTCCGCTATGAACTGGTCATAAGTGTTCTCGGAGGTCACGATGGCCAGCCGAGCCTGTTCCAGCCGGCTCTGGATCACCGAGAGCGAGGCGATGGCACTTGAAACCTTGGAGGAGAGCTGATCCTGGATATAGACCTCCGCCAGGGTATTGGCGAGGTTGGCGGCCATGGCGGCGCGTTCCGAGCTGGCCTGAAGCGAGATCAGATAGGTTAGACCGCGACGCTGAACGGTAACAGCTGAACGCAGTTTGGCCAGTGTCTGGTTGACGGCTTCCTGTCCGGTGGGGAGCTCAGGCACCGGTATACCGAAGAACGACAAAAGCCGCGCCCTCAGGCCAACTGAGACACCGAATTCGGGGTCCGAGATCAGGTTCTCACGCTCAATGACCTTGATGAGGATGTTGTCCGATCGTGCCAGCTCCACTTCGCTGTCGATCCGGGCGTTGTCGGCGGCCGAGGAGGACCCCTGCAGGGCCGTATCGTCCAGAATGTTCTTCCGCGAGGGGTCGACCATCACCAGGGCCGAGGCGGTGTAGAGCGGCGTCAGGGTGAAGGCCACCGATGCGGCCAGGCCCACGACCAGCACGGTTGTGGACACAATCAAGAGCAAACGACGTTTCAGCAGGCCGATGATGCCGCGGATGTCGATTTCATTCTCTTCCATGAGGTTCGTTCCGTAACTGCTCAGTGCCTGATGTTGTAGGGGAACCGCGACCGGGCGCGTCTAGCGCAATGCCGGGGCCGCTGCGGCCAGAAAAGCATATTCAGTCCGCAAGATCGGACGGACGCACTTGATGCCTGGTTCGCAATGGATAGGACCAGTCTTGATGTGTGGTGCGCACCCTTTTGCATCGTCAAGATGCTCTTGTCGCACAAGAATCCTAAAGATTTTCAATTTTCTGAGGCCGCGAGGGGTGAATCGATTGGGCTTTGCGCAGTAGTTTCAAGTTTGATTGGTGTTAAGCCCCATATTTGTCGCTATTTCCAGTGTCTTTCGGGGCTCTCGTGCGAATTGCCGCAACTACGGTTAAGCGGGATAGGCATATCCGCAAGGACATAATGCTCGATAGATTGCAGGGACCAGCCCGTTCCGCAATCTGGGTTTGTTGCATGGCGCGCGCATAGGTGGCATGCGTCGTGGACAGGGTTTCGTCGGTCCTGGCATGCCGACGGAACGAATGCCCGGACGGGCTGGCGGACGTTTCCCTCACCAACGATTGCGTGTAACTACTGCCCAACCGCGTGAGTTGGTCGGGCAGGTGAAGGCATGGGGCATCAGAACGTGCGTTGTCGTTTCGGGGCTATCTGGTTGTTCTGCCTAAAGGCGCACGCTGGGAAGGGACATGGCCATGAGCGTTGACCAGATTTTTGTGCTGGTCCTTCTCGGCCTGATCTTTGTTGGCTTCATCACCGAAATCTATCCCCCCGAGGTCGTTGCTCTCAGCGCCTCGGCGATCCTACTGGTCACTGGCATCGTCACCACAGATCAGTTCCTGACGGTCTTCAGTTCTCCGGCTGCCATCACTATTGCCATGATGTTCATCATGTCCGCTTCGCTCGAACGGACGGGCGTGCTCGATGCGGTGGGTCAGTTCATCCGAGGCGTCGCCAAGGGATCCCTGCTTCGCGCGACACTGGTCATGATGGTCGGGGCCGCAGGGGCGTCAGCCTTCATCAACAATACGCCTGTCGTCGTCCTGTTGACGCCGGTCATGATTTCCATTGCGCGATCACTTGGCGTGCAACCATCGCGCCTTCTCATTCCTCTTTCCTACGCCTCGATCTTGGGGGGGACGCTGACGCTGGTTGGCACATCGACAAATGTGCTTGTGAGCGGGGTGGCCGAACAGGCTGGCCTGGCGCCAATTGGCATGTTCGAGATGACGGGCGTTGGCGCCATTTTCGTCGCTATCGGGCTTATATACACCACCATTGCCGGCCGGTTTCTCCTGCCCGACCGCGCGTCGATGGCCAGCATGCTTGGACAAGAGGGCAAGCGCCGCTTCATGGCGCGTTTTCTGATCCCCCATGGTTCGCGCTTTGTCGGTAAGATGATTAAGGACCTGCCATTCCATGATCCCTCGGCACGCATATTGGACGTGGTGCGCGGCGAAGCATCGATGCGGCGCCGGATGGCAGACCTGACCCTACAGGCCGGCGATCGGGTCGTGGTCAAGACCGATACGGGCGAGATTCTTGGGCTAAAGGAAAACGGTCAGATCGAGTTTCGCGAGATCGAAGAGGGGGGGCTGGAGCCGGTTACCGCTGAGCAAACCGTCCTCATGGAGGCCAGCATCGGTCCCAGCTCGCATCTTGTCGGTCGGCCAGTGGTGGAGCTCAAACTGCGCCGCAAATATGGGGTGTACCTGATAGCCGTTCACCGGCAGGAGCAGAACATTTCGCAGAACATTCAGGCCCTCCGCCTGCAATTTGCGGATACGCTTTTGTTGGAGGGCCCCCCTGAAGGAATTCGGCGCCTCATGGAAGATGGTGGGGTCGTCAATCTGACCGCACCGTCCGAAAGGCCGATGCGCCGCGGGCGAGCCCCGATTGCCGTCGGTACAATCCTTGCCGTGGTGCTCCTTGCGGCGTTCAATGTCATGCCAATTGCGGGGCTTGCCGTGATCGGCGCCGTCTTGGTGATGCTCACCCGTTGTCTTGACCCCCAGGACGCCTTCGAGGCCATAGATTGGCGCATCCTGTTCCTTATCTTCGGCATGCTGGGCTTTTCGATCGCTCTTGAATCCACCGGAACAGTGCAGGTTCTCGTCGATTTCGCGGCGGGCCAACTCGCCTTTGCCGGGCCGCTCGCTATGCTTGCCATGATCTATATTCTCACCAGCGTTCTGACCGAGATCGTCTCCAACAACGCCGTGGCAGTCCTTACCGGGCCCATCGCGGTCGCCTTGGCCTTGCATCTCGGCTACGATCCGCGCCCCTTCCTGATGGCCGTTATGTTTGCCTCATCGGCAAGCTTTGCAACGCCCATCGGCTATCAGACGAACACATTTGTCTATAGTGCGGGCGGTTACAAGTTTAGGGATTTCCTAGTAGTCGGCTTACCCCTCAACATAATCTTTGCTGCGGTTGCCATTGTTGCTATCCCGTTATTTTTCCCATTCTGACCGTTAGTTTGCAGTTTCTTCATTATTTTTTGCTTCTTTCTGCGTCCTCTGGTTGACCAGTTCCTGCGGCCGCTGCACTTGTCGCTCCAAAAGCGCAGGGCAACTTGGTGTTACTGGTCGTTCTCTCCAGGTGTTCTAGTGGCGTCCGATCGATCTGCCGGCACGAATAGCGGGTTGATCAGGGCGCCGGGGAAACAAGGTGTCGCTCACACTGAGAGGAAGGCGAATGGTCGGGAAGTCAGCGGTCGTTTTTGGCGGAGCGGGGTTCGTCGGGTCGCATTTGCTCAAGGCTCTCGTTGCCAGCGGCGAATACGATAGAATCGTGAGCGGCGACATTCAGGCGCCACGCTTCGCGGTTGAAGGGGTCGACTACAAGCACGTCGATGTGACGCGGCCTATCCCTGAGGAGGTTTGCGACACCGCTACGGAAATCTACAATCTGGCGGCGGTGCACACCACGCCGGGTCACCCGGATTGGGAATACTTCTGGACCAATGTGACCGGCGCCACGAACTGTTCCGATTTTGCGCGTCGGGTCGATTGCAGGAAGATCGTCTTTACCAGCTCGATCTCCGTTTATGGCGCCAGCGAGGATCCAAAGGACGAAAGCTCGATGCCAATGCCGGATTCCGCCTATGGGCGATCAAAGCTGTGTGCAGAAGCCATTCACGCCCAGTGGGCGAAGGAAGACCCGGGGCATCGCCGGTTGGTGGTCGTGCGGCCGGCCGTCATCTACGGCTACACAGAGGGCGGGAACTTCACTCGTCTCGCTCACCTGATGGCCACAGGTCGCTTCCTGTTTCCCGGCCGGACGGACACGGTGAAGGCCTGTGGTTATGTCGAGGACCTCATCCGCTCTTTCCGCTTTGCATTGGACTGTGACCAGACCCATCTCGTCTACAATTTTGCCCATGCCGAGCGGTTCACCTCGCAGACCATCTGCGATGCATTTACCGCCGTTGCGGGTTATCCCAGGGCCAGACGCATTGTGCCGATATCGCTGATGATGCTTGCCGGGGTCGGGTTCGAAATACTCAGTTTGTTGGGCATACGCAGCTCGATAAATCGTGCGCGGATCAGAAAGCTCTATCGGTCGACCAACATCGTGCCTGCCAAGCTTGCCGAACTTGGATTCACTTATAGCTATGATCTGCCCCAATCTCTGCGCCACTGGCGCGAGATGAGCGGAGGGGAGGTCTTTCGCTAATTGGAATCGGCACGGACCGGGTGACCCCTTGCGAACCTATGCCTCAGTCTTTGCCGCTTCCCGCAAACCGGTATTGGCCGAGATAAGAATAGATCGGATCTGTTCAAGCAGCGCCTTCTGCTGTTCGAGCTCCCCGATGCGTCGGCGGGCGGCGCTGGCTGATGCTTCAAACGCTCGGATCTCGGCCTCTTCCTCCGCTGACCGGACGGCGTATTCTCCGCTCGCTTCAAGAAGAGACGTAGCGCTGAGATAGGCTTGGTCCATACGCGCTTTCAGTCCTGCCATTTCTCGACCGATCTCAGTCAGCTGGCCGTCGACGGCGGACGCAATGGTACCCAGTCTGTTGACATCTGTCTGGCGGTCCCGATCCGGTGAGCGTGTGCGGAACGGCAGTCGAATTTGAAACATGGCTTGACCTTCCAGGCGGACAAATCGGCGGGATGATAGTTGCGATTTGGTAAATGAATGGTCACGCGTGTGCGAGGGTCTGGCTCGAGATTGGCAGGTTTTGGCTGAACCCCACCCAGCCAACCATTTCAGTTCACCAAGGCTGATGGCATGCATCACTTCTGGTGCCCCCCGGCTAATTCGCAAACCATCAGTCCCACGAAATTGGACGTTCTCTGGCAAGTGCATAAGTCCTGCCGATTGAACATTTGGGCAAAGTTGTCTACGAGGGGCTGCTTTCCTGGGCAGCGGTCGACGCCGGACGTCCCCAGTTTACGTTCTGGATAATTGATTGTTGGAAGGAGAGACTTTGGTCTTTGTCAATGAACTCTGCCAGGTGGCTCTACGTGCCGGCAAAGAGATCCTGCGCGTTTATGGCACCGACTTTCAGGTGGAGATCAAGTCGGACCACTCTCCTGTTACCACGGCCGATATTGCCGCCGAAGCGATCATCTTTGAAGCGCTAAACGAGCTTTATCCTAATATTCCGGTTGTCGCCGAAGAAGCGGTGTCGCGTGGCATCGTTCCCCCGACTGAGGGCAGTTTTTTTCTGGTGGACCCCCTCGATGGCAGCAAGGAGTTCGTATCGAGAAATGGTGAGTTCACAGTCAATATCGCTCTTGTCGTTGATTGGGCGCCTGTGCACGGCGTTGTCTACGCGCCGGCATTGGAGCGCATCTGGTGGGGAGCGCGCGACGAAGGCAGCTTCACAGCATCTGTCGTTGATGGTGTAATTGGGACTGCCTCTGCCATTCGTGTACGTGATGCGGAGAGGGGACTTCGGGCCGTTGGCAGCCGATCCCATGGAAGCGGACAGGGCGATGAACGTCTCGCCCGGTTTCCGATCACCGATTACATTTCTGCCGGCTCTTCGCTGAAATTCTGCCTAGTGGCGTCGGGCGAGGCCGACATCTATCCGCGCCTCGGAAGGACGATGGAGTGGGACACCGCTGCGGGCGATGCGGTATTGCGTGCGGCAGGTGGGCGCGTCGAATGTCTTGACGGAAGCCTCCTACGCTATGGCAAGCGCAATCAGTCTACCGACAGCGATTTTGCCAATCCTTTCTTCATTGCCTATGGCGACACCCGATTTTGTCAAATGGCCGATGCCGGCTGACACGTTTCAATCTCGATAGCCGCTTTCGACCGACACTTTGTCCATTGCTCGCTCCAGGTGGTCGAGTTTATGGGGAATATTTCGGCATTTCCCGGAAAGCATCTTGCTCGCTGGTGGACACCACCATTCCCTTTCCGGCTATCTGGGAATGCCTTTTGCCGGCGCTGGCCGGGTGAGGGAACTCTTAGCACTTCGTCTTGACCATCGCTAACGAACTCCTTCCCGATCGTTGAGCTGCCGGTCTGGTCATATTGAGTGGGCTCCCGGTCAAAATGGGCTTAGTCGGGCTCGAGCAGATCATATCGACTTTGCGACCAGAAAAGCTCCTCATCTGACGAAGTCCGGGATGATTTCGGCACATTCTTTCGCGCGCGCGATGCGATGAAAGGTTGATCGGAATTTTTCTTCCGCAGTCTTGGCAGTCGAGGTTGGTTGGAACATGTCGCCCAGAGTCGAACGCATTCACAGCGATGAACGCCTTCCGGCAGAGGCCGATGTCGTCATTGTCGGCGGCGGAATTCTCGGCTCCACGGCCGCCTATTTCCTGGCGAAGCGTGGCCTCTCCGTGGCGCTGCTCGAGAAGGGCCACATCGCCTGTGAGCAATCGAGCCGCAACTGGGGCTGGTGCCGCCAGCAGAACCGCGACCGACGCGAACTGCCGCTTTCGGTTCTCTCCATGCGACTGTGGGACGAGCTGACGCACGACATCGGTCGGGACCTCGGATTTCGCCGCTGCGGTCTCGTCTATGCTACCCACGATGAGGCCGTGCTCGCAGGCTGGGAAAAGTGGCGCGAGGTCGCACGCGAATACGAGGTCGACACCCGTCTGCTCAGCCGGACAGAACTGGCCGAGCGTGTTCCTGAAGCGCGCGACAAATGGGTCGGCGGGACCTATTCAGAACGGGACGGCAAGGCCGAACCGGCCCTCGCCGCGCCGACCATCGCCGAAGGGGCCAGGGCGCTGGGCGCCACGATTCACCAGGAGTGCGCCGCGCGGGCGCTCGATGTGACCAATGGCAAGATCACGGGCGTGCATACGGAAAAGGGTTACATCAAGACCAGCGCGGTTCTGTGCGCCGCCGGGGCCTGGTCTTCGCGTTTTTTGAGGCCGCTTGGGGTTAGTTTTCCGCAGGCCAGCATCCGGCAGACCGCGCTGCGTTCTGCCCCGACCATAAACATTGGCGAGGCGATCTCTACGCCCTACTGCACGATCACGCGCCGGCTGGACGGAAGCTATACGCTGGCCATCAGTGGCAAGGCGAACCTCGAAATCACGCCCCAGGCCATCCGGTACAGTCGGGAATTCATGCCGCAGTTCATCCGTCGGCTGAAGAATGTCAAAATTGGCATTGGCCAATCGTTCCTTTCCGGGCCGGATTCACTGTCGGCCTTGATGGCCAGCGATGATCGGATCTTCGAACAGAACCGGGTGCTGGACCCTCCGCCCCTGAAGTGGCTGATCGGTCAGGTGGTGGAAAGCGTTCGGAAGACTTTCCCCCAACTGGGCGACATAAAGATCGACAGCGCGTGGGGTGGCTTCGTTGACTGCACGCCGGACGCAGTACCCGTGGTGTCGAAGGTGGACGCGGTGGAGGGCCTGGTCCTCGCCGCGGGCTGCTCAGGCCACGGCTTTGGTCTAGGCCCGGGGCTCGGCCATCTGGCCGCAGAGCTTGTCGCAAACGACATACCCAGCGTCGACCCGACCCCATTCCGCCTCTCGCGACTGGTTGACGGCTCGAAGCTGGACATCGCCGCCATTTGAAGTCTGTCGAAGCCAGGTCTGGCGGGCTACGCGAAGACCCCAGTTTGGCGCTTTGGCGCGCCTGATAGCACCAGAGACGAGGTTCCGCGGTGTTACCGCGGAGCGAGCAATTTGGTCTGGAGATCTTCCCAGTGCTCCTTGAAGGCATCCCGGGCAGTGTCATAGTGGCGGCTTCTGAGGCTGCCGATAAGCCGTTCGTGCTCCAGCGCCATCTCCTCGGCAGTGCCGTAGAACGCCTGACGCTGGACGAGAAGCAGCTCGATCTCGCCCTCGAGGTTGGAATAGGCACGCTTTAGGCGGACACTCCCGCTCGCACCGATGATGGCATGGTGAAAGTCGCGGTCCGCTGTCACGAGGGCGGACGTGTTTGAGGACAGGGTCGAGGCATGCATGACCTCGACCGCCTCGAGTGCCGGGGGCGGAATGATCCCGGTCAACACGATCAGGCGAATGGCTTCGCCCTCTATGGCGCCGCGCACCCGTGTGATGTCGACGATGTCGTCCGGACCAAATTCGGGCAGCATGAAGCCCCGGTTCGGAATCTGGCGCAGCAAGCCCTGGGTCACCAGCAACTGAGCTGCGGAGCGGTATGTGTGTCGCGAGGTTGCATGCTCTTCGCACATGCGGGCGTCGCGGAGGAATTCGCCGGGCTTGAAGTCGCCCGACAGGATACGGCGGCGCAGATCGCGCGCCAGGATCTCCACGGCGCTAAGGGGGGCGAGTTCGTCGTTGGCGTCGAGTTCTTGTTTTTGGTTCATGGGCCCGGTGTTGATAGTGCCGCGTGAGGTGCCACAGGGCTCGCGGCGTATACTCCTAGATCTGCACCGCGCGCAGTGCCTTGTCGACACCCTCGAGCAGGCGCCCGGCATTGGCTGAGGTGAAGACAAGCGGGGGCCTGATCTTGAGGATATGCGCATCCGCCCCAGTCGCCGAGATCAGAATGCGTTGGTCGCGTAGCGCATTGACGGCCGCCAGCGCCCGATCCATGTCCGGCACCTTGCCCTCGCGATCCTTGACGAGCTCGACGGCGAAGTAAAGGCCCGCTCCGCGCACATCGCCGACGAAGTCGTATTTGTCCTGCAGGGTGCGCAGGCCATCGAGGATTTCGCCGCCGACCCGGGTGGCATTGGCCATTAGGTTGTCTTCAAGGATGGTGTCGAGCACGGCCCTCGCGGCGGCGATGGCGACAGAGTTGCCGCCGAAGGTGTTGAAGTAGCGCATGCTGGCCCCGAATTCCGCCACGATTTCGGGCCGAACCACGAGGCCCGCAACGGGGTAGCCGTTGCCCATGGGCTTGCCCAGGGTGACGATGTCTGGATCGACCTTGTGGCGGGCATGACCCCAAAGGTGGGTGCCGGTCCGCCCGAAACCGGATTGCACCTCGTCGGCGATGAAGAGGCCTCCCGCCTTGCGGACGACCTCCGCCACCGGTGCCAGGACGTCCGTGGGGTCGACATAAAGACCATCGGAGGAGAAGACGGAATCGGCGATGAATGCCGCCACGCCGTCCCCATGCCTTTCAAGGTCGGCAATCTGCCGGGCGACATCCTCGGCCATGCGCCGACCGATTTCGGCGGCAGGCAGACGGTAGGGGTCCGGGGCAGGGACCGTTCGAAGGTAGGGATCGAGCGCCGACTTCTTGCCAAGCGAGGGCGAGATCGCTGCCACCGCGCCACTATTGCCGTGATAGGCTTCGGCCGTGACGATGACGCCCCTTTTGCGAGTGTGATAGCGCGCGATGCGCAAGGCGAGGTCGTTGGCCTCCGAACCAGTACAGGTGAACATGGCGCATCCGGTCCGGCCGAGTTCGCCATCAAATGTGTTGATCAGGGTTTCGGCGTAATCGAGCAGCGGTTCCTGCATGTAGCGTGTGTGGGTGCAGAGGGTTTCGAGCTGCTTCTGGATCGCCTCGACGACGCGCGGATGCGCATGCCCCAGCGACACGACATTGTTGTAGGCGTCGAGATACTCGTTGCCATGCTTGTCATAGAGGAAGACGCCCTTGGCGCGGGAAATCTCGACCGGCGTCTTGTAGAAGAGCCGGTAGGCGGGCCCTAGCAGCCTTTGTCGCCTGGCTACATGCGCCGCGTCATCGTCAGAGAGATGGTCTGCATCCCGGGGATTGAAGCCGTTGGCCATGTCACCACGGAAGCCCTTGGGCACGATCGTTGCAGGCTTGGACATTATGGTTCCTCTCGGGTCAGAAGCTCAGAAATTTGTGTGGTCGATAGCCCGTTGAACCACTCGAGGTGAGCCCAACCGGCTTCGGTATTGCGGAGGATGTAGCGGCTGTTTTCAGGGAAGAGCTCGGCGCGCCAGCAGGTCAGCAGTGCCCGGACCGCCAGGCGCCCTTGCGCCAGGAAGGGGATGAGCTCGAGCTCGTCATTCGTCAGGTCGGCATGGCGGAGATAGCCGCGCAAAACGTCGCGGGGTTCCCTGAAGAGGTCCTGACGGTCGCCGAAGGCCTTTGGCATCTGGTTCATCAATGCCGTCGAGACATCGACGGCGATAGCCGTACGCACGGCGTCGCCGAAATCGATGACGCCGGTCACGAAGTGCGGGCTGGTCGGATCAACAACGAGATTCGAGGTATTGAAGTCGTTGTGAAGCACTTGCCGCCGGCACCGGTCGAGCCGAGGCTTGATCTCGGCAAACCGCTCCAGCGCACGGATGGTCCATGCGCGTTTGCTGCCCGCCGGAATGAAATCGAGCAAGTCCGAGAGATCGAGCAGGTGGGTGACGTCCCAGGCCAGGGTTCGGCTGTCCGCAGGATGGGAAAAATCGGCCATGGCGTGGCGGAGTTTTGCCAGGACCTCGCCGATCCGCTCGCGTTGCAGGGCGGTGGAATTCGTGCGGTCGAGCGGCGTGCCGGGAAGAAAAGCGATCAGGCGCACCACACGCCGTTCCCCTGCGCTGGTCGTAACGACGGGCAATTCCTCGCCGTCGACATCGCGATACGCCCGGGGGACAGGCAGATTCGGAGCGCGCTCCGCAACATGGCGCAGGAGTGCTACCTGGAAATCGAGCTCCTCCATTTGCTCGGAAGGATGCGCGATCTTCAGGACGAACTTCCCACGCTCTCCGGAGTCGAGAAGAAACGTGTCGTCCTTTTCGGTCTCGAACCGCGTGGCTGAGCCGCAGATATCATAGAGACGAGCGGCAATTACTTCTGCCTCTGCGGCACTGACGGGGCAGCAGGCATCGGAAAGCTCCGAAGCGCGAGCCGGCTTGTCTTGCAGGTTTAGAGCCATCTTCTACCCGATTCAGCGGCCACATGGATGGGCTTTGGCGCCGCGATCTGTTCTAGTGTGTCAATTTTTTGTACAACAATCTTTATGCAAGTTCAAGGTGACCTTCTGCCCGATCGCAGGGCGCGTGAAGGTTGCGATCCCGTTGGGGGCTGCTGCTGACCTGCGCTTGGTTCGTCGCTTTCATAAAGGAAGTCTTACAATACGGAGCGATTCTGGGGCGCGAAGCATTGCGCCTGTTCTGCTCAAGGCGCTGCAGAGGCGGCGTTCATGCCGTAGCGAGTGCTGGCGCTCAGAGAGCGTCCGGCGCTATCGATCGAAAAATTGTGGAACAATAATGGTGGTCATGTGGGTGGTGTGCCACCGTCTGTCGGGATAGCCCGGCCTTGCGGGTGGCTCGGCGACAGAATGTGCTTCAGGAGGGGACAAATTCAGAACAATGCGCTTCCGGCGCTGAGGGTTCGGAAAGTTATGCTCCGCTGCTCACACAAAGATTGTGTTCCGAGAGCGGCCAGTCGGGGTCGTCATATTGAAAGGAATGCACGCTATGACCAAGTTCAGGCCTAAGTATATCACCTTCGACTGCTACGGCACGCTGACCAATTTCGACATGGCTGGCGCAGCGCGGCGCGTCTATGCCGAGCGCCTTTCCGCCGATGCGATGGACAATTTCGTTGAGGCGTTCAGGGGCTATCGCCTGGATGAGGTTCTCGGTGCCTGGAAGCCCTTCGCCGATGTCGTGCACAATTCTGTTGAGCGCACCTGCAAGCGCATCGGCATCCAGTTCAAGCCCGAAGACGCGCAGCGCATCTATGACGAAATCCCCACCTGGGGTCCGCACCCGGACGTTCCCGCGGGTCTGGCCAAGGTCGCCAAGGAAATTCCGCTGGTGATCCTGTCGAACTCGATGAAGAACCTGATCATGTCGAATGTGGAGAAGCTCGGCGCGCCCTTCCACACCGTCATTACCGCCGAAGAGGTTGGCGCCTACAAGCCTCTTGCAAAGGGTTTCGAGTACATGCTCGACAAGCTCGGCTGCGGTCCCGAAGACATCACCCATGTGTCGTCTTCCTTCCGTTACGACCTGATGCCGGCCTATGACCTGGGAATCAAGAGCAAGGTCTGGGTCAATCGCGGCCACGAGCCAGCCAATCCGTTCTACGAATACACCGAAGTCAAGGATATCGGCGGTCTGGCCGCCGCCGTGGGGCTGGAGCCGCTTCTCAAGAGCGCCTGACAGTCACGGGCGCCGGGAGACTAGAAGAAGGGGTGGCCCGGCCGCCCCTTTTTCCGCGCGGTGCATGTGGCGAAGCAGATTGTGCGGTAAGGGCCGCGCATTCGGCAGAACGAGCCGTGACACTCCGGCACAGGCAGCACCGCCTTCCGCGCGGATGGCTGTAGCTTCAGGGCACGTAAAGCCCTGCCGGAAGTTCGAAGAGTGCAGACTGACACACTGGAATTGACATCGATCGATGCCCGGCACCTGGATGGTGCATGGAACTTGTCGCGTGCGGCGGGCTGGCCGCACCGCCGGGAGGACTGGGCTTTTTCGCTGTCGGTCAGCGTGGGCATGGTAGCATTGGACGGTGATCGCGTCGTCGGTACCGCCCTGATGACGCCTTTCGGCGGGGAAAGCGCCGCCATCAATCTGATTATCGTTGACCAGCGAATGCGGGGGCGCGGACTGGGCCGCAGGCTGACCTCAGCCGCCCTGGCTCTGGCAGGCGACCGGACCTGTCGCCTAGTTGCCACCGCCGACGGTTTGCCACTCTATGAAAAGCTCGGCTTCAGGGCGACGCAGGAAATCTATCAGCATCAGGGCTTCGTCGAAGTCAGCCAGCCTCTCGTCGGCATCGAATGGGCTGACACCGCCAGCCTGCCCGATCTGGCTGCACTGGATGGCCAGGCCTGTGGCGGTGATCGCCGAAACCTTCTGGAGCAGATTGCGGCCGGCGGGCAATTTGCCATTCTGCGCCGGTCCGGCGCCATCGCCGCCTTCGCGGCCGTACGGCCGTTTGGCCGGGGCCAGGTGATCGGACCGGTCGTGGCGCCCGACGAGGAAACGGCCCGCCAGTTGATCCGCTTTGTTGCCGCGTCGCGGGAAGGGCAGTTCCTGCGCATCGACGTGCCTGGCGACAGCGGCCTTTCCCATTGGCTGGACGGGCTCGGGTTCACCCATGTCGGCGGCGGCATGGCCATGACGCGCGGCGCTAGCAGCTCGCGCCAGCCTTCGATCGCACGGACCTTTGCCCTGGCCAGCCAGGCATTCGGATAACAAGGATCTTGCAAATGTACGCCAACTCTATCGTCGAACTCGACCGGGCCCACCTGATCCACCCCGTTGCCTCATGGCGCGGCCACGAAAAGGCGGGCGTCCGCCTGCTGCAGTCGGGCAAGGGTGCCTGGGTGATCGATGTGACGGGCCGCCAACTGGTGGACGGGTTTTCCGGGCTGTGGTGCGTCAATGCCGGCTATGGCCACGAGAGCATCGTTGAAGCCGCAGCAAAGCAGATGCGGGAGCTGCCCTATGCGACCGGCTATTTCGGGCTGGGCAGTGAGCCGGCGGCGCGCCTCGCCGCTGAACTGGCCGAGCGGACGCCGGGCGATCTCGACCACGTCTACTTCACCCTGGGCGGTTCGGACGCCGTCGATACGGCGGTGCGGTTCATCCGCTACTATTTCGGCGCCAGGGGCGAACCGCAGCGCGACCAGTTCATCTCGCTCGAGCAGGGTTACCATGGCTCAACCACGGTCGGCGCCGGGCTGACGGCGCTGCCGGTCTTCCACCAGGGTTTTGGCCTGCCCTTCCCCTGGCAGCACAAGATCGCCTCGCACTATCCCTACCGCAGCACAGTAACCTCGGACGCCGAGATCATCACGGCTTCGGTGGCGGCGCTTAAGACCAAAGTAGCCGAGATCGGACCCGACCGGGTGGCGGCATTCTTCGCCGAACCCATCCAGGGGTCGGGCGGGGTGATCGTGCCGCCGCGCGGGTGGATGAAGGCGATGCGCGAGACGTGCCGCGACCTCGGCATCCTCTTCGTGGCCGATGAGGTGATCACTGGCTTCGGGCGTACCGGCCCGCTGTTTGCTTGTTCCGAGGACGAGATCGTGCCGGACCTCATGACCGTGGCCAAGGGCCTGACCTCGGGTTACGCGCCCATGGGCGCGGTGTTCCTCACCGAGCATGTCTATCAGACCATCGCCGATGGCGCTGGCGCCGCGATGGTGGGGCACGGCTTTACCTATTCGGCCCATCCCGTCAGTGCCGCCGTAGGCCTCGAAGTCTTGCGCCTTTACGAAGAAGGCGGCCTGCTCGAGAATGGCCGCGTCATGGGCGCCAGGCTGCTCGCGGGGCTGAACAGCCTCAAGGACCATCCTCTGGTTGGCGATGTGCGCGGCCGCGGCATGCTGGCCGCCGTGGAACTGGTGACGGACAAGCAGGCAAAGACCCCTTTGCCGGCAGCGTCCCAGCCTAGCAAGCGCATCTTCGACCGGGCATGGGATAATGGCCTCATCATCCGCGCCTTTGCGCAGGGCGTTCTGGGTTATGCCCCGGCGCTGTGCTGCACGGCAGATGACATCGACGCCATCATTGAGCGGACCCGCACGGTGCTCGATCTGACTTTGGCCGACCCTGACGTCCGCAGCGCTCTGTAGCGAAGGGCGGGCCGTGAGGCCGCGAACCTAGATGAGATAGTGGACGTGGGGCCGTCCGTGGTGCGGGCTGGAGTCGATCCGAGCCTCCACGCGAAAGACGTCTCGCATCAGGGTCTCGCTCAGGATGTCTTCCGGCGCGCCCTGAGCCACAACCTTGCCGGCATCCAGGACCAGCAACTGGTCGCAGAACATGGCCGCGTGGTTGATGTCATGCAGGGCAACCACGGTGGTTAGGGCAAGTTCGCCAACCAGCTTGAGCAAAGCGATCTGATGCTGAATGTCGAGGTGGTTGGTAGGCTCGTCCAGAAGCAGTTCACGGGGAGATTGGGCCAGGGCGCGCGCAAGATGAACGCGCTGGCGCTCGCCGCCCGACAGGCTGTGCCAGTTTCGGTCCGCCCGGCCCCACATGCCGACGCGATCAAGGGCCGCAATGACGGCTTCTTCGTCCACCACGGTCCAGCCACTGAGCGGGGAGCGATGCGGGATACGGCCAAGGGTCACCACATCGCGGACGCGCACATTGGCCTCGGTCGTCGCATGCTGCTCAACAAGGGCCATGCGGCGGGCGAGGGCGCGGCGACCAATGGCCTGAATGTCCCGTCCTTCGAGCAACACTTGCCCGCTTGCCGGCCGTCGCAATCCGGCCAGCAGGCGCAGCAGCGAGGACTTGCCTGACCCGTTCGGGCCGAGCAGGCCCAGAACCTTGCCGGGCGGCACGGAGAGGGACACGTCGTTGACGATGTTGATCTTGCCCACGGACCAGCAGAGGTTTTGTGCACTGATGCTCATGCGGCCCCCTTGGCGCGATAGAGAATGATCGAGAAGGCCGGCACGCCGACCAGTGCCGTAACCACCCCTATAGGCAGAATCTGCTGGGGCAGGATTACGCGCGAGACGATATCGGCCAGGACCATGAAAATGCCGCCCGCCACAACACATGTGGGCAGCAGGCGCGCATGGTTGTGCCCCACGATGAAGCGCGCCGCATGCGGTACGACGAGCCCGACGAAGCCAATGGAGCCCACCATGGAAACAATCGTTGCGGTCATCATGGCGGTGATGCCTAAGAGCACCAGCCTCACGGTCCCTACCGGTATGCCGAGTGAAGCCGCTGCATCGTCGCCAAAGGCGAAAGCGTCGAGCGCCCGCGCGTAATAGAGGCACACCAAAAGGCCGACGGCCACGACCACCAGCACCAGTTGGAATTCCGGCCAGCGCACGCCGCCAAAGCTGCCCAGCAGCCAGAACATGACATCCCGCGCCTGTTGCGCATTGCCAGATGTCGTGACGATATAGGAGGTCAGTGCATTGAAAAGCTGCGATGCCGCGACGCCTGCCAGGATCGTCTTGCTCGGCCCGCCGCGTCCGCCATTCGACAGCATGGCGACAAAGGTGAAGGCGGCAAAGGCGCCGGCGAAAGCGCCTGCCGAAAGCGATATTGTCCCGGCGCCAACGCCAAGGACGATAATGCCGACAGCGCCCGTCGAGGCACCGGCCGAAATGCCCAGCACATAGGGCTCCGCCAACGGATTGCGCAACAGCGCCTGCAACACCGCCCCGCAGATGGCCAGGCCCGCACCGCAGCAGGCCGCCACCAGTGCCCGGCTCAGGCGATAGTCCCAGATGACGCTTTCCTGGATCGGGGGCAGGTCAATGGCCGTCCAGCCAAGCCGGTTCGTCACGGCGGCGAAAGTTGTCTCGATCGGGATCGGCATTTCTCCAATGCCGGTGCCCGCCGCGATCGCGACCAGCAGCACAAGGCCACCCAATGCGAAAAACAGGCCGAGACCGGCCTGTTCCCATGTCTTGCGCGCAGGCGTGCTCACTTGCCCAGGCCGAGCTTTGCCAGTTGGTCAGCCACTTCCTCGGCACCGTAAATGGTGCGGATGGTCGGGTTCATCGCGGACGCCTGCATCACCACGATGCGGCCTTGCTTGACCGCATCGAGCTGGCTCACCGCCGGATCGGAGTTGAGGAAGGCGATCTTGTTCTCGGCCCTGTCGAGCTCCCAGCGATTGCGATCGGACTCACCGACAACGATCACGTCTGGATTGGCGGCCATGATGCCTTCCCAGCTCACGGTGGGCCATTCGGCCTCGGTATCGATGGCATTGTGTCCGCCCAGCAGGTCGGCGATGAAGCCCGAGGCGCCGTTCTTGCCGCCCAGGTAGGCGTCGTCGGCGGGGGAGGGGCTGGAGAACCAGAAGACATAGGACAGGTCAGCATTGTCGGCGCCGACGCGGGCCCGCAGCGCCGCTTCACGAGCCTTAAACTCGGAGATCAGGGACTGGCCGCGGTCCTGCACGTCGAAGATCTGCGAGAGCTCGTCGATCTCCTGATAGACATAGTCCATGTTCCAGAGATAGTCGCGGCTGCCATAGGCGTCCTTGGTGTCGTGCGTCACCGCGCAGATGCCGGGGGCGAGATAGCTGCCGATGCCAAGGCGCTCGAAGTCCTCTCGCTTGGCGACCTTGCTGTCCGGCCCCATCAGAATGGGTAGCTGTGCCGCAACGAAATCGGGATTCTCAGCCAGCACCGATTCGAGACTGGGGGTTTCGACGCTCAACAGTTTGACGCTGTCATTGGCTTCCTGCAGCTCGGGCAGAACCTTTGTCGGCCAGAAGGCTGTTCCCACCATCCGGTCTTCCAGCCCGAGCAACAGCATGATCTCGGCGCTGTTCTGGCCCAGGGCGACCGCACGTTCGGGAGCCTTTTCAAAGGTCACCGAGACGCCGCAATTGTCGAGTGTCAGAGGATAGGTAGTGGGAGCGGCGAAGGTCGGCGTTGTGATGATGCATAACGAAACGGCAAGCAGTGCCACGAGGTCTTTTGCTGGAGACATGGAGCGTTCCTTGAGAGCTTGAAAGCGAGCGGGGCCATCGGCGCACGTGCTCTATTCGTCTGGTGCGCAGAAAACAAGATCAAAAAAGTCATGTTATAATGTCCTGGCTTGCCAGCCGCGTCATCCAGCTCTCCGGTGAACAGCGCCGCACACACACCCGAAAACTCGAACTGATATGCCGCTAAAGCCGACTCTTTCAGCGCAATCTGCCGTGCAGAGAGCCGATGATATGAAGGCCTGCCCAGACAAACTGCCCCCGGTGTGGGCGCTTCTGTCGCAGCCATTCCTGGACCTAATATTTTCTGAGCGTGAGGATACATGAAGACCTATTCCATCGCCCTCATCCCTGGTGACGGGATCGGCCCAACCGTCACCGATGCGGCCTGGCAGGTGGTCGAAGCAGTCGCGCGCGGTTCCGGCTTTGCCCTCGAGGGCACGCGCCTGCCCTGGTCGTGCGACCTCTATCTGGAAACCGGCGCGATGATGCCGGAGGACGGTATTGCAGTTCTGCGCGATCATGACGCCATTCTGCTCGGCGCTGTCGGCTGGCCGGCCAAGGTCCCAGATTCCATCTCGCTGCATGGCCTGCTGCTGCCCATCCGCAAGGCCTTCCGGCAATATGCCAATATTCGGCCCCACCGGCTGCTGCCGGGGGTGGAGGGGCCGTTGCGGAAATCGGAATTCGATATCCTCTGCGTGCGCGAAAACACCGAGGGCGAATATTCAGGGGCCGGCGGGCGCGTCCATCAGGGAAGCGCGGACGAGGTTGCTGTCGAAACCGCTATTTTCACCCGCAAGGGCGTGGAACGCATCCTGCGCTTCGGCTTCGAGCAGGCGCGCAAGCGACGCGGCAAGCTGGCCTCGGTCACCAAATCCAATGCTCAGCGGCACTCGATGGTGTTCTGGGACGAGGTGACCCGCGAATTGGGGCGCGAATACGCCGATGTCGAGGTCACGAGCTATCACATCGACGCCATGGCAGCCCGCATGGTCATGGCCCCGGAGACGCTGGATGTCGTGGTCGCCTCGAACCTTTTCGGCGACGTGCTGACTGATCTGGGTGCGGCTATTCAGGGTGGGCTCGGCTTTGCGGCATCGGCAAATCTCAACCCGGATCGCACCACCCCGTCCATGTTCGAGCCGGTGCATGGCTCGGCTCCCGATATTGCCCATCTGGGCATCGCCAACCCCATTGCCGCGATCTGGTCCGCCTCGATGATGCTCGACCATCTCGGGGAGGCCGACGCGGCCATCCGCATCATTGGGGCCATCGAACGGGTTACTGCCCGCGGCATTGGCACCGTCCCTGGCAAGCACAAGACAGATGAAATCACCCGCGCCGTCCTGGCGGCGCTGGACTGACATGGAGCACTGAAATGACCGCACTGACCGACCCCGATCTGTTCCGCCAGCAGGCTCTTGTCGATGGCATCTGGGTCGATGCCGCCTCCGGCAAGACCGTCGACGTTGTCGATCCCGCCAGCGGCAAGACCATTGGTACCATTCCCGATCTCGACCGTGACGAGACCAAGCGGGCCATCGCAGCGGCCGAACAGGCATTTGCCAGCTTTCGGCGCACCACCCATGCGGCGCGCGCGGCCATGCTCGAAAAGTGGTTCGACCTGATCATGGCCAACCAGGAAGACCTGGCGCGCATCATGACGCTGGAACAGGGCAAGCCATTGGCCGAGGCGCGGGGCGAGATCGTCTACACCGCCTCATTCGTCAAGTGGTATGCCGAGGAAGCGCGGCGCATAGGCGGCACCACCATTCCGGCACCACAGGCGGACCGGCGTATTCTGGTGCTCAAGGAGCCCGTGGGCGTCGCTGGCATCATTACGCCGTGGAACTTCCCGGCGGCCATGATTACCCGAAAGGTCGCCCCTGCCATTGCGGCGGGCTGTACCACGGTCATCAAGCCCTCCGAGTTCACGCCCTATTCGGCCCTGGCCCTGGCCGTTCTGGCGCAGCGCGCTGGCATCCCCGATGGCGTCGTCAATGTCGTCACCGGTTTGCCGACGGAGATTGGCACCGAACTGACCAGCAATCCGGCGGTCCGCAAGATTTCGTTCACCGGCTCGACCCGCGTTGGGGCGCTGCTGATGCGCCAGTCGGCTGACAGTATCAAGAAGCTGAGCCTTGAACTTGGCGGCAACGCGCCCTTCATCGTTTTCGACGATGCCGATATCGAATTGGCCGTAGATGGCGTGATGACCTCCAAGTTCCGCAACGGTGGTCAGACCTGCGTGTGCGCCAATCGCATCCTGGTGCAGAGCGGGGTCTATGATGCCTTCGCCGAACGGCTGGCGGCGCGAGTTTCGGCGCTCAAGGTCGGCCCCGGCGCCCAGGCTGGCACGCAGATTGGCCCGATGATTAATCGCGCCGCCGTCGACAAGATTGAGCGCCACGTCGAAGATGCCCTTGCCAAGGGCGCCAGCCTGATGGGGTCGCGTCCGGCGCTACCAGATGGCGATCACTACGCGGCTCCGGTCGTCCTGGCCAATGCCAGCACCGACATGCTGCTGGCCAATGAGGAGACTTTTGGTCCGGTGGCGCCGCTCTTCCGCTTCGAGACCGAGGATGAGGCCATCGCTATCGCCAATGGTACACCCTTTGGGCTGGCCGCCTATTTCTATACCCAGGGGCTCAAGCGCGCCTGGCGCGTCGGCGAGGCCCTGGAATTCGGCATGGTGGGTCTCAATACCGGCGTCATCTCCATGGAGGTCGCGCCCTTTGGCGGCGTCAAGCAATCCGGTATCGGCCGCGAAGGCGGTCAGGCCGGTATCGAGGAATATCTCGAGCTCAAGAGCTTCCACATTGGTGGTCTCGACTGATCAATGTACCGGGCCTCATCAGGCCCGGTACACCCTCACCGTCAGTCCGTGCCGACCTTGTCGGCTGCAGCAATGGCCCCCTTGGCGGCAACTTGGTCGATACCAATGGGCATCGGCAAGTTGGCGCGTTGGGGGCCGTGCCTATGAGGCTCCGGCGCTTCGGCATCAACTCAGCGCGTGACCTGCAAGTCCATAGAAAAGGGGTTGGTCCGGTTGGCGGTTAAGGAACCGCCGACCTTTGGACATGGTCGTCACCACCTCGGCAATGGTGAGGCCGCATTGCTCGAGAAACGTCGCATAGGGGCCGCTGGCTTCTCGCGTATCGACGCGGACAAACTGACCCTTGAGGCTCTCCATGTGTGCCGCCGTGAGATGAAGTGCGTCGTCGGCATTGCTCGCCGCTACCGGGCCGATAACATGGCCGCGTCCGAAATCACGCCTCATCGAATACCCGACCACCTTGCCTTCACGTCGAAGCACGCAAATCGAGGCGTTCTCCGACAGCATGGTCAGCAGCCGTTCTCGGCTTCGGCCGAAGGCCTGGCTGTCAAGTGGCAAGACTTCTGCGAGGCGGTCAGCACTGAGAGGGCTCAGTTCGCCATTTACTGGCGGCAGTGCCGGAACGTCCCGCACCAGTTCGCCTTGGCGCATATGCACCGAGGCTTCGTCGACAAAGCCGAGCGAAAGGTAGAGCCCGTGCGCGGCGCGGGTTGCGTTGAGCGCCAAGTCTCGTCCATGGCACCGTTCAAGCACGTGGCTCATCAGCCAGCGACCGCCACCTTGCGCCTGGGTGCGGGGGGAGGTGATCACCAAACCGATGGTGGCGAAGTCGTCGCCATGAGGAAACCACATGGCGGTGCCGAAGACCCGACCAATGCCGTCCACGGCGGCAATGCCCTGACCGGCTCGGATCAGCAATTCCCAATCCTTAGGCCGGTGTGGCCAGCCTACAGAAATGGTCAGTGCATGCAGCAGATGTGGATCGACACCGGCAATGTCTCGCGCAACCAGCTCAAAGGACTTCAGGCGCACCGATTCTTGCATTCAATTCATCCGCTCTCTCGCCGCAGGTTCCGTTCCAGCAGCAGATTGTGACACCCACCGGACATTGCAGCGTTGCATCTCGCTATTGCATCAGGATGCCGCAGGTAGGCCAGCAGGAATGACCGGTTTCCTCTGGCAATTCGGTATCTTCGTCTGAACCGACGTCCCATTCGGCAGGGAACGCTGTGTTCCGCCCGCCATGCTGTCGGCATTCTACAATTTATGCAAGGCGGCGTGGCCTGATGCGCGTTGAGGAGATTCTCGCCCAGCTGGTGGCATTCCCGACTGTTGTCGGCATGCCGAACCATGCCATTGTTGACTGGATCGCCGACTATTGCCGTTCTTACGGCGCCTCCGTTTCGGTTCTCATCGGACCCGAAGGCGATCGGTCCAATCTGCTCGCGACTATCGGCCCGGCTCGAGGCAAGGGCTATGTCCTCTCCGGCCATATGGATGTGGTTCCGGCGCGGGAAGATGGCTGGACGAGCGACCCATTTGCGCTGCGCCGTGATGGAAGCAAGCTGTTCGGCCGCGGAACCAGCGACATGAAGGGGTTTCTGGCCTGCGCGCTGGCGGCCCTGCCCAAGCTCGCCGGGCAGGATTTGCAGAACCCGATCCATCTCGCATTTTCCTATGACGAGGAGGCTGGCTGCAGGGGTGTGCCACACCTCCTCGCGGCGTTGCCCGGCCTATGCGATGCGCCGCTGGGTGCCATCATCGGTGAACCGAGCCGTATGCAGGCGGTGCGCGCCCACAAGGGCAAGGCCGCCGCGCGTCTGGAGGTAACTGGCCGGTCAGGTCACTCCTCGCGTCCGGATCTGGGGCTAAATGCCATCCATGCCATGGCGGGCATCGTTGCGCAGATCATTGAATACAGCGGTGAGCTAGAAGGCGGGCCTGTGGACCCCGATTTCGAGCCGCCTTGCTCGACCGTACAGATAGGCGTGATCCAGGGCGGGCAATCGGTCAACATCATTCCTGATCGTTGCATCGCCGAGATCGAGCTGCGCGCCATACCCGGTGCCAGTCCGACGGCCCTTCTCGAGCCCGTGAAGAATGCGCTCCTTGCGCTCCGCGACAGCGGCTATGAGGTTGCCTGGCATGAGTTGACCACTTATCCGGGCCTGTCGCTTTCCAGGGACAGCGCCCTGGCGTCGCTGCTGTCGGAGCTGACGGACAAGCCAGTGCTGCCGGCTGTCAGCTACGGCACCGAGGCGGGGCTTTACCAGCAGGCCGGTATCGAAGCGATCATCTGCGGTCCCGGCGACATTGGGCGTGCCCACAAGCCCGACGAATACATCGAAACAGCCGAACTCGCCGCCTGCCAGGCCCTGATCGAGGATCTTGGCGCCAAGCTGGCCGCGTAGCGCAAAAGAGGGGTCTCGATGACATTCCTGTTCAACTCGGATGCCGCCCGCGCTGCGGTCTTTCGTGAGGTGTTCGCGCGCGAATTGCCGGATCTGCCGTTCGTCATGCCTTCCGACGCGATCGATGCGGAAGCGGTACGGTACCTCATCACCTGGACTGTGCCCGCGGTCCTTTCGCGCTACCGCAACCTCGAGATGCTGTTCTCGATCGGCGCCGGCGTCGACCAGTTCGACTGGGACGGCCTTCCTGAGGGCGTCAAGCTCGTACGCATGGTCGAAGAGGGCATCATCCGCATGATGGAGGAATACGTTGCGCTCGGCGTGCTGGCGCTGCATCGGCAATTGCCTACCTACCGGACGCAGCAGCAGAACGGGATCTGGAAGCCCCTCCCGGCGTATCAGGCCAGCCAGCGTCGCTTGGGCTTCCTGGGCCTGGGCGTGTTGGCCAAGGCGGCCATCGAACGCCTCAAACCCTTCGGCTTCCCGATTGCCGGGTGGAGCCGCGGCCCCAAGCAGATCGAAGGGATCGAGTGCTTTGATGGCGCGGCCGCGTTGCCCGCCTTTCTCGCCCAGACGGACATCCTGATTTGTCTCTTGCCGCTGACGCGGGAGACGCGCGGCCTCCTCAATGCCGATCTCTTCGCCGCCCTGCCGCGGGGAGCGCAATTGCTACATGTGGGTCGAGGGCCTCAGCTCGACCAGCAGGCGCTGCTCGCGGCGCTGAATTCGGGGCAGATTTCGGCGGCCATGCTCGATGTGACCGACCCGGAACCGTTGCCGTCCGATCACCCTTTCTGGTCGCACCCACAGGTGCTGATCACGCCCCATATTGCCTCGGTCACGCAGCCGCTCAGTGCGGCGCGGGCCGTGGTGGACAACATCCGGCGTCACCGCGCCGGGGAGGAACCGATCGGCCTGGTCGATCGCGCACTTGGCTATTAGCAAGGAAGGCCACTATGTCCCTTATCAAGACCATCGAGCACAATCCCGACTTCGAACCCGTCCAGTCCAAGCCCGAAGCGGATCGCCTGATCTCCGGCGATCCGGCCTTCAAGTCCTGGCCGCAGGATGCCGACAAGGGCGACAAGGTGCGCACCGGGGTGTGGGAAGCCACGCCCGGCGTGACGCATTCGCGCAAGGGGACGATGTATGAGTTCTGCCACATCCTCTCGGGCGTGATCGAAATCGAGGAGCAGGGCGGCGAGACCCGCACCTATCGCGCCGGCGATAGCTTCGTGATGAAGCCCGGCTTTGTGGGTGTCTGGCGGACCATCGAAACGGTCCGCAAGATCTTCGTCTGCGTCTACGAATAGGTTCAGTTGGGCGCGTCCGGCGGCCTTTACCTGCTGCCGGACCCTGCAGTGCTTTGGCGGCGGGGGTCAGGCCGTGAAGATACTGTCCAGAGGCACGTGGGATTTCACTATCGGGGACTTCAGGACCACGAAGGTGAAGTACTTGTCGATCCCGATATCGAGCTCGATCAGCCGCTCGATGATTGCTTGGTATTCGCTGATCCCGGCCGTGACGAATTTCACCAGGTAGTCGTATCCCCCCGAGACCAGGTGACACTCGACGACCGCATCGATCTTTTCGATCGTCGTCAGGAACCGCGAAAAGTCGATGGGACGGTGATTGCGCAGGGTGATTTCCGTGAACACCGTCAAGGTCTGTCCCAGCTTGGCCACGTCGATCTGCGCGCTGTAGCCGGTGATGAAACCTTCCGACTGCAGCTTCTTGACCCGCATCAGGCATGGGCTGGGCGACAGGTTGACCAGTTCGGCCAGCTCGACATTGGAGATCCGTCCATTCTTCTGGAGTTCCGCCAGAATCCTGATGTCGATCCTATCGAGCTTCATAACAGTATCCATTCCAAGAACGCGACGCGGCGCATCATGCACAGTTGGTCATGCATCGGCGTGGCCGTCCAGTATATCGTCTCGCGGCGGAATGTTTCCACCCTGAGGATCCACTGCCGCTCACAAAGGCTCCACACTCGCATCCTATAGCCGGTCCTATTAGCGCCCATGCCAATTCACGACTTCCAGGGTGACCGCTAGAACTCGGCGACCTTGCCCCAGGCCGCTGTTTTCAGGCGCTCAGGGCGGAATTGGGCTGGATCGACGATGGGGGCCTTTCCGGTGATGATGTCGGCAATCAGGTGCCCGGCACCGGGTCCGATGGCAAAGCCATGGCCACTGAAGCCAGCCGCAAGGATGAAGCCGGGAATGCTCTCGACCTCGCCGATTACCGGAATACCATCGGGCGTACTGTCAATATAACCGGCCCAGGAATCGGTAATGGAGAGGTTTCGAATCTCCGGGATCAGTTCGCAGGCACGCTCGTAGGTCAGGCGTATCTGTGCCATGTCCGGCCCTGGGTCGAGGATACGGTTTTGCTCCATCGGCGTAATGTCGTCGAGCGACCATTTCTTCAAGGTTTCGTGTCCCTGTCGCCATCCCTCCAGCCCTCCGGGGGAGAGACTACGCCAGCGGCGGGCAAACATGGGCAAGAATTCCCGTCCAAACCGGAACTGCTGAGGCGTCGGGTCTACGCGCGCGCGACCGCTTATGGCCAGCGTGTAGCCGCCATTGCCCCGCCGCGTGATGGCAACATCAGGCGCGGCAAGGGCAGGGGGCATGGCCGAGAGGCCTGGCGCGACCGCCAGGATAGAGGAGCGTACGGAGGCTTGCGGAAACCGGATGCCCAGTTGGTGACAGAAGGACGAGGCCCAGGCCCCACCCGCCATAACCACGGTCCTGGTCTTGATCGTGCCTTTTTCAGTCACCACCCCGCTGACCCGGCCCGCACTGAGCTCGATGCCGCGGGCGGCACAGAACTGATGCACCGTACCGCCTGCGGCCATGATGCCGCGTGCCGCAACCGGCACCGCACGCGAGGGATCGGCTGTTCCGTCGGTGGGCGAGAAGACGCCGCCTTTCCACTTGCGCCCGGTGGCCTTGCCTCGCTCACTGGCCTCCTGAGCGCTGAGCATATGTGTGGTGACCCCGGCGGTGCGCGCGAAGTCTCGCCACTTTGCCCATCCGGCCAACTGGCTTTCATCATCGGAAAGGTAAAGTAGGCCACAACGCCGGAAGCCGGTATCTTCGCCGGTCTCCTTGGCGACATTCTCCCACAATTGGAGGCTCTTGGTAGCCATTGGCAGCTCGCGGGCATCGCGGTTCTGCTGACGGCACCAGCCCCAGTTTCGGCTCGACTGCTCGGCGGCGACGCGCCCCTTTTCGAGCAGGGCAACTCGTACGCCCCGGCGCGACAGGTAATAGGCGGTGAACACGCCCACGACGCCGCCACCGATGACGACGGCGTCGGCCTCCCCGGGCAAATCGGCACTGGATTCGATGTGAAGCAGGGGCGCGGGCATGAAGAACTCCTTTGTTCCATACATTCTAGCGCGCCGTCTTTTGCCGCGTGCCATGGCTGATCGGCACTCTGCGGAATCTTTTGCGGCCAAGGAGCTACCGCGCAGCAGGATGTGCTGTCCGAGTGAAGGGGATGAAAGAGTCTCCGGAACATCGGCACCCGGCGCGCGCGGTTTATACCCACTGGCGGCGGTGCAGGACGAATCGCTGTCTGGCTCGGCAGATTTAGCATGTCGTGCTGCCTGACGACGCACTTTCGGAGAATCTGCGGGGGCTGTGGGGAGGACACTGTCTAAACTTCGAGGCGTCCACCTGACGAGGATTGGGGGTCTTGCAAAAGACGGCAACAGGTCGGCGTCGCTCGCAGGAGCCAGGGACCGAACCGGAGTTAGGGAACAATGTCTTGGAGCCCCCCGATGGACGATGCGACTATGTTTCCCAGCCCGGCCTTGGGCATGAGCCGACGGCGCGCCGGGCCGCAATTTGATCCCAGTACGCGGCGGGAGAACAGCACCATGACCGTGACCACCGAGACGGCATCGCCCCAGGACCTGGCGCTTTCCGTGCACGATCTCACGATAAGCCTTCCTCCCGGAATGGAGCGGCCCTACGCCGTCGAAGGTGTCTCGTTCCAGCTCGAACGCGGAAAGATACTCTGCATCATCGGCGAGTCCGGCTCAGGCAAGTCGGTTACGGCCAATGCCTTGATGGGCTTTCTGCCCAATCCGATTAAGATCACATCCGGGACGATCCATCTCGAAGGCATGGGCATCGTGGGGATGCCGGCCGAACAACTGCGCAGCGTGCGCGGGCGGGTGGTCTCGATGATCTTTCAGGACCCGCTATCGGCATTGAACCCCCTGATGACGGTGGGTGAGCAGATCACCGAGGTGCTGCTGGCACATGGCGTCGGTACCAAGCAGTCTCGGCGCGCCCGTGCCGTCGAGCTGCTCACCGAGGTCGGTCTGCCCGACCCGCAACTCATGTATCACCAATATCCATTCCGGCTGTCCGGCGGCCAGCGCCAGCGCGTCATGATCGCCATGGCCCTGGCTTTGGAGCCGGCCATCCTCATTGCCGATGAGCCGACCACGGCTCTAGACGTGACTACCCAGGCGCAGATCCTCAAGCTCATTCGGGACATCCAGCGCCGCAAAGGGATGAGCGTGATGTTCATCACCCATGACTTCGGCGTGGTGGCCGAAATCGCTGACGACGTCGTGGTCATGGAAAAGGGCAAGATCGTCGAGCAGGGTGATGCCGATCAGGTGCTGAAATCTCCCAGCCACCCCTATACGCGCCGCCTGTTGGCGGCAGTTCCCCACCTCACGGGCGAGGATCGCTCGCGCACTGAAAAGGCCACGGCACCGGTTCTCAAGGTGGAGAACCTGGTCAAGACCTATCGCAGCGGCGGCGTGCTTTTCGGCAAGAAGCGCGTCGTGCCGGCGGTGAACGATATTTCGTTTGAGGTCGCACCGGGCCGCACGCTCGGCGTGGTGGGCGAAAGCGGTTCGGGAAAGACCTCGCTGGGCCGCCTGCTGATCAAGCTGCTCGACAGCGATAGCGGTAAAATTTTGTTCGAAGGCCGAGACATCGCCGGGCTGCGGGAGCCTGAATTCCGCGCCTTGCGCCCAAGCATCCAGATGATCTTCCAGGATCCGTTCGCTTCTCTCAATCCACGCTCGACCATCGGCCATATCCTGACCGTGGGGCCGGTGGCACATGGAACGCCCTATAGCCGGGCTCGCGATGAGGCTAAGGCCCTCCTGGCCCATGTCGGCCTCGATGCTGGTGCCTTCGACCGCTACCCGCATGAGTTTTCCGGTGGCCAACGCCAGCGCATCGGCATCGCCAGGGCGCTGATGTTCAAGCCCAAGCTATTGATCGCCGACGAGGCAGTCTCGGCGCTGGATGTGTCCATCCAGGCGCAGATCCTCCAACTGCTGGATCAGATCCAGCGGGAAACCGGCGTATCGATGCTGTTCATCACCCACGACCTGCGCGTCGCCAGCCAGATCTGCGACGAGATCGTGGTGATGCAGAAGGGACGGATCGTCGAATACGGGCCGCCGTCCCAGATATTCCTATCGCCGCAGTCGGCTTACACCCGTGAGCTGGTGGCGGCGATCCCGGGGGAGCGTCCGGACCTGGCTGTGCCGGACGTGCTCGACAGCTCAGCCGTGGCGGGAACGCCGAAAGGGAGAAAATCATGACCAAGATCACGACGAAAGCTGCGAGTTATTCGCGGCGCGATGCGATGCGACTGCTTGCCGCCGGCGGCGTCCTGGGCCTCACCGCCCCGCATTTGCTGGGCAAGCCCGCCTTTGCCCAGACACCGCCCAGCGCCCCCACAGGTCGCGTCATTGTTGGCCTGTCGCAGGAGCCAACTGTCTTCCACCCGTTGATGGCCAAGATTGAGGTCGATGACGGTGTGCACTTCTCGATCTTCGATGCACTGTTCCGCATTACCCCCGAGGGCGTCATTGTCCCCAATCTGGCCACTGAAGTGCCCAGCCTCGAAAATGGCGGCATTTCCGAAGACGGCCTCAACTGGCGCGTTCGCCTGCGCGACGACGTCAAATGGCATGACGGCACCCCGTTTACGGCCGAAGACGTCAAGTTCACCCTCGAACTGATCGTGAACCCGGACTTCCGGGCCTGGCGCACGACCGGCCACTCGCAGGTGCGCGACCTTACCGTCGTGTCTCCCACTGAGATCACCTGGCGCATGGAAGAGCCCTTTGCGCCCTACATGTCCTTCCTGACCGAGACTTTCATCGTGCCCAAGCACGTGCTGGAAGGCGAGGCCGATCCCAATGCCACCGCTTTTGCCCAGGCGCCGATCGGCACCGGTGCCTTCAAGTGGGGGCAGCGCGTCCCGGGCGATCACCTCGAGCTGGTGGCCAATCCGGACTATTTCGGCGAGGGGCCCTATATCGAACAGCTGGTATTCAAGTACATCCCAGATCTCACGGTCTTCTACAGCCAGTTTGAGAGCGGCGATGTGGACTTGACCGGTCAGGTGTATATCACGCCCGACCGATACCAGGATGCCCTCAAGCTGCCGGATCGGACCATCACGATGGTTCCCAAGTCCTCGTTTGAGTCCTTCTACCTCAATCTGGGCCGCCCCCAGTTTCAGGATCTGGCAGTGCGCCAGGCTCTGTTCGCCGCCATCGACCGCAAGGCCATTATCGAAAGCCTCTATTACAACGTGCCGACGCCGACCGAGACCTTCATGCCGCGGCAGTCGTACTACTACAATCCGAACCTGCCGGTGCAGGAGTACAACCTCGAACGCGCCGCGCAGATCCTTGATGAAGCCGGCTGGCTGCCGGGTGCGGATGGCGTGCGCGCCAAGGACGGCGTCCGTCTGGCGTTCACCAACTCGACCACTTCGGGCGATCCGCTCCGCGAGCAGGTCCAGCAGTTCCTGCAGCAGACCTTCGGCAGCATCGGCATCGAGATGGCGATCGAGAACCTGCCGTCGGCGGTCATGTGGGGTGACTTCTGGCAGCAATCCCAGTTCGACTCGGTCATCGTGGGTAGCACCTGGGTGATCGGCGCCGATCCGGACGTGACGAACCGTCTCCATTCCGGTTCCTCCAATGCCAAGGGCGGTCGCGGTTCCAACAACGCCCAATATGCCAATGCCGAGGTGGATGCGTTGCTGGAGGAGGGTGCCCGGACCTACGACCCCGAAGCCCGCCGCGAAATCTACTTCCGCGTGCAGGAACTGGTCCGCAATGACCTGCCCTACCTGCCGCTTTTCCAGAATGTGTCGATCGTAGGACAGAAGAGCGGCATTGCCGGCTTTGTGTCCAACGCCAATACGCGCACTGAATCCTGGAACGCCGCTGCCTGGTACTGGCAGGCCTGATCCGGTAGCCGCCGCCCGGCTGGTTCGGGTGGCGGCAACCGCTTTTCGCAAATTTACGGAGGAGACAATGCGCAGCTTCCTGATCAATCGCCTTTCGCAAAGCCTCGTGCTGCTCGTGATCGTCTCCATCATCGGCTTTGGTGTTCTCAACCTTATACCCGGTGGACCACTTGCCCAATATGGTCTCGATCCCGGTATGACTCAGGACGATATGGCCCGGCTCACTGAGCAGCTCGGGTTGAACCGGCCGATCTGGGTGCAGTATTTCGAGTGGGCTGGTGGTCTGCTGCAGGGCGACTGGGGCCATTCCTTCCGCGATGGTGCGCCAGTTCTTAACGTGATCGGCCGCCATATCGTGGCAACGCTGCTGCTGATGGGCAGCTCGACCGCTGTGGCCATCGCCATTGGCACCTGGATTGGCATTCGCGGCGCCACCCACCGCTATTCGGTATTCGACTACACGGCGACGATCGGGGCCATGGTGGCCCTGTCCATTCCGACCTTTTGGTTCGGCCTCATAGGCATCTACGTGTTCTCGCTCAGGCTGAGCTGGTTCCCGGCTGGCAACATGTACACGATCGGCGATGGTTCAGTTCTCGACGTGCTGCACCACCTCGTCATGCCGTCCATCGTGCTGGCCCTGGTTCATATCGCTATCTGGAGCCGCTATATGCGCTCGGCGACGCTCGAGGCCATCAATCAGGACTTCGTCAAGACCGCCCGCGCCAAGGGTCTGAGCGAGCGCCGCGTGCTGATCAAGCACGTCGTCGGCAATGCGCTCCTGCCCATGATTACCCTGGCCGGGATGCAGCTCCCGAGTGTGCTGACCGGCGCCCTCGTGACTGAAACCGTCTTCACCTGGCCGGGCATGGGGCGCCTGTTCCTCGATAGCCTGGGTTACAGCGACTACCCCGTGGTGATGGGCCTGCTGATGTTCTCGGCTATTCTCGTCATTCTGGGCAACCTGATCGCCGACTTCATCATCGCGATCGTCGACCCGCGCATCCGTCTGGCGTGACCACCCCAAGAGGAGACAGCGACATGACTGCCATTGCTCAATATCAAGGCTCTACCCGCTGGTGGCACAGCCGCGCGGCTCGTAAGTTTATGAGGCATAACCTGGCTCTCCTGGGCGTTGCCATGATCGTCGCGCTGACGCTGGCCTGTATCGTGGCGCCCTACCTGCTGCCCTATGACTCGCTCTATATTGATCTCAGAGCCCGCTTCGCGCCGCCAATGACCGGAGGTCACATCCTCGGTGCCGATCCGCTGGGCCGTGATGTGGCGGCGCGCCTATTCGAGGCAGGCCGGATTTCACTTCTGGTCGGTTTTTCGGCTATGCTGCTGTCGACCTTTGTCGGGACCATCGTGGGCGTGATTTCCGGCTATCGCGGGGGCTGGCTGGGGGCTGCGCTGATGCGGCTGGTTGATGGCTTTCTTGCCTTCCCGTCGATCTTCCTGTTGCTGGCCCTGGCGGCAGCGCTCAAGCCCAGCCCCATCATGGTCACGGTCATCATTGCCATCACCAGCTGGATGGAGGTGGCCCGCATAGTGGACGCGGAAGTGCGCTCGCTGAGGGAGCGCGAATTTGTCCAGGCCGGCCGCATGCTTGGCCTGAGCGGGGCGCACATCATGTTCCGCGAGATCCTGCCCAATGCCATGGGCCCGATCATTGTCGCCGCGACCCTGACGGTTGCCCGTGCCATCCTGCTCGAAGCCTATATCAGCTTCCTCGGCTATGGCATTCAGCCGCCGTTGCCCAGCTGGGGCAACATGCTCCACGGTGCCCAGCAATATCTGGGGAGCGCGCCCTGGCTGGCGATTGTTCCGGGCGTGGCCATCACGATCGCTGTCACCAGCTTCAACTTCATCGGCGACGGACTACGCGACGCGCTCGACGTGAGGGACGGGCATTCCTGACTTGATTGGCAGGCACGACCTGCCCATCGCAATTGGCCCAAGCACAAGGCACCTGGACCTGCGGTCCCGACAATCGCAAGACGACGAGATACCATGCGCTGCATCTCCACCCGCGGGCACCAAAACCGAGAGACCTTTTGTCAGGTCCTCGTCGAGGGACTGGCGCCGGATGGGGGTCTCTACATGCCCGAGACCTATCCCCAGGTGAATGCGGAGACATTGGCGCGCTGGCGCGAGCTCAGCTATGCCGAGCTGGCCTTTGAAATCGTCTCGCTCTACGCCGACGACATTCCCGCTGCCGATCTCATGGCGATTTGCGCCCGAACCTATACACTCGAAGTGTTCGGGTCCGAGGCCATTGTCCCGGTGCGTGCCCTGTCGTCCGGCTTGCACATCGCCGGGCTCTCGAACGGCCCGACCCTGGCCTTCAAGGACATGGCAATGCAGTTGCTCGGCAACCTGCTCGAGTATGAGCTGGGCTGCCGGGGTGAGGAGCTTAACATCGTCGGCGCCACAAGCGGCGATACCGGCAGTGCTGCCGAATATGCGATGCGCGGCAAGAAGGGTATCCGCGTCTTCATGATGTCGCCGCATGGGCGCATGAGCGCGTTCCAGCAGGCGCAGATGTTCAGCCTCCACGACGACAACATCCACAATATTGCCGTCGAGGGCGTCTTCGACGACTGCCAAGATATCGTCAAGGCCATTGCCGGAGACGCTGCGTTCAAGCGGAACCATCGCGTGGGCGCGGTCAATTCGATCAACTGGGCCCGGCTGGTGGCACAGGTCGTCTATTACTTCTGGTCCTATTTCCGGGTTGCCCCTGACAATGGCACTTCGGTGGACTTCACCGTGCCGTCGGGCAATTTCGGCAATGTCTGCGCCGGTCATGTGGCGCGCATGATGGGCCTGCCGATTTCCCGCCTCGTGGTGGCCACCAACGAGAATGACGTTCTGGACGAATTCTTCCGCACCGGGCTTTATCGCGTGCGCGGCCGCGACGACACGTTCGAGACCTCGAGCCCGTCCATGGACATCTCAAAGGCTTCCAATCTCGAGCGCTTCCTGTTCGACCTGCTTGGCCGCGATGCTGACCGGACCCGCATGCTGATGACCGACCGGCTCAGCCAGTATGGCTCGTTCGATTTGGGCGGCGATTCGGTCTTCGCCCAAGCCGCGGAACGGTACGGCTTCCGGAGTGGGCGTAGCACGCATGCCGATCGCCTGGCGACCATTCGGGAGTGCTGGGAGCGCTACGATGCGCTGATCGACCCGCATACTGCAGATGCCGTCAAGGTAGCAAAGGCGCATGCCGTGCCTCAAACGCCGATGATCGTTCTCGAAACGGCGTTGCCCATCAAATTCGCCGAGACTATCCGGGAGGCTGTCGGCCAGGAGCCACCGCGCCCCGCCCGGTTCGACGGGCTCGAGCACTTGCCCAAGCGGTTCAAGGTGCTTCCCGCTGACACGGCCGCCGTGCGAGCCTATGTCGCCCAGGCCTTGAAGGCAGAAGCCTGCTGATCGCAACCGCCGGCATCGGAGCCAACCCATGGCCGTCTACATAGCGTTTGCTGAAAGCAAGGCGCGGCGAAACAAAACGTCCTGCTCAATGCGCGTGATCCCGCGCATTTCGAGCGCCTCTTGCGCACTGTTCGGAAAGAGGGATTGATGCGTGCCCATGTGCACCAGAACACATCGGAAGTGAGAAGAGCATGAGCCGGACACTGGATAGCCACTTGCGTGGACTCTTGTCCCAGATCGAGCAGGATGGCCTCTACAAGCAAGAGCGCGTCATTCACTCGACCCAGTCTGCTCAGATCGAAGTCGGCGACCGCCGCGTGCTGAATTTCTGCGCCAACAATTATCTGGGCCTGGCCGATTCGGAGGATTTGCGCGAGGCGGCCAAGGCGGCGCTGGATCGCTATGGCTATGGCATGGCTTCGGTGCGATTCATCTGCGGCACCCAGGAGGAGCACAAGCAGCTCGAAGCGCGGCTGTCGCGCTTTCTCGGGATGGAGGACACCATCCTCTATTCGTCCTGCTTCGATGCCAATGGCGGCCTGTTTGAGACCTTGCTGGGCGAGGAGGACGCGGTCATTTCCGACGCGCTCAACCATGCCTCAATCATCGATGGCATCAGGCTCTCCAAGGCCAGGCGTTACCGCTATGCCAACAATGACATGGCCGAGCTCGAGGCGCGGCTCAAGGAGGCCTCGGATGCGCGCTTCCGCCTGATCGCGACCGACGGCGTTTTCTCGATGGATGGGGTGATCGCCAACCTACAGGGCATTTGCGATCTCGCGGACAAGTACGACGCCATGGTGATGGTGGACGACAGTCACGCCGTCGGCTTCATCGGCGAGCATGGCCGCGGTACGCCGGAGTATTGCGGCGTGGAAGGCCGCGTGGACATTATCACCGGCACGCTCGGCAAAGCCCTCGGTGGTGCCTCGGGCGGCTATACCGCCGCCAGCGGCGCTGTGGTCGAATGGCTGCGCCAGCGCTCGCGCCCCTACCTCTTTTCCAACACGCTGATGCCGGCGATTGCCGGGGCGACTCTCAGAGTGCTGGACCTGATCGAAGAGGGTGGCGGTTTGCGGCGCACGCTGCAGGACAATGCCGCCCGGTTCCGCGCGGGCATGGAGAAGCTGGGTTTCACCTTGGCCGGTGCTGACCACCCGATCATCCCGGTGATGATCGGCGACGCCGCGCTGGCCTCGCAGATGGCCGACAGGCTGCTCGATCGCGGCATCTATGTCATCGGCTTCTCGTTCCCGGTGGTCCCCAAGGGCCAGGCCCGCATCCGAACACAGATGTCGGCCGCCCACTCGGCCGATGACATTGATCGGGCCATTGCGGCCTTTGGCGACGTCGGTCGCGAACTCGGAGTGATTTCCTGATGTCGAACATGATGCGCGCACTGGTCAAGGCCAAGGCCGAACCCGGCATCTGGATGGAGCGGGTTCCGGTGCCCGAGATCGGGCCGAATGACGTGCTGATCAAGGTCAAGAAGAGCGCGATCTGTGGCACGGATGTCCACATCTACAACTGGGACCAGTGGGCGCAAAAGACCGTGCCGGTGCCGCTGGTGACGGGCCATGAATTCGTCGGCGAGATCGCCGATGTCGGCAGCGCCGTCACCGAATACCGCGTCGGCCAGCGCGTTTCGGGCGAGGGCCATATCGTGTGCGGCCACTGCCGCAATTGCCGCGCGGGCAGGGGGCATCTGTGCCGCAATACGCTGGGCGTCGGCGTGCACCGGCCCGGCTCGTTCGCCGAGTTCCTGTCGCTGCCACAGCACAATGTCGTGCCCATACCGGACAGCATCCCGGACGAAGTAGCAGCTATCTTCGATCCCCTCGGCAATGCCGTCCACACTGCCCTGTCCTTCGACCTGATCGGCGAAGACGTGCTGGTGACGGGAGCCGGACCGATTGGCATCATGGGAGCTCTGGTGGCGCTGGCGGTTGGCGCGCGAAAGGTCGTCATCACCGACATTAATCCCACCCGGCTTGAGCTAGCGCGCAAGCTCGGCATCCACCATGTGGTCGATGCCTCGCGAGAAAAGCTCTCCGAGGTGATGCAGCAGGTGGGCATGACCGAGGGCTTTGACGTGGGGCTGGAAATGTCCGGCTCCGCGCCGGCCTTCCAGGACATGATCGATGTCATGAACAATGGCGGCAAGATCGCCATCCTCGGCATTGCACCGACGGGTTTCGAGATCGACTGGAACAAGGTCATCTTCAAGATGCTGACGCTCAAGGGCATCTATGGGCGCGAAATGTTCGAGACCTGGTACAAGATGATCGCCCTGGTGCAGGGACCGCTGGACGTGACGGGCCTCATCACCCACCGCATAGGTATTGACGACTACCAATCCGGCTTCGACGCCATGCGCAATGGCCAGGCCGCGAAGGTGGTTATGGACTGGTAGGCCACGGCCTGCCGGTCGGCTTGGGAAGCGCTCGCAATCAAAGATCTGCAGGGTCGAGGGAACTGCCGCAGCAGTTCCCTCGGCTTGGCGTTTTCAGCCCTGCTATGTCTTGGCGCGAATGAGTGCATCGGCCATGAACAGGTCCTGGAGGGATATCCCGGAACTGTCGAAGACGGTGGTCTCTTCTTCGCTGCGGCGTCCGGGGGCCCGTCCCTCTATGACGTCGCCGATCTGCGTGACCTTCAAGGTGCCCGCTTCGATCGCCCGGCGGGCATGCTGGAAATCACCGATTTCGACGGACTGGGACCGCAGGTCGCAGAACAGCCTAGCGCGCGGATAGAGCTCGGTGGGCAATTCATGCTTGCCGGGACCATCCGACCCCATGCTGACGACATGCGTACCGGGGCGAACCCAGCTGGCCTCGAACAGCGGTTCGCGCGAGGGGGTGGCGGTGACGACAATATCGGCGGCGCGCACCGCCGCTTCGGCGGACGCCGCGCGGGCGTTGAGGCCGCTTCGGGCAACCTGCTCGACAAAGGCGTCGAGACGCTCGGACGGACGGGAGACGACCAGCACCTCCTCGATCGGACGGACCCTCGCCAGGGCGGCAATCTCGTAGCCGGCCTGATTACCGGCACCGAAGACCGCGAGGGTTCTGGCATCCTTGCGCGCAAGCAGATCGGCGGCAACGGCATCGGCGGCTGCGGTTCGGTAGGCATTGACCTTGCCTGCCTCGATGACGGCGCGGAGGCGGCCGGTGCGCTGGTCGAGCAGCACGATGGTCGAATTGTGCCGCGGCAGCCCGATAGCGGGATTGCCGGACCAGAAGGAGCCGACCTTTACGCCGGTCAATTCGGCGGACCAGCCCGACTTTATCGAGAACCTGTTGGTCGAGTCCTTGGAATGACCGAGAACGGCCGGAAAGACGCCGCTCTGGTCTGAGGCCGCGGCTACCAGAGCCCGACGCGCTGCCTCGAACGCCAGTTCGTGCGTCACCATTGCGGCGGACTCTTCTTCGCTCACATAGATCATCCGATGTCTCCAATTGGGGCTGGAACGCCACAAGCCAAGGGTAGGGGGTAGGCTGCATCATTGCCCGGACCACCACCGCCAATTGTGTCGATTGACCGGCAAAAACGAATGATCCCGCCGACTTGGCCACGAGAAACGGCATGGGTGTCTGGCCAAGCAGTGTCACTTTGTCTGCGACTTCAACAGAAGCCGGACTTTATTGCACCCATGGCAACCCAGAGCGCGAGAGAGACTTCAGTCGACGCGATCGAGCTGAAACCATTCGATGCCGAGTGCGTATCCAGTGGCCTGAGACTGTCACAAGAAATGGGCTGGCCCTACCGCTTGGAGGACTGGGCGTTTGCCGCCCAGCTCGGCCACGGACTTGTGCTCGAGCGTGCGGGCGAAGTGATCGGTACGGCCATGTCGTGGCGCTACGGCGAAGACTATGCCTCGGTCGGCATGATCATCGTCACGGCGTCGGCGCAGGGCGGCGGCAATGGCTCCCGGCTCTTCGATGGCCTGCTTGCGACGCTGGAAGGCCGCAACATTCTGCTCAATTCAACCGACGAGGGGCTGACGCTCTACCAGCGGCGCGGATTTGTGCCCTGGGGTCGCGTACATCAGCACCAAGGCGTACCAGCGACATCCTTCCGGCGTCGCGAAGGAGACGGTATTCGGCCGGCCAACGCCGCCGATCTGCCGGCAGTCCAAGCTTTCGACCAGCGCGCCACGGGGCTCGCCCGTTCATCCATGGTGGCCGCCCTGTGCGGGGCGGGAAATACTCTAGTGCTGGAGCGCGCCGGTCGCCTTGTGGGCTATGCAATCGCTCGCAGGTTCGGGCGCGGCTACGTCATCGGTCCCTGTGCGGCTGAAAGTGCGGACGACGCGCGGTGCCTGATCGAGGCTCACCTCGTCATGCTCCAGGGCGAATTTGTGCGCCTGGACGTCTATGCAAAGGATGGACTTAGCGGCTGGCTGGAACAGATCGGCCTGAAACAGGTCGGTCAGGCCATCGCCATGGTCAAGGGGCGGCTGCCAGAACCCGACGTCCCCGCCACCATGTTCGCCCTTGCAAACCAATCTTTCGGCTAGTGATGAGGACCGTGCAAGCCATGCAAACCGCAGTAAAGTTGAATCCGTCGTCGCAAACGGTCCACGATATCGTTACCCCATCTCTGCTGCTCGATCGCGGCAAGCTCACCCGCAATATCTCCAGGCTGGCTGATCACGCCCGGCAGCTGGGTGTGGTGCTGCGCCCGCATATGAAGACCGCCAAGAGCATCGATGTAGCACGCCTTGTCTTTCCAGATGGTCCTGGACCCATCACCGTCTCGACTATTGCCGAGGCGGAGTACTTTGCGAGCCACGGCTATCGCGACATGACGTATGCGGTGGGACTGTCACCAGCATCCGCCCTGCGCGCCATGGAGATCTGCAAGCGCACCGGTGCCGATATCAAGCTGCTACTGGACACGGTAGAACAGGCTGATGCCTTGGCCGAGGTGCGCGAGGCGACCGGTGTTATTCCCTCGGTGTTGATCGAACTGGACGTTGACGATCATCGCGGTGGTCTCAAGCCGGATGATCCGACCGTGATCGAGGTGGCCGAACGTGTCGTCGGGGCTGGCGCCAGGCTTGCCGGGGTGCTCGCCCATGCCGGGGAATCCTATGGTCTCAACTCGCCGGCAGCCTTGGTGGCCGCGGCGGAGAACGAACGGGTTGCAACGGTTCGCGCCGCCGAAATCCTGCGTTCGCATGGCCATGATTGCCCCATTGTCAGCCTCGGCTCCACGCCAACCGCACATTTTGCCCAGAACCTCGATGGCGTCACCGAGTTGCGCGCCGGTGTTTATATGTTCTTCGACCTCGTCCAGCACGGGGTCGGGGTCTGCAGCAAGGACGACATCGCCATTTCCGTGCTTGCCTCGGTGATCGGCGCCAAGCCCGAGAAGGGCTGGATCCTTGTGGATGCCGGATGGATGGCATTGTCGCGCGATCGCGGCACTGCGAGTCAGCTCGTGGACCAGGGCTATGGCATAGTCTGCGACGAACAAGGCCATGTGCTGGAGGATGTGATCGTCTCACAGGCCAGCCAGGAACACGGCATTATTTCTATCCGCCCCGGCTCGAACAGGGTCATGCCGGACCTGCCCATCGGTTCGCGGGTGCGCATCTTGCCCAACCATGCCTGCGCCATGGCCGCTCAGCACACCTTCTACAGCGTCGTCGAGGGCGAGGACGCCGGTATCGAGGCCCGTTGGGACCGCATTCGCGGCTGGTGAAGCTGCCGCCACGACAAGAGGCTCGAAGCAAGATGAAGATGACATCAGGCGGCGCGACATCCCCGCTCAGGCACCTCGCCGACAACGGCCACCTCGGCCGATTCTACATTGACGGCCAATGGGTTTCCCCCTGCGGGGCAGCCCTGGCCGATGTCGTCAATCCGGCTACCGAAGAGGTTGTCGTCCAGGTCCCGCTGGGGAACGAGCAGGATGTCGATATGGCCGTTGCGGCAGCGCGGCGGGCCTTCGATACCTGGAGCCAGACGACACCTGCCCAACGCGCCGCTCTTCTGGAGCGTCTGCAACAGCAGCTGGAAGCGAGCGCCGAACTCATTGCCCAATGCCTGACGCTCGAAATGGGTGCCGCGATCAGCTATGCCCGCAGCGCCCAGGTGCCGCTGGCCATCGCCCATGTCCGAACGGCACGCGAGGTCCTGACGAAATTCTCGTTCATCGAGAGACGCGGCCAGACTGCGATCGTCCGAGAGCCGATCGGCGTTTGCGCAATGATCACGCCATGGAACTGGCCGCTGTACCAGATCACGGCCAAGGTGGCCCCGGCGCTGGCGGCAGGATGCACCATTGTTCTCAAGCCCAGTGAATTGTCGCCGCTGAGCGCCTTACTGTTCGCCGAAGCAATCGAGGCTGCAGGGTTTCCTGCCGGTGTGTTCAATCTCGTGCATGGAGATGGTCCTGGAGTGGGTGGAGCGCTTGCTGCCCACCCAGATGTCGACATGATTTCGATCACCGGCTCGACCCGCGCCGGCATTGCAGTGGCCCAGGCCGCTGCCGTAACGGTCAAGCGCGTGGCTCAGGAATTGGGTGGGAAATCACCGAACGTGATCCTGCCCGATGCCGATCTTGCGCGTGCGGTACCTCTTGGTGTTGCCGCCAGTTTCCGCAATTTGGGGCAATCGTGCAGCGCTCCTACGCGCATGATTGTGCCGCGCGAGCGTCTGGCTGAAGTCGAGGCGTTCGCCGCAAAGGCCGCGGCGGAGATCGTTGTGGGCGACCCGCTGCTGGAGACGACGACGCATGGCGCCATCGCCAATCGTGCGCAGTTCGATCGTATCCAGGCCATGGTGGGCGACGCAATTGCCGAGGGCGCCAAGCTGCTGGTTGGCGGGCAGGGGCGGCCAGGGGGGCTCAATGTCGGCCTCTTCGTCAAGCCGACCATTTTCACCGACGTCCGCACTGACATGCGCATCGCTCAGGACGAAGTGTTCGGGCCGGTACTCTGTATCCTTCCCTATGACACGGTCGAGGAAGCTGTCACCATCGCCAACGACACGGTCTACGGCCTTGGAGCCCATGTACAGGGGCGGGATATGGAATTGGTACGGCACATTGCGTCGCAGATCCGATCCGGCCAGGTGCATCTCAACCACCCGGCCTGGGACTCCCATGCCCCCTTCGGTGGCTACAAGCAGTCCGGCAATGGCCGCGAATACGGCCTCGAAGGCATGATCGAATACCTCGAGATCAAGTCCATACTGGGGTATTATCCGGACGCGTGAGGCGCTTGAGCGCTTTCCTATCTCTATTGAGCCGCTTCCGGCATAGCTGCCGGAAGCTGCAATCTGTCAAAATCCAACGTTCTCGCGCTCGGCTTGGCACACAAGCGGCGGGTCCGCCTCGAGCGCGTCTTCAGGGGCGTCGGTGGTGCTGAACAGCACGCCATCATTCCGCAAAGTATTGACCGCATGGAGGGCCAATGCCGGCCTTTACGCCGGCGGTCATTTCGAGACCCATGACAGTATCGTCGCGGTCCTTGGCGTTGGTAGGGACGTCCGAACTCGACACTCCTGATTCCCAGGCCATAGGCGGGCCCCAGCCGACCCCCTCCGGCACAGCGGCATGCGTCCCCCGTGGCCGATCCGCTATGGGATGCCGGCGTGTTTTATCCCTTGATGCTGTCTGCCGCACCGGCCGGGTCGTCAGTCACTTGTGCTGGCAGAACACCCGGTTGCGCAGCGTCCCGATGCGGTCGATGGCTATTTCGATTTCATCGCCATCGGACAGGAAACGGCCCGTCTCCATGCCGCAGCCATTGCCCACGGTGCCCGAACCGATGACTTCGCCGGGGTAAAGCGTCTCGTCGCGCGAGATGTAGGAAATGATGTCGTCAAAGCCGTGCAGCATCTGTGAGAAGTCGCTCTCGAGGATGGTGTCGTCGTTGATGCGCGCGCTCACGCGAAGGGACCGGACATCGCCCAGTTCGTCGGGCGTGACGATCCAGGGACCCATGGCATTGCCCATGTCAAAACTCTTGCCCTTGGCCGGTCCGAGCATGCCTTGCATCTCGGCCCATTGCGTGTCGCGTGCCGAGAAGTCGTTGTAGATCGTATAGCCGAATATGTGGTCGGCGGCCTGTTCGACAGAAATGTCGCGACCCTTGCGGCCGATCACCGCCGCCAATTCGATCTCATAGTCCATGACCTGGGAGTATCGGGGCCAGCGTACGGTTTCCTCGGGCCCGATGACGCTGAAGCGATTGCTCAGGTAGTAGATGGGGCGCTCGCGATACACCGGCGGAACATCGGGTTCCGGCGCCAGTTCCGGCTCTGGCTGACCAGCCAGGCGCGCGGCCATGCGGCGCATGCCCACCGGCGCCTGGCGAATGTGATCGGGGAACACCGAGGCATCGCGGATCTGGGTTGGCACGGGAAGCGGCGCCAGAAGCCGGACAACGTCCAAAGGCACGAGTGCCGCATCGGGGTAACTACCCTGAACGAGGAGACTGCGCGCAAGGGCCAGGCTCTCGTCACCCGCCTCGATCAGGCTGAGCATCGAGCGGAAAGCGCCATTGTCGCGCCCCTGTGCGGCAGTGGCGAGATTGAGCAAGTGTTGCCCGCCGGGTGTCAGGGCACCGAGAGTCTGACGGCCTGCGTCGTTATAGGTTGCGAGCTTCATGCATTGTCCTGCGGTTTGATCATGGCGACGGGCCGGCACCAGCCGGCACTGGCGCCCTTGATGCTGACCGGGAAGCAGACGACGTCGAAGCCCGTCGAGGGCAGGCGTTCGAGGTCGGCCAGTTTTTCCAGATGGCAATAGGCCCTGACCATTCCAGCGCGGTGCCCCTCCCAGATCAGGCTCGCGTCCCCCGTCTCCGCTACCTTTGCGGCCGTGTAGGAGAAGGGTGCGTCCCAGCTCCAGGCGTCCGTCCCGGCAATCCTGACGCCCCGCTCGGTCAGGAACAGCGTCGCCTCGCGGCCTACCCCACAACCGGAATTGACATAGCCTGACGTGCCGTAGCGTGCGCCTGCAGCGGTATTGACGAGGACGATGTCACCGGGTTGGAGGTCATGTCCTATCCGAGCCAACTCGCTTTCGACGTCGTCGGGCTGCACGATATAGCCATCGGGAAAGTGACGGAAATCGAGTTTGACGCCGCGTCCCCAGCACCACTCAAGCGGGACCTCGTCGATCGTCATGGCGCGCTGGCCGCCATCCATGGTCGAATGGAAGTGGTAGGGCGCATCCAGATGCGTGCCGTTATGCGTGGAGAGGACCACCCGTTCGACCGCCCACCCTTCTCCGCCCGGCAAGTCCTGCTGACTGACCCCGGGGAAGAACGACAGCAATTGGCTGGCCGTCTGCGCATGGGAGAAATACTCGATGGAGGGTCCAAGTCCCGGCGGGTCGGCGAATGCGGTATTTTCCAGCGGGCGCGAGAGGTCGATCAGCTTCATGCGGCATGGTCCGGTAGAGGGTAGCGGGAGTTGGGTTTTGCGGGCCGGACTGTTCATCGCCAGCGCACCAGCCTGGATTCGAGCCAGTCGATCGCAATGGCGCTGGCATAGCCAACCAGGCCGAGCAGGATGATCCCCGCGAAGAGGTCCGGCGACTTGAAGGCGCGTTGCGCGAGGAGGATATCGTACCCGATGCCTTCCCGGCTCCCCAGGATTTCACCGACCACGACCAGGATCAGTGACACGGTCAGGCCGACACGCATGCCGGCAATGATGTCGGGCAAGGCGCTGGGCAGAGCAATCTTGCGGATCATCGACCAGCGCGACAGTCCCAATACCTTTGAGACTTCGTAGAGGCGCGGCTCGACGGCAGAGAAGCCGTGGATGGTGCTGAGCAGGCAGGGCCAGAATGCGCCGAAGGCGATGACAGCCAGCACCATCTGCTCTGAATAGCCTAGCAATCCGATGAAGATCGGCACCAGCGCGGAGACGGGAAGCGGGCGCAGGAACTCAAGCGAAGGCGCGATGTAAATCCGGGCGCGCTGCGAGACACCGATCAGTGCGCCAAGGGCCACGCCAAGAAGCGAGGCAAGCGCCCAGCCGACAAAGACGCGGGCCGTCGTGGCGCCTAGCTTCGCAGGCATCGCGCCGCTGGAAAACCCCGCCACCAATGCATCCAACACCCGGGTTGGCGCCGGCAGAAAGATTGGCGAGGCCAGGCCAGTCGCCGATGCCAGCTGCCACAAACCGATCAGGCATGCCGTGAAGGCGAGGCTGGCGAAAAACCAGATGGCTCTCATCGCGCATCCCCCTGCAGGCCACCAAAGAGGTGGCGTTCGACGAGGATGAGGACCCTGTTGAAGCCCCAGCCCACAATGGCGATCCAGACCAGGAATGCAAATGCGGTTGCCGGGCGCAGCGCTTGCGACGACAGCATCATGCCGTAGCCAAGGCCGCGGGGGTTGGCGACGATTTCGACAGTGACCGAAACGATTAGCGCGATGGCCGCCGCCAGCCGGAAGGCAACGAAGATGCGTGGAATTGCGCCCGGGATGACGATGCGCGTCAGGCGGCGGAAAAACGACATGCGCAGAACCTTTGCCACCTCCATCAGCCTCGGTTCGGTTTCCCGCACGGCGGCCCGGCCCAGCACCAGGACTGGCCAGATCGTGGTGAAGGCAACGATGGCGATCTCCATCGTCAGACCGAAGCCGAAGACCAAAAGCGACAATGGGATCAGAGCCGTCGGCGGCATCGGCCGGAGCACTTCGACGGTCATCGAGGTGACCTTGTCGGCCGCCTCCGACAGGCCAAGCATCACGCCCGCCGCCAGGCCCAGAAGACCGCCGAGAGCAAGGCCTGCCATGGCGGCGCCCAGTGTCTCGAGCGTACGCACGAGGAACGTGCCATCGACGAGCATGCGGGCAAATTCCACCGCGATCTGATGGGGTGCGGCAAGGCTGAAGCTGTCGGCCGGTACAAACAGCAGGGCCATGACTTCGGCTAGGCCGACCACGGCCAGTGGCAATAGGAACGGGCGTAGGTCGACTGGCAGCGGCCGTGCGGCCCGAATCGGCTGCCGAAGGGGTGCTGCCTGGTTCATTTGCCCGTGCCGCCCTTGATGAAGCTGAACAGGTCATGCCGCAGTTCAAGAAAGGTCGGATGCTCACGCGTCGACAATTGGTCGCGCGGGTGCGGCAAGTCGATGGGGAAAGTCCTGGCGACCCGGCCCGGACTGGCGTTCAGCGCCACGACTCGGTTCCCTAGGTAGATGGCCTCCTCAAGGTCATGGGTGACGAAGAAGACCGTCATGCCGGTGCGTTCGGCCAGGGCCAGCACTTCGTCCTGCAGCAACTGCCGGGTGATGGCATCGAGCGCGCCGAACGGTTCGTCCATCAGCAGCACGCCTGGTTGCTGAGCCAGGCACCGGGCAATCTGCAGCCGTTGCTGCATTCCCCCCGACATTTCGCCGGGCCGCTTGTCGCCGTCCCTCTCGAGCCCCATAGTGGCCAGCAGCTCCGCGATACGCGCCGGCCACTGATCACGCGGCACATTCATCGCCTCGAGCGCCAGGGCGATATTGCCTGAGGCCGTGCGCCAGGGGAGCAGGGCCTTGCCATAGTCCTGGAAGACGACCGCCACATCCTGCCGGGGCGCGCGTACGGGTGTGCCGTCGAGCAGGATTTCGCCCGAACTTGGCGCAGCCAGGCCCGCCAGTAGCCGCAGCAGCGTTGTCTTGCCGCAGCCGGAGGGTCCGACGATGGCGACGAACTCCCCTCTGGCGATGTCTATATTGATGTCGTCCAGGATGTGTCGCCCGCCAATGGCAAGCGACACGTTGGAGAACTGGATGACGCGATCCATGGCAGTCTCCCTGGGACGATCCATCGCGAGCGCCATGCTCATTTCCAGATTAGCGCGGCAGTATCGACCTGGCCGGAGATCATGCCATGGGCCTGCATCTGGCTGGACCACCAGTCGAGCTGTTCGACCTTCGGCTCGGTGTCAAGGAACGGCAGGGCGATGCGGGCAATGATCGGTTCGGGCAAGTTCATGGCCTTGCCAAGGGCCGCGCGAAGCACATCTGGGGTTGAGGTTCCCAGGGCGCCGGCTTCGGTGAGTGCTGCTTGCACCGCCGCCACAGCATCGGGGTTGGCTTCCGCCCAGGATCGCATGGCGACGACCGCCGAGGCCATCTGGCCCTCCGGTAGTTCGGCCAGTGGGTTCGAGATGAGGATACCGGTTCCTTCGCCCAGGATGCGCTGGGCGAACTGGTCCACCGTGATGGTCGCGTCAATCTGCCCGGCCTTGAGCTGGTCTGGGTGCTGGGGAAGCGGGATTTCCACGATCCGCACGCTTTTTGGGTCGACGCCGTTCTGGACGAGCCATGTGCGCAGCATGACGTCCAGCACGGCGCCCAGGCTGGGCACGGCGACCGTCTTGCCAGCAAAGTCGGCTGCCGCTGCAATGCCGGAGTTCGTGCCGGCCAGGATGGCGACGTCCTTTGAATCATGCGTGGTCACCGTCGTGCCGGACAGCACGACCAGGTCGATGCCGTTAGAAACCGCGCTCAGCAGAGTTGTCGGGGTCACCGAGCCGAGGGCAATGGAGCCGGAAACCAATGCGGCCGGGATGGTGGCGTCGGTGGCAATGATCTGTACCTCCACGTCGACCCCGTAGGTTTCGAACAGTCCCTGGTCGTCGGCGACGAACACGGCGGCCGGTGCCGGGTTGGGCGTTGTTCCCAAGGTCAAGGGCTGCGCAGCGGTCGGAACCGCAACAAGGGCGAATAGGCCCGCCAGAGCCGTTACAAACCTTACCAAGTTGTCCTCCCTTTGGTAGACCCGACTGGATCGGGTTGACCTTAATATTCATACGTATGTATAATTAGTCAAGCAGGAACGAGAGGCCTCTCCCAATGACGCAGAAGGAAGCAGCCAAGATAGACGGCCGGATCGTGCGCGGTGAGGCAACAAGGGAAAAGGTATTGGATGCGGCCGAGCGCCTGTTCGCCGATGTCGGCTTTGACGGGGTATCCATCCGTCAGATTGCCCAGGAAGCGGGTGTCACGCTCGGTATGGTGGGGTTTCACGGCGGCAGCAAGGCCGAGCTGTTCGATACCATTGTCGAGCGGCGGGTCTCCGTTCTCTCCGAAGAGCGGCGGAAGGCACTGGCACAACTGTTCGCCGCCCCACCGGACGTCCCGACCTTGCGCGATATCATGGCCTCCTACGTCCACCCCTATGTAGGCATGGCCTCAAGCGGGGACCCGCAATGGCAGGCCTATACGAGGCTGATCGCCCATCTGGTCAGCGACGAACGCTGGTACCCCCGGGTCAAGGATCACTATGATCCGGTGGCCCGTGAATATCTGGAGGCGATCGTCCGAATATACCCGGGCATCGACCGCACGCGCCTCGCCTCGGCCTTTGTCATGGCGGTTTCGAGCATGCTCTCGATCGTGGCCTCAACCGTGCGGATTTCTTCCCTCTCCGATCAACGCGACCGCATGGCCCTGTCGGAATTGGAGAATGTCCTTATCGATTTCTGCTCCGGCGGCATTGCCTCGGCCTGTCACATCGTGCCTCAATAGGCTGGAAGCATTAAGGCGAATACTATCGTATGAGAGGCGAGGATCACCAGACGGCACCATCATCGCAGATGGGCCGAGGCCGTGGTCGGTAAGCCGAAGCTGCAATGGCAAACGCTCAATCCTATAGCCAGACTGTCGGCGCTGCGACTGAATATCAGCGCGTTTTGGAAAGCATCAACGCGGCTGAAGTCGAGGCGCTGGAGCGGGCAACCGGGCGCGGCGCGGGAAGCTCCTATCGTAAAGGCGTTCTTAGGTTTGGCCGACATAGGCGGCGAACGCCGCGCATTGTTCTATTTGACGAACCCTTCAATGCTGATCAGTGCACCGCTTTGTGACGTGCTATGGGCGGCAAAGCTGAAGCAAGAGCGCCAGACCAGCGCCGCTGAATTGATCAAGCGGGCTGGTCCAGCGCTGGCGGAATTTGTGAGCCGGCACGGCATACTGGGCAACCTGCAGTCAGTTGGCTTCGGCCGCTGGTCACCCTGGGGCGAGTCGATGAAGGCGATCTATGCGCTATTGCGTGAGATGGATGCCGCACAACAGGCGGCGGCCTAACCCTCTCCCGTGTATGGCACGTCCTGCTCCCAATCCGACTTCTCAGCATCCGCCCCAGTCATCTGATTGAACAGCGATCCAAAGTTTGGCTCGAAGAACACCCCCGACGTGGATCGCAGATAGTCTATCAGCGCCAGCGAATGCGGCGGCGCTGACCACTCTGGCTCCTCGCGCATATATGCCCAGTTGGCGCGTTCCGCGACCGGCGTAGCGTATTCCTCGGCCAGCTCGTCACCATCGGCGCTAATGAACAGCAAAGCCTGGCCGCTGTTTTTGTGACGAAGCTCCCACCAATCGCGCAACACCTTGTTGCGCCAGGGGTCGTACATGGGCACGAGCAACAGGCCGATGCATTCGCGTGCCTCGGCTTCGTTAGGCCACATTCCGCGCAGGTCGGGGTGGTTGGGGTTGCGGTGCCGATAGACCCATTGCCAGGTGCTTGGCATTGGCGCCTCCTTTGCTGCTCGGATTGAAGACCGAGTCCGTTCGGCGTCAAGCACTTGTTCCGCATTTGTTCACGAATTATGATTGGGCACTCAGACGATCGAGGCCAACATGACAATTGCGATAAAACTGAACACTGCGGAGCATATCCGCAGGGCGCGGGAAGCCAATCCCGACCTATCACAGGAGGAACTGGCGACGGGCCTAGGTGTCACTGTGAGCCAGGTCAAAGCAGCGTTGGCGTATCGCCGGCCGGGACAGAAGCGTGGGCGGAACCCTGTGCCGGCCACAAAACAATACCCCGACAGCCGGAGCCGTCGGGGCCTGAGGGGAGCTCAGATAGACAGAGCTCCAGCGCGACAGGCCGCTGGAGCGTACGTGCGTTCAATGGGGGACTGTCTGCACGCGCTATCGGAACGCAAGAAGGTGGATGAGGTTCCGCAGAAGCGATGTCGAGCACGACCTTGGCCCTTAGCGGGATCTGGACCTGCCACTGCCGGTATCAGCGTCGCGCTCCGGCATGCTGTAGCAGTCGGGGCTGACAGGATGTTTGTCGGTGGGGCGATTTTTTTATCGAAGTTATCTAGCTGGACGGCTCGTGCCATCCGTCGCGGAAAAGTGTGTATGCGAACGAGGCGGTCCAACCAATCATAGCGAAGCCGTTCAGCGCTTCGACACCCGATATAATTCGAAACCCGCCCAAGGGGTAGATATCGCCGACCCCCAGGGTCGTGTAGCTCATCAACGAGAAATACAACGGATCGATGAACCCGCCCTCGATCTGGCCAGCCAAGCTACCTAGCCCTCCCCAGAGTCCGAGACCAAAATATGCAAGAGCGTAGATCAGAACTGCGATTAGTTGCGCCGCCACCAGGGCAAACATGCCGACCAACGCACCAGTCGGCCTGCGCAACCCGCTGCCGGAGAGACGGGAGCGGGTCCATATCATCACATTGTAGTGCAGCAACACGGACGCAGCCAAAAGGACCACGGACGCCAACAAGCTCACGCCGATGTCGAAGATAATATTCTGCATGCGCGGAGAAGCCCCCTGCAAAGATTTCGTTCCCCAGGACGGCTAACGGGGTTGGCGTCCCCTAGCGGTGTCGGCTAGAGCTCAGTCGGCATTGCCGCTATCAACACAATCGGCGACTGTCCGGTGACCGCAAGCCGCCCGAGGCCATTTCCTTGAGTTCCTTTCGCTCATGCACTTGTACATCGAGCAGGAGGCGCCCTCGAAATCACTGACCTTGATGTCGCCACGCTCGGCCGAAAGCGCCGCGCCTGCGGCCATCTGTTCGGGTTCCTGTTTTAGCGGCTTTGGGGCCGCCGTCCTCTGGGGGGCGTTGTCTCGATCCCTAGTCGGTCATCAACATAACTGAAAAGTGACCGGAGCTGTTCTTACATTCAGCACATTGAGCAGCGGAGGCACGAAGATTTTCGTCAAGTGTTGCTTCCATCGCCCTTCCATCGCTGGCCGTGCATTCGATCCGTGTTGTGTTTGGAACGACTCGCCCAAATGAAACGTGGTTATGCTCACAGTTCCGTCACTTATAGGCTTGACACCCCGCGCGCATGACTCAGGTCGAGCTTCAAAGGCTCAAGCAACAGTCTGATTTCGAAGCCAGCTGCAGCAAGGGCGGCATATCCGCCATCGGGAACGGCACCCGGGTCCTCCTGATGGTCCCGCGGTGGGATCGACTGGTCGAGATGCGCCTCAAGATCAGAAAGGGCTTCAGGTGAGGTCACGATCCGGGCAAGCAGCCATGCCAGAACCTGGCGCTGCGCAGAAAGGCGGCCTTCAAGTTCGAAATTGCTGAATTCGCCGTTAGACATCATCTCTCCCCGTCTGCCCAGTACGCGAGCGCCACGAATGCCGCGCAGGATTCTGAACTTGTAACGCCAGCGCTTCAAGCGCGTTGCATATCAAACGTGGTCGGTCATCCGGGGAAGCTGTTTCCGCCTGGACACGCCATAATATCAGCGACCTGGCGGAGATCACCGAGAGCCGCAGGGCGCAACAGCCTGGTGAAGCCTCGGCGCTAAGCCCTTCGGCGGACCGCGACAGATTTACGTGCGTTAGGCTTGACCGCGGAATGGAACTAACCACTGAAGCTGCCGTTGCGGCGTTGGAGGATAATCCATGACGTCAAGTTTGCGCTCAACCGCCAAGCCAGTTGATGCGCGGGCCGGATGGAGTAGTATTTCTACAATCGCCGGGGCATGCGGCGGATGCGGTGAGCGACCGACACGTGCTGATATCGAAAGCTTTGTCAATCAATGGATTAGCCAGGCAAGCTATCGCGGAACGTTGCTTGATCCCAGTTACACCACCGCCGGTGTCGTGCTACGGGCCGACGGCGCGGGGCGAAAGATTGCCCTGCTCGTGCTTGGGGCGATGCGATAGTATTCGCCACCCCAACACATTGGAGGCTCGGCGTGACATGCATGGGCTAGGCCACTCTCAGAGTTTGCAGCTAGTCACGTCAGCTCTTTTCTCCGGGTATATGGGTTTCCTCGCCCAGAGTATCCCGCAGGTACAGCTGCTTCACTAGCACCATGAGCGCTACCGTCAGCGGCACTCCGAAAACAATCCCCAAAAGACCAAACAGAACCCCCAGCATCACGATCGCGAACAGGCCGAGCACCGGCGGCAGCTCGACGGTGTGCTGCTGTATTAGAGGAACGAGCAGGTTGTTTTCAGCCTGCTGGATCAAAAGGTAGAGCCCGGCCACCCACCAGACTGTGACTCCGCCATGTGCGACCGCGATCAAGGCTGCCGGGATAAAGCTGATAATTGGTCCTAGGAAGGGAATGAATTCAAGGATGCCGGCGACAAGGGCGAGGGCTAGCGCAGAGGGGACGCCCAGGATGCAAAGACCAATATAGGTGACGACGCCAATCACCGACATGGCAATGAGTTTGCCGATCAACCACAGACGCAGAGCCTGGCCGGCCTTCAGCACAGCGGTTCGTAGTGCGTCTCGCTGCGCCGGAGGAATGAGTTTGAGCGTGCCCTCACGATACATCTCCGGCTGCGCCGCCAGAAACAATCCGCCCACGACGACCACGATCAAGCTGGAGAGCACACCTGCAATGCCAGGCGCCAGGCCGAGGACGCGACCGAGCCAGTTCAGGCTTGCCTGGTCGCGCAGGCTGTCCATCACACTGATATCGAAGCGATTGCCAACCGCAGAGAGCGCATCGGGTACTTGCTCGGCCAGGCTTGAGAACTCGGAGGCAATCTGGCTGCCGAGCAGGAACAGAAAGACACTCAGAAACGCAGCAATGAGCAGTTCTGCCAGAAGCAGGGACCACTTCGTGGGCAGATGCGTGAGGCGCTTCACGCCGTCACCGGCCGCCCTGAGAACTGTTGCCAGGACTATGGCTCCGAAGAGGAGAAGGAAGACATGTGCAACACTCCAAGCCATCCACACCAGCAACACGACACCAGCCGCAACGGCTGTGGCCCGTGCGATCCAGAGAGGAGAACCGATCCTATTGGAACTGCTCTTGCTGCCTGCCGGCATGTAATACTTCCTTTTATGGAGAGGTCGACACTGATAGGCGGGGGGCAGGCTCGACCCATCCGCTGCGAGGTCGCTTTAGAACGGAAACATCAGTGCGAACGGTACCGTTCCGTCCAGCCTGCAGGACTGACTTCGGTCATTGCCCCGGGCGATAGTCTCACGTCGGAGAAGCGAGCCGGGATATCACTGCCGCGAGGCCCGGCGATTGCTGGGCGCAATCAGTGCCGGTTCTCGCCGCTCTGAATCGGATTTATCCAGGGCTTATTGGTTTACGTCTACGTTCAGATTGAGAGCCGCAATGAGGCCCTCAGGATTAGTCGCCGCTGCCATCAGCACGAGGACCGAGGACGGAGTTGCCGGATTGATCGAGATCTCCAAGTTCCGGGGATCATCGAGGAAGTTGTCGATGGCAGGATCGAACAGATCGGACAAGGCGACAACGCCAACGTCTGCCAGCATGTTTGCAGCCTGCGCCTGAAGGGACTCGACAAAGGTGGCGCGGTCTACACCGGCCTTGTCGGCGTAATAGTCGAGCAGGTTCCCCACCAGCGCGGCGTCTTCGTATCGGATCGAGGCCGAAACGATCTCAACATGCTGAAGAAGTGCCATGCCTTCCACCAACTGGGCCTGCTGCTCTTCTTCACTGAGTTCCTCAACAGCCGAATGCATCTCACCCAGGGTGTTGGCTTCCTCAAGAAGGGCGGGCGTGACACCCATGACGTCGAAGGCGAGGTCGAGTGAGCCTAGATCGGCGAAGTCGAACAGGAAATGTTCCATCTCCATATGTCCGTCTTCAAGCGACCAGGTCAGGGTCTGGGTGACATCGCCACTGACTTCACTCAGCCCGACCTGCTCCAGCATGGCGCTGGCTTCGGCATCTACCACCTCGTTGAGGGTCGTCAGATCGGCCCAGAGGCCAGAGATCTTCATTTCGGACGAAACCATGGTGAGATCGCTGGCACCCAACTCGGGCTCGAACGTGCTGCTTGCGTCCAGCGATTCCATGGTGATCACTTCTTCGCCCTCGCGCGTGACGGCGAGCGGCCCGGTCGATATCCGCTGCAAAAGCTGCAGCCCATCCGTCACAGTTGGCTCCCCCGCTGGGATGAAGAGCCCCTCGGCACGGATATCGGCCAGGGTAATGTGGCCCGGGGGCTCGGCCTTGATGGGGGTGTCGAGATCCGGCACTGTCACGTTATCGACCAGATAGCTGCCGTCGTCCCGCTCGGTGACCCCTGAAAAAGTAAACGTGGTTTCAGTTTGGGCGCTTTCGGAACCCTCCCCACCCACCAAATTAGCGGTCACGCCCTGCACGGTGATTGTGTTGCCCTCAAGCGTGGCTGGACCAAAATCCAGCTCATAGCCAAAATGGCGATAGACGGCTTCGACACGATCAATAAAGGCCTGTGCTTCAAGGGCCTGGGCTGGCTGCATAACACTTGCGGTTGCGTTGGTTGCCAACAGAGTCATGCTGACGGTTCGGGTGATCTTCATGCTCATCTCCGGAGTTCTTCGTGCGCGGCCCAAACGTGTGTCGAAATCGGGGTGAGAGATCCTCACACCCTTATTCGATGAAGTTCGGCCCACGGCAGAGCAAGAAACGAAGACGTCAATTGTTCCGAACGATGGTGTGGATGTTGTTGGGGTTAGCCTCGAAGGCGGTATGGGGACCAAGATTGTCCCTCGCTGGCGGCCGTGCATTCTGAAACTCCTCACCGTTTGAGGAGATTGTTTTCTGCTTCTGGTGCTGCTCCAACTGCGAGGTCGCGAACTTCGTCCGTGTCATTGAACAAGTCGCCTTCACCTTCCGTCGATTCCTGCATCTCAACGGCATCCCTCTCCCGGCGCACTTTTTCTCCGGTGGAAGTGACTTGTGTGGCAGGGTCCGGCGTTTGGACCAGCGGAACGCCCTTCGGAAATACCACTTCGCGAGCCGGATCTGGCAATTCTATACCGGCGTCCAGCAATGCATTCTTGGTCTGACGCAGTAGCGCAGAATTCGTCTTGGCCGGGGAATAGGTCCGGCTGTCGAACCAGTACTGCACCCGCAGGTTAACCGTAGCTGCGCCCAGTTCGTCCACCAGCACTAGCGGCTCGGGACGGTTGAGGACGGCCGGATGCTGACGCAATATGCCCGAGATCAGCATCTGAGCGTGGGCCACAGACGAGTCGTAGCCAATGCCAACCAGAAATTCGGCTCGACGTGTGGGCGTGCTTGAGTAGTTTCGTATTGTACTCTTGAAAACCGTGGCATTGGGGATTTGGACATGGTTGCCGTCCAGCGTGAGGAGAACTGTACTGCGGGTGTTGAGGTTTTCCACTACACCCGTCTCCCCGGCGACGTTGATGAGATCGCCCGTACTAAATGGGTTTCGGACACTTAGGAGTAGGCTGGCGAGAAAGTTCTCGGCGATATCTCGAAAGGCAAACCCGACAATAATGCCAACAAGACCTGTCCCACCAAGCAGGGTGACGGCGAGGCGGGTCAGGCCAGCCACCTGCAGCACGAAGTAAATGCCCAACAACAGGACGGGAATAGAAATTACCCGGACCACAACGCCGCGAAGCAGTGGTGAAGGAATCCTATTCCGCAAAGCGCGGCGGGCCATCCTAGCCACCAGAGCTGAAACAAACCAAGCGGCAGTCGCAATGCCTGTGGCGAGGACGACGAGAGGTAGCGCTTGTCCCACGCGCCGGTAAAGTCGCTCCCCTTCCGACGTTGCACGGTCGAAAGTCGATGCAAAGTCGACCCCAAGTTCGAGCCGGTTCACGGTGGCTATCGTGCCTTCCAAGCTGTTGGCGAGTTCAGTAGCCCAGCTGCGATGCTCTGGACTGTCACTGATACCGTCTATGGTCACAACACCCTGACGTACGCCAACCTCTATGTCAGTGAACCAGCCTGTCGAGGCGAGGATATCCCTCAGCCGCGCCGCAATCGCCTTTTCAGGAACCTCGGTGGAAACAGGTATCTGTGCTTCTGGGACGCTCGGGGTGAATTCTCGGTTCACCGTCGTTGGAGCGTCCTGGGCAAGCAACGCGGCGCATTTGAAGGCCCATACAAGCACGACGGCGCAGAGCAGGCGGCTGACGTGGATTGGGTTCGGACAGGACATATTGCGGAATGCGCGACGTCCTTGCAGTGTTCCGTGCACGATAACCCAGAAATCCGGCCAGCGCCGGGCGCTGTGCTCACACGCTTGCCATCACGACAACTATGTAGTGGCTCTCTATTCGCAGGCTTACGGAGAGATTTGCCGCTCGCTCTCGAGTTGCTGCAGATCAAATTGGTCAAAAAGCACGGCCTCGTTTTCCGTAAAGCCGATATCGTAGTAGCTGGTGGACGGGTCGAACGTGCCAGCCCCCTGCACAAATGGATAGGCCGTGCCTCCGGTGATCGGGGAATCTGGATCGGGAACCACGTAAACAGCGCGCAAGTTGCCAGAGCGGTCAAATAGGATGTCGCTCACATAGCCGACATAGTCATTACTTTGGAGGCGCGCGTAATCACCAATGAGCTCGGTGACCTTGAAGGCCCGGAGTACATTTACGTCTTCAGCCACTTGCGTCATGTCCGCGCCGGCCTGCCGAGCGGAAACTGCATTGTCCGCGACCAGCGGATAGGCGTCAACGGACTGGATTTCGAGCGGTATCTCAAGACCCGCGTCGGTCCATGTCACCTCTTCCCAAGGCACGTTGACGAAGGTTTCGCCGATATCCCAATTGATGTTCCACCGTCCTCCGACGCTGGCGATCACCGACAGAATTTCACCCTCGAAAGACATCACCAGATTGGCAACGTCGCCGATCACGTCGCCCTCAGGACCAATAACGCGCGTCGCCTCGAGAACGCGGGCCGCGCTCACCCCTTCCGCATAAAGTCGCTCATGGTTCAAACCTTTCGGTCCCTGTTGGGCCCACACTGGCCCCGCAAGGGAGGAAGAAGCGAGTATCATCGCGCCGCTCAAAATGGCAGGCATCTCATAGGTGGTGATGATCTTCATGTGAACATTGACCTCCCGACTGTCAAATTAGTGAAGCTCTGAGAGGCAATCCTCTTTATTCGACAGGGTTCCATTAACTCACACCAATGGCGCACCATCAGTCTCGATGACGGAACGCCTGCGGATAGGTCGAATTACTTTGTTGTTGAGGCCAGCAAAAGTGAGGGACTGCCCACAACGGTGGACAGCGAAGAGCAATGCAGTGGAGTTCTGCTCTGCCATTCTGGGTAATCATAGCTGTCTTCCTCGTCAGCGCGGCCGCTATTGCGGTGGCTGGCACGCGGTTGTCGGAGGTTGCCAATAGACTCGCTGACATTACGCATATGGGCGAGTTGTGGCGGGTGCGCTATTTGTCGGAGCGGCCACTTCCTTGCCCGGTGCCATCACCTCCATGTCGTCGGCGGCACAGGGTGCGGCGAGCCTTTCCATCGGCAATGCCCTCGGCGGGTTCACCAAGCAGCGCTGGATATCGACCCAGCGCGTGGCGCACCAGCTTCCGTTTTAGGTGAACGGCACCCTCGCAGTACGCGGTTGCGGGGGTGCTTCTCGCGCCCCAAGTCCTGTCAGTCGACTTCAGCCCTTGGCAGCCGTCGGCGCATCTATCATCGGCGGGTACGGGCAGCATTCCTTGAGGTCGGGCTTCGCGAGTTCACGGCGACCCGGTCGAGGGTTCGCTCGAAGGTTGCGAGGAACAGGTCAACATGTTCTGCCTGGCAGACGAGCGGCGGGCGCACCTTGAGCGTGTCCTCATTGGCCCCGGTGGTGCTGATGAGAACGCCATCATCACGCATCGTATTGACAACGTCCAAGGCAAGCGCGCGCCGTTCCTCCGGCGGGGCGGTGTCCAGGCCCATATCAATGCCGAAGAACAGCCCGGCATGGCGGACGGCGCGGATAGCCTGGTGACGCTGGGCGAGTGCATCCACCCCGGCCCGTAGGCGCTCGCCCATGGCCAGCGCGTTCTGCGGAATCCGGTCACGCTGCAGAATGGTCAGCACGGCGTCGGCCGTCGCGATGCCAACGGTGTTTCCGGCAAAGGTGTTAGAATAGCGAGCGGTGGCACCGAACCTGTCCATGGGTGCCCTGCGCCCAACGACGGCACCGATCGGGAAGCCGTTGCCCATCGGTTTGCCCAGGGTCACCAGGTCCGGGACGACACCATGGCGCTCAAAGCCCCACATATGCGCGCCGGTCCGGCCGAAGCCCGGTTGGACCTCGTCGGCGATCAAGAGGCCTCCCGCTTCCCGCACCGCGGCCACGCCCTTGGCTATGAAGCCGGGCGGGTCGATCCAGACGCCGTCGCTCGAAAAGATGCTGTCGACAAGCAGGGCTGCGACGCCAATGCCGCGTCGCTTGAGGTCGAGTATGGCCGCCTTGACCTGCGCTTCGAAGAAGTCTGCGGCCTGAGTTTCCGGCACGCCTTCGGGGCCCGGCAGGCAGACCACGCGCACATTGGAGCTGAGCTTTACCGCATCGCCCAGGTTCGGAGACACGGCGGCAACGGCGGCGCTGGTGCCGTGGTAGGCATAGGCCGAAACGATGACGCCTTCATTGCCGCTGGCCAATCGCGCGATGCGCAGAGCCAGGTCATTGGACTCGCTGCCGGTGCAGGTGAAGACGACGCGGTTGATCTCTTTAGGAAAGGTTGCGACCAGCCGTTCCGCATAGTCGACAAGCCTGGGTTCGAGATAGCGCGTATTGGCGCTGATTCTGCCGGCCTGCTCCGCCATGGCGGCATTCACTTCCTGGTGGCAGTGCCCCAGGGACGGCACGTTGTTGTAGAAATCGAGATATGCCCGATCGTCAGGGTCATAGAGCCACATGCCCTCGCCGCGCACGAAGTGGACCGGCTTGCGGTATTGCAGCCGGTAAGAGGACCCCAGGACCGCGTCGCGGCGCGCAATCAGTTCGGCCTCGCGCTTGGGAAGGTCGACTTCGCCGGGTCTAAAGCGGTTTGGCATGAGATCGGTGGACATGTGCTGCCTCTGGTGCCGGGTCAATCAGTGAAGCGTCTTTGGGTGGCCGCTAGGACCGCCGCCTCGGCCGAGGCCGCGTCTAGCTGGGAAAGGATCAAAAGCCCGCGCTCGGCACGGGCGACATTCTTGTTGATGTAGGCAGCCTCGGCCGGAAAAAGGTGCGAGCGCCAATAGTTGATGAGGATCAGCGCGCTTTGGCGCGCCCGCATCAGCCCGACGAGCAGCCGCGCCTCCAATCCGGAGAGCGGGATAATCGCGTTGTAACCCGCGATGAGCTGTTCGGCCCCACCCAGGGGAAGGCAGGGGTCCGTCACCGTGTGGCTGGCGGCAATGACGAGATCCTGAATTCTCGGGTTCCACCCGCCATCGCCGAAATCGATGAAGCCGATGCCATGGTCAGTGGCCATCATGTTGAAGGGGCTGGCGTCGTTGTGGGTGACTTGCCAGTCCAGACTGGCGATCTCGGGAGCGATGAAATCCGCATAGTGTGCCATGGCAGCCCC
>NZ_CAJXJS010000009.1 GCF_913055165.1 uncultured Devosia sp.
CCATGGCAAAACCGGCGGCTATCTGCGCTATTCGACCGAGCGCCGGAACTGGTTCGAAACCGATTTCCCCATGTTCAAGGAGCAGGCCAACAAGCCGCTTTCCGAACACAAGCGCACCAGCGAACACGCCAGCTACATTATCGAGGCCATCGAAACCGGTCGCTCCTATCGCGGTCATTTCAATCGCCGCAACAATGGCATCATCACCAATCTGCCTGATGACGCGATCATCGAAAGCCCGGGCTATGTTGACCGTTTCGGGATCAACATGATCGAGGGCATCACCCTGCCCACGGCCTGCGCGGCCACCTGCTCGGTCTCGGTGTCGGTGCAGCGCCTGTCGGTCGAAGCGGCCATGACCGGCAATATCGATACGCTCAAGCTGGCCGTTTTGCACGACCCGCTGGTCGGCGCCATCTGCACCCCGGACGAAGTCTGGGCCATGGTCGACGAAATGGTCGTCGCCCAGGCACAGTGGCTGCCTCAATATGCCGATGCAGTGCCGGCCGCAAAGGAGCGCATGGCCAAGTCGACGGTCAAGACCCGCGACTGGGACGGTGCCGCCCGCAAGCGCGTCCGTTCCGTGGAGGAACTGCGCGAAATGAGCGGCGCGCATCACTGATCTGAGGTCCCCCCGACGCTCCTCCTGGCGTCATGAAGCGGCCCGGCCTGAAGGTCGGGCCGCTTTCGATTTTGGACCTACAGTTTCCGGTTTTCACAGAATTGCGACGCAAGAGCCGACGGCTCGGCTTGTGTCGGGGGCGGGGCAAATCTAGCTTGGCGTCAAGGGAGGACAGGGCATGGACAAACCATCCCATTACGTCATTGTTGGTGGGGGCACGGCGGGTTGGATCGCCGCCTTCATCATTCAGGATGAGGCGCGCCGGAGGGGGCTCGACTTCAGGATTTCGGTGGTCGAGAGCAGCAAGATCCCGACGGTTGGGGTTGGCGAGGCGACTACGGCTGCCTTCCGCGTATTGCTCAAGCATTTCGGCATCGACGAAGTCGAGTTCATCCGGAAGACCGATGCAAGTTTCAAGCTGGGCATTCGCCACGAGGACTGGCGGCGCAAGGGTTTCACCTATTACGGCCCGATTGATGATCCGCATCAAGTGGTGCGGGCGCCCGTCGGCGCGCCCAGCGATTACCTCAACGTCTACGCGGTGGCCGCGGGGCGCAAGGTGCAGGATATGCACATGTTCCAGCCATTGCTGGAACAGTGGAAGGCGCCCTATGCCCGCAAAACCGATGGCGGCCTCATTCCGCTGGGACCGTTTCATCATGCCTTTCACTTCGACCAAGCGCTGGTGGGCAAGTTTTTCGCCAGCAAATCCCGCGACGTGGAAAAGGTCGATGCGCTGGTCGAAGGGATCGAACGGGACCCTGAGAGCGGTGACATAACGGCGCTGGTGTTGGACGGCAATCAGCGGCTCGAAGGCGATTTCTTCATCGACGCCACAGGCTTTCGCAAACAGCTCATTGTCAAGGAATTGCAGGCGCCCTGGATATCCTATGCCCATGAATTGCCGGTGAACCGGGCACTGCCATTCTGGATCGATGTGGAAGAGGGCGCCGAACTGCCCACCTATACGCGCGCCTGGGCACAGAGTTCGGGCTGGATGTGGCAGATCCCCACGCGTACACGCTTCGGTTGCGGCTATGTCTATTCCGATGAGTTTACCACCCCAGATCAGGCCAAGGCGGAGATCGAAGCGGCGCTGGGTCACAAGATCGAAGTACGTGGCGATATCCGCTTCCAGATCGGGCGGCTGGAAAAGGCCTGGATCGGCAATTGCCTTGCCGTGGGGCTCAGCTCAAGCTTCCTCGAGCCACTCGAATCCACTTCCATCCACGGGACTATCGTCCAGATGATGCTGTTCGCGCAGCGCTATATGGATCGGCCGGAGCGGATCGAGCAGAAGGCGCGGGATGACTATAATGCCCGCGTCGGGCGGCAGGTCGACGACTTCCGGACATTCGTGAACACACACTATGTCACCGAGCGCGACGATACTCCGTTCTGGCGGGAAGTTCGAGCCAACCGCATTCATCCCGAGACGAAGGAACGCCTCGCCCGCTGGCACAAGCAGATGCCGCGGGCCGAGCATTTTCCTGCCTATCTGGGCGGCCTGCCGCATATCGAGACGCAGTTGCACTATCCGGTACTGGACGGGCTCGGCCTGCTCGACCAATCCCTTGCGCGCCGCGAGATGGAGGCTGACCCCAAATTGCGCCAGTTTGCCCGCGAGACCTTCGACGCCCTGGTCCGCGAATACCGCGCGGCAGCGCAAAAGGCTTTGGGCCATGCCGAATTCCTGCGCATCGTGCAGGAGATGGGGTAGGGGCCCTAGGCGATCTTGTTTTCCCGCATCTGGCTGGGGGTCATGCCATAGGCCTTGCGGAAGTGCTCGTAGAATTGGGTCTGGCTGGAAAAACCGGACTGGAAGGCAATGTTGGCGATGGCCAGATTGCTGTCGAACAACAGGCTGCGTGCCCGGATCAGCCGCATGCGGGTGACGAATTTCTGCACCGAGATATGCATGACCTTGGTGAACAGGTTGGTCGCGTAGTTGGGGTGTAGGCCAACGACATCGGCGATGGCCTCGACCGAGAGCGGATCGCTGATGTTTTCCACGATGTGGCGCACCATGCGCACGACATAGCGAACCGGGCTTGCCGTGCGGCTGCGGGCGCTCGTTTTTTCGACCCAGGCCGGCAGCAATGTGTCCCATCCAGTGATGGCCGCGCGGCGGAACATGGTGCCGATCTCGGCGCGCACCAGGTCCGTGCGGAGCGCGTTGCCGCTGCGATAGTCGCCATACCAGCGCTCCAGCGTTTCAAGGCCGATGCACTCCGGCGCCAACTGGATCACCCCGCCGCCCATCAGGGTTTCCGTCAGTCGTCCGAGCTGCGGCATCTCGAGAAAGGCATCCATCGGCAGGGAGATATTGAGCTGCCGGGCATCGTCGACATCTCTTAATCCCACTGTCTGATGCGGGATGCCCGCCCAGAAAGCGACCAGCCGATTGGCACCCACGGTCAGGGGGCCACCATCAAAGACATAGTCCATGGTCCCCCGGGTCAACCAATTGAATTCTATATGGCCATGGCTGTGGGGTTGCGGCATGATCTGGGGTGGGAAAGCCCGGATGCCGAAGCGCCCGAAGGCCTTTCCCGAAGAGTAAAAGCTGCGGTCCGGACGCGGGGTCGGACGTGGCGCCTTCTCTTTTGCGCGCACCGGTCTGCCAAGGCCTTCAATTACAGTCATACTTTTCCCGCAGTTCTTAGAAAACCGGAATTAGTCACTATCATTCCGGATTGCGTCGGTCACTGCAAGGGGTAGGCTTTACCCATGCACGGAGGCAGGTTCGGAGAGGAGTATCCGGACCGGGCAATCATCGCCTTTGCCCCGATTGCGATGGGAGGTTCTATTGAGAAAGCACATCTATGCCCTTGGCGGGGCAGGACTTTTGCTGTCCGTTTCCATGTCGGCGATGCCGGCACAGGAAATGACCGGTGAACTGCCGGATCCGCCGGAATTCTCGGCCCAGAGCGAGCCGAATTTCGTCAGCATTTCGGACATCCTCGAATACAAGGCATTGCCCGAATACAACGAGCCCGATTGGGTCACGTCCAAATATGTGGACGCCGGGGCCCTGCCGCCTGTCGCAGAGCGCCTGCCCAAGGAGCCACTGGTCTACAAAGCCGCCAACATGCCGGACGGCATCGGCGTTTATGGCGATACCATGCGCCACGTCATCGGCGGCCGGCCTGAAGGCTGGAACTATATCGGCGGCCAGAGCCAGGGCTGGGGCGGCATCGACATTGGCCTCAGCGAATGCCTGACGCGCACCGGTCCGCTGTTCATGGTCAAGGCCGACGAACTCGAACCCATGCCCAACCTCGCCAAGAGCTGGGAATGGTCCGAGGACGGCAAGGAACTGACCATGCACCTGATCGAGGGTGCCAAATGGTCCGACGGCGACCCGTTCGATAGCGAAGACGTGATGTTCTATTGGGAGGACAATGTCCAGGATCCCAATGTGAGCGCGGTTCCCTCGGGTACCGGCACGCCTGAGCGGTTCGGCACGGGCACCAAGCTCGAGGCGATCGACGCCTATACGATCAAGTGGACCTTCGAAGAGTCATTCCCCACGCAGTACCTCTACGCGATGGCCTACGACTCCTTCTGTCCGGGCCCGAGCCATATCCTCAAGCCCGAGCACCCCAAATACTCGGACAACAGCTACGAGCAGTACAAGAATGCCTTCCCGCCCGAATATCTCAATATTCCGGTGATGGGCGCCTGGGTGCCGGTTGAGTATCGTCCTGACGATATCATCGTGATGCGCCGCAACCCCTATTATTGGAAGGTCGACGAACAGGGCAACCAGCTGCCCTACCTCAACGAGATGCACTATCGCCTCTCGACCTGGGCCGACCGTGACGTCCAGGCTGTTGCCGGTTCGGGCGACTTCTCCAACCTCGAACAGGCTGAAAGCTATGTCGAGGCCCTGCGCCGCTCGGCCGACGACAGTGCTCCGGCCCGCCTGCAGTTCGGTGCCCGCACCATCGGTTATGCCCTGCGCATGAATATGTCGGGCAATGGCTGGGGTGAACCCGACGCTCGTGAGCAGGCCGTGCGTGAGCTGAACCGGAACCTCGACTTCCGCAAGGCCGTCACCATGGCGGTCGATCGCCAGCGTCTGGGTGAATCGCTTGTCCGCGGTCCCTTCACCGCCATCTATCCGGGCGGGCTCTATGCCGGCACGACCTATTACGACAAGGACTCCACGGTCTACTACCCCTACAACATGGACGCAGCCAACGAACTGCTCGATGGCCTGGGGTTGATGGATACCGATGGAAATGGCGTGCGCAATTTCCCCGCAGACACCGCCGGCGGTGCTGATGTGGAAATCACCCTGCTCGCCAATACCGACTACGCGACCGACACCAATCTCGCCGAAGGCGTGATTGCGATGATGGAGCCGCTTGGTCTGCGTGTGATCGCCAATTTCCAGACCGGCACGGCGCGTGACGACATGGCACAATCCGGCCAGTTCGACTGGACGGTGGAACGCCAAGGTTCGGAAATGGTCGCGGTGGTACAAAATACCACCATGCTTGCCCCGACCGGCCCGCGGACGCACCCCTTCCACAAGGCTGGATCGGACGGCACGCTCGACCTGCTGCCCTTCGAGCAGGAACTGACTGATATCGTCAACGCCTTCATCTCGACCAGCGACAATGCCGAGCGGGCCGAGCTGATGAAGCAGTACCAGCAGATTTTCACCGAGAACGTCTATTCGGTGGGTCTGACCCAGTATCCGGGTGCGCTGATCATCAACAAGCGCTTCGCCAATATCCCGGCTGGTGCCCCGATCTTCATGTTCAACTGGGCTGAAGACAATATCATCCGCGAACGGGTCTATGTGCCCGAGGACCAGCAGGGCGATTACGAGCTGCATCCGGAAACCCTTCCGGGCGCTCCGGGCAGCGACGGCCCGGCCTGACGAGAAACGGCCGGCGGGACCCCGGGTTCCGCCGGCACCGCCCACGCCCGACCCCATAGGCGCAGGGCATCGAGTTCAGTATCCTCGGCCTGATCGTGCGACGACCACGATCGGCCCCCTCGGTCCACACTGACCTGAGGGTTGGGGTGAACGGCGACCCCGTTCAACAACGTCATAGAGGCTGACGATGCTTCGTTTTCTCTTCATTCGCATTCTAGGCGCCATCCCGCTGCTGCTGCTGCTCAGCGTGGTCACCTTCGCCATCATTCAGGCGCCTCCGGGCGACTATGGCGACTACATCCGCTCAATGGCCGTCAATCAGGGCGGTGCGACCTTCGAGCAGGCCGAGGCGCAGGCCCAGATGTATCGTGAGCAACACGGGCTGAACGATCCCCTGGTGGTGCAATATTTTCGCTGGATTACCGGCATCGTCACCCGTTTCGACTTCGGCCACTCCCTCTATTACAACAAGGAGGTCGGCCAGGTTGTCGCCGAGCGTCTGCCGGCCACCATCCTGTTGGCACTGACCTGTCACATCCTGGCCTCGGTCCTCGGCATTGGACTGGGGATCATTGCCGCCACCCGGCAGTATTCCTGGGCTGATACGCTCCTGGGCGTGATCTCGTTCCTGGGCATGACCATTCCGCGGTTCCTGCTGGCGATCATCATTCTTTACGTCCTGGTGTTCCGGCTCAATGTGTCGGAGGTGGGCATGTTCTTTTCCGCCCAATATGGCGGCGCGCCCTGGAGCTGGGACAAATTCGTCAACCTGGTCCAGCACGTCTGGCCGGTGATCTTTATCGCCACCTTTGGCGGGCTGGCCTACAATATGCGCGTGATGCGGGCGAACCTGCTCGACGTGCTCAACTCGCAATATGTCGAGACGGCACGAGCCAAGGGTCTGCCGGAAGGCGCGGTGATCATGAAGCATGCCGTGCCCAATGCGCTGCATCCGCTCATTGCCTATCAGGGCGTGGTGCTGCCCTACATGCTGACTGGTGAAATCGAAGTGGCCATCGTCTTCGGCCTGGCCACGGTGGGTCCGGCCATTGTCGGCTCCATGGGTGTCGGCGACGTCTATGTCACCGCCACATTCATGCTGGTGCTGGCCACCACGCTCATCATCGGCAACATCATCGCCGATCTTCTGCTTGTCGCGCTCGATCCGCGCGTTCGCCTGGGAGGGAACGCCGAATGACCCGCGTTGACAACAGTTCATCCGTGCCCTTGCCGCCCGATGTCGAGGCCGGACCCAAGCCGACACCGGCAGAGGAGGCCAGCACGGCGCCCGTGGTGACGCGCTATGGTTCGGGCAATGAGACCTATGCCACCCTGGTCTGGCGCCGTTTCCGCCGCTCCACCATGGGCATGATTGGCCTCGTCCTGGTGGCGATGCTGCTGGTCATCACGGTCTTTGCCGATTTCTTCGCGCCGATGGACCCCAAGGAGCCGAACCTGCCCTTTGCGCCGCCGGACCTGATCGCCTTCGAGGACCCGAGCGGCAATTTCAGCCTCTTGCCCTATGTCTATCCCATTGGTGACACGGGGGAACTCGACCCGGTGACGTTCCAGCCGCTGACCGGCGCCATGAAGGACAATCCGACGCCGACGGGCTTCTTCGTGAAAGGGTATGAATACCACCTGCTCTGGTTCATTCCCTCAAACATCCATTTCTTCGGCTCGACCGATGGCAGGCCGATCCAGCTGCTGGGAACCGACAAATTCGGTCGCGACATTCTCTCGCGCGGTATTGTCGGCTCCCGCATCAGCTTGATGATCGCCCTTGCCGTGGTGACCATGACGACGGTTGTGGGTACGCTCGTCGGGATTACCTCAGGCTATATCGGCGGGGCCGTGGATGCCTGGGTGCAGCGGTTCGTCGAATTCGTGCTCGCCTTCCCGCAATTGCCGCTTTATCTGGCCCTGACCTCACTGATCCCGGTGACGGCGCCGTCCAATGTGTTCCTGACCTTTGTGATCTTCGTCATGGCGGTGCTGGGCTGGGCGCAATTAAGCCGGGAAGTGCGATCCAAGACCCTGGCTCTCGCCCGCGTGGATTATGTCCGGGCCGCCATCGCCGTGGGCGCGACCGACGGGCGCATCATTACCCGCCACATCCTGCCCAACGTGCTCAGCCACATCATCGTGGCCGTAACCCTGGCCATTCCCACAGTGGTGCTGCTTGAAAGCTTCCTCGGGTTCCTGGGCTTTGCGGTCAAGCCGCCGCTGATCTCATGGGGGCTGATGCTGCAGGATACCGGCACGTTCTCGGTGATCGGCTCCTATCCCTGGATCCTGACCCCGGTGATCTTTGTGCTGATCACGGTCTTTGCCTTCAATGCGCTGGGCGATGGTCTGCGCGATGCCGTCGACCCCTATTGAGGATTGAGCCATGACCGAGAGCAAACCGGTTTCGTCCGAGCGCCACGATCTGGGGACGCATGAGCGTGAACTGATCCTTGACGCGCGCAATGTCGGCGTCGACTTCAAGGTCGAGGGCGGCGTGGTTCACGCTGTCCGCGACGTTTCCTTCCAGCTGCACAAGGGCGAAACCATCGCCCTTGTGGGCGAGAGCGGCTCGGGTAAGTCGGTGACGGCCCGCACACTCATGAAGCTGCTGACCAAACGCGCCACCATCCTACCGGAGACCAAGATCACCTTGTCGGGCAAGGACGTGGTTTCCATGAACGACCGCGAGATGCGCAAGCTGCGCGGCAATGACATCGCCATGATCTTTCAGGAGCCGATGAGCTCGCTCAACCCGGTCTATACGATCGGCCAGCAGATCTGCGAGATCATCCACCTGCACAATCGCGTCTCGCGCCAGGAAGCGATGAACCGGGCGGTCAAGCTGCTCGAGGAAGTGCAGATTCCCGAGCCGCGGGCGCGCCTCAACAATTACCCGCACCAGCTTTCCGGCGGCCAGCGGCAGCGTGTCATGATCGCCATGGCACTGGCCAACCGTCCCGAGGTGCTGATCGCCGACGAACCGACCACGGCGCTCGACGTGACCGTGCAGGCGCAGATCCTCAACCTGATCAAGGATCTCAAGGACAAGTACGGCATGGCGGTGATCCTGATCACCCATGATCTGACCATCGTTCGGCAGTTCTCCGAATATGTCTATGTGATGCAGAACGGTCGGGTGCAGGAGCACAACGAAACCGAGGCGCTTTTCGCCAATCCGCAGCATCCCTACACCAAGCATCTGCTCGCGTCCGAGCCCAAGGGCACGGCCCTCCCGCTTGAAGAAGGTGTTCACGAGACGGTGCTGGAAGGCAAGGAGGTGAAGGTCAGCTTCACCCTCAAGCGGGGCGGTTTCTTCAAGCCGGACTTCTTTGACCTTAAGGCCGTCGACAATCTCGACATCAAACTGATGCGCCACGAAACGCTTGGTATTGTGGGCGAAAGCGGCTCGGGCAAGACCACCTTCGGACAGGCCCTGATCCGCCTGATCGGCAATCAGGGCGGGCAGATATGGTTTGACGGGGAACGGATTGACACCAAGGACCGTCAGGCCATGCGCCCGCTGCGCAGCCGCATGCAGATCGTGTTCCAGGATCCCTTTGCCAGCCTCAACCCGCGCATGTCGATCCGCCAGATCATCGAGGAGGGGCTGGTGGTCAATGGCATCGGCGCCAATAGCCGCGAGCGGGTCGATCGCGTGCGCCAAGCCCTGCGCGATGCCGGCATGCCCGACAATATCCTGCAGCGCTTCCCGCACGAATTCTCCGGCGGGCAGAGGCAGCGTATCGCCATCGCCCGCGCCATCGCGCTCGAACCCGAATTCATCCTGCTGGACGAGCCGACTTCGGCCCTTGATCTCAGCGTGCAGGCCCAGATCATTGACCTGTTGCGCAAGCTGCAGGACGAAAAGGGCCTGAGCTATTTGTTCATCAGCCACGACCTCAAGGTCGTGCGCGCGCTCTGCCACCGCGTCATGGTGATGCAGCACGGCAAGATCGTTGAGCAGGGGCCGGTGAGCGAGGTGTTGACCAATCCATCGACCGACTACACCCGGCGACTGGTCCGCGCGGCGTTCGAGATCGCTGCCTGATCCATCAAAGTCAGGCCGGACGCCTAACGCAACGCCCGCCCGGCCTCGTCGAACAGGTGAATCGCTTCGGGTGGCACCTTAATGTGGATTGTCTCGTGCAAGTGTAGTTCCGGCGCCCCGTCAAGCTTGAGGGTTATGGTCTCGCCGCTCGGCATTTCCACATAGGCCAGGGCATATTCGCCGAACTGCTCGATGACGGCGAGGGTGCCACTCAGGTCCGCGGCCCCGTCGCTGGCAAGCTCCAGATGCTCCGGGCGAACCCCCAGCGTCCTGGCGCTGGCCAGCCCGGCATGTTGGATTGGCAACAGGATCTTGCCCGGCAGCATCACGCCATCCGGGGTGGGTGTCACATCGATGAAGTTCATCCGCTGGCTGGCGATGAAGCCGGCGACAAAGGTGTTGACCGGTTCCCGATAGAGCTCAAGCGGCGTGCCGACCTGCTCGATCCGGCCTGAATTGAGCACGACGATCCTGTCGGCCAGCGTCATGGCTTCGACCTGATCGTGGGTGACATAGATCATGGTGGCATCGAGCGTGTCATGCAGCTTGGCGATTTCCACGCGGGTCTGGGCGCGCAGGGCGGCGTCGAGATTGGAAAGCGGCTCATCGAACAGGAAAACCTTGGGATCGCGCACGATGGCCCGGCCGATGGCGACGCGCTGGCGCTGCCCGCCGGAAAGGGCCTTGGGCATGCGGTCGAGATAGGGCTCGATCTGCAGGATGCGGGCCGCCTCGCGCACGCGCTGGTCAACCTCCGCCTTGGGTGTCTTGGCGAGTTTGAGGCCGAAGGCCATGTTCTCATAGACGCTCATATGCGGGTAAAGCGCATAGGACTGGAACACCATGGCAATGCCGCGCTGCGGGGAGGGGACATCATTGACCACCCGCCCGCCTATGCTGACTTCACCGCCGCTGATGGGTTCAAGGCCGGCGATCATGCGCAGAAGCGTGGACTTGCCACAGCCAGAGGGCCCGACGAAAACGACGAACTCGCCCGACCTTATGTCGAGATCGACGCCATGGACCACTTCGAGTGCGCCGTAGGACTTGCGGACACCTCTGAGGCTTACATCAGACATTTGCTTCTCCTCAGGTCTCGACCATCAGCGTTGCGATCTCGAATGGCCGCAGATTGAGGGTTACGGCATTGTCCTTGACCTCCAGCGGCTTGCTATCGCCTTCCTCCATCAGGTTGACGATGCGCGCCGATCTGACCGGCAGGCCGAAAGTGATCGTGGCTTCGGCCCGGATATTGGCGTGTTCGAAGATGCGCAGCACCAAGGCGTCGGACTTTTCCGCCTTCTTGATGGTTTCGATAGTGACGTTCGGGACGTCGACCGAGGCGAGGCTGAAGCGGGCGAACTCGCTTGCCTGTGATGTAGCAACGGAGCGGGAGCCGATGACGGCAACCGGATTGTTGAAGCGTTCCGCCGCGCGGTGGACGTCCGCAAGGTCCGCCACACCCTCATGCACGAACATGGCGTAGCGGATGCGATGCTCGCCCAGATCGGCCTCGGGATGGGGGAAGGTCGAACCGCGCACCAGGGTCAGCCGCACCGATTGCTCGTGGCAGTCATAGGCATATTTGCTGTCATTGATGAGGGCGATGCCGAAATCGGCCTCGGAAATGTCGACCCAGCGATGCATCGAGGCCTCGAACCGCGCGCGGTCCCAGGTGGTGTTGCGATGGGTCGGGCGGGTGACATGGCCGAAGGCAATCTCGGACCTGATTTCGCTGGTGTTGAGATCAAAGCCGAACTGGGCCTTGAGAACCTGCGCCCGTTCCTGCCAATCGATGAAGGTATCGAACTCGACCTGGCGTTCGCCGGCGGCGAGCGAGATCACCTGAACGATCTTGGACTTCTGATAGGAACGCTCAATGCGGATGGCGGCGCGATGGGGGCCTGTTTCGACAACGGAAATCTCGGCCTTGCCATCGGCGAGCGGCCAGAACTGCTCTTCGAAATAGCGGTCGATATCCCAGGCATCCCAGTTCATCGGCTTGTCTTCATAGGCGATCAGACGGTTCGCACTGGCGCCGGGAGCGAGCGTTTCGCGGTTGCGGGTCTTGTCGAAGACGGAGGTGATTTCGCCGGACTTGTCGAAGGTGACGCGGATCAGCGCGTTTTCGAGATGGGTGGTCGAGACGGAAAGGTCGCCCGTGCTTTCAGCTACGCCCGAGACCAATTGCGCACCGGTCCAGCCCAGTGGCGCCATGTCGCTGACAGCGGCGACTGTGTCGGTCGATCCATCGGCGCGGTTGATCTTTTGTACCGGATGAATGCCGGACGTTGTGGCAAGCGCAGCGCTATCGGGAACATCTGCACCCAGATGCACAAGGCCCGCGCGGGTCTGGCTGGTGAAGTTGATCAGGCGCAGCTGATCGGCACCCGGCTTGGTGGCCGCCTGCGCGGCGGCGTGCCAGGGACCATTGGCAGAATCCAGGGTCGAGAAGATGCGGCCATATTCGGCGTCGCTATCGACATAGACCTCCGGGATCGAGGTGCCCGGCAGGATGTCGTGGAACTGGTTGATCAGCACCAGCTCCCAGAATTCGGCCAGGGTCTCGCTGGGATAGGCGTGGCCAGCAGTCGCTAGGGCAATGGCACCGAGCATTTCCAGCTCGCGCAGACGCCGTTCGGCATTGCGGTTGTTCGCCTTGTTCTTGGCGACCGAGGTCAGCGTGCCGCGGTGATATTGCAGGTACAGCTCGCCATTCCATACCGGGAATTTGCCCGGCTCCGCATCCATGGCTTTGCCCAGCCGGTCGAGGAAGGGAACGATGCCTTCGAGCTTGACCTTGGGCGCGCCGGGAATGCCGCGTTCGAGGCGCGTGCCGCGCTCGATCATGGCGCGGGTCGGACCGCCACCGCCATCGCCATAGCCATAGGACATGACGACTTCATTATAAGCCGCCTTGGGCTCGTAGCGTTTCCAAGCGCCCATGGTTTCCGAGACGGACAGGTCCCCATTATAGGTCGTGAAAATCTGCTCGCTGTCATATTTCTGGGCGGTAATGAGCTGCGCCTTGGTGGTGGTGCCGTCAATGCCGCGCCAGAAGAAGGTGTCGTAAGGATGTCGGTCGGTGTCATTCCAGCTCAGCTTGGACGTGACGAAATATTTCAGCCCCGACTTGTCCATGATCTGCGGCAGGTTGGCTGAATAGCCGAAGGTGTCGGGCAGCCAGACGGTCTTTGGATCGACGCCGAAATTCTCGAGATGGAAGCGCCGGCCGCGCATGATCTGGCGGACGAGACTTTCACCAGAGGCAATATTGACATCGGGTTCCACCCACATGGCGCCTTCGATCTCGAACTGGCCGGATTTGATCCGCGCCATCATCCGATCCCAGAGTTCCGGATAGTCTTTCTTGAGGAAATCGAAGAGGACCGACTGGTTGTACATGAAGACGAACTGCGGGTACTCCTCCATCAGGTTGAGCACTGTGGCAAAGCTGCGGCCGGTCTTGTCGCGAGTGTGCATGACGCGCCAGAGCCAGCCAACATCGAGATGGGTCGATCCGACGGCGGTAACTTGCGGCTGCACTTCGGTGTCGACGAGATCATAGATCTCGGCCGCGATCTTCTCGGCAGCCGGCAGGCTGGCCTCGAATTCGGGGGTATGGCCGTCGCGCCGGTCAAGGGCCCGCAACGACCTCTGTACGATGTTGAGAATGGCGTGACGACGCGGATCGTTCTGCGGCAAAAGGATCGCGACATCGACTGGCGTTTGCAGGTCAAAATAGAGCTTTTCGGCGCGCTCATTGCGGATGAAGAAATCCACCTCGAACCCGACCAGAGGCCTGTCGAAGAAGGTGAAGGCATTGACCATCAGGACATGCTTATTGCCCGGCACGGCGTCGCGCTCGATCACCAGTTCGGTGTGGTTGCCGTCCAGCGCCTGGGCGATCTTGCCGTCGAGATAAGCCAGGCATTGGGGGTCGGTCGAGCCGGGCCGGTCCTGCCACTGGCTAGTGAAATGGGCGACAAAGACCTTGCCGCGTGCTTCTTCGGGCACGGTGATTTCGGCGGCGAACCAGGTGTGCTCCTGATGCTTGGCCCAAACAGAATGACGGCCGAATTGTTCCCATTGCCGCCAGTCGGCCTTGAGAGCATCGGCGGCAGAAAAATTGTCGGCGCGCTGCACATGCCACTGGAAGGGCACATTGCCGAGCGGCGTACGGATTTTCTTTTCCAGGTCCGCGCACAGGCGCAGCAGCTTGCCCTCTTGCTTGAGGTCATCATCCAGCAAACCCAGCTTGGACGAGAGGGGGTTGGAATAGGTCATCCTTTAACTCCGACACCGGCGAACCCTGTGTTCATGTTCCGCCGCAACAAGAAATACACGCCGACCGCCGGCGCAGCGTAGATGATGGAAAAGGCCGTCAGGAACCCGTAGTTGATGGCCCCTTGCTGGCCGAAAGCCGCGTAGAGCCCGACTGACATTGGGAAAGCGTCCTGCACCCGCGCAAAGATCAGCGGCAGCAGGAACTCGTTCCACGCCCCGGTGAAGCTGAAGAACCAGACCACAGCGATACCGGCCCGCGACATGGGCAAGACGATTCTCGTGACGATCTGAAGAAGGCTGGCACCCTCCACATAGGCTGCTTCCTCAAGTTCGATCGGTACCGTGTCGAAGAAGTTTTTCAGCAGCAGCAGGGTGAAGGGCAGGTTGAGAATGGTCAGCGCGATGATGACGCCGAGCTGGTTGAGGAGGCCCGTGCGTTGTGCCGTGAAATAGAGCGGCACCAGAACGCCCGCGGCCGGCAGCATGCGCAGAAGGACAAGGGTCCAGAGAAAGGCGTTGCGACCGGGAATTTTCAGCCGTGATAACGGGTAGGCGGCAGAGATGCCGACAATGACGCTGAGCGTGGCCGTGCCGGCGGCGATCAGCATGGAATTGATGAACTGGCGCCCGGCATTGCCGCTCACGGCCAGGCCGAAATTGTCAAACCCAACGACGCTGGGAATCTCCAGCTGCCCCGTCGAGAGCGGGTTGAAGGCATTGAGTATGAGCCATGAAAACGGGCTGACCCAGATCACGGCCATGAAAGTGAGCGCAATTGCGGTGAGGCGGGAGGGACGGTTTTCTTCCATCACTTCGGCTCCCGCAGCAGGCGTAGATAGAACAGGGACAGGACACCGACGATCAGCAGCATGGCGACCGAGATCGCCGAGCCAAAGCCAAGATTGCCGCGCGAAAAACTCTGATTGTAGAGAAAAACGGCAAGGGTTTCGGTCTGCCGGCCCGGGCCGCCGCCGGTCATGGCAAAGATCAGCGGGAAGTATGTGAAGGTCCAGATGGTGATGAACAGCATGTTGGTGGCGATATGCGGCCGGATGATCGGCAACTGCACCAGCCAGATGCGTTGCAGGGGCGTGGCGCCATCGACCTTGGCGGCCTCGACCACCTCGCGTGACACCGAGTCCAACGCGGCGGTGAACAACAGATAGGACCAGGCAGTGCCCTTCCAGATATTGGCAATGGTGACGACGGGCAGGGCGTAGTCATTGATGAAATTGACCGGTGGGAGACCCAGCGGCGTGATGATGAGCTGGTTGATCAACCCGGTTTGCGCCGTTGTCGCCGACCAGAGGAAGGCGGCCACGATGTCGGGCAGGAGCCAGCCCAGCATGATGCAGACCTCAACGACGCTGCGCAGGGTCGAGCGCGATCCACGCAAGGCGGCCGCGAGCAGAAAACCAAGAACCGACTGGCCGACAATGGCCGAGAAGAAGACGAAGATGACGGTGGTCCAGAGCGATTCCAGAAAGCCGCGGCGGGTGAACAGGCGCTCGAAATTCTCCAGCCCCACCCAGCTCCACTCGACACTCTTGCGCCCCACCAGTGCCAGGTCCGTGAAGCTGAAGGCAAAGGCCCAGGCGGTGAAATAGAGCAGGAGGCCGATCAGCAGAATGGCGGGCAGCATGCCCAGTCCGAGCACCCAGAGATTGCTGGTTAGCCAGGGATTGGCCTGGTTCTTCATCTAAGCCTCTTGTGTGCGCAGCCGCCAGGATTTGCCGGACGGCGGTTGTCGCGCCGGGGCAGAAAGAGAAAGGCCGGCGACACCATGGAGGACGATATGGTGCCGCCGGAAGTGGGGTCGGGTTACTCGTAGTTCATGACGTTTTCTTCGCCGAACTCGTCGACGAGAGCGTCATGATATTCCTGGATCGCGTCCTCAGGCGTAACGCCATCCAGAATGTCGGCGGTGGCCTGCTGGATCAGGGCCGAGACGGTCTGATAGCCGGGGACGGTATCGCGACCGGTGGTGTCGGCGGCCAGCTTTGTCGCTTCGGCCAGGAATGGATCGGCCGTATATTCCGGGGATTCGGAGATATCGGTGCGGACCGCCATACGGTGGTTCGCCAAGGTCCATTCCCTGAAATTGCCTTCGTCGAAGATGGAGGTAATCAGCTTGAATGCCATGTCCTTGTCGGCGGCATTGGCGTTGATGCCAATCGTCCATCCGCCCGAAATATTCGTGGTTGCCTTGGCGCCTTCCACGCCTGATCCGGGCCATGGTGTCCAGGCCACCAGAGCGTCACGCTCTTCGCGGCTTGGCGGATTGTTGCAGTCCCAGAGGCATGCATCCTCCCAGGATCCGGAGGCAAGAATGCCCAACTCGTCCGCCGCGAGAGCTGCGCGCACGGCCGCCCCGATATCGGTGGCATAGTTGAGTTCGGCTGTGTTCAGCTCGCGCTCGACATAGACCTGGTAGAAGAAATCGAAGGTGCGGCGCAGAGCGGGGCTGTCGCCGATCCACTGGCCGGTTTCCCGATTGAGCAGGCGGTTGCGGTCGCCTTCGGGAACGTCGGCGCCGAGTAGCGCCATATAGACGCCCTGCATCGTGGCCGCTTCGCCCTGCTTGGTGCCGGCGGGCAGCTGGAAGGGATAGCGCACGCCCGCATCCTTGAGTTTTTGTGCGGCGTCGAGCACATCGTCCCAGGTCTCGGGTGCCCACGGCGTGGAGATGCCGGCTTTCTCGAAGTTTGAGAGATCGTACCAGAGCATGCGCACGTCGGTATCGGTGGGCAGGGCATAGACCTGGCCCTGATAGGATGCGACCTCGAGCAGACCCGGCATGTAATATTGGAACTGGTCCCAGCCGGCGAGCAGCTCGTCGAGCGGATGCAGGTAGCCGGCCGAGGCCAGCTCGGACACCATGAAGCTGTCCATCAGGTTGACGTCCGCAGCGGTGCCCGCAGCAAGGTCCAGCGCAATGCGCTGGTCGTAGCCCTGGCCGGGCAGCTTGATGGCGTTGACGGTCTCGCCGGTTTCGGCCTCGAAGGCCGCAATGCCGGGTTCGACCAGTGCAGCGATCCATTCGGCATACATGAACGACACTTCGGCCCGCGCCGGTCCGGCGATGGCGGCGGTCATGGCGAGTGATGCCACGCCGGTCAAAAGCACTTTCTTGAGCATTATTCCCTCCCTGTTTGTGCTGCCGTGCTGCCACGGCACATGCCGGCTCCTCTCCCGGCGCGTGGCGTAACAAATCACATTCAATGCAACGTTGCAATTAGGTAAGGAGGGGTCACGTACATTCATTCAGAAATTCGAACAATAGTATTGCAATCCAGTATTTTAGGAGAAGCTTCGGCGCGACAGGGTGAGGGTTATATCGATTGCATCGTTGCAAGAATGTTTGGTACACAGCCGCATTCGCCTCTGCTATGTAGGGGCAGGGGACTAGGCAGCATGCAGAAGAACAGGCCCGGACAAGCGGTTCCGGGGCGCGTCACACTCAAGACCATAGCCGAGGCGACAGGGTTGAGCCTGTCCACGGTCTCCCTGTCGCTCCGCGGCGGGACCACGCTGAAGCAGGAAACGCGCGACAAGGTTGCCGCGGCCGCCAAGGCGCTGGGCTATGTGCCGGACCGGGCCGGGGTGCGCCTGCGGACCGGCAAAACCAACGTCTTGGCATTGGTGCTGGATGGCGCGGAGGACTCTATCGACTTCGCGCGACAGATGATCCAGGGCATAGGGCAGGCCATCAAGGGGACGCCTTATCACCTGACGGTGACCCCGGAATTCGACCGGCGCTCGACCGACACCATTCGCTACATTCTTGAGCATCGCAATGCCGACGGCGTCATCATCACCCATACTGGTCCGCGCGACCCGCGGGTGCAGATGATGGTAGATGCGAACTTTCCCTTCGTGAGCCACGGGCGTACGGAATTCTTCACGCCCCATCCCTATCACGATTTCCACGCGGAAGCCTTTGCGACCATGGCCGTGGAGCGGCTGGCGGGGAAGGGGTGCCGCAAGGTCATGCTGGTGATTGGCGATGATCGCACCACGAACTACCACAATATCGTCACCGCATTTCACAAGTCGGCGGCCCGCAATGGTCTGGAAACGGCCCTGCTGGAAAGCACGCGGGGACTGACTCCGGCTGAATTGCGCGGGATTGGCGTCGAGCTTGCGCATTCGGCCGACCGGCCGGATGGCCTGATCTGCGACAGCGAGACGCGCACGATTGCCCTCTTGGGCGGGTTTATGGAATCCGGTCTCGTCGTCGGGCGGGACCTGCATCTGGTCTACAAGCAGACATCGGGCATTCTGCCCACCATGTTCCCGCGGCTGGACAGCATTCGCGAAGATATAGTGGCGGCGGGCGTCGAGCTGACGCGACTGTTGCGATTGCGCATCGAAGGCGCGCCGGCAGAAGAGCTGCAGACCCTGTCCGAACCGCAGCCGCAGTGGCGCAGCGGTGATTGAGGTCAGTTGCCGGGACGCGACACTGAATTGCGCAGGATAAGTTCGGCCCGGAGCAGGACTTCGCGCGATTTGGGTTTCTCTCCTGCCAGCAAAGTCAGCAATAGTTCCATGGCGGCTTCGCCCATGCGATGGCGCGGCTGCTTCATCGTGGTCAGCGATGGAGTGATGAAGCTGGCAAAGGAAATGTCGTCAAAACCCATCACCGAAAATTGCCGCGGCAGGTCATAGCGGCGGGCATTTAGGGCGATGATGACACCCATGGCGGTGGCATCATTGACGCACAGGAAAGCGGTGGGCAGGGCGTCGCGCACGAACATCAGCTCCGCTGCAGCGCGGCCGCTCTCGGTGGTGCCGTCGCCGTCGATGATGAGGCGCGGATCGATCTGGATGCCCGCGCCGCCGAGTGCGGCTCTATAGCCCTCTTCGCGGAGCCGGTTGATCTCGCGATTGGGCGCGTGACCGACAAAGGCAATGCGCCGGTGCCCCTGTGAGATCAGGTGCTCCGCAGCGACCCGGGCCCCCTCGAAATTGTCGACGCCGACAAATGGGATGTCCTGTCCCAATACGGGCTCATTGACTGCCACCATCGGGGGCAGGCGCGCCTCCGTCGGCGATTGCGCAAGCCCGAAGGGTAGATGTCCGGTGAAGAGGATCAACCCATCCGCCTGGTTGGAGCTGATGAAACGCAGATAGTCGGTTTCGCGGCTCGGGTCGTTCTGCGTATTGCCGATCAGGAGGCCATAGCCACGCTTGCTGGCCTCGGTCTCCAGCCCCACCAGGATATTGGAGAAGTTCGGGTCGCCCACATCCGGGGCCAGAATGAGAATCATGTTGGATCGCCGCATGCGCAGCGACCGGGCCATGGCATTGGTGGTGTAGCCGGTGCGGGCAATGGCATCGATGACGCGGCGGCGCGTGGCGTCGGCGACCTTGGTCGGCTCGTTGATGGCGCGGCTGACCGTGGCGATGGAGACCCCGGCCATGGCGGCTACATCTTCAATCGTGGCCAGCTTTTGCTGAAGCACCGCGCCCTCCACCTCCGCGCCGAGGCCTGGGCCCCAACGCAATTCTGCCTTTAGCAGACGCCGCAGCTTTAGCCATGGGCGCTCCACAGGCATAAACCGATTTCGCTCACTGTAAACCTTTACATAAATCATGAAAACCTTTACATCATCGGATTAGGGCGAATGAGTGCTGCATCAAGCGGGGCCGGGCTCGGGGAGGAAAGCGATATGGCCGAAGCGCCGGACACATCTGTGCCGCCGATTCTGTCGGCAAACCGCATCTCGAAATCCTTCGGCGAAATTCCGGTGCTGTTCAGCATCGATTTCGACATTCGTCCCGGCGAGGTCCACGCCATTATCGGCGAGAATGGCGCGGGCAAGTCGACCCTGATCAAGATCCTCTCCGGCATCGAACAGCCCACCTCGGGCACGATCACCTATGATGGCCAAAAGGTTGTGCTGCCTCCAAATGGCGAGGCGGCAGCCATGGGCATCGTGGTCATTCACCAGGAACTGCTGCTGGCCGAGCACCTGACGGTCGCCGATTCCATATTCCTGGGGCGCGAACTCAAATCCGGTCCCTTCCTCAAGCTTCGGGATATGCGCGAACAGGCACGGGCCATTCTCGACACGCTGCATGTGTCGATCGACCCAGATGCACGGATCAATACGCTGTCGGTGGCCGACAAGCAGATGGTCGAGATCGCCAAGGCCATCAGCCGCGACGCGCGCGTCATCATCATGGACGAACCGACCGCCGTGCTTTCGGTGGCTGAAAGCCGCACCCTGTTCGAACAGGTGCGCCGACTGACCGCCAAGGGCGTGGCGGTGATCTTCATCTCGCACAAGCTCGACGAGATCATGGAGCTGGCCGATCGGGTGACGGTGCTGCGCGATGGGCAGTTGATCGCCACGGTCGGCACGGAAAACCTGACGCCGGATTCCATCGCCCAGATGATGGTCGGGCGCGAATTGTCCAATCTTTATCCGCCCAAGCATGAGCCCGACGTGGATGCCGATGTCGTGCTTTCGGTGCGCGATCTGGAAGCGCCGGGCATTTCAGGCATCTCCTTCGACCTCAAGCGCGGCGAGATACTGGGCTTTGCCGGACTGATTGGCTCGGGGCGCACGGCAGTGGCCGAGGCAATCGTGGGATTGACCAAGAAGTCCGGCGGCGCGGTGAGCGTGCAGGGTGCCCCGGCCGAATTTGCCGATGTCTCCAAATCCGTTGCGGCGGGCCTGGCCTATATGACCAAGGACCGGAAGGGGCGGGGGCTGCTGCTCAATGCAGGCCTCCAACCCAATCTGACGCTCCTCACGCTGAAAAAACACCTCCGCATGGGTTTCCTGGATGGTCGAAGCGAGGAGCAGGCGCTGGACCGCGCAGTGCGGCGCTTCGATATCCGGGCGCGTGATCCCTCGGTCCAGGTGGGTAAGCTCTCCGGCGGCAATCAGCAAAAGCTGATGCTGGGCAAGACCATGGAGAGCGAGCCCGAGATCGTCATCATGGACGAGCCGACGCGCGGCATCGACGTGGGCACCAAGCAGCAAATCTATCACATCATCGCGGCGCTGGCCGCCGAGGGGAAGGCGATCATCGTCATCTCCTCGGAAATGCAGGAAGTCATAGGCCTTTCCCACCGTGTCGTCGTCATGCGCCAGGGGCGCATGGCCGGGGTGCTGGAGGGCGCGGAAATTACCGAAGCCGAGATCATGCGTTACGCGGCCGGCATCAAGCAGGGTGGAGAAAATGAGCGTCTCAGTGCCTGATACGGCAAGCAAGCAGCACAAGGGCTTCCGGCTCGACCTCAAGACCGCAGGGCCGCTGCTGGCGCTGATCCTGCTGATCGTCCTGGGCTACAGCCTCAACCCGCTGTTCCTGGGGGAAGGCAATGTCACCAATTTGCTGACCCGCTCGGCCTTTATCGGCATTATCGCGGTCGGCGCGACCTTTGTGATCACCGCCGGCGGCATCGACCTGTCGGTCGGCTCCATGGCCGCCTTCATTGCGGGCATGATGATCATCATCATGAACGCGGCGGTCGACAGCATGGGTGCGTCCATCTGGACGGTGCTGCTGGGCATTGGCTGCTCGGTGATCCTTGGTGTCGGCGCGGGGTTCATCAACGGTTTCCTGACCACCAAGGGCAAGATCGAGGCCTTTATTGTGACGCTGGGCACGATGGGCATCTATCGCTCGTTGATCACCTATTTCGCCGATGGCGGCACGCTCTCGCTCAATAGCGGTGCACGCGAAATCTACCGCCCGGTCTACTATGACAGCTTCATCGGCCTGCCTTACCCGGTGTGGGTGTTCATCATCGTGGCCGTGATCGGCTGGGTGCTGATGAACCGCACCGCCTTTGGCCGCTATTGCATGGCCATCGGTTCCAATGAACAGGTGGCCCGCTATTCCGCCATCAAGGTCGATCGCGTCCGCACCTGGACCTATATTCTGCAAGGTCTCTGCGTCTCGCTGGCCACCATCATCTATGTGCCGCGCCTCGGTTCGGCGTCCTCGGCAACCGGTGTGCTCTGGGAGCTCGAAGCGATCGCCGCGGTGATTATCGGCGGCACGATGCTCAAGGGCGGCTACGGTCGCATCGGCGGCACCGTGATCGGCGCGCTGATCCTGACGGCCATCGGCAACATTCTGAACCTTACCGATATCATCTCGAACTACCTCAATGGGGCGGTTCAGGGCGTGATCATCGTGGCAGCGGTCTATCTGCAGCGCGGCAGCCTCGGGCGGCGCGGCAGGAAGGCCGAATAGCCAACACAGTTCCCAAGCCCTCGTGGCTGGGCTCAACCGGCGCCAAGCGCCAATTTCTAGGGAGGAACTACCCATGTCTATCAAGGCATTGACCCTGGCCCTGGCGGCAACGACCGCTTTGGCCGGCTCGGCACTGGCTCAGGACCAGGTCAAGATCGGCGTCTCCATTCCGGCCGCTACGCATGGCTGGACCGGTGGCCTGAACTGGCACGCCCAGGAAGCCGAAAAGCGCCTGGAAGCCACCTATGACAATATCGACATCGTGCTGGTGACGGCCGACAGCCCGGGCGACCAGGCCAGCGACATCGAGGATCTGGTTTCCGTGCAGCAGATCGACGCCCTCGTGGTGCTGCCTTTCGAATCCGACCCGCTGGTGGAACCGGTCCGCCAGGCAAAGGAATCCGGCGCTTTCATCACCGTGGTTGACCGTGGCCTGCCCGATACCTCGATCCAGGACGTCTATGTTGCCGGCAACAACACCGAACTGGGTGCAGTCTCGGCCGAATACTTCAAGACCCGCCTGGGTGATGGCGACAATATCGTGATCCTGCGTGGTATCCCGACCGTCATCGACACCGAGCGCTTCGATGCCTTCATGGCCGGCATTGAAGGCTCCGGCATCAACGTGCTGGACAACCAGTTTGCCAACTGGAACCGCGATGATGGCTTCGAAGTGATGCAGGACTTCCTGTCGCGCTTCCCGGACATCGACGGCGTCTGGGCGCAGGATGACGACATCGCCATGGGCGTGGTGGAAGCCGTGCGCCAGGCCGGTCGCGAAGACGAAATGTTCATCGTCGGCGGCGCCGGCATGAAAGACGTCATCAAGGGTATCATGGACGGCGACGAGTTGATCCCGGTCGACGTGCTCTATCCGCCCGCCATGATCGCCACGGCCATGGATGTGACCGTTGCCAACTTCACCTCCAATGGTCCGGTTCAGGGTGAGTACATCCTGGGTGCGCCGCTGGTGACACCGGAGAACGCCGAGCAGTTCTATTTCCCGGACAGCCCGTTCTGAGGCCGGATACAGCAACTATAGAGGGGCGCCATTGGCGCCCCTTTTCTTTTGAGATCAACGCCTTGGCCCGTCGTCAGGGTGACACGCGAATCCAGCTATGTCTCCGCCCGAGTTCCGGGCGATGCCCGCCTTCCTTGGCGTTGCGGGGGCTCACCAGTTTTGTGCGTTCTCAGGCGTTACCAGGCGTGTATCCGGCTTCGCGGATGGCCTCTTCGCCCTTGGCGCGGTCGCCGGTGAAGCTGACTTTATGGGTGCCCAGATCGATTTCGACCTGGGTGCCCGGCAGAGCCGTTTCCAGTGCTTGCCGCACCGTACCTACGCAGTGACTGCAGGTCATGTCGTTGACGGTAAGCGTGGTCTTGTCGGTCATGTCAGTGTCCTTTGGTCTGGCTGCCTGCCGGGGTGCCGGCAAGATCATCGAGAATGGGGCAATCGGGCCGGTTGTCGCCGGCGCAGCAGTGGACGAGATGGCGCAGTGTTTTTACCATGCCCTGCAGCTCGTCGATCTTGGCTTCAAGCGCCTGGATGTGGCCGCTGGCGATGTCCCTGACTTCGGCACTGGCTCGGGAGCGGTCCTGCCAGAGGCCCAGCAGTGCCGCCGTTTCCTCAACGGAGAAGCCCAGCGTTCTTGCGCGCTTGATGAAGCGCAGCACATGCACCTCGTCCGGCCCATAGACGCGGTAGTTGCTGTCGGTGCGCGAAGGCGGGGAGATGAGTCCGATCTGCTCGTAATAGCGGATCATCTTGGCCGAAACGCCCGATTTCTGCGCGGCCTGTCCGATGTTCATGCGTCCACTCCCCGGACCGAACGCAGGCGCTGCGCATTGCCCACCACAAAGACAGAGCTGAGCGCCATGGCGCCGGCGCCGATCATAGGGGAGAGCAGAATGCCAAAGGCGGGGTAGAGAGCCCCGGCAGCCACCGGAATGAGAATGGCGTTATAGCCAAACGCCCAGAACAGGTTTTCCCAGATATTGCGCAGGGTAGCGCGGCTGACCTTCAGCGCATTGAGGACGCCTTTGAGATCACCGCCGAGCAGCACCACATCGGCGCTCTCGATGGCCGCATCGGTGCCCGAACCAACGGCAATACCGATATCGGCTTCCGCCAGGGCCGGGGCATCATTGATGCCGTCCCCGACATAGGCAACGACCCGATTGCCCTGACGCAGCGACTTGATCGCGTCCACCTTGTCGGCAGGTAGGACTTCGGCCCGCACCTCGTCAATGCCGAGTTGCGCAGCAATGGCCCTGGCTGTGCGTTCATTGTCTCCCGAGATCATCGCGGTTTTCAGACCCATGCCATGCAGGGCCTCGATGACCGCCTTGCTGGTCGGCTTGACGGTGTCGGCCACCACGATGGCGGCAGCTAGCTTGTCATCGATGGCCGCGAACACGGGCGTCTTGCCCTCGGCGGCGAGCTTGTCGATGGCCTCCGAGAAATCGGAAAAGTCCAGGTGGGCCATGTGGCGCTGCGAGCCCACCGCCACAAGACGCCCATCGACCCGGGCGGTGACGCCGGTCCCAGGATTGGAGCTGAACTCGGTGACGGTGCCCAGAGTGAGGCCTGCCTTCTCGGCGGCGGCGGCAATTGCGGAGCCGATGGGGTGCTCGGAATGACTCTCGACCGCCGCCACCAATGCCAGGACCTCATCATGCTCGAAATCATCGTCAAGGATAAGATCGGTCAGCTCAGGCTTGCCCTCGGTCAGCGTGCCCGTCTTGTCGAAGGCCACGATCCCGGCATCGCGAAGCTGCTGCAGCGCCTCACCCTTGCGGAAGAGAACGCCGAGTTGTGCCGCGCGACCGGTGCCGACCATGATGGACATCGGCGTTGCCAGGCCCATGGCGCAGGGGCAGGCGATGATGAGCACGGCAACCGCGTTGACCAGAGCATAGGTCAGCGCCGGATCGGGGCCGAGCCAGAACCAAACAATGGCCGTAAGGATTGCAAGGCCGATGACAATCGGCACGAAGACCGCCGTTATCCGGTCGACCACCGCCTGGATGGGCAATTTGGCCGCCTGGGCGTCTTCGACCATGCGGATGATATGGGCCAGCATGGTATCGGCGCCGACCTTGGTGGCGCGGAAGCTGAAACTGCCCGAAGTGTTGAGCGTACCGCCCACCACGCTGTCACCAACAGTCTTGGAGACAGGCAGCGGTTCGCCCGAGATCATCGACTCGTCGATATGGCTGGCTCCTTCGATGACTTCGCCATCCACGGCGATCTTCTCGCCGGGGCGGACAAGCACCACATCGCCGACCTTTACCGCTTCAACCGGCAGCTCAACCGCCTCGCCATTGCGCTGTACGCGGGCCGTCCTGGCCTGTTGCTGCACCAGCCGCCCAATGGCCTCGCCTGTGCGTCCCTTGGCAATGGCCTCGAGCCAGCGACCGAAGAGGATCAGCGTCACAATGACGGCGGCCGCCTCGAAATAGACATAGCGGGTTTCCGCCGGCACCAGCTGCGGCGCGAAGGTGACGATGCTCGAATAGAGCCAGGCCGCCCCGGCGCCCAGAGCCACCAGAGAGTTCATCTCTGGCGCGCCGCGCAGAAGGGCGGGAAAACCAATTTTGAAGAACCGCAATCCCGGAACGAACAACACGAAGCTGGCAAGAACGAAATAGGTCACCCACAGCACGTCCATTGAGACGACGGACATGACCCACATATGGAAGGGCATGTAGGCGTGGCCGATCATTTCGATCAGGAACAGGGGCAGGGTCGGAATAGCCGCGATGATGACGTCGCGCTTGAGGATGGCGGCATCTTCGTCGTGGTGGTGCATATGATCATGCGCCGGGGCTTCGGGCTGGCGCAGGCTGCCCTTGTAGCCAACCTTCTGGACTGCCTGGAGCAGGGCGTCGACATTGCCGCCTGAGACGGTGGCGCGTTCAGTGGCCAGATTGACCGAAGCCGCTCCCACTCCAGGCACCTTGAGCAAGGCCTTCTCCACGCGGTTAACGCAGGAGGCACAGGTCATCCCCTCGATATCGAGAGAAATCGACGTAGATTTAGGGTTGTGATGGACGTGTTCATTCATGGCAGGTCACCTCGTCCATCAGCATATAGACCTTCCCATGATGGTAAGGTCAAGGGGTGAGGTTCGTGCCGGCTTCAGCCGGTGGGGGCCACCAGCGCATAGCCATTCGCCGCGATGTCCGCCTCGATATCGGCGGCGCGCGCGCCCAGCAGCCGGTCATCGGTCATGGTGGTCGCAAAATGCCGCCACTCGGTGCCCTGAAGGTGCCGAGGGATGGCCGCTTCCGGTCCGAGCGGCAACACCAGAAGCTTGGGCGGATTTTCCTCGGTTCCAGCCGAAATGAAGACGTTCACCTGCATGCGCTTCTCCCTGCCCAGTTCAGGTTATTGCCGGTTGGCCCGCTTCGGTCGGTTTGCTTTCACGCCGACCTGTCGGGCAAGCAAACGCTGCGACCAGTTGGCACAGCGACATTCTTGCGACTTATGTCGTGGCTTGGCCAAGCGTACTTCTTGTGAAGTCAGGAGCATTTCCAATGCAGACACTTCGCAAGGACATTCATAATTCCGATGTTCCGCTATTATGTCAAAGTTGCGAGGCGCGGCACCAAGGGATTTGCGGTGCGCTGACACCGGAACAATTGCTCGAAATGTCCAAGCACACGCGTCGCGTCAACCGTGTGGCGGGCGAGGAATTGATGGCCGACGCCATGCCCATCGCTACCTACGCTAATGTGCTGCGCGGCGTGGTGAAACTGACCAAGGTGCTCGAAGATGGCCGCCAGCAGGTGGTGGGCCTTCAATTCGCGCCTGATCTGCTGGGGCGTCCCTTTGCTTCTGAGAGCCGCGTGTCGGCGGAAGCCGCCTCCAATGTGGAACTCTGTCTCATCCCCAAGGCGCGTTTCGAAGCCATTCTGGAGGAGAATGCGGCGCTTGAGCACCGGGTGATGATGCAGGCACTGCGCGAGTTGGATGAGGCGCGCGACTGGATGGTGACGCTGGGCCGCAAAACCGCAGCCGAGAAAGTCGCCAGTTTTCTCTATCTGATTGCAACCCACATAGACCCCGCAGAAGACGCAGTGACCAGCTTCGACCTGCCACTGAGCCGCGCCGATATTGCCGACTTTCTAGGTTTGACGGTCGAAACCGTCAGCCGGCAGATCAGCCGGCTCAAGGCGGACGGCGTGATTGAAATCGTCAATTATCGCCACGTTTCGGTTCCCGACCTGGCGCGTCTGAGGTTGCGCTGCGGCTAGGCAAGCTTGCCGTGCTCCAGGGTCAGCACGCGGTCGACAGTACCGTCAGGAATGCTTGCGTGAGTGACCATGATGACGGTGCGATCCTTGGCGGCGGTGGCCAGTACTTCGAAGAAGGCTTCTTCGGTTTCCCGGTCCAGCGCATTGGTCGGCTCATCCAGCAGAAGCACAGGCGCTCCGGAGAGCAGCGCGCGCGCCAGACATAGGCGGCGCGCCTGTCCGGCCGAAAATGTCCGTCCGGCTTCGCCAATGATCGTATCGAGCCCCTTGGGCAAGGTCCGAATATGCCCATCCAGCTGCGCCTTGGCCAGGGCCTGCCAGAGGGCGTCTTCATCGGCATCGGCTCGGCCGATGAGCAAGTTGTTGCGGATGGTGTCGATGAAGACCGGACTGTCCTGGCTGAGCAGGGCCATATTGGCATGGAGATCGGCGGTGCGAATGGCGGGAATAGGAGTGGACCCCAAGCGGATCGTGCCGGCTTGCGGATCGCTGAACCGCAGAAGCAGATGCAGCAGCGTGGTCTTGCCGCTGCCGCTGGGGCCGATGATGGCTACGCGCTCCCCTGCCGCGACCGAAAGGGTGATATCGTCCAGAACCGACGGCAGGCCGGGATAGGCGAATGTAACATGGTCGAGCGAAATGGTTTGATCAGACCTATCGATCACCACAGGCGAGGCGGGTTCGAGGACTGGCGTCGGCATTTCGGCAAGTGCCACCAGCCGCTCGGCGGCGGCCATGGCCTGAGTCGCCTTGCTGGTACTGCGTACGATGAGGCCCGTGACTTCGAAACTTCCCAGAACGGCCAACACCAGACCGGCCATTAGAGGCCCCTCGATCCGGCCACCCTCGAGCGCAACGAGACCGGCCCACAATGTCCCGACTAGGGCAATGGCCGCCAACACCTGGACGAGAAGGCTGCCAGCACTTGTGATGGCGCCCAGGCGCAGGTTGAGCCGTGATGTCTCCTCGCCCAGATACTCAAAGCGTTCCGCAGTGGTGCCCAGAAAGCCGAGCAGAAGCAGATCGGCATGCCCTTTCATCCCGTCCAGCACACCCATGCGCAGATCGGCGCGGGCCGCAACGCTCGCACGCCCCGCCCGGCGGCCTGCCGCCACCATGGCGGCAGGCACACCGAGACCGGCAAGAGCCAGTGCCAGGCCGTAGGGAAGCGCCGCTGCCGGCAGCAGGACCACCAACACGGCTGTTATGGCGCCACCCACGATCACGGCAGCCACCAAGGGGCCAATGGCGACGAGAAAGGCCGTGTCCAGAGCATCAACATCGGCGGTGAGGCGAGACACCAGATCGCCGTGCCGCAAAGAACGGTCGGGCAGAGGCAGACGCGGGAATAGGCGCTGAAACAGCCAGCCACGCAGATCCGACAGCAATCTGAGCGTGGCATTGTGACCGACGAGGCGCTCGCCATAGCGCGCCAGAATCCGCACGAAGGACAGGCCGCGTACCATCGCTGAAGGGACGAAGAGGTTGAAACCCAACCCCGCTGTGGTGAGGGCAGTGGCGGTGATGAACCAGCCCGAGGTTCCGAGCAGGGATACGCCCGCCACAAGCGTAATCAGGGACAGCGACAGGGCCAACAGCATGGCGCCGCTGCGTTGGCGGAAGAGCGGCAGGAAGGTAAGCAGCGCCTTCATGCAATATTCCTTTTCTGGTTCAGCAGCGGTGTACTCAGCAGAGTGCCGCCGACCAGCCGATAGGCCTTGTCCATACGCGCCGCGAGCGCCTCAGAATGGGTAGCGACGATCAGCGTGCGGCCGCGTGCATAGTCGAGCAGCCGCGTCACCACCTCCCGCTCCAGGGTCTGGTCGAGATGTGCGGTCGGTTCGTCGAGCAGGATGAGACTGGCATCGCGCAGGAAGAGGCGCGCCAGCGCAACGCGTTGCGCCTGCCCGCCCGAAAGGCCGACGCCGTCCTCGCCTACCAGGGTATCCAGACCTTCGGAGAGACCTCCGGCAAACCCGGAGACGTCAGCGTGCTCGGCAGCGCGTTCAATCTCCTGGCGCGTCGCCCCGGGCCGAGCCAGGGCAATATTCTCCGCTATGCTGGCATGAATGATCCGCGGCTTCTGGGTGAGTAGGAACGTGCGGCCACGCATTTCCGCCTCTGACCATTGGTCCAGGGGGCGCCCGTCGAGCAGGATGGAGCCGGTGTGATCACGCAGGCGGACGATGGCCTCGAGCAAGGTCGACTTGCCACTTCCACTCGGGCCGAGTAGCGCAACATTCTGCCCGGGGGATACATGGACGGAAATGTCCAATGCCACGCCGGCCATGTGGTCCGGGGTGCGCAATGTGACGTCCGAAAGGGTAACATCGATCGGCGAGCCGCTCCGCGGCGCGATATCGGCAAGAGTAACCGGCATGTTCGGACTGACGCCCAATTGCTGCGTGATCTCGGCGATGGCCGATCGAGCAGCAGCACGGTCATGGTAGTGGGAAGCGAACAGGCGCAGGGGGTTATAAACTTCGGGGGCCATGAGCAGCAGGAACATACCCAATTGCAGGGTCAGTGGACCGGAGCGTAGCTGGAGATAGTCGATGAAGGTGAGGCCGACATAGAGCGCAATACCCGCCACTCCCAACGCCGCAAAGAACTCGAGTACAGCGGAAGAGAGGAAGGCAATGCGCAACACTTTGATCGTGCGCAGGCGCAGGGCCTCGCTGGCGTCGACGATGCCAGCCGTCTCCGCTTGCTCGCGGCCGAAAAGCTTGAGTGTCAGCAGGCCCCGCAATCGGTCGGCAAAACGGCCGGTGAGATGGCTGAGCGCCCGGGCTTGACGGTCCGTGGCGATTTGTGCGCCCCATCCCACCAGCGCCATGAACAGCGGGATAAGCGGTGCCGTGACAAGAAAGAGAAGCCCGGCGACCCAATCGAGCGGAAGAATGACGGCGCCGAAAATTAACGGCAGTAGGGCGGCCTGGAGCGCGGCCGGAAGGTAGCGCGCGAAATAGCCTTCAACGGCATCGACCTGGTCGACAATGGCCGCGGCAGCTACGCCGGAGGGGGCAAGGTCAGTGGCGCGGGGCGGCCTTGCGAGCATCTGCGTGAACAGCGCCTGTCTGACATGGCGCTTGATGCGCTCCGCGCCCACCAGGCCCGCCTGCTCGCCAACAGCGCCCAGCAGTGCGCGGACCAGAAGCAATCCCAGGACGATAGCAACTGCTGGCATGAGCGCGCTTGCCGCTTCGCCGCCTTCGATGGCACGCCCCAGCACATCCGACAACGTCCAGGCCTGCCAGATCAGCAGGAGGCCGCCAAGGATAGGTGCTGACATGGCGAGGATGAGCGGGCCGCCGCCACGGCGGGCGATCATGTTCAGCGCTTTAGCGCCGGACTTGTCCTTTGGGGTGGTCACGGGGCCCCTATTGCCTGCTTGTCGGAGTTCCTGATGGCTCAGTGTCTATCTAGCGGACCGCAAGGCCAAGTGGCTTGATCTGAATCAAGGCAAAGACCAGTCTGTGGCAGCATAAGAGGGACATTGGCGGCCCCGACTCTGGCCGTCGCAACCAGAGAGTTCAAACGTGCCATGATCGACATGCTCGTCGTCGACCTCTCGCGATGGCAATTTGCCGCTACCGCGATGTATCATTTCATCTTCGTGCCGCTCACGCTGGGCCTGTCCTTTATGATGGCCATCATGGAGAGCGTCTATGTGATGACCGGACGCGACGTCTGGCGCAAGGCCACTCTGTTCTGGGGTACCTTGTTCGGCGTCAACTTCGCCATGGGCGTCGCCACCGGCATCGTCATGGAATTCCAGTTCGGCATGAACTGGAGCTATTATAGCCATTATGTGGGCGATGTCTTCGGTGCGCCGCTGGCCATTGAAGGCTTGATGGCCTTCTTCCTCGAAGCCACATTCGTGGGCCTGTTCTTCTTCGGATGGGACCGGCTGAGCAAGGTGGGGCACCTGGTCGTCACCTGGCTGGTGGCGCTGGGTGCCAACTTCTCTGCCCTCTGGATCCTCATCGCCAATGGCTGGATGCAGAACCCGGTCGGCGCAAAATTCAATCCTGACACCATGCGCATGGAAATCACCGACTTCATGGCGGTGATCTTCAACACGGTGGCGCAGGCCAAATTCGTGCACACGGTCAGCGCCGGCTATGTCTGCGGTGCAGTCTTCGTGCTGTCGATCTCGGCACTATTCCTGGTCAAGGGCAAGCATGTGGAAATGGCCAAGCGCTCCGCTGTCGTGGCTGCCAGCTTTGGCCTGGCCTCGGCCCTGTCGGTTGTCGTGCTGGGTGACGAAAGCGGCTATGTCGCCACCGAAAACCAGATCATGAAGATCGCGGCGCTCGAAGCGGCTTTCCACACCGAGCCGGCCCCTGCGCCCTGGACCATCATTGCCATTCCCGGCGCCGATGGTGAAACGGCCTGGTCGCTTTCGGTGCCGTGGGTCGGCGGCCTGATCACCACGCGCTCGCTCGACAAGGAACTGCCCGGCATTCACGAACTGGTGGACCGCGCTGGCGACCGCATCCGCTCGGGCATGGTCGCCTATGATGCGCTCGAGCAGATCCGCGCCGATGGCAGCAATGCAGAGGCACGGGCCGTGTTCGAGGAGCATTGGGCCGATTTGGGCTACGGTCTGCTGCTCAAGCGCTATCGCGATGATGTGCAGAACGCCACGGACGAGGAAGTCGCCATGGCGGCCCAGGACACGGTGCCCGATGTCTGGCCGCTGTTCTGGACCTTCCGCATCATGATGGGCCTGGGTTTCTTCTTCATCGCCTTCTTCGGCCTGTGGTTCTATCGCGCTTCGCGCGGCTGGATCGACACCAACAAACCCTTGCTGTGGTTCACGGTGTTCCTGCTGCCCACGCCCTGGATCGCCATTGAATCTGGGTGGTTCATCGCCGAGTTCGGGCGGCAGCCCTGGGTGGTGGAAGGCGTATTGCCGACCTTCTATGCCGCTTCGGGCCTCAGCGTGCTCGACTTGGTGTTGTCGCTGACCTTCTTCGTGCTCGTCTATACCGTGCTGCTGGTGATCATGATCATGCTCATGGTGCGGATCGTGAAAGCCGGCCCCAAGGAGAAGCTGTTCACCCAGGATGACGAAGACGACTTCGTCATCACAACCCTGCCTGCCACGCCCGCAACCAAGGAGCTTGGATCGTGAGTACCATTCCTCTCGACTACGAAACGCTGCGGCTGATCTGGTGGCTGCTGCTGGGTGTGCTGCTGATCGGCTTTGCCATCATGGGTGGGCGCGACCTCGGCGTCGGGGCACTGTTGCCCTTCGTCGCCCGTACTGACGAGGAGCGGCGCGTGCTGCTCAACCTCATCGGACCGACCTGGGAGGGCAACCAAGTCTGGCTGATCCTGGGCGGTGGCGCCATCTTTGCCGCCTTCCCGCCGCTCTACGCCGTCAGCTTCTCGGGCTTTTACCTCGCCATGATCGTGATCCTGCTGGCCCTGATCCTGCGGCCCGTGGGCTTCAAGTTCCGCGGCAAGATCGAGGACCCGCGCTGGCGCTCGGCCTGGGACTGGGGCCTGTTCATCGGCGGCTTCGTGCCGGCCCTGATCATGGGCGTGGCCGTGGGCAATGTGCTGCTGGGGGCACCCTTCCACTTCGATGACAGCATGCGCATCTTCTACACAGGTAACTTCTTCCAGTTGCTGATGCCCTTCGCGCTGCTGGCGGGGCTGGTGAGCCTGGGCATGATCGTCACCCATGGGGCCACCCTGATCCTTGGCCGTACCGAAGGAATCCTCGCCCAAAGGGCGCAGACCTATGGGATCTGGGCCGGGCTCGGGACGCTGGCGCTGTTTGCCCTGGGCGGCGTCTGGGTGGCGTTCATGAATGGCTATGCCGTCACTAGCGCCATCGACCCCAATGGTCCCATCAACCCGCTGGGCAAGACGGTGGAACTGGTGCAGGGCGGCTGGCTCAGCAATTACGGCACCTATCCCTGGATGATGGCGGCGCCAGCGCTGGGCTTTGTCGGCATGGCTCTCGCCGTGCTGGGGCTGATGGGCCGCTACCGCTGGCTGGCCTATCTGGGTAGCAGCGCCGGTATCTTCGGCATTGTTTCGACGGCCGGTGTCTCCGTGTTCCCCTTCTTCCTGCCCTCTTCGACCATGCCCAATGCCGGGTTGACCCTGTGGGACGCCTCGTCGAGCCACATGACCCTGTTCATCATGTTGCTGGCCACGCTGGTCTTCCTGCCAATCGTGCTGCTCTACACTGCCTGGGTGTTCCGGGTGATGCGTGGCACCGTGACCCCAGAGAGCCTGGGCAAGAACCCCAACGCCTATTAGGAGAACGACATGTGGTACTTTTCCTGGATATTGGGCCTGGGCCTGGCCTGCACCTTCGGCATTCTCAACGCCATGTGGTTCGAAATGCGCGAGGACCGGCGGCTGGCCCGCGAGCAGAAGCGCGACACCACAGCCGGCTAGTGCATGGCTGTTGACCGAATGGTCAAAAATCGAAAAGCCGGGTCTGGAGGTGTCTGGACCCGGTTTTTTCTTTTGTTTTCAACGTGTTAATTCGTCCGATGGGTTTGCGACTCTGTCGCCGTCCCACGGCGGCTGGGCGGCAATTTCGGCAGAAATGCCTCTTTCGTTTGCACCAGATGCATAACGGATGTGCACAATGGCCATCTACTAATCACGACCAGAGTGATCTAGATAAGGGTCATCAAACGAAGGGGAACCGAAATGAACATCGCCAAGAAGATTGCCGACTACGCCAAGTACCAGCGCACCCTGCGCGAGCTGAACAACCTCGACGCCCGCCAGCTGCACGATCTCGGCATCACCAAGGGTGACATCCGCGCCATCGCACGCGGCACCTACGTCGCCTAATCAGCGACTGTCGCCACAAGGCGGCACTCCAGACTGTCATCCGATGAAGGCGTCCACCCGGGCGCCTTTTGTCGTTTTTGACCCCGCTTTGGGCGAGGCGCCTTTGGTTTACCGAACCAGGTCTGCCACGACACAGCCCAGCGCGGTGACGAGATCGGTAGGGCGGATGCGAATCTGCAGGCCGCGCTGGCCGCCATTGAGGAATATCTCGTCGTAGAGCGTAGCCAATTCATCGAGCGCCGTAGGCACCTGCTTGCGCTGGCCGAGCGGGCTGATGCCGCCCACCTTGTAGCCGGTGAGGCGCTCGGCGTCGGCCGGTTTCATCATCTGGGCAGACTTGCCGCCCAGGGCGGCGGCCAGCTTCTTCATGTTCACTTCCTCGTCCGAAGGGACGATGGCGCAGATGGGCTTGCCGTCGAGCTCGGCCATCAGCGTCTTGAATACTTCGGAAGGCGATACGCCCATTGCCTCGGCGGCCTGCAGGCCGACACGCTCGGCATGGGGGTCGTATTCATAGTGGGCGAGGGTGAAGGGGATGTTCCCCCTCGCGAGGGCGATTGTGGCGGGGGTGGTTTTGGACATGGGGCTGTTTTAGGCCACTGCCCGCAAACGGCAAGCCTTAACGATCAAGGTCAAAGCGTCGAACCCAACGCGGATCGTCGGCCGGAGATTCATAGGCCTCAAGACCCACGTCCTTAAGTAAGTGCGGTTCGAGGTGCAGTGCTGCGACAGCGCGCCGGCGGCGGCGCTGCACCAGCGCTTCGGTTGCAGCATTGCGCAGGGCGGGGACAGGCACAAGCAGTGCGACTAGGGCTGGAATCGAGATCATTTTTCATTCACAGGCCTTATGGCCGGTGCCTCTATGTGGTTGACATGAGGCACAATCTGCCGCCGAATACTGCAGGTTTCCAACTAAACATCGATAAGCTGCCATAAGGAGATTTGATGCATGTCCTTGCCGCCACTGGCCGCGTTGCGCGCCTTCGAGGCGGTGGCGCGGCACCTCAATTTCACCCGTGCCGCCGAGGAACTGGGCATGACCCAGGCCGCTGTGAGCTACCAGATCAAGATCCTCGAGGAGCGCGTGGGCGCGCCGCTGTTCCTGCGCAAGCCGCGGCAGGTGGAACTGAGCGAAGCGGGGGCGCGGCTGGCGCCCGAGGTGGAACAGGCCTTTGACATATTGCGCAATGCCTTCGCGCGCTCGCGCGGGCAGATCGACGGCATGCTGGCCATCAGCGCCGTGCCCACCTTTGCCAGTCACTGGCTGGCACCCAATATCGGCCTGTTCCAATTGGCCCATCCCGACATTGCCGTGCGCGTGGAAAGCGCAACGCACCTGGTCGACTTTGCCGGCGAGGATATTGACGTGGTGATCCGGGCGACCAGCCGGGAGACCGAAGGCCTGGTCTGGCACCGCCTGCTCAAGGCGGAGTTCACGCCCATTCTCAGTGCAAAGGTGATCGAGGAATACCAGGTGCGCGAGCCGCGCGACCTGCTGCGCGTGCCGCAGGTGACGCCGGACGATCCCTGGCTCAGCAGATGGCTTGCGGCGCATGGCGTCGAAATGCCGGTCTCCGGAGACCGGCCCTTTGCCCGGCTGGGCATGCAGTTTCTCGAGGCGGCCGCCGTGGCGGCCGGGCGGGGCGTGGCCATGCTGACGCCGGCCTTTTACGGGGACGAACTGGCGGCAGGCCGGCTCGTGCAGCCGTTCAAGGCGGTGGGCTGGGACGGACACGGCTATTACCTCGCCTATCCGGTCAGCCGGAAGAACCAACCCAAGATCAGGGCCTTTCGCGACTGGATCATGGAGGCGACGCGGGAATTGCGCGAGAGCCAGACGGGCATGACGCTCTCCTGACACGCTATGGCCTGGCGTGCCCGCAGACTGGTTCCCATTCGAACAGGGGACCCCCATGACCGCCGCAGAACTCAACGCCATCATCGTCCGCGCCAAGGCCATGAGCTATGTCGGCGGTGGTGCGCGGACCCAGCCCAGCCGGCCCGGAGCCAACGATCTCAGTTGGTCCGAGGGCGAGTGGCGCTATCTCGACAGCTATTTCGGCGGCACGGATTTCCTGGGGCAGGAGGTGCTGTGGCGGGGATACGAGCCGGTCTGGGCGATGAACTATTACGGGCAGGTGCTGCGGCCCGACCTGATCGATGGCGAGCGGGCCGGCGCCACGATCAAGGCGGCATTGGGCGCCATGTATCAGGAAGGGCGGTTCCTTGGTGGCTTTGACTGGACCGGGGAGTTCGGTCGGTATGTTGATCGGAGCGAGGGCAATGTCGCCAGCTTTCGCGGGCGCGAGGTGATCGAGGTGGAGGGCACGGAAGCCTATGCCCTCGACTATTTCGGCGGGATGGTGAAGCCCTAGACAAGCAGAAGGCCCGGTGATCGCTCACCGGGACTTCCGTTTTCCTTGGCGGGGGGGTGCCGCGGAAAACTAGACAATACCGCCCGATCCGGCTGCGATTTCGGGGCGGATTTCGGCGACCTTGGCGCGGTAGCCCGATGCGCGGTAGGTAGCGAGGAGGTCAATCGCGCCGCCCTGTTCCATGCGGGCCATAGCCAGGATGGGCTCGACATCGGTGCGGTAGGCGAGGCGCAAGGCCTGGGTGGCGGCGAGGGCATCATTGCCCTCCTGCGCGGCCTTGAGACCAGCGCGGTCCACCAGGAGGGCCTGGGCATAGGCGCGCTGCACATCGGCGGCCGAGAGCATCAGCGACTCGATCGGGTCGGTGACATTGTGCGACTGGTCGAGCATATGGGCCGGGTGGAAGTCGCTGTAGCGGGCTTCGGCGTCGACCAGTTCATTGAACACCAGGAACAGGCGATAGGGATCGATCGAGCCGGCGTCGAGGTCATCATCGCCATATTTGCTGTCGTTGAAGTGGAAGCCGCCCAGCTTACCGAATTGGGCCAGCCGCGAGACGATCATCTCGATATTGACGTTGGGCGCATGGTGGCCGAGATCGACCAGGCAGAAGGCCTTGTCGCCCAGTTCCCTGGCAATCAGGTAATTGGTGCCCCAATCCTGCACGACGGTCGAATAGAAGGCCGGCTCGTACATCTTGTGTTCGGTGTAGAGCCGCCAGTCATCGGGCAGGGCGGCATAGATGGACTTCACGGCGTCCAGATAATGGCCGAACTGATCGGCGAAATTGACCTGGCCGGGGAAGTTGGAACCATCACCGATCCAGACGGTAAGTGCTTTGGAGCCAATGGTCTTGCCGATCTCGATGCATTCGAGATTATGTTCGATGGCCTGGTCTCGTGTTGCTTTGTCATAGGCCGAAAGTGAACCGAACTTGTAGCTCTGCAACTGACCCTTGGCGTCCGAGAAGGTGTTCGAGTTCATGGCGTCGAAGCCGAGGTTGAATCGGCTGGCAGCCTGCTTGAGCCGGTTGGGGTCGGCCTTGTCCCACGGGATGTGGAGAGAGACGGTCTTGGTCGCCTGGGTCAGCTGGGCGATGACGGCGCAGTCTTCGATCTTGTCGAAAATGTCGCGCGGCTCGCCCTTGCCGGGGAAGCGGGCAAAGCGGGTGCCGCCAGTGCCGACGCCCCAGGAGGGCACGGCGACGGAAAAGGCGGCGACCTTGTCCTTGAGGGCGTCGATATTGATGCCGCGCCGATCGAGGCGCTCGCCTAGGGTGTCGTAATCGACATGCAGATCCGCAGCGCGGCTGGCATTTTCGGCTTCGACGACGGAGGGGTCGATGATGTGTTCGGTCATCTCGCAATCCTCAGCGCGGGAACGACTGGGCATTGCCCGCGTCGACATTGATGATGTTGCCTGTGGACTTGGCCGAGGCTTCCGAGGCGAAGAAGTAGATGGCTTCGGCAATGTCCTCGGGGAAGACAGAGCGCTTGAGCATCGAACGCTGGCGGTACATTTCTTCAAGGCCATCCTTGTCGGTCTTGTAGGTCGAGGCGCGCTGCTCGAGCCATTCGCCGGCCCAGATTTTTGAGCCGCGCAGCACGGCATCGGGATTGACGACATTGACGCGGATCTGCGCTTCGGCGCCCTCGAGGGCCAGGCACCGGGCGAGGTGGATTTCGGCGGCCTTGGCGGTGCAATAGGCTGCAGCGTTGGGCGAAGCGGCGAGGCCATTCTTGGACGCGACGAAGACGACATTGCCGCCGATCTTTTGGCTCCGGAAAATCTTGAAGGCTTCGCGGCTGACGAGGAAATAGCCTGTGGACAGGATGTCCATGTTCTTGTTCCAGAGCTCGAGCGTGGTCTCCTCGATCGGGGCCGAGGAGGCAAGGCCGGCATTGGAGACGAGGATGTCGAGGCCGCCGAACTCGACCACGGCATGGGCGAAGCCGGAAATGATCTGGTCTTCCTTGGTGACATTGATATTCACCGGGCGGACGAAATCCTTGCCGAACACGCCAGACAGCTCCTCGGTGGCGCCATCGAGCGCAGTCTGGTCGATATCCGCCAGCACCACGCAGGCGCCTTCGCGGAGGAGCCGGGCCGCCGTCGCCTTGCCGATGCCACCGGCGCCGCCGGTGACCATCGCGATCTTGCCGGCCAGGGATTTCGGCTTGGGCATGCGCTGCAGCTTGGCTTCCTCAAGCAGCCAATATTCGATGTCGAAAGCTTCCTGTTCGTCGAGGCCCTGATACTCGGAAACGGTCGAGGCACCGCGCATCACGTTGATGGCGTTGACATAGAATTCGCCGGAAATGCGGGCGGTGGCCTTGTCCTTGGCGAAGGTGATCATGCCCACGCCGGGGATCAGGTAGACGACGGCATTCGGATCGCGGATGGTGGGCGAGTTGTCGTGCTTGCAGCGCTCGTAATAGGCGGCGTAATCGGCGCGATAGGCGGCGATCTGGTCGCCGAGGCCGGCAATGACCGCATCGACATCCGGATTGGCCGGGTCGAAATCCACGACCAGCGGACGGATCTTGGTGCGCAGGAAGTGGTCGGGGCAGGAGGTGCCCAGGGCCGCCAGCGGACGCAGATTGTTGGAATTGACGAATTCCAGCACGGCGTCGCTGTCGTCGAAATGCCCCAGCTTGTGGCTGTCCTCGGAGATGAAGCCGCGAATTTTTGGCATCAGACGAGCCGCAATGGCACGGCGCTCTTCGGCCGGCAGGGACTGGGTGGCGGCGCCACCGAAAATGGTATTGCCCTCGGTCTGCTCCTCGAACCAGGCTATGGCCTGATTGATGATGGCAATGGTGGTTTCATAGCATTCCTTAGGCGTGTCGCCCCAGGTGAAGAGGCCGTGTGACTCGAGAACGACACCCTTGGCGGCGGGGTTGTCGAGACAGAACTTTTCCAGCCACAGGCCAAGCTCGAAGCCCGGCTTCTTCCAAGGCAGCCAGCCGATCGAGTCGCCAAAAATCTGCTTGGTCAGCTCCCTGGAATTCTTCGAAGCCGCGATGGCGATGATCGCGTCGGGATGCATGTGATCGACATAGGGCCGGTTCACATAGGCGTGGAGCGGGGTGTCGATGGAGGAGGCACGCGGATTGAGGTTGAAGGTGGCGTGGGGCAGGTAGCCCACCATCTCGTCCTCGAATTCGACGCCGCGATAGAGGCCCTTCAGGGCCCGCAGCTTGTCCATGTAAAGCGTGGCAAAACCGTCCAGCTTGATCGAGGCATTGTCGCCGCCCGAACCCTTGACCCAGAGGACCTCGACCATCTCGCCGGTCAGCGGGTCCTTCTGCATGATCTTGGACGAGGTATTGCCACCACCATAATTGGTGACGCGCTTGTCCGAGCCAAGCAGGTTCGAGCGATAGACGAGGCGCTCCGGCTCTGACATCGCGGCCGCTTTGGCGTCATCCCACAAATTGGCGAGGCGCTTGGGCGCGGTGGACATCGGTTTCCTCCCGGAGATAGGCAGAGACTTGGTTAGTCGGGACATGCGCATAGAACGGCCAACACTGTCAATCACAAACGATCATATGTCGTCATGTATGATCGAATATGACAGTGATATGCGGAATTGTGATTGACTCTGCCCGGAAATGATGGAAGCAAATGCAATCAGGGAGTATCAGCATTGCACGAAACCGAACGTCACCGCGTCATTCTCGCCGCCGCTCAGTCCCACCCCGTGGTGACGGTCGCGGAGCTTTGCGAGGTGACAGGCTCGTCGGAAGCCACCATTCGTCGTGATATTGCGGCCCTGGATGAGCAGGGCAGGCTGCGCCGGGTGCGGGGTGGCGCCGAAGCGCTTAACCCACCGGCCCAGGGTGGCCTGATGGGTCGGCCATTTTCCGTCAATGAAACGCTCAACATCGCGCAGAAGCGCGCAATTGCCCGCGTCGCTGCCGAGATGTGCAATGACGGGGAGCCGATCATCATCAATGGCGGCACCACGACCTATCAGATGGTGCATCACCTGACGGGCAGGCGCCTCAGCGTCTTCACCAACAGCTTCGCCATTGCCGAATTTCTCATTCATAACTCGCGCAATTCCGTCGTCATTCCCGGCGGCACGGTCTATCGCGAGCAGAATGTCATCCTCTCGCCTTTCGGCGGTGTGGTGGCGAGCCATTTCTACGCCAAGCGCATGTTCATCGGCTGCCAGGGCATCGGTGCCCACGGGCTGATGGAGGCCGATCCAATGATCGTGCAGTCCGAGCTGGCGTTGATCGGCCAGGCAGACGAGCTGATCGTCCTGGCCGACTCTTCCAAGTTTTCGGGACGCTCGAGCCTCATCCTGTGTGAGCTCGACCGAATTGCCACTGTCATCACCGACAGCGGTATCCGCGACGAAGACCGCCAGATGCTGGAAACGGCAGGCGTGCGGCTCATCGTGGCGGATGCGACTGCTCAGGCGGAAACGACCGCCGCCTGAGAATGGGACCAAAAGACCAAGACCAGACAATCCCAGGGAGGGACCAAATGAAACTATGGAAACTGCTCGCTGCCACGGCCACTGCTGCCGTGCTGCTCGCCACCCCGGCCATGGCACAGACGCGCATAGCACTTGTCGTCAAGTCGCTCGGCAATGGCTTCTTTGACGCCGCTGCCAAGGGCGCCGAAGAGGCTGCGGCCGAACTCGGTGACGTTGAAGTGATCTACACGGGCCCAACCTCGGCCACGGCGGAAGCCCAGATCGAAGTCGTCAATTCGTTGATCGCCCAGCAGGTCGACGCCATTGCCATCTCGGCCAACGACCCCGATGCGCTCGTGCCGGTGTTGCAGCGCGCCATGGAACGCGGCATCAAGGTGATCTCCTGGGACTCCGGTGTGGCCCCCGAAGGCCGCCAGCTCCACCTCAACCCGTCCGACATCGACCTGATCGGCGAAACCATCATCAAGCTGGCTGCCGACTATCTGCCTGAGGGCGGCGATGTGGCCATTCTCTCGGCTGCCTCGACCGCAACCAATCAGAATGCCTGGATTGAAGCCGCCAAGGCCGCTATCCCCGAGAAGTTCCCGAACATCAACCTGGTTGCCACTGTCTATGGCGACGACGACTCGGTGAAGTCGACCGAAGAGGCCCGTGGCCTGATCGCGGCCCACCCGGACCTCAAGGCCATCATCGCCCCGACCACTGTCGGCGTGGTTGCTGCCGCCCAGGTCGTGACCGACCAGAACCTGATCGGCCAGATCAATGTGACCGGCCTGGCCCTGCCGTCCGAGTTCAAGCAGTTCATCGACAATGGTGCATCGCAGGCCGTGGCCCTGTGGAACCCGATCGACCTGGGCTACTCGGCTGTCTACCTCGCCAATGCCCTGGTGGAAGGCGCAGAAGCTGCGCCCGGCGCGACGCTCTCCATCGGCAAGGTTGGCGAAGTGACCCTGGACGACACCAACTCTGCCGCCATGGCTGCGCCCTTCCAGTTCGACGCGTCGAACATCGAAGAGTTCAGCAAGATCTACTGATCTTTCTTCACCTCTCCCTCTGGAGGAGAGGTCGACGCGAAGCGTCGGGTGAGGGGGCCTTGGTGAACAGCCAAAAGGCCCCCTCACCCTAACCCTCTCACCCAAGGGGAGAGGGAGCCAGATCGAGCGCTTATCTCGCTCAGCGCCCGACCCAAGGAATAAGATCATGACCGACCCCATCCTGACCCTTTCGGGCATATCCAAGAGCTTTCCTGGCGTCAGGGCGCTGCATGATGTGTCGCTCGAACTCTATGCCGGGCAGGTAACCGCCCTGATCGGGGAGAACGGGGCGGGTAAGTCGACGCTGGTCAAAACCATGACTGGCATCTACCAGCCGGACGCGGGCGAGATCCGGGTCAATGGGCAGCTGGTCAGCCTGCCGACGGCGCATTCGGCATCTGACGCCGGCATAACGGCCATCCATCAGGAGACGGTGCTGTTCGACGAATTGAGCGTCGCGGAGAACATCTATCTGGGACATGCGCCCAGGAACCGGTTCGGTCTGATCGACTGGAAGACCATGCGCCGGGAAGCGCAGTTGACGCTGGATTCCATGGCTGCCGGCATTGATGCGGGCATGCCGCTCAAGGAACTCGGTATTGCCAAGAAGCATCTTGTAGCCGTGGCGCGGGCGCTGAGCGTCGACGCACAGGTGGTCATCATGGACGAACCGACAGCGGCGCTGAGCCAGAAGGAAATCGAAGAGCTCTATGTTCTGGTCGACCTGCTCAAGCAGGATGGCAAGGCCATCCTCTTCATCTCGCACAAGTTCGACGAAATCTATCGCATTGCCGACCGCTACACTGTGTTTCGCGACGGGGAAATGGTGGGCAAGGGCTTCATCAAGGACACGCCGCAATCCGAGATTGTCCGGATGATGGTGGGGCGGTCGGTCGACCAGATTTTTCCGGCGCGCCAGGCAGAAATTGGGGGCACTGTGCTCGAGGTTTCGGGCCTCAGCCACCCGACCGAATTCGACAACGTGTCCTTCTCGGTGAAGAAGGGTGAGATCCTCGGTTTCTATGGTCTGGTGGGGGCGGGGCGCTCCGAAGTGATGCAGGCCGTTTTTGGCATGACCCGGCCTTCGGCAGGCGCGATGTTGCTGGAGGGCAAGTCGGTGGCGCCGAGATCGCCCGCCGATGCGGTGGCGGCAGGTATCGTTTATGTCCCTGAGGAACGGGGTAAGCAGGGCGTCATCACCGGCGAGCCCATATTCAAGAATGTCTCACTCCCTAGCCTCGACAAGACCAGCCGCTCCGGCTTCCTGCGCATGGCCGAGGAGTTCAGGCTGGCCCGCACCTATACCGAGCGGCTTGACCTGCGGGCATCTTCGCTCAGCCAGAACGTTTCGACGCTGTCGGGCGGCAACCAGCAGAAGGTGGTGATCGCCAAGTGGCTGGCGACGCTGCCCAAGGTGATCATTCTCGATGAACCCACTAAGGGCATCGATATCGGCTCCAAGGCGGCCGTGCACGAATTCATGGGTGAACTGGTGGCGCAAGGTCTCAGCGTGATCATGGTTTCGTCTGAACTGCCCGAGATATTGGGCATGAGCGACCGGATCGTGGTCATGCGCGAGGGACTGGTGGTGGACACTTTGGACAATTCCAATCTGCAGCCCGAGACGCTGGTGCGCCTGGCGGCCGGCATCCTTGAGGAGCAAGCGGCATGAACCGGGTGCTGAAGTCTCGCGAGGTTTGGCTGGGCCTGGCAATCCTCGCCGTCCTGGTGCTGGTCACCCTGCGCTTTCCGCGCTTTTCCCAGCCGTCGAACCTGCTGACCATCTTTAACGACACATCGATCCTGATGATGCTGGCGCTGGGGCAGATGGCCGTTATCCTGACCCGGTCCATCGACCTCTCCATGGCCTCGAACCTGGCACTGACCGGCATGGTCGTGGCCATGACTAATGCGGCTTTCCCCTTCATTCCCATTCCATTGCTGATTGCCGGATGCATTGTGGTTGGGGCGGGGCTGGGCGCCTTCAATGGCATCCTTGTCTGGAAACTCGACATTCCGCCAATCGTCGTGACGCTGGGGACGCTCACCATTTTCCGTGGCCTTGTCTTCGTGATTTCCGGAGGCGCCTGGGTCAACGCGGCTCAGATGAGCACCGACTTTATCCAGCTTCAGCGTGGTTCATTCCTCGGCCTGCCCATCCTGAGCTGGTTCGCCATCGTGGTGGCGGCGCTGGTCTATGTGCTCATGACCCGAACCGCCTGGGGCCGGGCCTTCTATGCTATCGGCGTCAATCCGACGGCGTCGGTCTATACCGGCATTGATGTGGGCCGCACCAAGTTCCTGGCATTCGTGCTCTCGGGCGCCATATCCGGGCTCTGCGGCTATCTTTGGATATCCCGCTATGTGATTGCCTCGGTTGAGGTGGCCAGTGGCTATGAGCTCACCATCGTGGCTGCCTGCGTCATCGGCGGAGTCTCGATCGCGGGCGGTATCGGCACGGTGGGCGGCGCCTTGCTCGGGGCGCTGTTTCTCGGCGTCGTCAACAACGCACTGCCGGTCATCGGCGTATCGCCCTTCTGGCAGATGGCCATTTCCGGCGCGGCGATCCTGCTCGCTGTTGTGCTCAATGCCTCAAGCGAGCGCACCAAGGGCCGTATCATTCTCAAGAAGGCCGAGGTGGCAGCATGACCGACGCAACTGCAACCGGCCGACACCTGCCTGATCGGCTCGACAATCCGCTCAAATCGGCGGTGGTGAGTTGGGAAAGCCTGCTGGTGCTGGTCGCGCTGGGCATCTTCATCGGCAATAGTTTCGCCTCGCCCTATTTCCTCAACGCCTGGAGCCTCAGCGATCTCACCTTCAATTTCACCGAGAAGGGCCTGATCGCGCTGGCCATGGCGCTGGTGATCATCACCGGTGAGATCGACCTGTCGGTTGCCTCGATCATTGCCCTGGCATCCACGCTGATGGGGCTGGCCCTGCAATTCGGTGCAGACACTCCGACCCTGGTTGCCGTAGGCGTCGGCGTCGGCATTCTCTGCGGCGCCTTCAATGGGTTTCTCGTGACCGGCCTCAAGCTGCCCTCGATCGTGGTGACCATCGGCACGATGAGCCTGTTCCGGGGCATTGCCTTCATCATCCTGGGAGACCAGAGCTATAAAGGCTATCCGAAGGACTTTTCCTGGTTCGGCCAGGGCTATGTCTGGTGGGTCGTTTCGTTCGAGCTTGTGTTGTTTCTCGTGGCCGCAGCAATCTTCTATGTGCTGTTGCACCGCACCAATTTCGGCCGCCGGGTCTTTGCCATCGGCAACAACGCCACTGCCGCGCGCTTTTCCGGCGTACGCGTTGATCGCATCAAGTTCGTGCTGTTCTGCCTGACCGGGCTGATGAGCGGCATTGCCGCCGTATTGCTGACAGCCCGATTGGGTTCAACCCGCCCGTCCATTGCCCAGGGCTTCGAGCTCGACGTGGTGACCATGGTCGTGCTGGGCGGGGTCTCCATCATGGGTGGTGCTGGCTCGATCCTCGGAGTCGTGTTGGCGGCCTTGATCATCGGCCTCGTGACCTTCGGCCTGGGTCTGCTCAATGTGCCGGGTATTGTGATGACGATCTTCACCGGGGCTCTGCTGATCGTGGTGATCGCCCTGCCGATCCTCTTCCGCATGTTCAGGGAGCGCCGCGGATGATCGTGGACAATGGCTACGAAAAGCACGCCTTCAAGATGAGGCTCAATCCGGGCATGGCTGAGGAATATCGTCGCCGCCATGACGAGATATTTCCCGAGCTGGTCGATCTGCTGCACGAGGCCGGTGTGAAGGACTATTCGATCCACCTCGATGAGGAAACCAACACACTCTTCGGGGTGCTCTGGCGCCGCGTGGATCACACCATGGCAGACCTGCCCAACACAGAGGTGATGAAGCGCTGGTGGGCGCATATGGCCGACATCATGGCCACCAATGAGAAGAATGAACCGGTCTCGGTCGACCTCGCGCCGATGTTCTGGATGAAGTGAACCTCCCAGAAATGCAAAGGGCGGCCTCGAGGGCCGCCCTTCCTGCGTCACAAAGCGCGTGCGCACTAGAAGCGGTAATTGACACCCAGCTTGAGCGCATGGGCGTTGGACTTGATATCCGTCGCGCCGGTATTTGCGATGGTGTTGATTGGGGCCTGCACGGTGGCAAAGTCATAATAGGCGTATTCCGCCTTGACGCTGATGGCGTCGGTTACCGCAACTTCCGCGCCAGCACCTGCCGTCCAGCCCCATACTGTGGACGAGAAAGTGCCGGTCGAGCCGCCTGGGGCCGGGTTGGTCGAGGCGGTGATGCCGCCGACCGCCAGGCCGGCAGTGCCGAACAGCAGCACGCGGTCAAGCGCGACGCCGCCGCGCAGCTTGCCGCTGCCGACCCAGTTCATGCGACCGATACAGTCAAATCCCGGGGCGTTGCTGCAGGTCTGGCTGCCATTGACATCGCTCCAGGCCAAATCGCCTTCAAGGCCGAGGACGAAGTTGCCGAACTGGGCATTGCCGCCGAGGGTGCCGCCCAGCAGGCCGCCACGTACGTCGACAGTGCTCGCGCTGGCGTTGACGACATTGGTGCTGGTGGCACGGCCAGTTGCGTAGCCTGCATAGACACCCGCGTAAAAGCCATTCCAGTCGAAGCTGGTCTCCGGCATTTCGACCAGTTGCGGGAAGTCGTAGCTGAGATCGGCCGCACTGGCGCTGGCCATGCTTGCTAGCCCGAGCATCACGGGTACGAAAAACTTGGTGAATTTGAGCAATGGTGCCTCCACTATGGTGAACGCACCGTGCATTGGAATGGTTAATCAAATGCTGAGGAAAGTCGATTTCCGTCAGGGACTTAGCCGTTCACGCTCATGCCTACGGATATTTCACAATCATTCATGCTGGCATAGCCTTCGGTGCGGCTGCGACCCAGAGCATCGCCCACGGCAAAGATCGTCGGCGCCGAAAGGGGAAAGGCCTCAACCGCACTGACTGCTTCGCCTATCGTGCCGCGCCAGATCTGCTCTTCGGCGCGGCCGATACTGCCGGCGATGATGGCGGGCGTTGAGAGGCTCATGCCCTTGGCCGAAAGTTCAGCGACGATACCGGGCAGGGTGCGGCGGGACATATAGTAGATCGCGGTAGTAGCCGGATCGGCCAGCGCCATCCAGTTGAGAGTGTCGGGCAATACGCGCTTGCGAGAATGGCCGGTGACGAAGCGCACCGACTGGGCGTGGTCGCGATGAGTGAGCGAAACGCCCAGGCGGCTGGCCAGCGCTATGCCGGCGGAAATGCCGGGCACGACCGAGACGGCAATGCCATGGTTTTCCAGCATTTCGATTTCCTCGCCGGCACGGCCGAAAATCATCGGGTCGCCGGACTTGAGGCGAACCACATGCTTGCCCTGGCGGGCCAGGGTCAGCATCATCTCGTTGATGTCTTCCTGGGCGCAGCTCTCGCGTTGCGCGCGCTTGCCGACAAGCATGCGCTTGGCCTCCCGACGGGCCAGTTCAAGCACTTCGGACGAGACGAGGTCATCGAACAAGATGACATCGGCCGATTGCAGGGCCCGTACGGCCTTGATCGTGAGCAGGTCCGCATCGCCCGGGCCGGCACCCACCAGCGTGACGCGGCCGGTAGCGGGCTGGGTGGCGAAGGCGACATCTTCGTCACCGGAATCGGGCGCACGGCTGGAGAAAGCGTTTTCGGCAAGGCGTTCCCAGAAGGTCCGGCGCTGCGGGCCGGCTTCGAGGCGGTCCATGACAGTGTCGCGGACCTTGGCGGCCAGCTGCGCCCAGAGGGAAAGTGTCTGCGGGAGCAGGGTCTCGATGCGGCGGCGGACGGCCTGGCCGAGGATGGGCGCCGCGCCGGCAGTGGAAATGCCGACGACGACGGGCGAGCGATTGACGATGGCGCCGAACTGGAACTGGCAGAATTCGGGGCGGTCGATGACGTTGTAGGGAACGGCAGCGGCCCTGGCTGCGGCGGTGAAGGCATGGGCCTCGGCATCGGATTCGATGTCGGCAATGGCGAGGGCGGCGCCGGTCAGGTCGGATGGGGTCCAGGGGCGGCGGTGGAGGGTGATAGAGCCGCTGGAAGTGGCGTGCTGGCCCCCCCTCCCAACCTCCCCCGCAAGGGGGGAGGTGTTGGATCGAGTCTGTGACTGGGCCAGGTGCTCCGGCCCGGCACCCTCCCCCTTGCGGGGAGGGATGGGGAGGGGGGCCGCAGGCGTCAGAGCTGCCAACTCCTCGCAAACCTCCTCCGCAAAAACCTCCACCTGCGCGCCGGCCGCTGCGAGAAGTTCGATCTTCCAGGCGGCCGGCTCACCGCCGCCGATGACGACGACGCGCTTGCCCTGAAGGTCGAAGAACACCGGCAGGACAGCGAGAGGGGCGATCCTTGCGTTATTCTGCTGCGATGAGACGGTTTGCATCGACAATCCCCCTGATCTCGGCGCGGCAGGAGCCGCAATTGGTGCCGGCGCGGGTGAGGGCGCCGACGGCTTCGACCGTCGTGCAGCCGTGCCGTGTCACAGCCTCGGTGATGGTGTTGACACCCACACCCATGCAGGAGCAGACAATGGCGCCGCCATCTGGTCGATCTGCGCCTGGGCGGCCAGCCAGGACCATGGAGGCCGTGAGGTCGGTTTCCGACAGCAGGTCCACCGCCCATTGGCGCGAAACCAGCACCGGATCGGGCGAGGTGTAGAGGGCTGCAACCAGCTTGCCGTTTTCGATCAACACGAAGGCGCGGCGGCCAGATCGCTCATCACGGATAGACTGGAAAGATGCGCCCGTCCCGAAAGTGTCGGCCAGAAAGTCAGCCCAACTCGCAGGCTCCTCGGTCATGGCAATCTCGGCGCGCCATCCGCCGGTAGCAGGGGCGATCGTCCAGTAGTCGGTGTCAAGGGCAGGCTTGTTTGCGGCAATCAGGAAGCCGTAAAGGCGCATACCGACGGGTTCGGCATGGACCTGCGCCATTTTCAGCGCTGGCTGGTGAGATACCGGGTCGACCTTGCCAGTGACCAAGGCGTCAATGCGACCATTGCTGGCAAACTGATCGGTCCAGTGCATGGGCACGAAAAGCTGACCCCGCCGCTGTCGGTCGGTAACGAGTGCGCGGACCATGGCATCACCATGCCGGTTGGAAAGGCGAACGAGGGTGGCGCGCCGAATGCCCAGTGCATTGGCGTCGGCAGGATGAATTTCCACGAAAGGTTCGGCCATATGGGCGGATAGGCGGGCCGCCTTGCCGGTGCGCGTCATGGTGTGCCAGTGGTCGCGCACGCGGCCGGTATTGAGGATGAACTGCCCGGGTGCCGGTGCGAAGGGCGGCGGTGGCTGGATCGGCAGGAAGCGGGCCTTGCCATCGGGCGTGAAGTATTTGCCGTCACCGAACATGCGCGCGGCAGGCTTGGTCCGCACGGGCCACTGCACTGGGGCCATGGTCTCGTAGTCGACGTGGGCAAGGCCCGAAAGATCGAAGTCGCGGGCGCCATCATTTTCGAAGGCGCTAAGGGCGACGTGCTCGGCAAAGATCTGCGCCGGGCTGAAATAGGAGAAAGCTTCGCCGTGGCCGAGGCGCCTAGCCACTTCCTTGACGATCCACCAGTCGGGTCTTGCCTCGCCGGGCAGCGGCAGGAACGGACGCTGGCGGGAAATGCGGCGTTCCGAATTGGTGACCGTGCCGTCTTTCTCGCCCCAGCCTGCCGCTGGCAGGCGCACATGGGCGAGTTCCATGGTGTCGGTGTGACGGTTCATGTCGGAGACGACCACGAATGGGCACGCCTTGAGCGCCGCGCGCACGGCATCGGCCTCGGGCATGGAATCGACCGGATTGGTGGCCATGATCCAGACCGCCTTGATCTCGCCGCGCGCCATGGCGGCAAACAGATCAACGGCCTTGAGGCCGGGCTCGCTGGCCACCCTGTCGCTGCCCCAGAAGCGTGACACCCTGTCAATGGCGTCAGGCGTGAAGTCCATATGGGCGGCGAGCATGTTGGCAAGTCCGCCAACCTCGCGACCCCCCATGGCATTTGGCTGGCCGGTGACCGAGAACGGCCCCATGCCCGGCTTGCCGATGCGGCCGGTCGCCAGGTGGCAATTGATTATGGCGTTGACCTTATCGGTGCCGGCCGCCGACTGATTGACGCCCTGGGAGTAGACGGTGACCACCTTCTTGGTGCGCGCGAACACGTCGTAGAAACGAGAGATGGACAAGGGCGAGAGGCCGGTCGCTCCCGACACACGGTCGATCGACCAGTCTTCTGCGGTCAGCAGTGCGGCTTCGAAGCCGCTCGTATAGGCCGAGATGTAATTGCTGTCGGTGACACCGAGGCGATCGAGATGGGCAAGGAGGCCAACGAACAGCGCGCTGTCGCCGTCTGGGGCCACGGGCAGGTGCATCTCGGCAATGTCAGCCGAAACGGTGCGGCGCGGATCGACGAGAACGACCTTGAGGTCGGGCCGGGCAGTGCGGGCGGCGACAATGCGCTGATAGAGCACCGGGTGACACCAGCCGAGATTCGAGCCGACCAGCACGATCAGGTCGGCCTCTTCCAGGTCCTCGTAGTTGCCCGGCACGGTGTCCGAGCCGAAGGCGCGCTTGTGGCCGGCAACGGACGAGGCCATGCAGAGGCGCGAATTGGTGTCGATATTGGCGGCGCCGACAAAGCCCTTCATCAGCTTGTTGGCGACGTAATAGTCCTCGGTGAGCAGCTGGCCGGAGCCATAGATGGCGACCGATTGCGGTCCATGCTCGGCAATGGCCGCCTTGAAACGGCTGGCGACGAGATCGAGGGCATCGTCCCAGCCCGCCCGCTCATCATTGATTTCAGGATGCAGCAGGCGCCCATCGAGTGAAAGGGTTTCGCCCAATGCGGACCCTTTGGAGCAGAGCCGCCCAAAATTGGCCGGGTGATCCGGATCACCAGCGATTTGGACGGTCCCGTCTGGCTGCGGGGTGGCCAACACGCCGCAGCCGACGCCGCAATAGGGGCAAGTGGTGCGAACCGGTTGCTGCTCCACTGGGCTACTCCGCCGCCATCTGCATCAACACGTCGGGCGCAATGAAGATCAGGCCATTCTCGACCTTGACCGGATAGGTCTGGACCGAACCCTCGTCGGCGCCTTGCGCCTCGCCGGTTTCAAGGTCAAAGACCCAGTTGTGCAGTGGACAGGTGACTGACGTGCCATGCACGATGCCCTCTGCGAGCGGGCCACCCTTGTGCGGGCAACGGTTGTCGATGGCAAAGACCTGGTCTTCGGCCGTGCGGAAGACGGCGATCTTGCCCGAGGGAGTTTTGACGCAGCGGGCGCCGCGCACGGGGATGGCAGTGATGCTGCCCAATTCAATCCATTCGGTCATGCGCCTTACTCCGCTGCCACCGGGAGCCCGAACTCCGCCAAAGCGGCGAATTCATGGGCATCCTTGCCGTTGACGCGTTCCTCCCAGGGATCGACCTGGGCAAATTGCTGGGAATAGACGAAGCGGTCGAAATAGTGCTTGCGCTTGACCTTGTCGTCGATGATGGCGGCCTTGATGCTGTCACTGCCGACACGCTTGGCCCATTTGTAGATGCGTTCGAGATAATGCCCCTGCTCACGATAGAGCTGGGTGAGGGCGACGATGATCTCGAGCGCTTCGTCCTCGGTATTGGCATGGCCAATGACTTCGGTGCCCTTGATGTCGAGGCCGGCGGCCCCGGCAAAATGGATGTCGTAGCCAGAATCCACGCAGATGACGCCGATATCCTTGCAGGTTGCTTCGGCGCAGTTGCGCGGACAACCCGACACCGCCATCTTGAGCTTTGCGGGCGTCCAGGCCCCCCACATGAACTTCTCGATGCGCACGCCCAGCCCGGTCGAATCCTGGGTGCCGAAGCGACACCAGTCCGAACCAACGCAGGTCTTAACCGTACGCAGGCCCTTGGCATAGGCGGCGCCTGACACCATGCCGGCCGCATTGAGATCGGCCCAGACAGCGGGCAGGTCTTCCTTCTTGACGCCGAGCAAGTCGATGCGCTGGCCGCCGGTCACCTTGACGGTGGGGATGGCGAACTTGTCGGCTACGTCAGCAATGGCGCGCAACTCCTTAGGATTGGTGAGACCACCCCACATGCGCGGCACGACCGAATAGGTGCCGTCCTTCTGGATATTGGCGTGGACGCGCTCGTTGATGAAGCGCGACTGGCCGTCATCCTCGTATTCGCCGGGCCATTCGGCCACGAGATAGTAGTTGAGGGCCGGGCGGCACTTGGCGCAGCCGCAGGAGGTCTTCCACTCCAGCTCCTGCATGACCGCGGGAATGGACTTGAGCTCCTTGGCCACGATCAGGCGGCGGACCGTGCCGTGGTCGTGCTCGGTGCAGGGACACATGGGCTTGACGGCAGCAGGGTTGTAGCTGTCGCCCAGGGTGATGGACATGAGCTTTTCGACCAGATGGGTGCACGAGCCACACGAGGCCGAGGCCTTGGTATGGGCGCGCACGCCATCGAGATCGGTCAGGCCCTTGGATACGATCGTGCCGGTGATCGTGGACTTACATACGCCGTTGCAGCCGCAGATTTCTGCATCATCCGGCAAGGCTGCAACGGCCGCCATAGGGTCCAGTGCGGCACCCCCCTGGTAGGCCTGACCAAAGATAAGGGTGTCGCGCATGTCGCGCGTATCGGTGCCCTTGCGGATCATGTCGAAGAACCAAGGGCCGTCGGCTGTCTCGCCGTAGAGCACGGCGCCGATGACTTTGTCTTCCTTGAGCACGAGGCGCTTGTAGATGCCCGAAGTGGCGTCCCGCAGCACGATTTCCTCACGGTCCTCTGCATCGGCAAAGTCGCCCGCCGAATAGACCGAAACGCCGGTCACCTTGAGCTGGGTCGCGGTCTGCACCGGGCGGAAGGCGGCATCGACCTTGGCCAGCGTCTTGGCAAGGATTTTGGCCTGGTCATAAAGCGGGGCGACGAGGCCATAGATGATCTTCTCGTGCTCGACGCATTCGCCCAGGGCCAGCACATCGGGGTCCGAGGTGACCATCTGGTCATTGACCACAATGCCGCGCTCGACATGAATGCCGGCATCGGTGGCAAGGCGCGTCTCGGGGCGGATGCCTACGGCCATGACGACGATATCGGCGCCATAAATGGTGCCGTCTTCGAGAGCCACGGCCTCGACCCGGTCTTCGCCAAGAATGGCCTTGGTCTGGGCCTTGCAGTGGACCTTGATGCCACGCGCCTCGAGATCACGCTGCAGCAGGTAACCGGCGGCCGGATCGAGCTGGCGCTCCATCACATGGCCCATCAGGTGCAGCACCACCACTTCCATGCCGCGGGCATTGAGGGCTGCAGCGGCTTCGAGACCAAGCAGGCCCCCGCCGATCACCACGGCCTTGGAGCCGGGGCGCTTGGAGACATCGACCATGCGGTTGACATCATCGAGATCGCGGAACGCCATCACGCCGGGCAAATCCTTGCCGGGCAGGGGGATGATGAAGGGCGCAGAGCCTGTGGCGATGATCAGCTTGTCGTAGGGTGTCTCGCCGTTCTTGGAGATGACCACCTTGCGCTGCCGGTCGATGCCGGTGACGGTTTCGCCGAACCGGGTGTGCACCCCGTGATCGCGATACCAGTCGGCATCATGGGTAATGATCTGCTCATATTCCTTCTCGCCGGCCAGCACCGGGGAGAGCATCAGTCGGTTGTAATTGCCGCGCGGCTCGGCGCCGAACAGCGTGACGTTGAACCGGCCCGGGGCTTCTTCGAAGATGTGTTCCAGGGCGCGGCCTGAAGCCATCCCTGCACCGACGACGACCAGTTTTTCCATTTCGTGCTCCAGAAATCAGGTCTGAAAAACAAAAGGCCGCCAACCGACACGTCGCTGGTCCCATGACCAGTTCGTATCCGTTGGCGACCTTGCCTCTGACGCCCAACCTTGGACGTCGCTTTGTCGAAGAGCGTCTTGGGAGGAGCCCCTTCGCTCTCTTCTTTGCAGGAACTGTGCCAGAGGCGTCCGGCACAGTTTTGTTTATGTTTTACAGGCGCTTACGTTCTGACGGCTATCTACCGTGGGAGTTGGGAACGATGGCAAAAGCCACAATTGATACCTGTATGCCCAAATTTTGCGCAACTGTTGGTGCGCAGGCAAGACTGCACGGTTGTTGAGCAGTAGCGCTATTCGGCCGCTGCGACGGAATGGCTCCGAGAGCGCCGCTTGGACCGGATGCGGTCAAGCGTCTCCTGATCCGGATTGGCGCCACCCTCATAGGCCTCAAGGAAGTCGAGCAGCTCTTCGCGATAGGCGTAGTAGTCCTTGTGAGCGAGGAGTGCCTTGCGGGACCGCGGACGGGGCAGGTCGACCTCCATCACATTGCCGATCCTGGCATTGGGGCCGTTTGACATCATCACCACGCGATCGGCCAGCAGAATGGCCTCGTCAACATCGTGGGTTACACAAATCGCGGTCACCTGGGTCCGTGCCCAGACATCCATGAGAACGTCCTGGAGCTCCCAGCGAGTGATGCTGTCCAGCATGCCGAAGGGCTCATCGAGCAGCAGCAGCTTTGGGGAAAGGGCGAAGGCCCGGGCGATGCCGACGCGCTGCTTCATGCCATTGGAGAGTTCGGACGCCAGTCGATGCATGGCATCGCCTAGCCCCACGCGGCTGAGATAGTATTCCACCACGTCCCGCCGCTCGGCTGCACTGGCATTGGGATAGACCCGGTCAACCCCCAGCGCCACGTTTTCGCGTGCGGTCAGCCAGGGCATGAGGGAGGGGGCCTGGAAAACCACGGCCCGCTCGGGACCGGCCCCGACCACCGGCTTGCCATCCAGGTCGATGGTACCGCCCGAAATGTCATTGAGCCCGGCCACCATGGAGAGCACAGTCGACTTGCCACAGCCGGAGTGGCCGATCAGGGTAACGAACTCGCCCTTCTTCATCTGGAAGTCGAACCGGTCGACCACGGTCAGGGGGCCCTTCGGCGTCGGATAGACTTTCGACACTTCGTTGAAACGGAGATAGTCGTCCTGCGTGTCGGATGCTGCGGCAGCCGAATAGGCGCTGGGCAGGCGCGCCGACTTGCCGCGCGCGATCGGCACGACATTCGGCAGTGTCAGATCCGCGTCGCCGGACTGGTTGCGGGCGGCCCCGATATCCATGAGATATTCGGTGATCTCGCGGCGCAGCTTGATGAACCGGTCATCACCATTGAGCGCAGCACGATCGCGTGGACGCTCGATGTCGACCCGGAAATCGGGTCCCAGCGTCGCCGCCGGTCCGGGTGTCAGCGGGATCACGCGATCAGCCAGCAGGATGGCCTCGTCCACGTCGTTGGTGATCAGGATAATGGTCTTCTTCTCGGCTTCCGAGATCTGCGCGAATTCATCCTGCAGCTTGGAGCGGGTGAGCGCGTCCAGAGCCGAAAGGGGTTCGTCCATCAGCAGAACTTCGGGCTGCATGGCGAGGGCCCGGGCGACGGCAACGCGTTGTCGCATGCCGCCGGAGAGTTCCGCCGGGCGCCGGTCAGCCGCGTGGCCGAGGCCCACCATTTCCACATAGCGCTGGCGCAGCTCCAGCCTTTCGTTGCGTGGGCGGGACTTGTGCACGGCGTTGATGGCCAGATCGACATTGCCGGCCACGCTGAGCCAAGGCATCAGCGAATAGGACTGGAACACCACGCCGCGCTCCGGCCCGGGTCCATCGATCTCCTTGCCGCGGAAGATGACGCCGCCCCGATCGGGTTCGGTCAACCCCGCCATCATCGAGATCAGCGTGGTCTTGCCTGCCCCCGAGAAGCCGAGAATGGCGACGAACTCGCCATCCTCCACCGAGAGGTTGATGTTTTCCAGGATGTCGACGCGCCTCGGCCCATCGCCATAGTGCTTGGAAATGTCCGAGAGTTGCAGGATCGGGGCCATATCGTGGTCCTATCGCTTGCCGGAGAAGGTAAAGGCGGTCTGCAGGGTGAACATCACCCGGTCGAGCAGGAAGCCGATGATGCCGATGGTGAGCACGGCTACGATGATGCGGGCCAGCGAGGTGGAAGAGCCGTTCTGGAACTCGTCCCACACGAACTTGCCCAGGCCCGGGTTCTGCGCCAGCATTTCGGCGGCGATCAGCACCATCCAACCAACACCGAGCGACAGGCGAAGGCCGGTGAAGATCAGGGGGAGGGCCGAAGGCAGGACCAGCTTGGTGATGGTGGTGGGCGTCGATAGCTGCAGAACCTTGCCGACATTGACCAGATCCTTGTCGATCGAGGCCACGCCCAGCGCGGTATTGATCAGCGTCGGCCAGAGTGAGCAGAGGGTGACGGTGACGGCAGAAATCACCAATGCCTTGGGGAAGGCGTCGCTGGCATCGACATAGAGCGCCGAGACCACCATGGTCACGATGGGCAGCCAGGCGAGCGGCGAAACCGGTTTGAACAATTGCACCAGCGGATTGAGCGCACCGTTGAAGGGCTTGCTGAGACCCGAGGCAATGCCAAGCGGCACGGCGATGATGGTGGCGATCAGAAAGCCGAGGCCAACGGTCTTGAGCGAGGTCACGATCTGGTCGAGATAGGTAGGCTTGCCGGTATAGGAGCGCCACTTGACGTCATCGGCCCGGCCATCGGCCACCAGCTCGGCATTGCGCTCGTCCTGGCGGGCGTAGAATTCGGCTTCCTTTTCCCGTTCGGCCAGATGGTCCTGCCACAGGGCGCCAGTCTGTTCCCAGACCTGAGCGGGGCCGGGTATCGCGCCGAGCGATGTCTGCACCTGCGGCGCGAGGGTCGCCCAAGCCAGAAGGAAGGCGGCGATGCCTAGAACGGGGAAAAACAGGCTGTCACGCAGCTCGCCCATCTGTTCGCGCGGGTCATCGCCGGCTGCAATCTTGAGCAGTGGCACCAGCCAGCCCAGGCCAAGGGCGGAGAGCCAGGCGGCCGATCGATTGATGGCGGAAAACAGTTTTTGCCGTCGCTGGCCCTGTGGGGCAGAAACTTCGCTTGCAAGGGTCATGTCTTTGGTCCTCAGGGCTGATGGGTGGCCGGCTGGCCGGCCACCCGAGGATGTCAGTTGGCGGCCACCACTTCGGCGCCGACGACGCTGTCGCCGGTCTTGAGGCCGATCGGAAGGCTGTCGATATAGGCGTTGGGCTGGGTGCCGTCATAGGTGACACCGTCGATGAACTCGGCCGTCGGCTCGCGATATCCAGTCGAGTCCCAGGGGAAATCAGCTTCGTCAACCACGCCTTCCTCGACCAGCAGACGGGCAGCTTCGAGGTAGATTTCGGGTTTGTAGACCGACTTGGCGACTTCATCATACCAGCTGTCGGGCTGGTCTTCGGAAATCTGGCCCCAGCGGCGCATCTGGGTCAGGTACCAGACGGCATCTGAGTAGTAAGGATAGGTGGCGTAGTAGCGATAGAAGACGTTGAAGTCCGGGACTTCACGCACGTCGCCAGCCTCGAACTCGAACGTGCCGGTCATGGAAGCTGCGATCACTTCGGCGTCGGCGCCGACATATTCGGAGCGCGACAGGATTTCCACCGCTTCCTGGCGATTGGCATTGTCGTTTTCGTCGAGCCACTTGGCGGCCCGGATCAGCGCCTTGGTGATGGCCAGGGTCGTGTTGGGATTGGTTTCGGCAAATTCGGCAGTGATGCCGAACACCTTTTCGGGGTTGTTCTTCCATATTTCGTAGTCGGTGATCACCGGCACGCCGATCTTCTTGAACACCGCCGCCTGGTTCCAGGGTTCGCCCACAGCGTAGCCATCAATGGTGCCGGCTTCGAGGGTGGCCGGCATTTGCGGCGGCGGGGTGACCGAAAGATAGGCATCGGCGGCGATCTGCCCGGATACATCCTCGGGCGAATAGTAGCCCGGATTGATGCCACCGGCCGCCAGCCAGTAGCGCAGTTCGTAATTGTGGGTCGACACGGGGAAGACCATGCCCAGATTGAATGGGCGACCTTCTGCGTCGAACTCTTCGATGACCGGCTTGAGGGCCGCGGCGGAAATCGGATGCACGGGCTTGCCCTCGCCATCCATTTCCAGATGCGGCTTCATCAGTTCCCACACGGCATTGGAGACGGTGATGCCGTTGCCGTTGAGGTCCATGGAGAAGGGGGTGACGATGTGGGCTTCGGTGCCGTAGCCAATGGTTGCCGCCAGCGGTTGTCCAGCCAGCATATGGGCGCCGTCGAGCGCGCCTGTGATGACGCCGTCCAGCAGCACCTTCCAGTTGGCCTGCGGCTCCAGGGTCACATAGAGACCCTCATCCTCGAAATAACCCAGCTCATAGGCAATGGCGAGCGGGGCCATGTCAGTGAGCTTGATGAAACCGAACTTGAGCTCGTCTTTCTCCACGTCGAGCATGGCGGCCGAACTGGCCGTGCTGGCCATCAGGCCCAGCGCGAGGCCGGCCAGCAGTGGCGCGAAGCGGTGGCTTGGCGGCGTGGGGCAGGTAGTCGCAGTCATCATCGTCTCCGTGTTGTGTCGACAACCGGCGGCTCTGTGTGACGCTCCAAACACAAAGGTCGCCAACTGAGCCCGCGCACCGGTCCGAGGATCGGGCGCTTGCCAGTTGGCGACCTTGCCATTTGGAGCGCCCATCATCGGACGCCGATTTGCTATGAGCCGTCTTGGGAGGAGCTCATTCGCCACTTTCATTGCATGAAGCGTGCCAAATACGCACGAACCAGAAAAATTGTTGTCCTGTAGGGGATTGGTGCTTGCTTCGGGCTCGGGGCAAATCGCTAGTTGTCGGCCCCCTGTGCCAATGCGATCAGCTTTGTGATCGAAAATTGTGCACAAACCAAGACTGAGGAAATTGTAGTCAAACGTTTCCGGTCTGAGCGGAGATGTAGGCATCGACGGCGTCGGGGTCGAACGTTCCTCCATCGAAGAAGCGGTTCGGACCCAGTTCAACGGTGCCGTCGGAAGAAGGCACGAGATGGGCTTCGCCCTTGTCTCCTTCGCGTCGGTAGTCATCGATTGGCGCGGCGGCGCCCAGCGATCGCACGGCTTCCCGATAGAGATCGGGGCGGAAGGTGGCGGCAGCGGCTTCTGCTTTGGCGCGGCTGGGCTGAACTTCCCCCCAGCGCACCATCTGGCTGTAGTACCACAGCGCATGGCTCTTCCAAGGGAAGTTGGCGGCCCCCGCATGGGGCACGTAGAAGTCCGACAGGCTCACGATTTTGGTGCCGCCATCGATCTGCCCGGTCAGGGCACGGGCGACAATCTCTACCGGCTGGTTCAGATAGGCGGGAGCGGACATGATCCTGGCCGCCTCCATGCGGTTCTCTTCTTTTTCGCACCACAGTCCGGCCCGGTAGATGGCGCGGATAGTGGCGGCAACCAGCTCAGGATTCTGCTTGGCCCAGTCGGCGCGCATGCCCATGGCCTTGTCGGGACTCCATTGCCAGATATTGGACTTGGTTGTGGCGATGCGCGCCCCGAACCTGGCGACACCGACGCTGTTCCAGGGTTCGCCGACGCAATAGCCGTCCAGTCCCCCGGCGCCCAGGGCTTCGGGCAGCAAAGGTGGCGGCAGGACCACGATTTCGATGTCGTGATCCGGTCTGATGCCGCTGGCCGCGAGCCAGTAGCGCAATTCGTAATTGTGGGAGGAGGTCTGGTGCACCACGCCAAAGCGTAATTTGCGGGGTGTGGTGCGGACGACTTGGGCCAAAGCCTTGCCGGCAGGGCCTGCTGCCAGATCGCCTGGTGCTCCAGCGTCGGACATTGCGGCCCATATTTCCGCACTCACCGTGATGGCATTGTTGCCCAGCCCAGTCATCACCGGCGCGATCATGGGCGTGGCGATGGGTGTAAGGCCGAGATTGGCGGCGATCGGCATGGGCGCCAGCACCAAGGCCATGTCGAAATGGCCCAGTGCCGTGCGGTCTCTGATATTGGCCCAGGAAGACTCCCGCGTCAGCCCGAGCGTGAACCCCTCGTCTTCTGCGATGCCCAGTTCATGAGCGAGTACCAGCAAGGCACTGTCGAGCAGGGGAAGGAAGCCAGCGGTGAGATGGGGCAGGGACATGGCCGAGACGCTCCTATGGCCCAAGCAGATTGGCGGCGGTAATCAGGCTCTGCGCAATATCGATCAGTCGCCGGTTCTGATTCATCGCAGTCTTGCGCAACAAGGCATAGGCGTCGGGCTCGCTCAGGCCCCTGGTCTTCATCAGGATACCCTTTGCCTGATCGATGATCTTGCGCTCCTCCAACGCGCTGCGGGCTTCCTCCAGCTCGCGAGTCAGGCGCGAGAAGGCGTTGAAGCGGGAGATGGCCATATCGAGGATCGGCTTGACGCGTTCCTTCTTCAGGCCGTCCACCACATAGGCGGAAACACCCGCCTCCACCGCCTTCTCGATCATCGTGCCGTCTGAGCGATCCACGAACATGGCGATGGGGCGCTGGATGGCGCGGCTGAGCGAAAAGAAATGCTCGAGCGTGTCGCGTTTGGGGTTTTCCAGGTCGATGAAAATGACGTCGGGCATGGCCGAGGCAATGGTGCGCCCGACCTCGTTGACGTCATGGATGACTGCGACGCGGGCATAACCGGCCTCGCGCAGACCTTCCTCGATGATCGAGGCGCGAATGCGATTCTCGTCGATGATCAGGATGGACAGGTCAGGGCTCGGCATCGACGGCAGTTATGCCGCTGCACACAAAAAGCGCAAGGGCAGAAAGTGCACGTTTGCGATGCAAATCAGCTTGCCGATAGCATGCCGAGCCGGTCCGGACCTATTTGAGTTCAGTGCGCCAGCTGAACTGCGGCGAATAGCCGAGCATGCGCTTGGCTTTCTCGATGGATAGCAGAGTGCCGTTGGTCGAGATGTTGCCCTTTTGCTCGACCCCGGGAAAGACCTCGGCCAGCAACGATACGTTGGAGCGGGTCATCACTGAATCGGCGTTGGCGATGATGAAAGCTTCGAAACCCTTGAAATCGGCCTGGATGGCGCGGCGGACTGCCTGTGCGCCATCGCGCGCGTCAATATAAGCCCACAGATTCCACTTGCGCTTCCGAGGGTCGCTGTCAAAGGCCGGGAAGGCCTTGTAGTCTTCCGGATACATCACATTGGAGAAGCGCAGACCGACCATCCGCAGGTCCGGATCCCAGCGGCAGAACTGGGCCGCCATGGTTTCATCGAGCAGTTTGCCGAGGGAATAGGCGCTCTCGGGCCGCGGAAAATACTCTTCGTCGACCGGTGCATAGGGCGGGGGATTGTCGAAGGGCAGGCCCAGAACGGTTTCGCTTGAAGCGAAGACGACGTTCTTGATCCCGGCCAGGCGACAGGTCTCGAAGACATTGTAGCTCGAGGTGACATTGTTCGAGAGAGTTCGCGGATTGGCGGCCAGACCTGGAGCAGGGATGGCGGCCAGATGGACCACCGCTTCGAACGGTCCGCCGCGTTCATCAACGCCCCCGAGGATCGCGCTAGCCACCTCGCCAAAATTCGTCAGGTCAACGCGGACGCTGGGGCAAATGGGCTCGCCAAGGGCCTGCTGATCGATGTTGAGGACGTCGTAGCCATGCTCCACCAGATCGCGCAGTACCGCCTTGCCCAACTTGCCACTGCCACCGGTCACCAGAACCTTGGTCATTCGAACCTCCTCATATTCAACGCGAATTTTCCGCGCTCCTTACCCTCAAGCCTATTGCGGAACGCGGCCGCTGCCAACAGTCCGCGCCAATCTGATCCGTTAACAAAAGATGAATGCGCCTCTCAGCGCCTGTTCAAGCGGGCGGGCGCAAAACATCCCTCAAGCTCGGTGCTTGCATCGGGGTGCGGACCGGGGAACGGCCGCTTCAATCAATTGAGGAGTAACCAGAATGATCAAGCTCACCACCATGATCCTGGTCGCCGGACTTGCTACCGCGACCACCACACTGCCCAGCGCTGCCCAGTTCCTGGCAGCAAATATTCCGGGCGGCCCGAACTATCCCGTCTCGCACACCGACCACGATTGTGCAGATGATATGGGCCATATGCGCAGCGTCAATGTCTTCGATATCCAGGGCATTCACGATCGGAAGGTCTATCTTCATCCCATTTGTGAAGATCGCACCGTCTACGGCCGGAACAACTATGGAACGCTGTTCCTTGACGGCAATGTCAATGTATTGCGCGAGCCCATTGCTCGGAACCGCACGCTCATGACGGCCCTCGAAGCCAAGGGTTATGACCAGTATGACGTCGTCTCCCTGCGCTTTGGCGGCAATAACAGCATCATCCTCTACGTCCATCAGCGGGACATGAACTGACCCAGGACCGGGCCCAGGCACCCCAAGATGAACGATATCTGAACGCCCAGATCAGCATCGGTTCAAAGGCGGGGTGCCAGGGTCATGCCAACACGAAAGTTTCGGAGGGCATTCCAATGAACAAGGCACAGGAAAAAGTTCTCGTCGCCGCCCTGTGCGGCCTGATCATCACCTCGGCCGCCGCCTTTGCGGTGCAACCGGCAATGGCCGCTGGCTACCAGGTCGATACGCTGGGGCAGGTGACCGGCGTCGCCGAATGGGACCGGCTCAATGTCCGCAAATGGCCGGCGAGCTATTCCCAGAAAGTCGGCAGCTTCGCGCCCGGCCTGCATGTTTGGGTGGAACGCTGCATTGAAGTTGAAAACAGCTCGGACTGGTGCCTTGTGGAGCGCGGCCAGACCAAGGGCTGGGTCAATTCCCGTTTTCTGGTTCCGGTCGAGGACTGGGACATCTAGGCGCCAGCCACCCCCAATTTGTACTGCGTACCTCCAACCCATGCATGTTGACTTTCTCCGGTGCTCTTGCTGTTCGTGTTGATCAGCCAGAGACCGGAGTTTTTTTGCATGGACGCCAACCCAATTCTCGCCGAGGCCGTACGCGGCAACTGGGTCGAAAACAGACATCGGGGCGCCTATATCATTGTGGACGCGGACAGCAGGGTCATTGCCTCAAGCGGCGACGTCGAGCGGCCGGTGTTCCCACGCTCTGCCATCAAGTCCATGCAGGCGCTAGCGATTTTCGATCGGCATGCCGTCGACCGTTTCCATCATAGCCCGGAAGAACTGGCCCTGGCCTGCGCCTCGCACCATGGCGAGGATGAGCATGTGGACAATGTCGCCCACTTCCTCGACCGCATGGGCCTGTCGGTGGACGATCTTGAATGCGGCGCCCATCAACCGACCAATGACAAGGCGCGACAGGACTTGCGCGAAGCTGGAAAGGAGCCCAGCGCGCTGCACAACAATTGCTCGGGCAAGCATTCGGGCATGCTGAGCGTGGCGCTGGCCATGGGCGTGCCAACCAGCGGCTATGTGGGGCGCGAGCATGATGTGCAAAAGGCGGTGCGGGCCGCCGTGGAATATGTGATCGGCGAGGACCTGACCGAGGACCGCTGCGGTATCGATGGATGCTCCATTCCCACCTGGGCGGCGCCTTTGCGCGCCTGGGCCCGGGGCTTCGCGCGCATGGCCACCGGCGTCGGCCTTGATGCCGGCCATGCTGCCGGTGCACAGCAATTGTTCGATGCGGCAACCAGCCATCCGCACCTGGTCGCCGGGACCGGACATCTCGACACGCTGGTCATGGAGGCCTTCCAGGGGCGCGTCATGCAGAAGGGTGGGGCCGAGGGCGTGCAGTGCGGCGCCATTCGCGACAAGGGCTGGGGCTATGCGCTCAAATGCGACGACGGCAATATGGTCGCCAGCCATGTGATGGTGGCAGCGCTTCTGCTCAAATATGCCGATCCCGACGACAGCCAAAGGACCGTTCTCGAGCAGTTCGTGCGCCAGCCGATCAAGAATGTGCGCGGGACCGTGGTGGGAGAAATGCGGGCCGCGGGGATTTAGGGACGGCGCTGCCTCTTCCTCTCAAAGCCCGTAGATGATTCCTGTTCCGCAGTTGCGGATGCGATCGACCCGCTGTCCGTCCCAATGATAGTCGAAATGCTCGGCCTGCACCGGGGCGGGGATGAGATCCGGCCAGAAAATGGCGGCGCACTCGCCGCCCGGGCAGCGGACACTGTTGTAGACGATGCCATTGCTGCCATTGCGGCGAAGGTCGCGGGCAAGGGCCTGCGAGGGGGCATAATCGTCGGGCTGGTGGTAGCGCGCGAAGACGCGCGCGTCATGCAGGTCGAGGTCCAAGTGATTGACCAGCATGCGGAATTGCGAGGTCCAGCCAGGCGGTTCAGCGCTGGCGGCCATGGCGCGCCCATGATGATGGGCAACTTCGCGAATGGCGACCTCCTCGGCATTTCCGGCGCTGTAGACACCATAGCTGCCATCGGTGAACCGGCCCGGGCGGTCGCGGCTGACATGGACGAAGGGCGCCATGAGATAGCTGGCGCCGGGGCCGCCAACCCTGCGCTGTGGCGGCACCAGGTCGAGGTGACCCAGATGCTCCCACAGGCGGGGATTGGTCTTGGATTCCGCCGAGGCCAGTGCTTCCCAGTCGCGCGGGTCGGCAATGTCCTCGAACAGGTCAATCGGCGGATGGATCGAGCGGATGAGCCGGTAGGCCCGCGGCCAGACCGTGTGGGTGACGGGTAGGGCAGGGGTCACCAGCCGCCACGCTCCGCATCGAGATAGTGACGGACGCGCGCCAGCGCGAAAATGCTGCCGTCGCGCATGACCTCCACGGGCGAGCGGCCGCCAAGGGCGGTATTAGGCTTTTTGACCCAGGCATAGCCGCGCGCGGGATCGGTGAAGAGATAACGCAGCCCTTTGTGAATGCCCATCAGGAGCGATAGGCGCGTTGCCAGATCGCGATCGATGCGGCCCGGCTCGCCGGACTTCCAGCGGGCAAAGGTCCGGGCGGCCAGACCGCCGAGGATGTCGCGCGCCTCTGCATCGCTCAATTGCCAGTGCTCGAACAGGCGGACCACGGCGCGCGCCATGGCCGCCGCTTCCGCCTCGGTGAGCGCGGAAGTCTCCGGAATGGCCTGGGTGCGCGGCAATTCATGCAGCATGGCATTCTCCTTTGGCAATAAATAGGAGAATTATTGCCAAATGGCAAGTTTTCGATCGGGCGCGCTGCCGCGGGGACGCGGCCCTGGCCCTAGAGGATGGTCACATGCGGATAATTCTGCACCGCGGCGGCGAGATCGCCTTCGATGAGTTCTGACCAGGCAAGGCCGGCAATGGGATAGTCGCAATCGGTGAGCAGATTGCCCGAAAGAGTGACGGCACCGGCGCCGTCTGCGACGCTGACGCCGATACCGATACGGCTTGCCGTCACGACATTGCCGGTGACAGCAACATTGCGCAGATAGGGGCCCCAGCCGGCGCCAATGGCAACGCCGGGGACGTTTTCGACAGTATTGCCGCTGACGGCCACCTCAGCCTCTGCATAGATGCCGAATGGGGTGGTGTCCGGATTGACCTCGGAGCGCGGCGTTATGTTCCGCACGATATTGCCGGTACAGACCGCCACTTCTCCGCCAGTGTCCATGTTGGTGATGGAAATGCCCCCGGCCGCGCCATCGACGATGTTCTGGGCAATGACCGAACCGGAAAAGCCAAACTCGGAAAAAATGGCCACTTCGCCCGAGGTGAAACACTGATTGCCCGACACCTGCGTGTTCCGCGTCGTATTGAGCCGGATCGCGGTGAAGGCGCAATCGGAGATGTGATTGTCCGCGACGATGACTTCGTCGGCCAGATAGACATTGACGCCATTGCCATTCTGGCCATTGCCGCCGCCGCGCCAGTCAATGTTCGAGATGCGGTTGTTGACGACGATCGTGCCATCGGGTCCGCTTTGCGATTGCCAGACGCGGATGCCGGCATTGCCGCAGCGGGTGATGCGATTGCCGGTGATCAGGACGCCTGCATTGTCCAGGGCGTGGATGGCCGCGTCCCCGTGACCTTCAAAATCGCAATCGCGGATGGTCGCTTCGGCCGCGAAGAGCCCCAGCCCGGTGCCGGGGCTGTCCCGGAAGGCACAGCGCTCGAGGGTAATGGCGGTGCTGGATTCGATGTCGAACAGGGCCGCCGGACCGCTATCCCCAGCAAAGCCGATATCGCGGAGCACGACGTTGGAAACCCCAGCCACCGCCCCCACTGGAGCGCCGCTGGCCACCAGCCAGGTCGCGCCGGGTACGCCCTCGACAACAAGATTGCCTGGAAAGCGGATGCCTGCGACGCGGAACCGGCCCGCTGGCAGGCGCAGATGGCCAGTGCCGGTGGCGATATGCAGCGCCGTTTGCAGCGCAGATGACTGGTCAGCTTCGCTCTCGGGCAAGAGAGAATCGGTCTGCGCAAGGGCGGGCGCCGTCATGCTGGCCCCGGCGAGACCGAGAAGAACCTGCCGGCGATTGGCTTTGGTGAGGTTTTGCATGCTGACATTTTGCCAACACAGGCGGGGCATTGCGAGGCCAAGCCGTCAGCTTGGTGAACAAGGGGCGTCCTCTTCGCTTGTTCGGGCCCTCGGCCCCTGGCTATAAAAGCGCAGCAACAGACAACAGGCGGTGCGGCATGCTCGTGGACGGCAGCATATTCTTGGGCGTGAGCGACAGGCCGGAATATCTCAAGCTCAAATATGCCAACCGCCACGGGCTGATTACCGGCGCGACGGGGACCGGCAAGACGGTGAGCCTGCAGGTGCTGGCGGAGGGGTTTTCCGCCGCGGGCGTGCCGGTGTTCGCGGCCGACATCAAGGGTGACCTGTCCGGCATCTCCCGCATGGGCAAGGCCAAGGACTGGCAGCTCAAGCGCGCGGAGGATATCGGTTTCTCCGATTTCGCCGACGACGTCTATCCGGTCATCTTCTGGGATCTGTTCGGCAAGCAGGGCCATCCGGTACGTGCCACCATTTCGGAGATGGGGCCCGTGCTGCTGAGCCGCATTCTCGACCTCAACGACACCCAGGAGGGTGTGCTCAACATTGCCTTCCGCGTTGCCGATGAGGAAGGCCTGCTGCTGCTCGATCTGAAGGATCTGCGCGCCTTGCTGGTCGAAGTCCAGGAGAGGGCCAAGGAGATTTCTGCCCGCTACGGCAATGTCACGACCGCCTCGATCGGTGCTATCCAGCGTGCGCTGCTGGTGCTCGAGCAGCAGGGGGCAGACAATTTCTTCGGCGAGCGGGCTTTGACCATTGCCGATCTGATGCGTACGGACGCGGATGGGCGCGGCGTCGTTTCCATCCTGGCGGCCGACCATCTGATGCAGGCGCCGCGCCTTTACGCCACGTTTCTGTTGTGGCTGCTTTCGGAACTGTTCGAGGAACTGCCCGAGGTGGGAGACCCGGACAAGCCGAAGCTCGTGTTCTTCTTCGATGAGGCGCATCTGCTGTTCGACGACGCGCCCAAGGCGCTGATCGATAAGGTCGAGCAGGTCGTCAAGCTGATCCGCTCCAAGGGCGTGGGGGTCTATTTCGTCACCCAGAACCCGGTCGACATTCCCGAAAGCGTGCTGGCGCAACTGGCCAATCGCGTCCAGCATGCCTTGAGGGCCTATACGCCGCGCGAACAGAAAGCGGTGCGAGTGGCCGCCGAAACCTTCCGGCCCAACCCCGCCTTCTCCACGGAGGAGGCCATTACCCAACTCGGCATTGGCGAGGCGCTGGTATCGGTGCTGGAGGACAAGGGCGTGCCCTCCATGGTGGGCCGCACCTTCATTCGCCCGCCATCTGCGCAGGTGGGGCCCATCTCGCCGGCCGAACGCGACGCGACCTTGGCCAATTCGCCGGTGGGGAGCCTCTATGACACGGTGCTCGATCGCGAATCAGCCTTTGAAGTGCTGCACAAGCGGGCCCGCGACAAGCAGCTCGCCGACGAACGGGCCGCCTATGAAGAAGCCCAACGGGCCGAAGCGGAGCAGCTGGCCGAGGAGCGCGCCCGGGCCGAGCGCGCTGCTGCCCCGAGGCGCAGCACCCGGCAGTCGCTCACCGAGGCGGCGATGACCTCCTTTGCCCGCACCGTGGCCAATACTCTGGGCCGGGAACTGGTGCGCGGCATCCTTGGCGGGCTGAAAGGGCGGCGCTGACATGACATCTCCGAGCAAGCCCGGCCTGACAGTGGCATTCTTCGCCTCCGACAAGGGGCCGGGCGATCCCGAGCGGGCGAGCCTGATGGGCGAGGCGGGCCGCATATTTGCGCGCAAGGGCGCCCGCATGCTCTGCCTGGCCGAACAGGGCGCCTTGCCGGTGCCGCTGATTACCGCGGCCCGAACCGCGGGCGGGACCGTGGAGATCATTGCCGATGCGAGCATCAAGGTGCCGCAGGCGCTGGGCGAGGTGCCGATCACCGTGCTGCCGGATCGGGCGGAGCGACTGGCCCACCTTGCCGGCGCCGCATCGGTCTTCGTTGCGCTGCCGGGATCGCTGGCCTCGGTATCGGCGCTGTTCGGAAGCTGGGCGGCCGGTCCGCCGCGGCCGGTGGTGATGCTCAACCGCCATCGCGCCTTCGAGGTGCTGCGCGGCTTTGCCACCGACGTTCTCGCCGCGTCCGTGGCCGGCTATGACCGCAAGGTGCAGTTCGCCGACTCGGTCGAGGATTTGTGGAACAAGGTGTCCTGGGTCAGCGACCAGGCGCGCTAGGCGAGCGGCGTATTGTCCGGCCGGGCGGCGCGCCGGTCGGGAAACAGCGGCACGACATTGTCGGTATAGCGCCGGCCGGGATGCGGCTCAGGCGTCCGCATGGGCACGCGATTGCGCCGCTCCGGCCCGCGATAGCCGAAGCCCAGGGCACCGACCACGCTGCGCTTGAGGAGGCGCGCCTGGACGCGCTGCAGCAGATATCGTGGGGACATGGGCTTGACCAGGACCTCGTCGATGCCGGCGCTGATGGCCTGCTGGCGCATGGGCGGGGTGACGGCGCGGGTCATGGCGATGACGGGCAGGTCCCGCGAGACGAGCGAGGGATCAAGGCGGATGGCCTCGACCATTTCATAGGCCGGGCGGCCCTCGCGGTCGAAATCGACCACCAGCATGTCCAGCGGCGCGATTCCCATATAGGCGAACAGTTCCGCCTCGCTGTCGAAGGGGCGGACGCGCAGGCGTGAGTCGCCCGCCAGCACCATGGTCAGCAAGGCGCTGAGGGCCGGATTTGCGGCCAGAATGGCAATGGTTTTGCCCGCTGGTGTCACGAGTGCCCCTTTTTGTCGTTAAGGCTTCGTTAACATAGCCCAACGGCGGAAAGAAGCGCGCGGTTCCGGTTCTCAAGAGAGAATGGTGGAAGGGTAAACCCGGGGGCGGGCGCAAACAAAAGCGGCGGGATTGCTCCCGCCGCTGATCGGATGAGGATGCGCCCAGATCAGGCGGTGGCTTCCTCGAACATCTTCTCTACGTATTCCCAGTTCACCAGGTTGTCGAACCAGGCTTCGAGGTATTTCGGGCGGGCATTACGGTAGTCGATGTAGTAGGAGTGCTCCCACACATCCACGCCCAGGATCGGGCTGGCGCCATTGACCAGAGGCGATTCGCCATTGGGGGTCTTGGAGACTTCGAGCTTGCCGTCCTTCACTGCGATCCAGGCCCAGCCGGAACCGAACTGGGTGGTGCCGGCGGCGATGAAATCGGCGCGCAGCTTGTCAAAGCCGCCCAGATCGCTGTCGACGGCTGCCGCGAGCTTGCCCGGCAGCTTGTTGCCACCGCCATTGGGCTTCATCCAGTTCCAGAAGTGGATGTGGTTGTAGTGCTGGCCGGCATTGTTGAACAGGCCGGCATTCTTGCCGTGGCTCTGCTTGACGATTTCTTCCAGGCTCTTGCCCTCCAGGCCGCTGTCCTTGAGCAGATTATTGCCGTTGGTCACATAGGCCTGATGGTGCTTGTCGTGGTGATACTCGAGAGTCTCCTGCGACATGTAGGGGCCCAGCGCATCATAGGCATAGGGCAGGGCGGGCAGTTCAAAAGTGGTCATTGTAGCCTCCGTTGGGGGTTCAGGATGACGCTGGCGAGAGCCGCATTTCGCGACCGGTTATAGGCAGATGCGGTGGCCGCAACAATGTCGCGACGGGAACTAACCGTCCAATCCCACGCACTTTATTGCAAAGGCATAGCACTGGGCGGTTTCCTTGAGGCGGTCGAACCGGCCGGAAGCACCGGCATGGCCCGCGCCCATATTGGTCTTGAGATACAATGGTGCATCGCCGGTCTTGGTTGCCCTGAGCTTTGCCACCCATTTGGCCGGCTCCCAATAGGTCACGCGCGGATCGGTGAGGCCGGCCAGCGCAAAGATGGGTGGGTAGGCCTGCGCCGTCACCGCCTCATAGGGCGCATAGGCGGCGATGCGGTGATAGTCGTCCGCGCTGGTGATGGGGTTGCCCCATTCCGGCCATTCCGGCGGAGTGAGCGGCAGCGTGTCATCGAGCATAGTGTTGAGCACGTCCACGAAGGGCACCTGGGCAATGACGCCGCCCCACAGGTCGGGCCTGAGATTGGCGATCGCCCCCATCAGCATGCCGCCGGCGGAGCCACCATGGGCAATGATGCGGCCCTTGCTGGTGTATCCCGCCGCTATCAGCATCTCGGCGGCGGCAATGAAATCGGTGAAGCTGTTGGGCTTATGTTCGCGGCGCCCGTTGCGGTACCAGCGATAGCCCTTTTCCATGCCGCCGCGGATATGGGCAGTGGCATAGACGAAGCCGCGATCGACCAGAGACAGCACCGAGACCGAGAAGGCCGCCGGCATCGACATGCCATAGGCCCCGTAACCGTAAAGAAGGGTCGGGTTGGAGCCGTCAAGTTGGATGCCCTTGCGGTAGAGCAAGGTGACCGGCACCTGCTCGCCATCCGATGCCGTGGCAAACAGGCGCCTGGTTTCATAGTTGGCGGGATCGTGGCCCGACGGCACTTCCTGGGTCTTGAGCAGCGTGCGCTGGCCAGTCTCAAGGTCGACATCGAAGACCTGGCTGGGCGTGGTGGGCGAAGAATAGGTCAGGCGGAAGACGGTGGTGTCGAACTCATAGCCGGTCGACATGCCGAGCGAATAGGCTTCCTCGTCAAAGCCGACGACCTCCTCCTTGCCGGTTCGCAGGTCGCGCACAACAATCCGCGGCAGGCCGTCCTCGCGTTCGAGCCGCAGCATGTGGTTGGCCAGAACGGCCAGGTCGAGGATGAGGACGCCCTCCCGATGCGGCACCAGATCGGTCCAGTTCTCGGCAGAAGGGTCATCGGCGGCGACGGTGACGATCTTGTAGTCCTCCGCGCCATCCGCATTGGTCCGGATGTAGAGCAGGCCCTCGCGCTCTTCGAGCTCATATTCGCGATCCGTCAGGCGCGGGGCGACCAGACGCGGCTCGCCACCGGCTTCGGCGTCTATCAGCCAGACTTCACTGGTCTGATGGTCATGGGCGTCGATGACGATGAACTTGTCCGACTGCGTCTTGCCGACGCCGACAAAGAAGCCGGGGTCCTTCTCCTCATAGATGATCGGATCTTCGGCCTGCGTCGTCCCGATGTCATGCCGCCGAATGCGGAACGGACGGTGATTGTCATCATATTCGGTGTAGTAGATGGAGCGGCTGTCATTGGACCAGACATAGGACCCGGCCGTCTGCCGGATTACCTCATCGCTGTCCTTGCCGGTTTCGATGTCGCGCAGGACGATGTCGTAATATTCCGAGCCGGCACGGTCAGCGGCCCAGGCCAGGGTGCGATGCGAAGGATCGTGGCTGGCGCCCGCAAAGCCAAAATAACCCTCGCCGGCCTCGACATTGCAGTCGAGCAGGATCGTTTCCGCGCCGCCATCGCGCGGGGTGCGGACGATAAGGGGGTATTGCTTGCCCTCAAGCATGCGCGTGTTGTAGGCCCAGGGCCCGTGGGGCGACGGTACCCCGCTGTCGTCTTCCTTGATGCGACCGCGGATCTCCTTATAGATCCGGTCCTGGAGTTCGGCTGTCGGCTTGCCGAATTCGGCCTCGTAGAAGGCGTTTTCGGCTTCAAGATAGGCCCGGATTTCCCCGTCCAGCGTTTCGGGCTTTTGCATCACCTCCTGCCAGTTTTCTGCGCGCAGCCACGCATAGGGATCTTCACGGGTCACGTTGTGATGCGTGTGGCTGGAGGCGATGCGCTTGGCGACGGGCGGGGGGGCTTTGGTCATGATGTCTCCGGAAACGCGGCAGGACCTGCCGCCGCAGGAATTCGCCTCAGGACATAGGCCGCCAGGGGCGGCTTTGCCAGCCCCTCGCCGCGCCAAAAGTCCATGGCCCTATGGTCGCACCCAATCCGATTCCGCTTGTTCCCCCGGCCCCAATCAGTAAGGTCGCAAGCCAAATCCAACGGAATCGCCCATGGGCGGGAGAGGAGTGGCAGCATTGGGGTCGTCTCTTGAAGCAGGCATTGGGCTTGCTGCCGTTGCGCCCTTCGTGGCTGCCATCCTGGCGCCGTTCATCCAGCGTTTTGCGGGGGCATTTGCCGGTTGGATATTGGCCATCGTCCCGGCGAGTATCTTCATCTATCTGCTGGGCTTCGCCGACACCGTCATTCATGGCCATGCGGTGGCAAGTTCCATGGAGTGGATCGCCGCCTATGGCATCAACCTGTCTTTCCTGGTGGATGGGCTCAGCCTGATCTTCGCGCTGACCATTTCCGGTGTCGGCACGCTGATCATTCTGTACTCGGGCGCCTATCTCAAGGGGCACCATCATCAGGGCCGGTTTCTGGGCTTCATGCTGGCCTTCATGGGCGCCATGCTGGGGCTGGTGCTGGCGGACAGCCTGCTCGCGCTCTTCCTGTTCTGGGAACTGACCTCGGTTACCTCCTTCCTCCTGATCGGCTTCGACCATTCACGCCAGGCGGCGCGACGCGGCGCCATCCAGGCGCTGGTCATCACCAATATCGGCGGCATGTTCCTGCTGGCAGGAGCTATCCTGGTCTATCAACTGGCCGGAAGCTGGGAATTGAGCGCGGTGCGTGAGATGGGCGAGGTGCTGCGCGGCAGCGACCTCTATCTTCTGGTGCTGATCTGCTTCCTGGGGGCGGCCTTCACCAAGTCCGCGCAATTCCCGCTGCATTTCTGGCTACCCAATGCGATGGAAGCGCCAACGCCGGTTTCGGCCTTCCTGCACTCCGCCACCATGGTGCAGGCGGGCGTCTATCTCCTCGCCCGCATGACGCCATCGCTGGGCGGCACCGATGTCTGGACAAATCTGTTGGTCGTCTTTGGCGGGGTGACCCTGATCTGGGGTGCGCTTGGGGCGCTCAAGCAGACTGATCTGAAGCAGATCCTGGCCCAGACCACGATTGCTTCGCTGGGGCTGTTGGTGTTGCTGATTGGCCTGGGCAGCACCTACGCCATCGCCGCCATGGTCGTTTATTTCGTCGCCCACGCCTTCTACAAGGCCGGCCTTTTCATGGTGGCCGGCGCCATCGATCACGAGGCGGGAACGCGCGAGATTACCGCCCTGGGCGGCCTTGCGGAGAAAATGCCGGTGACCTTCATCGGTGCGGCATTGGCGGCCCTCTCCATGGTCGGCTTACCCCTGACCATTGGCTATTTCGCCAAGGAAGAAATGTATCTGGGGCTGATGAGCGGCGAATGGACGGCCATCCTGGTGATGATCGTGCTGATCGCCGGCAACGCCATGCTGGCGGGCGTGGCGCTTTTGGTGATGATCCGGCCGTTTCTCGGGGAGGCGGTGGCAACGCCCAAAAAGGCCCATGAAGCGCCCATCGCCATGCTGGCTGGTCCCATTCTGCTCGGTGCCGGCGGCGTCGTGGCCGGCATCCTGCCCGACTGGCTGGGACACGAAGTGCTGGTGCCCGGCGCTTCCGCCATTCTGGGCCGCGCCGTCGAGAGCCATTTGACCCTGGCGCTGGATGTCACCAGCCTCTTGCTCTGGCTCTCGGTGCTGACCTGGGTGCTGGGCATTCTGGTCTACCGCCAGGCCGATGCCATCCGCACAGTTCTGCGGCGCTTCGACAAGGCCCTCGGCTGGACCGCCGACACGGTCTTCGATGCCGTCATGTTCAGCCTGATCCGGTTCTCCGGCGCGGTGACGCGCCTCCTGCATCACGGCCAGCTCGAATTCTATCTGGTGATCGTGTTTGGTGCCCTGGCAGTGGCCCTGTTCGGTCCCATGCTGATCTGGGGTGGTTTTGACTGGCTGGTGCCCACGGCGGAACTGGGAGACTGGAGCCGGCGCCTGGTGCCGCCCGATCTTGCGCCCTATGAGTGGGGCGTCCTGGCCTTGGCCGTGCTCGGGCTGGCAGCAGTGGTAATCGCGCCGTCGCGGTTGATCGCCATCCTTTCGCTGGGAGCGCAGGGCACCGCTGTTGCCCTGATCTTCCTGCTGTTCGGCGCGCCGGACCTTGCCTTCACCCAGCTCATGGTCGAGATTCTCTCGGTCGTCGTGCTGACCTTCGTCATGACCCGGCTGCGGCTGGACCAGCGCGATCACCGGCCCTTTGAAGACTGGGCGCGGGACGGAACCCTGGCGGTTGTGTGCGGCCTTGGCGTGAGCCTGTTGCTCATGCTGGTGCTGAACGGCACGCTCGATACGCGGCTGTCCGATTTCTTCACGGCCACCAGCGTGCCGATTGCCCACGGGCACAACATCGTCAACGTGATCCTGGTCGATTATCGCGGCTTCGATACGCTCGGCGAGATCGCGGTGGTGATGGGCGCGGGCATGGCTGTTCTGGCGCTGCTGCGCCGGCAGCGCAAGCCGGCGGCCGCACCGGCTGGCGCCGAAGGTAAGAAGCGCGTTCGCAAACCAAGGAAGGCGGCATCATGAATACGGTCATCTTCCGCACGCTGGCGCCGCTGATCGTCGCCATCATGCTGGTGTTCTCGGTCTATGTGACGCTGCGCGGCCACAATGAGCCCGGCGGCGGCTTCATTGGCGGGTTGATCGCGGCGGCATCCATCGCGGTGTTCGGCATGGCCGCAGGGGTAAATACTGTGAGACGTTCCTTGCGTTTCGACCCCATGGCAGTGGCGGGCTTTGGCGTTGTGCTTGCCGGCATCTCGGGCCTGGCGAGCCTGTTCACCGGATCGCCCTTCATGACCAGCATCTGGTTCTATGTGGAATTCGGCAACAGCATCATCCCGCTCTCAACGCCACTGTTCTTCGATCTCGGGGTCTATTGCGTGGTGTTCGGCACCCTGTCGGCCATCGCCCTATCCCTGGAAAGCGATCGCGAGGAGGATCTCTAAGAATGGAATATGTCCTCGCCGCCCTGGTGGGCCTGTTTATCGCCATCGGTACCTACCTGCTGCTGTCGCGGTCGGTCATCCGCATGCTCATTGGCCTGACCATATTCGGCAATGGCGTGCTGCTGCTGATCTTTACGGCAGGTCGGTTGACGCGCGAGGTGGCGCCAATCGTGCCCGACGGCATGGAGGTGCCGGCCGGCCCGATTGCCAATCCCCTGCCTCAGGCCCTCATCCTGACCGCAATCGTGATTGGCTTTTCCATGTTCGCCTTCCTGCTGGTGCTGGCCTTCCGCGCCTATCAGAGCCTGGACGCCGACAATACGGATACCATGCGCCTGGCCGAACCCGAAAACGCCCCCAATCCGCCGCTGAGCTATTGATCATATGGCCACTTCCACGCCCGCATCCGACCTGCCACAGGCCATGCTCGAGACGGTAACGCCGGCGGCCGACTGGGTCATCGTCCTGCCCATTGCCCTGGCGCTGATGGGCGCCGCCGGGCTGATGATGTTCCGTCGCAGCAATGGCACGCCCCTGATGGGGGCGGTCCTGGTCGTGCTCGGGATCATCGCCTGCGAAATCGCATTGCTGATCGAAATATTGGCCAATGGCCCGGTGAGCATGACCATGGGCCGGTGGCTTCCGCCCTTCGGGATCAGCCTGACAGCTGACATATTCGGTGCCGGCTTTGCGCTTGCTGCCGCCCTCGTGACGCTGATGGTGCTGCTTTATGCCGAACTCGATCGCGCCGGTGCCGATGGGCGCGATGCCTTCCACCCCATGGTGCTGCTGCTGCTGGCGGGGGTGACCGGGGCGTTCCTCACCGGGGATTTGTTCAACCTCTATGTGTGGTTCGAGGTGATGCTGATCGCGTCCTTCGGGCTGATCGTGCAGGGCAACCGCCCGTTGCAGCTGGATGGGGCCATCAAGTATGGCTTCCTCAATTTCCTGGCCACGACCTTCTTTCTTCTGGCGCTCGGCCTGCTTTACGGGCTTCTGGGCACGCTCAACATGTCGGACATCATGCGCGTGGCGCCGGCGGCCAACCCCGCGGCCATGGCCGGGGTGGCGGCGCTGCTGATGCTCGCCTTCGGCATGAAGGCGGCGGCATTCCCGGTGAACGCCTGGCTGCCGGCCTCCTATCACACGCCGCCCGCGGCCATTTCCGCACTGTTTGCCGGATTGCTGACCAAGGTGGGCGCCTATGCCTTGCTTCGGGCG
>NZ_CAJXJS010000010.1 GCF_913055165.1 uncultured Devosia sp.
GGTGGTCGGCATGGTCAAGGGGCTGCGCTCGCCCGAGGCCATCCAGCTTGATCTCATGCGCACCTATGATGCCAATGCCTGGCAGACCTTCTGGAAGCTGCGCTGGCCGGCCGCCATGCCATTCCTCTTTGCCTCGATGAAGGTCGGCATCGCCATTTCACTGATCGGTGCCGTCGTCGCCGAACTCTCCAACGCCTCGGGCGGGGGACTCGGCGTGCGTCTGCTCACCGGCTCCTATAACGGCCAGACGGTGCAGATATGGGCGGCGCTGTTCATCGCTGCGGGCCTTGCCGCCGTGCTGGTGGCGATTGTCGGCAGCGCTGAAAAATGGGTCAATGGCCGGATGGGGGCGCGGGCATGATTTTGCGCGAACTCACCAGCCTGCAGCTCTATCTTGCACTGGTCGCCGGCGGCGCCGGTCTGCTTGGTTTTCTCGCCAGCCTGCCCACCATGGGCAGTGCACCCCTGCTGGCAGGATTCTTTGCGCTGGCCACGCTCTCACTGGTGCGGCTCACCCTGCCATTCAGCCTGTGGCTCGACGGCTTCCTGGCGGTGTTCGGCGCGGTCGCGCTGGTGGCGACGCTGCCATCGGGCGCAGCCATGCCCCTGCATCACTGGCTGGCCCTGGTCTCGGCCTGGGCCTTCGCCTGGCTGTTTGTCGAGCGGCTCTCTGGCGCCATCCGCAGTGGGACACTGCCTGAAAGCGGCATTGGGCTGCTTATTCCGATTATCTTCGGGCTCGCCCTGCTCGTGGCCTGGGAGGTGATCACCCGCGGCGCAAACGTGCCGCCAGTGCTGCTGCCGCCACCCTCTTCCATCTGGGCGCGCATGACCGCTGAGGTTCCCACGCTCTGGGCTGATTTCGTCCAGACCTTCGTCAAATCCGTGCTGCCCGGCTATGCCATTGGCTGCCTGGCCGGGCTCATAGTTGCCATTGCCGTGGACCGCTCGCCTTTCCTCAAGGCTGGGGTCCTGCCCATCGGCAATTTCATGTCGGCGCTGCCCATTATCGGCATCGCCCCCATCATGGTCATGTGGTTCGGCTTCGACTGGCAATCCAAGGCGGCGGTCGTGGTCGCCATGACCTTCTTTCCCATGCTGGTCAACACCGTGGCCGGGCTCAACGCCGCCTCGGCGATCGAGCGCGACCTCATGCACACCTATGCCGCCAACTACTGGCAAACCCTTATGAAGCTCAGGCTCCCCGCTGCGGGCCCCTTCATATTCAACGCCCTCAAGATCAACTCGACTCTGGCCTTGATCGGCGCAATCGTAGCGGAATTCTTCGGAACGCCCATTGTGGGAATGGGCTTCCGGATTTCGACCGGGGTGGGGCGTCTCGCCATCGACCTGGTCTGGGCGGAGATCGCTGTTGCGGCGGTCGCGGGGTCCGCCTTCTACGGGGTGATCGCCCTCATCGAAAGGGGCGTCACCTTCTGGCATCCGTCTGTCCGTGGTGGACGGGCGTAACAGGGAATGGGAACGAAAATGAAGAAACTGATCGCAGGCTTGCTCACCGGCGCCATGGCGCTGGGTATCGCTCCGGCCTTTGCCCAGGACGCGCTGACCTTGCAGCTGAAGTGGGTGACGCAGGCCCAGTTCGCCGGCTATCTGGTGGCCGAAGCCAAGGGCTTTTATGACGAGGAAAATCTCGACATCACCATCCTGCCCGGTGGCCCCAACATTGCCCCCGAACAGGTGATTGCCGGCGGCGGCGCCGATATCATCGTCACCTGGATGGCCGCCGGCATGGCCGCCCGTGAATCGGGTGTGCCGCTGGTCAATATCGCCCAGCCCTTCAAGCGCTCGGGCCTGATGATGATCTGCCCCGAAGAAACCGGCATCACTGAAGTCGCCGATTTCCCCGGCCACACGCTGGGCGTCTGGTTCTTCGGCAACGAATATCCCTTCTTTGCCTGGATGAACAAGGAAGGCATCCCCACCGACGGCTCGGAAGGCGGCGTTACCGTCCTGCAGCAGAGCTTTGATATCCAGCCCATGATCCAGGGCCAGGCCGACTGCATCTCGGTCATGACCTATAATGAATATGGCCAGGCGCTCGATGCCGGCTACGGCCCGGATAACCTGACCATCTTCAACTATACTGATATGGGCAATGACCTCCTGGAAGACGGCCTCTATGTCATGGAGGATACCCTCGATGATCCGGCCAAGGTCGACGCCTATACCCGCTTCGTGAAGGCCTCGATGAAGGGCTGGGCCTATGCCCTGGAGAACCCGGAGGAAGCCGCCGAAATCGTGGTTGAAATGGACGACACCGGCGCGGCCGAATATGAGCACCAGCTCTATATGGTGGGCGAGGTGTCCAAGCTGGTCGACGCCAGTGACCCGGCGCTCAACATGGAAACCTATGAGCGTACCGTGCAGGCCCTGCTCGACCAGGAAATCATCAAGGCAACGCCGGAAGGCGCCTACACCTCGGTGGTCACCGACGCGCTGAAGTAAGCGGCGATAATTGCGCCGATCCTGCGGGCGGGGAGCGGTCCCCGCCCGTTTGACATTCCGCCAAGCGGGAACAAAATCAGCCCCCTCAAAGTTGTTTGACCACATGTGCCAAGCAACAAGAGGGCTTACCCCATGAACTCCATCATCTATCTCGTCGGCCTTGTCGTTATCGTCATGGCAATCCTCTCCTTCATCGGCCTCGCGTGAGCCGGAACGGGAGGAGCATCATGAGCATGGACACACCGGCAGGCGTCGCCGTCGTTGAAACCGAAATCACCCGCGAACAGGGCGAGCATGGCTATGTCGACTGGTCTGCGATCATTGCCGGCATAGTTCTGGCCTCGGCCATTTCCCTGGTCCTGATCAGCTTCGGCTCGGCCATCGGCCTCAACTTCATTGATTTCAACGCCCGTGAGGGCGCCGCCCCCATCCTGATTGGCATTGGCGCCGCCAGCTGGTTCCTCTGGGTGCAGATTTCCTCCTTCATGGCTGGAGGCTACCTGACCGGCCGCCTGCGCCGGCGTCACTTTGATGCCACTGAAGACGAGAGCGACATGCGCGATGGCGCCCATGGTCTCTTGGTCTGGGGTGGTGCGATGATCATCGGCGCCATTCTCGCACTGGGCGGCATCGGCGCTGCAGGCAGTGCGGTTGGCACCGCCGTATCCACCGCCACCACCGCCGCGTCAAATGTCGCCGAAGGCACGGCCGACAATCTCGATCCCAACGCTTATTTCATCGACACTCTGTTCCGCGCCGAAGCGCCTGCCGCTGAAACGGGTATGGCCCGTGACGAGGCCGGTCGCATTTTTGCCCGCGCCGCGATGAGTGACGGGGCCGTGCCCGCCGAGGATCGGACCTATCTGGTCAATCTGGTGGTGGCCAATACCGGTCTCTCGCAGGAGCAGGCTGAAGCCCGCGTCGATCAGGTGATCGCCAATGTCGAGGCGGCCCGCCAGCAGGCTATCGAGGCGGCGCGCATTGCCCGCAACACCGCCATCATCGCGGCCTTCCTCCTCGCCGCATCATCGCTGGTGTCGGCCATCGGCGCCTATTGGGCGGCCCAGAAGGGCGGCAATCACCGCGACAACAACACCATCTTTGCCGACGTCTTCCGTCGGTTCTGATCGGCACGAGAAAGGAGAATAGCGATGTTCAAAGGACTGGCCCTGTGGCTGCTCGGCGTGCCGATCTGGCTCATCATCATTCTCTTCCTGGTCTTCTGACCGGAAGAACAAGGCGGGGATCATTCCCCGCCTTTTATTTGGTCCTTAGCCCACGAATGATTGCCTTCATCACCTTGCGATAGGCGTCGACATCCTTGCCCTCTGCCTGTGCTGCGCGGTCGAACATGGCATTGAGCAGATGCGCCAGCGGCAGGGCTGGCACGTCGCGGATCGCCCCGGCCTCGATGGCGGCATTGACCCCCTCAATCAGGGTGCGCAGCCCATGGCGCGCATCGATTTCGTCCACCGCCGCGCGCCCAAGCACCGCTGGCGCATCCACGACCAATATCCGGCGCCGGCCTGCGTCCTGCATGGCCGACAGAAACCCTTCTCCACCCCGCACCAGCGCCTTGACCGGGCCGGTTTCGTCGTCGCCCCCTTCGGCGACCTGGTGGATGCTGAGCGCCAGCAAGGCATGCTCTTCTTCCACCACCGCCGCAAACAGAGCCTGTTTGTCGGCGAAATGGTGGTAGAGCGCGCCACGCGTTACCCCCGCTGCGGCCACGATTTCCGGCGTGCTGGTTGCGGCATAGCCCTTTTCCGCGAACAGCGTCCGCGCGGCCGAGACCAGCGCCCGCCGCGTGGCAGCCCGGCGATCCTGCTGACGTCTTCTGACTTCCATATTTCATACACCCTGAATCGTTCTTTCAAACATGCTGAATGTTTGTTGCTACGTTGTTAACGAGGGAGATCATCAATGTTCACAGCGCTTTATCCATTGCTGCATGTCCGGGACGTGCCGGCGAGCAGCCGCTTTTATCAGGATCATTTCGGCTTCGAAGCGGTCTTTGAAAGCGACTGGTACGTGCAATTGCGCGGCGGCGCCAAGGGACAAGAGTTGGCGCTGATCACTTTCGACCACGAGACCATCCCACCTGAAGCCCGCCAGCCCACCGCAAACCTCATCCTCAGCTTCGAGGTGGAAGATGCAGCCGCCGCGGCTGCGCGGCTGGAGCAGGCCGGCGTCATCATCGTCCAGCCCCTGCGCGACGAGGTGTTCGGCCAGCGCCATTTCATCGCCACAGATCCCAATGGCATCCTTCTCGATGTCATTATGCCCATCGAGCCCGACCCCGACTGGCTCGCCGCCCAGGGCTGACCGCCCTTGCGTCAGCCACCCGATGGCCATAGCTCTGGGGTCGTTGCATCCCGGAGCCCTTCCATGACCAAGACGCTTGCCGATTTTTCCGCCAATCGCCTCGATGGCACTGCGCAATCTCTGGCGGACTATTCCGACAAGGTCGTTCTGATCGTCAATGTTGCCAGCCAATGCGGTTTCACCCCGCAATATGAAGGGCTCGAAGCCCTGTATCGCCAGCACAAGGACGATGGGCTGGTTGTTCTGGGTTTCCCCTGCAACCAGTTCGGCGAGCAGGAGCCGGGCACCAGTGCCGATATCGCTCAATTCTGTTCGTTCAATTTCGGCGTGAGCTTCCCGATGTTCGAGCGCGTCGACGTCAATGGTGACGGAGCCCATCCGCTCTTCGCCTGGCTCCGGCGGGCCGCGCCCGGCGTTCTGGGCACCGAAGCCATCAAATGGAACTTCACCAAATTCCTGCTCGATCGCGACGGCAAGGTGGTCGAACGCTTTGCGCCGACCACCGAGCCGGCAGAGATCGCGCCGGCCATCAAAGAGCTGCTGTAGCGGACCGGCCACACCCACCCATCACATTTCTTCCCGCACGGAACGCATGCGAGGCGGCTCCGTTCGTTGGGCAAGGGGCGGAAATGAGTGCGCCGGCCCCGGTGCACTCCCCTTGCAAGAGGCGGCATTGGTGCCGCCGCGCGAAAGGAATGACAAAATGAAAAAGACCCTTCTGGCCTCCGTGGCCGTGATTTCGCTTGGCCTGTCACTGCCTGCCATGGCGCAGGACAGTGGCGTGGTTGACCCTAATGCTGGCGCTGCAATCGGCGCCACCGGTGGTGCTGCAGGCGGCGCGACGCTGGGCTTTCTGGCCGGCGGCCCCATCGGCGCAGTCATCGGCGGTTTTGCCGGCGCCGTGATCGGTGCCGAGGCCGGTATCGAAACCTCGACCATCGAATATGCCGGCAACAACCCGGTTGAGCCCGTGATGGTAGATGGCTCGCTGGATGTGGGTGCCGCCGTTCCCGCTGGCGTCACCATCTATCCGGTCGAGGGTGACGAGACCCACGGCTATTTCTACGCCAATGGCCGCGTCTGGATCGTCGATCTCAATTCCAACACGCTGGTCTATTCGCCCGGCTACGTGGTGAGCCAGTCGGCGGCCGATTTTGCCATCAACAACCCGGTTGATCCTGTCAGTGCTGAAGGCGATGTTGTTGTCGGCTACGTGCTTCCGCAGGATGCCATGGTCCATCAGATCCCCGACAGCAGCTATTACGGCTATGTCTATGTCGATGGTCGCCCGGCCCTGGTCGACGCTTCGACCCGGACCATCGTCTGGATCCAGTAACGGTTCCGTCCCTCGCGCTGCCGCCCGGACATCTGTCCGGGCGGCTTTGCTTTGTCCGGCCAATGCTTTAGATTTCGCCGCGGATGACATCCGGGCGGCGGATCCGGGTAGACATTGGAGGCGGGGGCCGATGGCCGATATTCTCGACTATTGCAGCGATCTCAATGAAGTTCGGTTCAAGCCCGGTCAGGACATGCTGCCCGAGGGCGAGCGTCTGGGAAAGCTGCTGGTGCTGATCGACGGACAAGTCGAGGTCATCCGCGAGCGCACCCAGGTGACCCATGTGGATGAACCCGGGTCGGTGTTCGGCGAGATGTCAGTGTTGCTCGACATGCCCCATTCCGCCACGGTCAAGGCGCTGTCGGCCGTACGCGCCTATGAAATCCCCGATGCGTTGACTTTTCTGGATGGGCATCCGGAAATGAGCCTGCATATCGCCACCATATTGGCGCGGCGGCTTTATTATACCACCTCCTATCTGGTTGACCTGCAGCAACAGGCCGCCGGCAAGCGGCAGGACCTCGATCTCGTCGATGAGATTTTGGCCAGCCTGGTCGATCCAGCCGAAACCGGCAAGAAGCGCAAGTGAGCGGCAAGCCCGCCATCACCATTGCATATTGTACCCAGTGCAACTGGATGCTGCGCTCGGCCTGGCTGGCGCAGGAACTGCTTTCCACCTTTTCGCTGGAGCTGGGGCGGGTGACCCTCGTTCCCGGCACCGGCGGCATCTTCGAAATTCATTGCGACGATACGCTCATCTGGGAGCGCAAACGCGATGGCGGCTTTCCCGATAGCCGGGTACTCAAGCAATTGGTGCGGGACATCATCGACCCGGACCGCGACCTGGGTCATGCCGATCGGATTGATCGCGAACAGTAATGACTTCCCAAATTGCGACCATGCGCTAGTCTTGGCCGGTGAGTCATCCAGGGAGGCCAGCGTCATGGCACACAAGTTCAATATCACTGCCGCCGCCAACGATCAGTTCAAGTTCGATTTCTCCTATAATTCGGAGAAGATCTTCTGGTCGGAGAACTACAAGGCCAAGGCCAGCGCCAAGAGCGCCATCGAATCGCTCAAGAAGAACGCTCCCGAAGCTGCCACCGTGGATGTGAGCAAGGGCGAAGAAGGGTCTGGATACCGGTTCGAGATCAAGAAATCCTCCGATGACCAGTTCTTCGTGAATTTCGTGGCCTCCAACGGCGAGACCATGGTCCGCACCGAACGCTACACCGCCAAGGCCAGCGCCCAGAACGCCATTGATTCACTGAAAAAGAACGGCCCCGGCGCCGAGGTCAACGACGAGGCGTAAAGCGCCATTCCCAACCCACATGCGCCTGGTTTAGTCTCCCGGTGAAATCTTTTCCGGGAGACCTCAATCAGATGAACAGCAAGTTCGCCTTCCTGGCCGGTGCCGCCCTGGTGCTGGCCGCCATGCCTGCTACTGCGCAGGACCTGCCCGACCTGGGCGGCCGCACCATCCATGCGGTGACCGAAAACGCCTATTATCCGCTCAACTTCGCCGGACCGGACGGAGAGGGCATCGGGCTCGAATATGATGTGATCAACGAGGTGGCCAAGCGTCTCAACGCTACGGTGGAATGGGACCTGACGGCCTGGGATGTGATGATCGAAAGCGTGCGCACCGGCCAGTTCGACATCGGCGCCGATGGCATCACCATTACCGAGGAACGTGAAGAGCAGATCGACTTCACCGATCCCTTTATCACGGTTGAGCAATATTTCCTGGTGCGCGCCGATGAAGACCGCATCACCGGACCGGAAAGCTTTGCCGAAAACACCGACCTGCTGTTCGGTGCGCAGGCTGGCACCTCCTCCTTCTATACCGCCATCTACGACGTGCTCGATGGCGACGAGGCCAATCCGCGGGTCAAGACCTTCGACAGCTTCGGCGCCGCCGTGCAGGCGGTCAAATCCGGTGATGTCGATGCGGTGATCGCCGACCAGGCGGCCTCGGCCGGCTATATCGGCGCTGATCCGGGCGCCTTCAAACAGGCCGGCGCAGCCATCAAGTCCGACCCCTTCGGCTTCATCCTGACCCCCGGCTCCGATCTGGTCGAACCCTTCAATGCCGCCCTGGCCCAGCTGCGTGACGAAGGATGGCTCGACGAGCGGATCAATTACTGGTTCTTCGAATACGCGGCTGAGTAGGTCTGTCGCCGTTCTCGCTCTTGCCGTCACCCCACCCTCAATCCCTCCCCATCAAGGGAGGGAAGCGCTGGCTGAAATGCCAGTGCTCATCGTCTCCCTCCCCCTTGTGGGGAGGGGGCAAGGGCGGGGGTGCTGCCTCCGCCGCCCTTGGCACTAGAATCCACCACACCCCATGACCTATCGCCCCCGCCGCCCCTCCATCTTCTCGCGTCTGCCCTATTGGCTGCTCGCCATCGGCCTGCTGTTCGTGCTCGGGCTCTGGGCGATTACCAGCAACCAGACCTATGGCGACATCTTCCGCACTCTCTCGGGCGGCGTGGTCACCACGCTCTGGGTCACCATTCTGGCCTTTGTGGCAGCCACAATTCTGGGCCTGCTCATCGCCCTGGCACGCACCTCCGGCAATCGCGTGCTGCGCGAGATCGCGACCTTTTATGTCGAAATCATCCGCGGCATCCCGATCCTGGTGTTTCTCTTCTACATCGCCTTCGTCGCCGCCCCCGCCATGGTCGCCGGCTTCAACTGGCTCTTTGCGCCGCTGATCGATTGGGGCCTTCTGGCTCCGGCCACGGTGCGCGGCTTCGACTTTGTCTGGCGCGCCATTTTCGCGCTGACAGTGTGCTACTCGGCCTTCATCGCCGAAATCTTCCGGGCCGGCATCGAGGCGGTGGGACGCGGCCAGCTAGAGGCCGCCCACTCCCTCGGTCTTTCCCGCTGGCATTGCTTCCGCCACATCGTCTTTCCCCAAGCGCTGCGCACCATTCTGCCTCCGCTCGGCAATGACTTTGTGTCCATGGTCAAGGACAGCGCCCTGGTTTCCGCACTCGGCGTGCAGGACATCACCCAATTGGGCAAGCTCTCGGCCTCGTCGAGTTTCCTGTTCTTCGAGACCTATAACGTCGTGGCCTTCCTCTATCTCACCATGACCATCTCGCTGTCATTGCTGGTGCGCTGGCTGGAAAAAATCATGGACGGCAAGGTGGGACGCTAGGGCGCGCCTGCCGCTTGCGGGCTGCGCTGGAACTTCCCATGTTAGACGGGCACCCTCCGGAGGACTTCCATGCACCCCATCGCCCGTCTCGCCATCGTCGCTGTTGCGGCCATATCCCTGGCTGCCTGCGGTAACCGCAACGAGGTGGGCAGTGTCGGGGTCGACTGGACCGGCAATGATATTTCCATCGAGGCGGTGGCCGATCCCGAGGTGGATGGCGTGGTGTGCCATCTCTCCTTCTTCAACCGCTCCTTCATCGACCGGCTGAGCCAGGGCAACTGGTTCGAGGATCCCTCCTATTCGGCGCTGGACTGTTCGGCGGTGGGTCCGATCACGGTTGGCGACATTTCCACGCGGGGCGGCGGCGAGGAAATCTTCCAGCAGGGCCGTTCGCTGATCTGGAAGTCCCTGCGCGTCACCCGCATCTATGACGCGACCAACAATGCGCTGATCTATCTCGCCCATGCCCGGCAAATCCAGCAGGGCTCGGGCAAGATGAGCCTTTCGGTGGTGCCGCTCAACGGGCTGGATGTCACCTGGGAAAATGGCGCCCCGGCGCGCCAGCCGGCGGCGGAAGGCTCGGTGCTGGTGCAGTAACGATCGGCGCTTTTTGATTCAAACCCCACGCGATTGCACCACATCTGCGCAATCCGCCGGTGGCAGCCTTGAGACTGCGGTAATGTGCTGGAGGGGCGCATGCGTGGTCTGTTCGCCTATATGGCCGACAATGCGGCCGATCTCCTTCTCAACCTGGCCTTCTGCCTGATCGTCTATCTGGTGGCCCGCCTGCTCAAGGCCAACCCGGCGGTGGCGCTGGTCTTCGCGGCCATCCCGATGGTGATGATCTTTCTTTTGCAGAACCCGGGCGTGCCCAGGGGGCTGATGGCCATGCTGGGTTGATCGGCTCCATTTCCATCGCGCCCCGGGCGCGATAATGGCTTGCCCGCATTGCCCCAAACAAGGCAAAACCATTTCGCATGCCGCCGCTTCAAGCGGGGGCCTTCAGCACGATATTCTATTTATCAGAACCTTACAGCAGACCTGCGGCAGCGCGGGCAGAGGAAGACGACCATGGCCATTCTGATCGGCGATACCGCCCCGGACTTCACCCTCGAATCCACCGAGGGCACCATTCACTTCCATGATTTCATCGACGGCTCCTGGGCAGTGCTGTTCAGCCACCCCAAGAACTTCACCCCCGTCTGCACCACCGAGCTGGGCTACACCGCCAAGCTCAAGGACGAATTCGCCAAGCGCGGCGTCAAGGTCCTGGGCCTTTCGGTCGACAAGCTCGAGGACCATGCCGGCTGGGCCAAGGACATCGAGGAAACGCAGGGTTCGGCCCTCAATTTCCCGCTCCTGGCCGATACAGAGGGTGAGGTCGCGCGCAAATACGACATGATCCATCCCAATGCCGACAACACGCTGACAGTTCGTTCGCTCTTCGTCATCGGGCCGGACAAGAAGGTCAAACTCAAGATCGAATATCCTGCGTCCACCGGGCGCAATTTCGATGAGATCCTGCGCGTCATCGACAGCCTGCAACTGACCGCCAAGCACCAGGTCGCCACCCCGGTGAACTGGAAGCATGGCGAGGACGTCATCATCGTCCCGGCGGTCACCAATGAAGCGGCCAAGGAAAAATTCCCCGGCGGCTGGAAGGAAGTGAAACCCTATCTGCGCATCGTGCCCCAGCCCCAGGGCTGATTGCACATCCTTTTTCCCTCTCCCTGACCAACTGGGCGGTGGCTTCTGGCCACCGCCCTTTTTCATGGCGCCAGACAGGTGCAACTGACACATTGCCGCCCCATTCCGGGAGGACGGGGGCACAATCGGGTCGAGATTCCCGCCCTTGCCGGGGTCAAATCGGGTCTTGATGTCTGGTTTGCAGGAACCGTTGCCTCAGCGACACACCCCGCAAATCGATACCTCCTTCTGGCCGATCTCGGCCCCGGGATGACGGAGCGCACGCATCTTGGTGGATTCAGTTTCTAAGGTTTACGCAATCTTGCACCCCCACCGCCGTCACAAGGCTTGGGAAACCTGGTGCTGCCGGGCCACAAACTGAGGCGGGACGTCGCAGGCGGCCGATCCGGCCCAGATTCCGGCGGCTCCCGCCCTTATTGAAGCGCCCATCGACAACTTCAGTGAGCTTCAGGACCATTGACTAAGAATACCGTTATCGCCGCAGCATCGGCCGCAGCCCTCCTCGCCTTCTCCTCTTCTGCAGCCTATGCCCAATGTGGTGGTGCATCCTGGTACGGCCCCGGATTTCACGGCAAGACAGCCGCCTCCGGTCAGGTCTTTGACCAGAACGCCATGACTGCGGCGCACCGGACTCTTCCTTTCGGCACCAAAGTCGAAGTGACCGACCAGTCCACCGGCAAGTCGGTGCAAGTGACCATCAATGACCGTGGTCCGTTCCACGGCAAGCGCATCATCGACCTGTCCAAGGGTGCCGCCGCGGCTCTGGGTTTCCAGAACAAGGGCGTGACCTCGGTCTGCATCGCGCAGAAATAAGCGTTTCACCGCGCAAAACTGCAGGAAGGCCGCCAGAGTTGGCGGCCTTTTTGTTGCGATGATCTATGCCGGGGCCAGTTGGGCCTGCAAGACCGCATCGATCTCGGCCATCACTGCCGCCGGCAGCGGACCCTTCTCCAGTGCCCCCAGATTGTCACGCACCTGGGCTTCGGTCTTGAAGCCGGGAATGGGGAAGGTGTGCGGCGATCGGGCGAGGATCCAGCCCAGCGCGCCCTGTGCCGGGCTGCGTCCGCCGCTGGTCAGCAGGTCGCGCAAGGCGGCGAGCCGGGCCAGCACCTCCGGCGTCGGCGCACCATCCTTGAAATGCTTTACCCAGGGGTGTCCGGCGCCGCGCACGTCACTGCCCGGCAATCGGCTTGTGGCGGTGAACTTGCCCGACAACAGCCCCATGGCCAGTGGCGAGCGATTGAGGCTGGCCAGCCCGGCCTCGGCACAGAGCGAGAGCATGTCCGCCCCGTCATGCAACACGTTGAGTTCCTGTTGCACCGCCACGAAATGCGGATAATCCAGCATCCGCCGCGCCGCCTGGGCATTGTCGGTGCTCCAGCCCCAGGCTCGGATGCGCCCGGCCTCAGCGAGTTTCTCCAGCGCCTCGGCGGCGGCGTCGGCCTGATCTCCAGTGAGGTCGCCGGGATGGATCTGGTAGAGATCGATGGCATCGACGCCCAGCCGTTTGAGCGACTGCCCATTGGCCCAATCGATATAGCCCGGCGACACATCAATGGAGATCAGCGCCCGCTTGGCTTCGTCATAGGTGAAGCCGAACTTGGTAGCGATGATCGCCTCGTCCCGTCGCGCCTTGAGCGCCGCACCCAGAACCCGCTCGCTATGGCCAGTGCCATAGGCATCGGCTGTGTCGAACAGATTTGCGCCCAGATCGAACGCGATCTGCAGGGCCCGAACCGATTGAGCGTCATCCACCTCACCCCAGCCATCATTGCGGCCATCCAGGGTAAAATGCCCGCCTATGGCCCAGCATCCTAGGCCGATCGCCCCGGCCATGCGTCCAGTCCGCCCAAATTTGCGCTGCGCCATCATGTGCGGTCCCCCTCGACATTGAGCCGGGCGACATAGTCGCCGATCTGGTTGCGTTCGATGCCCAGATCCGAAAGCAGCCGGTCATCCAGCATGGCAAGCTTGCGGCGGGTCAGATTGCGAATGTGCCAGACATGCAGCCGGCGCGTGATGGGTTCAAACATGATGTGATGCCTCCAAGCTCGGGGCAGCCAGATGGGCTCACGCACCACGGCGTGTGCGTTGCAACAATAAAATGTCTGGCTGCGGGCTTCAGGCGCCATTGCGCCCTACATCCGAAGCATTGCGCATTTTCAGGCTGTTGCGCTACAGTCTGAACTGCAAGAAGTATTTCAAGAATGAAAAATGGATTTCTCCTGGGATGATCTTCGCCTCTTTCTGGACGTGGCGCGGCTGGGCGGTCTGAGCGCTGCGACCCAGACCACGGGCCTCTCTGCGGCCACGCTCGGGCGGCGGGTCACCAGCCTGGAGCGGCAGCTGGGCGAGCCGCTGTTTGTGCGCAGTCAATCCGGCTATGCCCTCACCCCCGCCGGGGAAGAATTGCTGCTCCGTGCTGAAGAGGTGGAAGCGGCCATGCTGTCGCTGAAACGCTGGAAGGATGGCGCCATTGGCGAGCGCGTGGTGCGGGTGTCGGCGGGGCCCTGGACCTCGGCCTTTCTTGCCCGTCACATCGGCGCGATATGGACGGCCAGCGACCGCTTCGGTCTGGAACTGGTGACCGCTAGCCACAAGGTCGATATCGGCCGCCGACACGCCGATATCGGCATCCGCAATGCCCGGCCCACCGAGCAATGGCTGGCGGGACGCCTGATCGGCAAGGTCGCCTATGGGCTCTATGCGCGGCCCGAACTGATCAGCGGCGTTGCTGCGGGTTACTTCGTCGGGGTGGCGGGCGAGGCCAGCCAGACCCATTCGGCCCGCTGGCTCCATGCCCGCCATGGCGACCGCATCGCCACGCGCGGCAATGATGCCATGAGCGTGCTCGAACTGGTCGCGGCGGGCGCGGGCATGTCGGTCTTTCCATGCTTTGTCGGTGACGCCGATCCGCGCATCGACCGCATGGCGGGCACCATTGCCGAGCTCGAGACCGAGCAATGGTTGGTCTGCCATCATGAAGAGCGCCATGCCCCCGCCGTCCGCACCGTAACCGAACGCATCGCTGCGCTGATGCGCCAATATGCACCGCTGTTTCGCGGCGAGAGCCTTGCTGCATAAACTCTTGCAGAAATATCGCGCATTAGAAGTATGTTAGCCGGTTCGCACTAGTATTCGCGCCGGACGCAGAAAATAATCGGAAGCGATGCCATGCGCGCATACGCCTATGTCGTAGGCCCTGAGAGTGGTCCTGGAGCCGCGCTGCTCGACGTCGCGCGCGGGCTGGGATTTGCCGGCGTTTCCCAGTTCTCCACCATCGCCCAGGCCGAGCAGCAGACCCAGATCACCCCTGTATGCTTCTTCCTTTTCGCGGCCACCGAAAATCTCCAGAGCCTGCGCGGGGTCGCCGATGCAGTCCGTTTCAGCACCATGCGGCGCCTGCGCTTTTCGCCACTGATCTATTTTGCCGAAAGCCCTTCGGTCGAGGCCATCACAGCCTGCCTCAACATGGGCTTTGATGACATCATCACGATGCCCTTTACCCGCAAGCGGGTGTTGGAGCGGGTTGCCCGGCAGGTGGGACAGAACCTGGTTTATTTCGAGACACCGAGCTATTTCGGCCCCGACCGGCGCGGTCGCACCGGGTCCCAGCCGCGTGCCGCTGGCGAGCGCGGTGCCAGCCAATACCGCCGGCTGGAAATCGTCCGCAACCTGATGAGCGGCATCAATGTGGTGCGCGACGATCATTTCGCGCCGGCTGCTGTGTGACTGGAATGCAAACGTTGCAATAAAGCGTTCCCGGGTGGCTCGCGGCTATTCTCTTGCTTTGCGAAATGGCCTAGCTTCGCTTCAACGACCTTCCTTGAGCACTTTACCAAAATGCGATTCGGCCTTGCGCTGCCGCCCCAGATCAAGGTCTTCGGGGCCTTCTTTGTTTATTCGTTCTGCATGGGCTCCATGTTCCCGCGCCTGCCCGACATCCAGCATGCCATGGGCGTGGGGGAGGGACAGCTCGGCCTGGCACTGATCGGCTCGGCCGTCGGCACCCTGATCTCGCTGACCTTTGCCGGCCGCTTCATCGAGGCGGTGGGTTATCGCCGGGTTTTGCTGGCCGCCATTCCCTTGCTGGCCGTGCTCTATGCCGCCGCGGTCTGGGCCAGCGGCCCGCTAATGTTCTTTCTCTTGCTGGTGCCGGTGGGTCTGACCATCGGCTGCATCGAGGTGATCATCAATATCGAGGCCGACCGTGTCGAACATGCCATCGGCCGGCGCATCATGAGCCGCGCCCACGCCTTTTGGAGCCTGGGGTTTTTCTCGGCCGGCATGGTCGGCGCGCTGATTGCCCAAACCGGATTGTCACCGCAATTGCACCTGCTGATCATGATCCCGGTCGTGCTGGCCGCGACCCTGGTCGTACTCGGCCAGTTCCAGCCTGCCGCACACCGCGCGGGCTCGAGCACCGATGAAACCCCGCGCCTCGCCAAGCCCACGCTGCCGATCATGGCGCTGGTGGCGGTCTGCCTTTCCGCCATGCTGATGGAGGGCGCCGGCATTGATTGGTCCGCCATTTACATGCGCGACATCTTTGCCGCCGAACCCTTCTGGGCCGGTTTCGCCGTCGCGGTCGTGGCCGGCTCGCAGGCATTCGCCCGCTTCTTTGCCGATGGTTTCGTGGACCGCTTCGGCCCGGTCACGGTTGCCCGCGTGCTGCTGACCATTCTGGGTGGCGGGGTGCTGCTGGCCTTTCTCGCGCCCTCGGCCCTCCTCGCCTATTGCGGTTTCGCCATGATCGGCTTCGGCTCGAGCGCCCTGTTTCCGCTGGCCATGTCCGCCGCTGCCCAGCAGACTGACCGCCCCGCCGCCATCAATGTGGCAGCTCTGGCGCAATTCTCCTTCACCGCCTTCCTGCTCGGACCGCCGCTCCTGGGCCTGATCGCCGAACATTTCGGCATTCAGTGGACCTTCGGCGTTGGCTTCCCGCTGGTGCTGCTCGGCCTGGCCACCGCCCATGTGCTGGCGCCGCGCCCGATCATCAAGACGGTGACACCGTGATCATCGCTCCACAGCACCGCATCTATGCCTGCTTCTTTTTCTTCGCGGTCACCACCGGCGCGTTGATGGCCCGTCTGCCCGACATCCAGACCCATCTGGGTGTCAGCGAGGGTCAATTGGGCCTGACCATGATCGGCATGTCGATCGGCTCGCTGATCGCCTTGACCGTGGGGGCTCCGATCATCGAGAGGCTGGGCTTTCGGACCACGGCCTTCTTCACCACGCTCGGTCCGGCGCTGTTGTTTGCCGTCATCCCCTGGCTGGGGGCCGCCCCGGCCGTTTTCGCAGTACTGTTTGCGGCAGGGTTGCTGGCGGGAGCGCTGGAGATCAACCTCAATGTCGAGATCGATCGGCTCGAAGCGCAGACCGGCAAGCGCTATATGAACCGCGCGCACGGGTTCTGGAGCGTGGGCTTTTTCGTCACTGCGCTGTTCGGCGCCATGATCCGACAATCCGGTCTGCCGGCGGGCTGGCACATGGCCATCATCGCCATGTTGGTCGTGCTGGTGGGTGGCTGGCTCATTCTGGGCGCCTCCACCGCCCCCCGGCGTCCCGGCGAGCATGCCGGGGAAGGCGGGCACAGCTTGGCCTTTCCCACCATTGGCCTGCTGCCGCTCTGCCTCATCGGCTTTGCCGCCTTCCTGGTCGAAGGGGCCGGCATTGACTGGTCCGCCATCTATATGCGCGACGTCTTTGCCGTCGAACCGATCATCGGCGGCATGGGACTGACCCTCTTTGCCTTCTGCATGGCGGTGATGCGGCTGTCCGCCGATCCCATCGTCTCCCGCTATGGCCCGCGCGCGGTTGCCATGGTCATGCTCAGCTTCGCCAGCCTTGGGGCGCTGCTGGTTGGTACGGCGCCGACACCGGCCCTGGCCCTGCTCGGCTTTGCCCTGATGGGAGCGGGATGTTCGGCAGTCTATCCACTGGCCGTTTCCGCCGCCGCGCAGCGTACTGATCGCCCCTCAGCGGTCAATGTGGCCGCCATCGGCCAGGTCAGTTTTGTGGTCTTCTTCCTGGCCCCGCCACTGCTCGGCTTCGTCGCCGAGTTCGTCAATATCCGCGCCTCTTACCTTATCTGCCTGCCATTGCTGCTGGCCGGCCTATGGGCATCAAGCTTTGCGCTGGGCGAGAAAAAGCTTGATACTCCACCAGGCCTGCCCGCAGAACCGCTCGGACCCAATGGCTGACCTGCCCCCCATCGTCGACCTTCGTCAATCGGCAACTGCGCTGCGGGTGCAGCGCGGGGTCATGCGCATGCTGCGCGAGCGCCACGATATGGCCTGCTATGCCGAAGTGCCGCTGGCCAATGGCCGCCGCGCCGATGTGCTCGCCGTCGGTCCCAAGGGGGAAATCTGGATCGTCGAAATCAAGTCGAGCCTCATCGATTTTCAGGTCGATCGCAAATGGCCCGAATATCGGGAATTCTCCGACAAGTTCTTCTTTGCCAAGCCGCCTGAGCTGGACGCGGATATCTTTCCCCAAAGCGAGGGACTGATCGTAGCCGACGGGCATGACGGCGCTATTCTGCGCGACAGCCCCGATACCCCCCTGGCGCCTGCACGCCGCAAGGCGCTCATGCTCAAGCTCGCCCGCATGGGTGCCGACCGCATCCACGTGCTCATGGACCCCGGACCAAAAGCGTGAGGGACATTCTTCCCTCAACCCCGACAACGGTTTAAGCCCACATCATGCTTTCCACCAATTGGCGCATTATTGCGCTCTTCTTCACCCATGCTCTGGCCGCCGGCGCCATCCACACCCGCATTCCGGACCTGCAACAGCTGATTGGCCTCACCGAGGGCCAACTCGGCCTGGTCCTGATCGGACAACCGCTGGGCGCGCTCTCGATGTTCCTGTTTTCCAGCGCCCTCGTCGAGCGTTTCGGGCCGCGTCGCGTGATCCTCGCGCTGCTGCCAGTCGTGGTCATCACTGCAGCCTTGGCCACCATTCTGCTCAACCCGATTGCCCTGTTCGTACTGCTCGCCCTCAATGGCGTCGGCTTTTCGCTCACCAATATCGCCATGAATGTCGAGGCCGACCGGGTCGAAGCGGCCACTTCGGCCCGGGTGATGAACACCTGCCACGGCGCCTGGAGCCTTGGCTTCCTGCTCACCTCGCTGCTCGGCGCCGCGTTGCGCGGCCTGCATGTTACCCCCGCCGTTCATCTCTGGGCGCTGGCGCCGCTCCTGATCGGGCTGATCTATTTCGTGGTCCTGCCCATGCCCAATATGCCGCCGCGCGCCCATGCCGGTGGCGCGGCGAAAAAGCTGGCCTGGCCGACCTGGGCCACCATGGGGCTGGTGGCCTTCGGTCTGGGCGCCGCGCTGACCGAAGGAGCGTCGCGCGCCTGGTCGATCATCTATCTGCGCGACACCTTCGATGTCGCGCCCTTCATCGAGTCGCTGGCTCTTCCGGCGCTGCTTTTTGCTATGGCCGGCGGCCGGCTGGTCGCCGACCGCTTCATCGACCGCTTTGGTCCGGTGCGCGTGGCGCGCAGTCTCTCCGCATTGGCCGTACTGGGCATGCTGGCCATTGTCCTGGCCCCCAATGCCTATGTGGCTCTCGCCGGGTTCCTGGCCGTGGGAATCGGCATCTGCGTACTCTTCCCGCTGACGCTCTCTGCGGCGGCACGGTTGGGAGATCGCCCCGCTTCACAGAACGTCGCGGCCACCACGCTGATCTTTCAGCTGGTCAATCTGGGCGCGCCCGTCCTCATCGGCGGCGTCGCCCAGGGCTTTGGCGTGCGCATGGCCTTCGCCATGCTCATTCCATTGCTTGTGCTGACCTTCGCTATGGCGGGGCAGCTCCGCGCAAAGGCGGAGCCATAGTCCCTGACGCTGCCGTATCGCCCCTCGCCCTTTGGGTATGAGGCGAATTACCTAGAGATTAAACACCCGGCCCGGCTTGAACTGGCCAAACTCCACATGGCCGGTGGCCAGCACCTTGCCTTTGAAGCTCACCCAGCACTCGTCCAGGGATACCGGGGCGCCAGCGCCGGTCAGCAGCACCGGATTGCCATGGCTGACGGCATTGGCCTGGCCGGCATCGAGCCGGATTTCCTCGATTTCGGCAAGGCCGGCCGACACCGGCTTGAGCAGCCTGTCGCGCGCCTCTCCGGCCTCTGCCCCTTCAAGCGCCTCCAGCGTGATGGCGTCGGCATCGGTGAAGGGGCCGACGGCAGCGCGATGCAGCTTGGTGACATGCCCCACAGTGCCCAGCGCCTCGGCAATGTCGCGCGCCAAAGCCCGCACATAGGTGCCCTTGCCGCATGTCACCTCCAGCACGCTTTCCTCGGCTCCGTGCGAGACCAGCGCGATGGCGTCGATGTCGATCGGTCGCGCCGCCAGCTCCACCTTTTCCCCGGCGCGCGCCAGATCATAGGCGCGCTCGCCATCCACCTTGATGGCGGAGAAGGCCGGCGGACGCTGCATGATCGTGCCGGTAAAACGCGGCAGCACGGCTTCAAGGGCCGCCTGGTCGGGCCGCACGTCAGAAGTCGCGATCACCTCACCCTCGGTATCATCGGTGGTGGTGGCTTTACCCCAACCAATGGTGAACCGATAGATTTTGATGCCGTCCTGCACCTGCGGCACCGCCTTGGTGGCTTCGCCCAGGGCAATGGGCAATATGCCCGTGGCCAGCGGGTCAAGCGTACCGGCATGACCGGCCTTGGCGGCGTTCAGCAACCAGCGCACCTTGCCCACCGCCTGGGTAGAGGTAAAATCATATGGTTTGTTGAGCACGATCCATCCGGAGATGGCGCGCTTCTTGGACTTTTGCTGGCTCAAGGTCAGTCTTCGCTATTGTGGTCGCTGTCGTCTTCGAGATCGCGGCGTACCCGGTCCGAGCGCAGCAGTGCATCGATCCGTCCGGCCTCCTCGAAGGTGTCGTCCACGAAGAAACGGATCTCCGGGGCATATTTGAGGTCAATCTGCGGGGCCACCCGTCCGCGGATGAACTTGCGGTGCCGGTTGAGCGCCGCCACGATCTCTTCGGCATGCGTACCGCCGAGCGGCATTACATAGGCATTGGCGATCTTGAGGTCGGGTGTCATGCGCACTTCGGGCACGGTCACCACCGCACCCGCCAGGGCCTCGTCCTCGATTTCGCCGCGGGCAAACAGCGCCGCCAGGGCATGGCGTACCAGTTCACCCACGCGCAGCATGCGCTGGCTCGGGCCAGCGGGCTTGTGGTCTTTTCTCATGGGCAAGCGGCTTATGCCCTCCCGGGCCCGCCGTCAATCCGGCAGCCTACCGCTCAGTCCAGCGCCGTCAGCGTCACCTCAGCCTTGAGCTGCGCCATGCGGGTTTCCACCGTTTCGGCATCGCCCGGCCACTCCTGCGGCTTGGAGGCGTCAAACGCCTCCCCGCGCCACTCCTGATAGACCATGCCAAGGCCGTTGGCTGATTTGTAGAAACCCATGACCATGACCTCGCCCTGTCCGGCGAAGTCGGTAAAGGCATCGAGATAGGCGCCACAGACATAGCCCAGCGGCGGCAGGATTTCCCCTTCGTCCGGTTCCAGCTGGAACAGGGCCACAGTGTCCGGGTCGCAGGACTGGGCATAGACATTGACCACCACGGCGCGGAAGTCGCTAAGCGTCATGCTTGCCTGGTTGCTGACCCGGGCGCCATAGAGCGTGGACCAGAAGGCTTCGCCCTCGCCGCGCTTGTAGATTTCCAGATGCGCCTGGCCACTTTCCTCAAGGAAGCGGGTCGAGACCAGCTCTCCGAGCGCCCCGGCCTCTATGTCTGCGGGGACCCAGTCGGGTTGGGGCAGGACCAGGCGCTGTCCAAGCGTGTCGAGCACCAATTGGCCATTTTCATAGGCAAAGGGCAGCGTGCCGCCGGCCTGTGCCCAGGCTGGAACAGGGGCTAGGCATAGTGCCAGCAGAACAGACGCGGCTTTACTCGACCAAGGCACGGGCTTCTCCTGACCCCCGGAAAATCGCATGCCGCGGCCATGCGCCCATCGCCCCGACAATGTGACGATTAGGGGGCGGGCGCCCGCCACGCAAGCTGGACCGGCAGGCCGCGTTCAGATGATTGGCGCGTTGCGGAAATGCTGCAACACTCAGCCCTTGGCCGCGCGCGGCAGGGGGGTGTCGGGCAGCAGGCGATGCGGTGGCTGGTGCCCGTCCATGAAGGCGCGGATATTGACGATGACCGCCTCGCCCATTTCCACTCGCGCCTCCAGCGTGGCCGAGGCCATATGCGCCGTCAGCACCACCTTATTGGCCTCGGCCAGAGCCAACAGGCGCGGATTGATGCCTTGGCGGTTTTCGAACACATCCAGCGCGGCTCCGGCCAGATGGCCGCTTTCCAGCCGCGCGATCAGGGCGGGTTCGTCCAGCAATTCGGGGCGGCTGACATTGACCACATAGGCGCCCGGATTCATGGCATCGAGCCGGTCCGCCGAGAGAATGTGATGGGTCTCCCGCGTCAGCGGCGTATGCAGCGATACGATATCGACCGCCGCCAGCATGGCATCGAGATTGTCCCAATAGCGTGCTTCAAGTGGTGTCTCGATGGCCGGCGGACGCCTGTTGCGGGAATAATAATGGATCGACAATCCCAGGGCACGGGCGCGCTGGGCGACGGCAGTGCCGATCCGGCCCATGCCCACTATGCCCAGGGCCTTGCCACGCAGGCGATGCCCCAGCATTGAGGTCGGGGACCAGCCGGCCCAGGCCCGGTCACGCAGCAGCATCTGCGTGCCTTCCACCAGCCGTCGCGGCAACGCCAGGATCAGCGCGGTGGCCATATCGGCGGTATCTTCGGTCAGCACTGAGGGGGTATTGGTCACGGTCAGGCCTGCCGCCCAGGCTGCTTCCAGATCGATATTGTCCACGCCATTGCCGAACTGGGCGATCAGCCGCACGCTGGCCGGCAGCCGGGCGATCAGGCCCGCGTCAATCTGGTCGGTAATGGTGGAAACCAGCACATCCTTGCCCTCGAGACCCGCAAGAATGTCCTCCCCGGTCAGGGCGGCATCAGCGTCATTGACGTCGGTCTCGAACAGGGTGGCCATGCGCGCTTCGATGCTCGCGGGCAGGCGTCTCGTCACCAGAATCTTGGGTTTGCTCGATGTCATACGCACCAATGGGAGCCGGCCGGAACGCGGCACAATCGTCGCCTTCAGCGACCATTAAGGATATGCCGCTAGTGATAGGGCAAATCCAACCCGTCTGCAAAGTGATGTTGTTATTGCCCGTTTTCCCGGGTCGCCGCCGCGCTGTTGTCGCCTTTGCGCTGACCTTTCTTGCCGGCGCTTTCGCAGTGCCAGTCCCCGCTCAGGACAATCCCAGCGGCCTGCCTTTGCCGCGCTTCGTCACCACGCGTTCCCATCCGATCAATGTGCGGGTTGGACCCGGCACCCGCTATGAGATCGCCTGGAACTACACGGTCTCCGGTGTGCCGGTCGAGATCATCCAGGAATTCGACACCTGGCGTAAGATCCGCGATGTGGAGGGTGACGAGGGCTGGGTGCACCAAAGTCTGCTCTCGGGCAATCGCGCCGGCTATGCCACCCCGCTCATCGCCAATGGCGAAGTCACCATGCACGCCCAGAAGTCCGAGGATTCGGCGGTGCGTGCCCGCCTTTCGCCGGGGGTCCGCGTTTCCATCAGCGAATGCGACGGGGCATGGTGCAATGTGGCGGCCGGACAGCCGGGGGAACGCCCCGCCTTTTCCGGCTGGGTCCATCAGGCCGAGCTCTGGGGCGTCTATCCGGACGAAGTGTTCGACTAGCCTGCTGCTTCCAGTTCGGCCAGCACGCCGGCGCGCTGGCGCGCCCGTCGCTCCTTTGGGGCGAGCTTGGGGCAGGAATCGCAATAGCTGTCCGGGAAGGCCAGATAGTCCAGGCAGCAGCCCTTGCGGGCAATGATGGCGACCTGTCGTCCATCGTCGAGGTCGATCGTCTCAAGCCCCCCATGGCCGGTCAGGCCCATGGCGGCAAGCCAGAGCTCGCAGTAACGATATTGTTCGGCCAGCGTGGTCTCGGGGCGGAAATGCTTGAGGCGCACGACCAGACCCAGCATGCGGTCCGTCAACAGGCGCAGCGCCGGCACCCGCTTGAGCTTGGTGACCGCGTTGATCTCGGCCAGAACCGCATCGCCCATGGCGCGAAGGTCGCGCCCGGCCAAGTCAATCAGCTCTTCGGTGCTGCCCCGTGCTTGCGGCGCGGGAGGCAGGCGGAAGCCGTTTATGTCGAGGTTTTGCCGCGCCTGGGATAGCCGGGTGACCGCGGGCAGGGCGCCATGCAGATGCACGGCGATGAAGGCGAGATAGGCCGGCTGCCACATCAAGTTGGTCCATAGCCGTACCGCACAAAAGGGCTGGCCCGCCTGCGGATAGGTGACCATGAGCCGTTCGTTCAAGCTCTCGAGAAACGCCCGGTTGTCCTGACCCAGCGTGTGCCAGCCCGGCAAGTGCCCACCCGGCGCCCCCTTGAGAAACCCGGTTGCCGTCTCGGCCAGCGCGATGAACCGCGTCAGCGCGGCGCTTTCATCGGACTGGACAAAAAGGAAATTGCGGTTGGCCAAGGCTGCTCCTGCACGCTGCGCCCCCTCCTAGCGCTTTCAACCGGACAAGAAAAGTCATCTTTTGTCGCGGCCTCGGGACCAGCCCGCACCCGCAACACTACTGACCTGCTGCTTTACCCTCGCTTCGCCCGTCCCGGACACACTTGGCCATACCGCGACACCCGCTCCGGAGGCCCGCATGCCCAGGCTAGGCACCGCTTTTTTCAGCGACCGGCACGGCGCGGCCGTCATTGAATTTGCCATTTTGACGCCCGTCTTTCTGCTCATGCTGACCGGCATGCTGGCCTATGGCATCTATTTCGGTGCCGCCCATGCGGTCCAGCAATTGGCAGCGGATGCGGCGCGTACGGCCATTGCCGGGCTAACACAGAACGAGCGCAACGCCCTGGTGGCGAGCTTTCTCGACCGCAATGCCGGCGCCTATATGCTGATCGACCCAGCCCGCCTCAGCCACAGCATCGGCGACAGCCTGGCCGACCCCAATCAATACGAGGTCCGTCTCAGCTACGACGCCTCCCATCTGCCCGTCTGGAACCTCTATCCACCACTGCCCCTGCCCAACAAAACCATCGTCTACGGGGCTACCATCCGGCGAGGCGGACTGTGACCGCCAACACCTTCCGCCGGGACGAGCGTGGCAATATGGCCGTGCTCTTCGCCATCGGTTTTGCAGTGTCCGCCATGGTGTCGGCCGTGGCGGTGGACGCGGCCTCGCTCTATCACGAGCGCCGCATCGTGCAGGCCGGGGTCGACCTGGCGGCTATCTCGGCGGCAACCGATCCCTCCCGGGCCGCCGAGATCGCCCAATCCGTGCTGGCGGGGGCGCAGCTCCTTGCCCCGGCCAGCACGGATGGGCTCACCGTTGTGGCGGGACGTTATGATCCTGCCATCCCGCTTGTCGCGGACCGGTTCATCCCGGGCGCCATGCCCCACAATGCCGTCTCGGTGACCCTGGACCGTCCCGGACAGCTGTTCTTTGCGGCCGGTTTCGCGCCCCCGCCGGTCATTCGTGCCAGCGGCATTGCTGCAGTGACCCCCGAAGTGTCCTTTTCCTTGGGCTCGCGCCTGGCCAGTCTCAATCACGGCCTCGCCAATGCCCTCTTGTCGGGGCTGCTCGGCACGACGGTCTCGTTTTCGGTTCTGGATTATGCCGCGCTGGCTGATGTGCAAATCGAGGCCCTGGCCTTTCTGGACGCCCTGGCGACGCAATTGGGCGTAACGGCGGGCACTTATGACGAGCTGCTGGCCATGGAAGCTGGCACCGGGGCCATCGCCGCTGCCATGGCCGAACTGACTGCAGGCAGTGCCCGGTCGGCCCTGCAATCCCTGGCGGCCGCCGGTTCCGGCGAGACTGTCGCTTTGCACAAGCTGTTGGATCTGGGCCGATTGGGCCGCCTGGAATTGGGTAGTGCGGGCGCCGCCAGTCTCGCCCTTTCGGCCCTGGAAATGCTAACCGCGGCCGCCGTCATGGGCAATGGTGACCGCCAGCTCGCCGTGGCGCTGGGCGCCAGCGTGCCAGGCCTGGTCAGCCTCGCGCTCGATCTGGCCGTTGGTGAACCGGCGCAGGGCGGCGGCTGGTTTGCGCTCGGGCCAACTGGCACCACGCTAAGGACGGCACAGGCGCGCCTCCGCCTGCGCGCCGAATTGCTCGGCGGGCCGGCCTTGCTCGGAGCCGCGGTCAAGCTGCCGCTCTGGCTCGATCTGGCGCCGGCCGAGGCGCGCGCCGAGACTGCGACCTGCCCATCCGGCGTGGCGCCACGCGGCAGTGCCACTATTGCGGTGCGTCCGGGCCTGTTACGGTTTGGTCTGGGACAAATCAGCGATGCCACCCTGGCAGATTTCGGCGTCACCCCTACGGCAAAGTCAGAACGGCTGATCGAAATTCTGCTGCTTCGCGTCACCGGTGCTGCCCTGGTCGAATTGGCGCAGACCAATCCTATTCTCCTCACCTTCTCCTCAGCCGATATCGCGGCTGGTGCCGTCAAGACGGCGCGCACTGAAACGCCGGTGGCCTCCCTGTCCCAGGCGCTGCTCGACGATCTTGAGCTTGTCGTCAATGTCCTGGGGATAGGCCTTTCCTCCCCCCAACTCATCGATCTCGCCGTTCGCAGTCTGCTGGCACCTCTTGCGCCCACGCTCGATCTGACCATCGCCGGTGCATTATCGGCTCTCGGACTGGGCATTGGAGAGGCTGATGTGCGTGTCTATGGTGTGCGCTGTGATCGCGCGGCGCTCGTCGGTTGACACCATTTTCCCCTTGACGACCGGTCTGACATTGAGCCCTCACAATTTTGTCGAGCCCACTTCCGACTCTGCCGAGCCCGGTTTAGGCTGAGGCACGTACATCTGGGAGGACTGCGCATATGAGCGCCAAGCGCCTCGGTATCGGCTTTATCGGTACCGGCAATATTTCATCGGCCTATCTCAAGGCCATTCTGGGCAAGGACGGGCTGCCAGGTTTCGGCGTATTGGACGTCAAAGCGTTGTCCGACATGCGGGCCGAGGCCGCCAGTGCCCGCGCGGCCGAATTCGGCCTCAAGGCGATGAGCGTCGATGACATGCTCGCCGATCCCGAAATTGACCTTGTCGTCAACCTCACCATTCCGCGTGCCCATGTCGATGTGGGCCTCAAATGCCTTGCCGCGGGCAAGCATGTCTATTCGGAAAAGCCCCTCGGCATCACCTTTGCCGAGGGCCGGAAACTGCTCGATGCCGCCAAGGCCGCGGGGCTGCGCATTGGCTCGGCTCCGGACACCTTTCTGGGTGGCGCGCATCAGCAGGCCCGCGCCATTGTCGATAGCGGTGCGCTCGGCCAACTGGTCGGCGGCACTGCCTTCATGCAGTGTCCCGGCCACGAAAGCTGGCACCCCGACCCCGCCTTCTACTACGACATCGGCGGTGGCCCGATGCTCGACATGGGGCCTTATTACATCACCGACCTTGTCAATCTCCTGGGACCCGTCGCCAAGGTGTCGGCCATGTCCTCCCGCCTGCGGACCGTACGCACCATTACCTCGGAGCCCAAAAAAGGGCAGACCATGCCGGTGCATATCGACACGCATGTCACCGGCACGCTGGGCTTTGCCAATGGCGCCATCGTGCAGATTGCCATGAGCTTCGACGTGGCCGCCCACAAGCACGTGCCGCTCGAACTCTATGGTACCGAGCAGAGCCTGATCATCCCCGATCCCAATTTCTTCGGTGGCGTGGTTGAAATGCGCAAGCTGGGCCGCGACCAAGCCTGGACGGAGGTCCCCGTCACTGCGGCCTATGCCGATGGCAATTACCGCTCGCTCGGCGTTGCCGACATGGCCGCCGCCATTCTGGAAGGCCGTCCGCATCGCGCCAATGGCGACCTGGCCTTGCATGTGCTGGAGGTCATGGAGGCCTTCGAGACGGCTGCCCGCGAGGAACGCGTCGTCGAAATCAAGACCCCGGTCAGCCGCCCGGCGCCGCTGGCGGACAGCCTGAAGAATGGAAAGCTGGGATAGGCCGCTCGTCCAATACCGAACCGCTCCCGGCCCAACACCGGGGGCGGCAATACCGAACTTAAGGCGCTACCAGTACCAGCCCAGGGCGTCGGCCGCCTCCTTGTCGAAATAAAGGGTCACCAGCGCATCATTGGCTGGGTCGGTTTTCCCATCCATATAGTGCCGCTGCAGCAGCGTCACCGTCTCGGCGCTCTTGTCCTGGTGCTGGTAGAGATAGTCGAAGCAGTCATCGTCATCCTCGGGCGTGACCACGCCGTAGATTTCCTCTTTCAGCGCCGCCAGATCCCGCCCCTCGATGGCCGTACCGTCTTCACGGCCAAAGGCCCGCACTGTCGGCACCCAGTCGCTGCCCGCTTCGCAGATATAGCGGTTGTCCTTGAACACCCCCTGATCGACAAAGGAAATGTCGATGTCCTCGCTCCATGGATTGGAGATCTCATAGACCGCGCCGGTTTCGCTCACCGACAGGTAAATGTCCGACCAGGCGCAATTGCCCTCCTGCTCATTGTAGCACCAGCGTTCAGCGCCCATCATCAGCACCGCGACGTCACTGATTTCCATCAGCTTGCCCGCCTTCATGCGATCGATGACGGCCTGGCTGGCCGCGTCCTGCGCCAGACCGGGCGCCACGGAAATGCCCCACAGCGCAAGCAGAAGTGCCGGAAAACGCATGCAATCCTCCCGTCTTCGAACCCGCTCACCCTAGCGCGCCGGTGAACGCCAGCATAGGGCCCAGGGACAGGCGCTCTTGACAGGCCTCCATAATGTAACAATAAAAGTTACATGAAACGTTCAAGCCGTCTTTCCATCGCCCTGCACGCCTTGGTGCACCTTTATGCCCAGCCCGGCAAGCAACTCACGTCGGCTGCGCTCGCCACCTGCCTGATGACCAATCCCGTGGTCGTGCGCCGCATATTGGGGGAACTTCGCCAGGCTGGCATCGTTGCGGCCAGCAAGGGGCCCAGTGGCGGCTGGATGCTGAGCCGCCCCGCCGAAGAGATTACGTTACGGCAGATCTATGAGGCGATGGGCGAGCGGCTGTTGATCCGCACCGAAAGCGATCCGGGTGACGTCACTTGCGCCATCGTGCGCTCGGTCGACCGGGTCATGAACGAGTTTCTCGATGATGCCGAGGCTCTCCTGGCCGCCAGGCTGCAGCGTGTTCGCCTTAGCGACATCGCCACAAACGCCGCCCAGGCGGGCTTTCCGCGCCTGGACTGAAAATTCAACCCCGAGCGGGCTCGTGCCGTTGCCATGTCCTGGCAGCGATCAATGCCGCTCGCCCGAAAAGGATCAAGATATGCAGGATGTCATCATCGTCGGCGGCAGCTTCGCCGGACTTACCGCCGCCATGCAGCTGGGCCGCGCCCGGCGCAAGGTGACCGTGCTCGATACCGGCCGCAACCGCAATCGCTACGCCAGTCATGCCCATAACATTCTGGGCCATGACGGTGTCCCGCCGGGCGAGTTGCTCGACGCCGCCCGCAAGCAGGTTCTGGGTTATCCCACGGTTGACCTGATCGAGGCCAAGGCCATCGATGTCTCCGGGGAGCCCGACAATTTCGCAGTGGCAACGGATGGAGGAGATACCATCAACGCTCGTCGCCTGATCCTGAGCTACGGCATCGCCGACGAATTTCCCGACATTCCCGGCTTTGTCGACTGCTGGGGCAAGACCGTCATTCACTGTCCCTTCTGTCACGGCTATGAGGTGGCGGACAAACGCTGGGGCCTGCTCTATTCCTCCCCCATGTCACTGCACGGTCCGGCGCTCTATGCCAACTGGACCGACGACATCACCCTCGTCCTTGATGGACACCACATCATTGAGGAGGAACGGCATAAGCTGGACAGGCGCGGTGTCAGGATTGTGGATGGCCGGCTCGCTGCCATCCACCACAATGGTGGGCAGGTGACGGGCATCACGCTGGATGATGGCACCGAATTGGGCCTGGACGCCCTCTACGCCCACCCGCGCAACCGGCCTTCGTCCGATCTGCACACCCGGCTGGGTCTGGAGATGAAGGACACGCCCACCGGCACCATGATCACCGTCGGCGATATGCAGGCGACCTCCCGCCCCGGCATCTATGCCGCCGGCGACCTCGCCATGGCCATGCATTCGGTGACCTTCGCCACCAATTCGGGCTCCCTGGCCGCCATGGGGGCGCTGCAATCAATGCTGCTGTGAGGGGTGAGATCTGGCGGCGTCCACCAGCGCGATAACTCCCCCTTGGCGGGGAGGAGGGAGGGGTACCAGCGAACGGGATTTCGATGGCGTCACCACCCCTCCCCAACCCTCCCCGTCAAGGGGAGGGCGTCAGATCGAGGTCGTCTAAGTCTACCGCAGCCAGCCCTGCGGGCGCGGGTGCAGCTCCATCTGCCCGCCGGCCGTCGCTTCGTCGATTGCGGCGATCTCCTCTGCGCTGAGATCGAGATTGTTGAGCACGCCCAGATTGTCCTTGAGCTGCTCAAGCGTGCGCACGCCAATCAGCGCCGAGGTCATCTCCTGGCGGCGCAACACCCAGCTCAGTGCCAGCTGCACCATGGATTGTCCGCGCGCCTTGGCGATTTCGCCGACCTTGTCGACGGCTTCAAGCACACGCGGCTCGATATGGCTGGCTCGCAGCGTGCCCTGCGGATTGCCGCCACGTGTCCCCTCCACGCTGCCCTTATTGTATTTGCCCGACAGCACGCCCTGCGCCAGCGGTGAGAAGGCGATGACGCCAATGCCCAGCTCGCCGCAGGCCTCGATCGTATGGTCGTTCTCGATCCAGCGATTGATCATCGAATAGCTCGGCTGATGGATCGTACAGGCGACCCCCATCTCCTTGAGCAAGCGATGGGCCTCGCGCGTCTCTTTTTCCGGATAGGAGGAGATGCCGACATAGAGCGCCTTGCCCGATTTGACCGCATGGGCCAGCGCCCCCATGGTCTCTTCGAGCGGCGTATCGGGGTCGAAGCGGTGCGAATAGAAGATATCGACATAGTCGAGCCCCATGCGTTTGAGGCTCTGGTCGAGACTTGCCAGCAGGTACTTCCGGCTTCCCCATTCACCATAAGGACCGGGCCACATATTGTAGCCCGCCTTGGTCGAAATGATCATTTCATCGCGATAGGGGCGGAAATCCCGCGCCATCACTTGCCCGAACAATTCCTCCGACGAGCCAGCCGGCGGCCCGTAATTATTGGCCAGGTCGAAATGGGTGATCCCCTGGTCAAAGGCATAGCCCAGGATTTCCATGGCGCTGGGATAGTCCCGAGTCCCGCCGAAATTCTGCCACAGCCCCAGGCTCACCACCGGCAGCTTCAGGCCCGACTTGCCCGAGCGGCGGTATTGCATGGAGTCATAGCGTGCCGGATCGGCCCGATAGGTCATGGTGTCTCTCCCAATGTTGTGGCTGCGACCGCCCCGTGACGCCGGGCCCGGCCGGTGGTATGAGCGGCGCCATGAACGCGCCGACAAGCAAATCCACGTCCAGTCTGCCCCAGTCCCATCATCCATACAAGGTGATGGCGGTCTATAAATTCGCTGCCCTGCCCGATGCGGAAATGCTCAAGGGTCCGCTGGCGGAATTCTGTTGGGGGCGCGGCATCAAGGGCACGCTGATCCTGGCACCCGAGGGCATTAACGGCACTGTCGCCGGCACGCCTGAGGCCGTCGACGCGCTGGCCGGTTATCTCTTCGCTTCCGGCCCCTTCGGTACTCGCCTGGCCGGCGCCGAGGTCAAATATTCCTTCGCCGATACCGCGCCCTTCCTGCGCATGAAGGTGCGCCTCAAGCCTGAAATCGTCACACTGCGCGCACCCCAGGTCGATCCCAACCGCCAGGTCGGCACCTATGTCGAACCTGAGGATTGGAATGCGCTGATTGAGCGCAATGACGTGGTGCTGGTCGATACCCGCAATGACTATGAAGTGGGTCTTGGCACCTTTCAACGTGCCCTCGATCCGCACACTTCGAGCTTTGTCGAGTTCAAGGACTATGTCGAACAGCACCTCGATCCAAAGAAGGACAAGAAGGTCGCTATGTTCTGCACCGGTGGCATCCGCTGCGAAAAAGCCTCGTCATACTTGTTGAGCCAGGGCTTTGAGGAGGTCTTTCATCTCAAGGGCGGGATTCTGAAATATCTCGAAGTGGTGCCCGAGGAGCAAAGCCGATTCTCCGGCGAATGCTTCGTGTTCGACGAGCGCGTCTCGGTTGGACATGGTCTTGAACTGGGCAATGCCACGCTCTGCCGCGCCTGTCGGCATCCACTGACAGAAGCGGACCGCCGGCACGCCGACTACCATGAGGGTGTCAGCTGCCCCTATTGCAAGGATGACGCGGCTAAGCACGAAGCGGCTGCCGAACGCCAGCGTCAGATGGACCTGGCCCGAAGCCGCGGCGGCACGCATCTGGGCGACGCCGCCAAGGCCGATGCCGAGCGCCGCCGACTGCAAAAAAAGCAACAAGCCGAACGGTCGCGCCAGTCCAACAAGGGCTAGGCTGCGCGGGGCGCGATGGCCTGCAGGTCCGCGCCGATTTCGCGCCGCTTCTCCATCAGGTCATATTCTGCCTGTAGCGACATGAAAAATCCTTCCGACAGGCCGAAATACCGTGCAAGCCGTAGATCTGTGTCGGCGCTGACCCCTCGCTGGCCCAGAACGATCTCATTGATGCGCCGGGGCGGCACATGAATCGCGCGGGCCAAAGCATTCTGACTCAGTCCTATCGGCTTCAGGAACTCTTCGAGCAGGACTTCCCCAGGATGCGGATTGGGCAACAGCCCCTCAGTGGTAGTCGACGATTGCGACATCGTGCGGTCCTCCTGTTTCCCAGGCAAAACAGATTCGCCATTGGTCATTGATGCGAATGCTCCATTGTCCAGCGCGCTTGCCTTTGAGGCTCTCCAACCGGTTGCCCGGCGGTACGCGAAGATCTGCAACGGTCCGGGCCGCATGCAGCAGACGCAGTTTGCGCAGGGCGATGGCCTGAATATCACCGGGTAGTTTGTGGCTACGCCGTCCCTGCCAGATCCGCTCGGTTTCTCCATCTGCAAAGCTCTGGATCATGTGCATACCATAACGTAACGCGTTACATAACGCAACGCGTTATGAGTTAATCAGCGCATCGACAAAGTCTATGGAAGCGGCAATATCTGTTGCAGAACGTCAATTCGCATAAGTCATGTCTATGGACCTCGACCAGCTTCGCACCTTTGACCGCATTGTCCGCGAGCAGTCCTTCACCCGGGCGGCGGCCTATCTCAACATCACCCAGGCCACCGCGTCCATGCGCATCCGCGCCCTGGAAAACCTGTTGGGCGTACAACTGTTTGTGCGCGGCCGCACCGTGACACTCACAGATCACGGCATGACCTTCCTGCCCTTTGCCCGCCGCATCATCGGCACCGCGCAGGAGGGGCGGGAGGCGCTGCGCCGGGTGGAACGCGGTCGGGTCTCGATCGGCTCGCTGCGCACTTTGGTCTCGCCCCTGATCACCGAAAGCCTGATCCGTTTCCAGCAGGGCTACCCGTCCGTGGACGTGGTGGTGCGCGAAGGGCGGCAGGCCCAGATCGCGGCCATGCTGCATGAACGCGAAGTGGAAATGGGCATTCTGTGCTGGCCCAATATCGACCCGCTGGTGGTTGATCTCGAGCCGCTGGTGATCATGCGTGAGCGTGTGCCGCTGGTGGTTTCGCCAGAGGTGGCCGCAAAGCTCTCAAGTCACCCCACCATCGACGAAGTGCTGGCACTGGTGCCACGGGTCATTGCACTGAGATGGTGGCAGGCCGATCCGGAGCGGGCTGCGGCCCTGGTGCGCCTAGCCCAGACCAGCGTCGAACTGCCCACTGGCCCGGGCCGTCGCCTCGCCATCAAGGGTGAGGGGCTGGGGTTCTTCGTCAATTCAGCGGTGGAGGAAGACGTCAAGGCCGGCCGGCTGGTCGAAATCGCGCCGGTCGAGTTCGAGCCGCTGCACCGCGACACTGCCCTTGTGGTGCGCAACCCTGCCGTCCTGGAGCGGGCCATGCTCGCCGATTTCGTCCGCGAAATTGCACAGGAATGCGCCCGCGTCGGCGAGATCATCGATGATCGCCTGCATCTGCTTCAGGCCAGCAGCCCCGCCGCGCGCGCAGCCTCGAGATAGGTCCGGCTGACTGGGACGATGGTGCCGTTTTCCAGCTCCAGCGCCGGCCGGCCTTTCTGGCGCAGGCTGCGCTTGACCGCATCCAGCGCAACCCAATGGCTGCGATGCACCTGCAAACCGGCAATGGGGGCCGCCTCACGAATGGCATCAGAAAGGCGCATGAGCACCAGGCTCCGGCCGTTCTCGGTACTGACTTCGACATAGTGGTCGGCCACCGAAATATGCAGTAGCCGGCCGCGCTGGGGCCGTGGCAACCGCTCCAGCAGGGCGGGCGGCTCTTCCGCCATGGCTGCGGCAGGCTGCGGCCGTTCCAGCACCGCCGCGATCAGGGTCACGGCGGCGGAGATCGCCATGCAATAAAAACTCAGCGATACCAGATCGATGACCGTGCCTGCCGGGCCGAACACGACAAGGTTGATGGCAGCCACGACCGCAGCGATGAACGGGCCGGCCAGCGCCCCGGCGACAAGCGCGGCGGCAAAGCGGTGCATGACCGGCCGCAACAGGCGTTCGCAAAATCCGGCGACCAGCGTCCCCGCAGCCGACGTACCCACCCCGATGGCGGTCCAATAGGCCAGGCGCGGCGCAAGGTTCATCGCCTGATAAGTGCCGAACGGGCCGATCAAGCCGATCACCAGGCTGAGCGCCAGCAGCACCACCCAGCTTCGCCCATCGCGCATCAGGCCATGCAATTCACGCAGCGTGGAATGCAATGGGCTGTCGTTCACGAAGCGGACCTGCGGTTGAAGAAGTGAGCGTTGCGCGCGGCAACTTAGCGATCCATCCCGGTGTCGCAAAGACCTCATGCGGATATCAACATGACGCTCACCCCCCTTCTCGACGCCGACTTCGCCATCCAGATCCATGCGGCCTCGGCCATCCTGGCGACCATTTTGGGCGCTCTCATTCTCTGGCGCCGCAAGGGCACGGCCCTGCACAAGGCCCTGGGCCGCATCTGGATCGCGCTGATGCTGATTACGGCCACCAGCGGCCTGTTCATCAACGAGATCAGGTTGATCGGTCCGTTCAGCCCGATCCATCTGTTTTCGCTGTTCACCTATTTTACGGTCTATGTCGGCCTCAAGGCCATCATCGTTGACCGCGATGTGGCCCGGCATCGCGCGGAGTTGCAGGGGCTCTATGTCGGCGCACTGATCCTGGCTGGCGCTTTCACCTTCCTGCCAGGCCGGCGCATGCATGCCGTGTTGTTCGGGCCCGATGCGGGATGGACTGAATCGTTGATGGTTATCGTGCCGGCGCTGGTCGTGGCGGTGGTCGCCTGGTTGCGCATGCGGCGCCAAGTGCCCATCATCCGGCCACTGGGGGCGCCACGGCAGTGAGTATGGCTCGGCGCCAGGCCACGCTGGCATCGAGATTGGCGCAATGCCCGCCGCCCGGCAAATGTTCGATCCGCCAGTTCGGCCGGCCGTCCAGAACCGTCAGCTGCGGCAGCAGCGCCCGATTGACGGCATGATCCTTGCTGCCCACCAGTATCAGGCCGGGCCCGGTCCAGTTGCGCGCAGCCTCCCGCAGGTCGTAGCGCCGGATATGGCCGACAATGGCGGCCGCGGCGCGTGCATCATATTGCTTGAGCATCCGCGCCACGAGCGGCCGGCTGGTCCGGCTGTCGGTGGTCATGTGCGCAGTGATCTGCGCGGCCAGCGCGCGCCCCGGGATGGTGTCGAGCAGCGTCACCAATCCGCCGATGGACGGCAGGTTCAGCGCCAGGGCCGTGCCGAATATTGTCAGCGACGCCAGCCGCCGGGGTGCTTTGGCGGCCATGCCGAGCCCCAATATCCCGCCCAGGGAATTGCCCACCCAATGGACCCGGTCCAACCCAGCGCGGTCGAGCATGTCCACAAGATCGGCCCGCAAGCGCTGCGGCGAGAAGGCTTGGGCGGTGACCCGATCCGGCATGCCGGATCGGCCGTGGCCGCGCAAATCGGGCACCAAAACGCGATAGCCTTGCTCGGCCAGCCATTCCGCGTCAGCGGCAAACTGCGCCCCGCCCGCGCAAAGGCCATGGCACAGCAACACGCCAGCCCCCGATTGGGGACCGGCAAGATCAAAGCACAGCTTGGTGCCGTCGCTGGCGGTGATCGTATGGTGTTCCATGGTCGCGATATAGACGGGATCTGCCTGAAGTGACAGGCGCCAAACTAGGCATTGCCGATCAGAATCCCGGCCGCAAACACCAGCGAACCGCCCAGTACCACTTGCAGTACGGCGCGCCAGAACGGGGTCTGCATGTAGCGCTGCTGGATAAAGGCGATGGCCCAGAGTTCCACCAGCACCACAAAGGCCGCCACGCCGGTGGCGATCCAGAAATCATGGATCAGGTAGGGCAGGGCATGTCCCAGCCCACCCACCGCGGTCATGATGCCCGCCGCCAGCCCGCGCTTGATCGGCGAACCGCGACCCGTGAGCTTGCCATCGTCTGACGCGGCCTCGGTAAAGCCCATCGAGATACCCGCACCCACAGCGGCGGCCAGGCCGACGAGAAAGGTCTGGTGCGTGTCGCCGGTGGCAAAGGCGGCCGCGAACACCGGCGCCAGGGTTGAGACCGACCCGTCCATCAACCCGGCCAGGCCCGGCTGCACATAGGTCAGAACAAATTGCCGATGCGCCTCCTGGCTCTCGCTTTCCCGGCCTTCGGCGCCCAGCACGGCGCTGTCGATCTGGTCGGCGCGCTGGGCGTGCCCTTTTTCAGCCGCCGCCAGGTCGCCCAGCAATTTGCGGATTTCCACATCCGTCACCTGCTTGGCCGCCTCCAGATAGAAGTGGTAGGCGCCTTCCTCCATTTCCCACACTTGCTGGCGGGCCTGCTCGAGTGTCAGCGTCTTTTGCAGCCATACCGGCTTTCGGGTGAGAAAGCCACGAACATGCTCGCGCCGGATCGGGACCAGCCGGGTGCCGAAGCGGGCGACATAGAGGTCCAGCAGGCTGCGGCGATGCTCATCTTCCTCGGCCGCCATGCCTTCGAACAGGGCTGCGCTGCCCGGATAGGTCTCGCCAAGCCTGGCGGCGAACTCGGAATAAATGCGCCCATCCTCTTCCTCGGCGGCGACCGCCAGCGCGAGGATTTCCCGTTCGCTCAGCGTCCCGAAGTCGCGGCGATTGTCCGGCCAGAAGCGCAGCATGATGCTCTCCAGATTAGAATCGTTCTAAACAACGCTTAGAATTGTTCCAGACCAGATGCAAGCCGTCTTTGATCTGCGACAAAGTGAGCCCCGCTCCACCACGCCAAACAGCTTGAGCCCGCTCCGTCGCCGGGCTATCGAGGCGTTGTGAGCCCGCACCCGACCAGCACGACCCGATCCATGTTCAGCGAAGCCGGCATCGCGCTCGCGGTTCTGGCCATCTACGTGCTGACCCTGCTGCTACCTTTGCATCAGGCCGCGGGGCTCCAGCGCGGTCTCAACGCCCTTGGCTTTGCCACGCTCGATAGCTGGTCGGTCTGTCAGCCCTTGGCGCAGGACCAAAATGGCGATCCGCACGAAGCCGCGGCGCTCTCCTGTCCGGCTACCGGCGTGGCGAAGCACCAGCTCGCTGCCGTGCTGCCACCAGTCCTCGTTGTCGAAGCACCGACAACCGCCGGCATCGTCCGCCACAATGATGCCCCGGCCCTCCACATCACCCTTCTGCCCGATCATGTGGGGCAGTCCCGTGCGCCTCCAGTCGCGGCCTGATCCTCGTTTCAACGACCGGCAGAACCCGCCGGAATCAGACCTATATTGACTGGAGATCACACATGATCCGCTCTTTCGCGCGTGCCACCCTGGCCGCCGCAACCTTCACTGCTCTGGCTGCTCCGGCTTTTGCCCATGCTACCCTGGAAGTCCAGGAAGCCGGGCTCGGTGCGAGCTACAAGGCCGTGCTCCGCATTCCTCATGGATGCGGTACCGAAGCCACCCATACCATTCGCGTGCAGATTCCGGAGGGCTTCTACAATGTGAAGCCCATGCCCAAGGCCGGCTGGAAACTCGAAACCGTCACCGGACCCCATGAAAACACCTATGTGAACCACGGCACCGAAGTGTCGGAGGGCGTCAAGGAAATCACCTGGTCGGAGGGCAATCTGCCCAATGAGTGGTATGATGAGTTCGTCTTCCGCGGCACCTTTGCCGATACGCTCGAACCCGGCACATTCTATTTCCCCGCCATTCAGGAATGCGCCAATGGCGAGGAAGCCTGGATTGGCATGGGGGAGGGCGCAGATATGCCGGCGCCAAGCGTCACCCTGATTGCCGGCGGCATGGATGAGCATGCCCATCATGATGCTGCGGCACCGGCCGAAACGGTCATTGGCGATCTCACCATCACGGGCGCCTTCACCCGCGCCACGCTGCCCAATGCACCGGTAGCTGGTGGCTTCCTGACCATAACCAATAATGGTGGCCAGGCTGAGACCTTGATCGGCGTGACGACGCCTGTCGCCAAGGAAGGCCAGATCCACGAAATGGCCATGGAAGGCGACGTCATGAAGATGCGGCAGCTGCCTGAGGGGCTGGCGATTCCCGCCGGCGAGACGGTCGTGCTCGAACCGGGCGGCTATCACCTGATGTTCATGGGCTTGAACAGCGCCATCGCCGAAGGTGATGTCGTCCCCGTCACATTGACCTTTGAAAAGGCCGGCACCATCACCCTGGACCTGATCGCCGCTGGAACCGCAGCCGACGCGCCGGCCGAGGATCATTCCGGCCATATGGGGCACTGAGCCATGGCCCTGTCCCACATCCGCACGATCCTCTGGACCCTTGTTGCCATTGCGGCGCTGGGTGCCACGGGACTCTATGTCTATACCACAATGACTCGCCCAGCTCAGGCAGTCGCGCTGGGGCAGGGCGACTATCAACTGGTGACGGCCTCGGGCGAGGCCTTCACCAAGCAGAGCCTGAGGGGCAAGCCCTCCATGCTGTTCTTCGGCTTCACCCATTGCCCCGAAGTCTGCCCCACCTCACTGGCCGAAATGGCATCCTGGTACGAAGCCCTGGGCGAAGAGGCTGACGATCTCAATGCCTTCTTCGTCACAGTCGACCCGGAACGCGACACTGCTGAGGTGATCGGCGACTATGTCAGTTGGACCGGCCGCGTGACCGGTGTCACCGGTACGCCCGAAGAGGTCGCCAGGGCCACCCAATCCTGGGGGGTCTATTACGAGAAGGTGCCGCTCGAAGGCGGCGACTACACCATGGACCACACCGCCTCGGTGTTCCTCGTCAATGCCCAGGGGGATTTTGAAGGCACCATCGCCTATCGCGAGAACAGCGATACGGCCTTAGCCAAGCTCAGGCGCCTGCTCGAAGGCTAGAGTGCTTTCAGCAAAAGTGGACGCCACTTTTGCGGCTTGAAGGCGCGACAAAACAAAGAGATAGAGCTCCAGTTCTGTTTCAATCAGAACGGGAGCTCTAGTGCTGCAATCGCGGGTCGGCGGCAAGGCCGACCCGCTTCACTCAGCCGCCCATGAATCGTTCCATGCGGAACGGATGGATGTCGATGGCAGTGGCCTCGCCGGTCATGGCCTGCGCCAGCAATTCGCCGGTCGCGGGCCCCAGCGTAAAGCCGTGATGGGCGTGGCCGATGCCCACGAAGAGCCCCTTGTGCTTAGGTGCCTTGGAGATGATCGGCATCATGTCCGGGGTGCAGGGGCGGGCGCCCTTCCAGGGCTGCGGGTCCAGCCTTTGCCCGAGCGGGAACAATTCCTTGGCCGCCCTCTCCGCCCTGCCCAACTGGATCGGAGTTGGCGCTGCATCGCGCTCCGCAAATTCGGCGCCGGTTGTGATGCGGATACCGCGCGCCATCGGCGCCATGGCATAGCCCACTTCCGGGTCAAGCAGCAGATGATTGAGCTTCACTGCGGCGCTCGTGCCGTAATGCATGTGATAGCCGCGCTTGACGAACAGCGGCAGCCGATAGCCCAGCGGCTCAAGGACATCCGGCGCCCAGGGCCCCAGGGCAATCACGACCTGCCCGGCCGAAACCGTCCTGCCGTTGACATCGGCACTCCAGCCGTTGCCAGTTTGCTTGAGCCCCTTGGCTGCGCCGCGAATAAATGTGCCGCCGAGTTTTTCAAACAGTTGGAAATACGCCTCCACCAAGGCACCTGGGTCCCTGACCGTCCAGGGGTCGGTCCAGTGAATGGCGCCAGCCAGCCCGCCGATCAGGTCAGGCTCTGCAGACTTCAACGCTGGCCAGTCCAGTACCTTGAAACTGATGCCGAACTGGTCGTGATCGCCCTGCGCCTTGCCCGCTTCCTTCTCCAGCCTGTCCGGGCTGCGGAAGGCCAGGTGCCAGCCATATCGCGAAATCAGCTTTTCTGTCTCCGGCCCACAGGCCTGGATGAGGTCGGAATGGGTGATGATCGAACGGCCGATCAGCGGGGCATAGCTCTGCACCACCTTGCGATAATGGTCGGGCGAGCTCTCCCACCAATAGCGCAGCAGCGGTGGCGCCAGCCGGGGCAGGGCAAGCGGTTCGTAGCGCGCGGCCGTCGACAGGTGCAGGCCCACCTGCAACAGCGTCTGCAGGTCCCGCGGAAACGGGTGCGGCCGCACCCCCTCGCGCTGAATGATACCGGCGTTGCCGAAACTGGTTTCGTGCCCGGGCTCGCTTTTGTCGACCAGCGTTACGCTGCGTCCGCGTCGCAGCAAGTGAATGCCGGTCGCGATGCCGACAATGCCTGCACCCAGAATGATAACGTCGTCCATGCCGATCCCCATTACGGCCTACGATGGCAGGAGCCTATCACATCACCTATGCAAGAAAGCGTCCATCTCGGGCAGTGTCGCACAGACATGGGCAGAAATATTGCGCGAAAATGTCAAAATTAGCAAAATTATCCGGCTGTAGTTGATATTATTGCGTCGCTTTCCTGGCCTGGTCGAAGCGCGGGCGCGTTCTGGTGGACATAGCCCAGAACGCTGGCCGGCACTTCGTGCGCCAGCCAGTCCCGGAACAGCTTGAGCTTTTTGGGCTCCCTGCGCCCTTTGGCCGTTGCGAGAAAGTAGCCACGCTCTCCTTTGACCGGCAGATCGAACGGGCGCACCAGCCGGCCATCGCTCACCGCATCGGCGGTCATCATGTCGGCGGCCAGCAGCACGCCTTGACCTGCAATCGCCGCATCGAAGGCCAGTGAAGCATCCGAATAGACCGGGCCGTCGAGCGGCATCGCAATATTGCCCCCGGCGCCGGACAGCCACAATGGCCAGTCCAGCATGCTCGTCTGGTCCACGATCACTGGAACCTGCGCCAGATCGCTTACCGTCCGGAGCCGGTCGCGGATCATCGGGGCGCACACCGGCTGGTAGTCTTGTCCGCCGATCAGGCTGACATCGGCGCCCGGCCATGTGCCACTGCCAAAGCGGATTCCGCAGTCAATGTCGGGGCGGCTGAGATCCAGCACTGCACCCGTTACGGTCAGACGCACTTCGAGCCCCGGATGGAGCGCGGAGAACTTGTGCAACCGCCAGATCAGCCAGCGCGAGGCAAAGACACTCCCAACGGTGACATTGAGCACGCCCTCATCGACGCCGGTCAGGCCCGCAAGGCCATCCTGCAACTGATTGAATCCACTCGTGAATTGCGGCAGCACGCGCGCCAGAACCGGCAGCGGCCGGATGCCCTGAGCGGTGCGGGCGAAGAGTTCGAGGCCGAGTCGTTTTTCGGCGCGGCGGAGGTGCTGGCTGACGGCGCCGACCGTGACGCCCAGTTCCTCGGCGGCCGGGGCGAGGGCGCCGCGGCGGGCGACGATCTCGATGGCGCGCAGGGCGTTGAGGGGGATGGGGAAGGGATTAGCCATATAGATTTTCTAAACCCACGCGCAGAGCTTGTCCATTGCGACCCGCCGCAGACCGGCGCAATATGGGACCATAGCATAGCAAAACCCCATCGAAGTAGACAAAATGTCCATCCTGGCGCGCCTCTTGGCGTGGCTCGGCAGGCCCGTGCCGACGCCCCCAAAAACCCCTGATCCGGAGGCTTTGAGCCTGCGCGACTGGGCCGATCTGCCGCCCCATCACCCCCGCTGCGAGACCTGCTGACGGGCCTGGGCCCCCTCCAGGCCCCCAATAATGAACGACCCGGCCCCCAAGATGAACGAGCCGGGCGGCGAACACGGCAAACTCGCGGTTAACCGCGCGCAAACCATCTTTCTTGGCCCCGTGGCATCTGCTATCAGCCACGCCCATGACCACGCCGCTCAAGAACATCCGCAATTTCTCCATCGTCGCCCATATCGACCATGGCAAATCGACCCTCGCCGACCGCCTGATCCAGATGACGGGCGGGCTGGATGCGCGCGAGATGAAAGCCCAGGTGCTGGACTCGATGGATATCGAGCGCGAGCGCGGCATCACCATCAAGGCGCAGACAGTGCGGCTCAAATACCGCGCCCAGGATGGCGAGGATTATATCCTGAACCTCATCGACACGCCCGGCCATGTCGACTTCGCCTATGAGGTGAGCCGCTCCATGGCCGCGGTCGAAGGTTCGCTGCTCGTGGTCGACGCCTCCCAGGGCGTCGAGGCGCAGACCCTGGCCAATGTCTATCACGCCATCGACGCCAATCACGAAATCGTCCCGGTGCTGAACAAGGTCGATCTGCCCGCCGCCGATATTCCGCGCGTCAAAAGCCAGATCGAGGACGTCATCGGCATCGATGCGAGTGACGCCGTCGAAATCTCGGCCAAGACCGGCATGGGCGTCGACCAGGTGCTCGAGGCCATCGTCACGCGCCTGCCCGCCCCCAAGGGCGATATCGACGCGCCATTGAAGGCCCTGCTGGTCGATAGCTGGTACGATACCTATCTCGGCGTCGTGGTGCTGGTCCGCATCATCGATGGGGTGATGAAGAAGGGCCAGAAGATCCGCATGATGGCCTCCGGCGCCGTTTACGAGCTGGATCGGGTCGCTGTCTCCACCCCCAAGCTGGTCGAGGTCAAGGAACTGACCCCGGGCGAATTGGGCGTCTTCACCGCCTCGATCAAGGAAGTGGCCGATACCAATGTCGGCGACACCATCACCGAGGACAAAAAGCCCACCGAAAAGGCGCTGCCCGGCTTCCGCCCGGCCCAGCCGGTGGTGTTCTGCGGCCTCTTCCCTGTCGATGCCTCGGACTTTGACGAGCTGCGCGCCGCCATGGGCAAGCTGCGTCTAAACGATGCCAGCTTCTCCTTCGAGATGGAAACCTCGGCCGCGCTCGGCTTCGGCTTCCGCTGCGGCTTTTTGGGGCTGCTGCACCTCGAAATCATTCAGGAGCGGCTCTCCAGAGAATTCGATCTCGACCTCATCGCCACCGCCCCCTCGGTGGTTTACGAGGTGGAACTGACCAGTGGCGAGACCATGCATCTGCATAATCCCGCCGACCTGCCCGATGTGATGAAGATCGAGGAAATCCGCGAACCCTGGATCAAGGCGACGATTCTGACGCCAGACGATTATCTGGGCGCGATTTTGAAGCTCTGCCAGGACCGGCGCGGCATCCAGAAGAATTTGAGCTATGTCGGCCAGCGCGCCATGGTGGAATATGAACTGCCGCTCAATGAAGTGGTGTTCGATTTCTACGATCGGCTGAAGTCGATCTCAAAGGGCTATGCCAGCTTTGACTATCAACTGATCGAACACCGCGCCGGCGATCTGGTGAAACTCTCCATCCTGGTCAATGCCGAGCCGGTGGACGCGCTTTCCATGCTGGTGCACCGCACGGTGGCCGAAAGCCGCGGCCGCGTGATGTGCGAAAAGCTCAAGGAGCTGATCCCCCCGCACCTCTTCGTCATCCCCATCCAGGCCGCCATCGGCGGCAAGATCATCGCCCGCGAAACCGTCCGCGCCATGCGCAAGGACGTCACCGCCAAATGCTATGGCGGCGACGCCACGCGTAAGCGGAAGCTGCTGGAAAAGCAAAAAGCCGGCAAGAAGAGAATGCGCCAATTTGGCAGTGTGGAAATACCACAAGAGGCGTTCATCAAGGCGCTGAAGATGGGGGATGACTAGCCGACGGCGCTTCGCGCAAAATCGCTCCGGTGGAGCGATTTTAGTCGGCTAGGCCCGGAGAGCTATGCTCGCAGGGCGAGGGTCCTCCACAGGACGCTGCCCTTCCTCCCCCAACAGAGTATCTTCTGTCTGGCTAAGCGGTGTGAAGAGCCGGCGATTGGTCTACACGAAGTCGGCGTCTGATAGCAGACACATCGTACCATCATCAGCTCGTGATCAGTAGCTCGGTGGAGTGAGAGCGGTGCGTCGCCTTGGCAGCGATGACGCTATGCCGTCCCAGTCGTCTCTGGTGTCCAAAATCCTTGTATAGATCTCGGACGCTTTCGTGGTCGGCGTTTGTTATTGCAAACTTTGCGCCTCTGTCTGTCGCGCGTCGTATGGCGTCACGCAATCGAACCTGATCCTGCCAAGCAAATATGTTTTGATTATATTTTACGAATCCATTCATATTGTGTCGGACGGTATACGGCGGGTCAGCGAAAACAAAATCGCCCTCACCGGCAAGATCAATTGTTTCCTCGAAGTCGGCTGCGCTAATTATAGCACCATGTAGAGCTGTAGACCACGCATCGAAATTGTCAGTCGCCAAAATTACAGTCTGTTTCGTACCAATAGGTACGTTGAAATTCCCCTTCAAATTTTCACGATATAGGCCGTTCCAGCACGTTCTGTTGAGGTACAGGAATTGCGCTGCTCTTTCCGTTAGGTCTGAATAGTTCCTGGATCGCGTCTCATAGTAATATGAGGTCGAATGTAAGCGGGCATGACTGTGGAGCAGGGGAACAAGTCGCTGGACATCATCTCTTATCGCTAGGTAGACTTCAATCAAGCGTTCATTAGAATCGCTGAGGATCGAACGTCTCGGCCTTGTTTCGAAAAAAACAGCCCCTCCCCCAAGGAATGGTTCGATATATCTGCCAGTGAACTCAGGGGTTGCGAATTGTCCACTTTCGAACATCCATCGCTTGCCGCCTGCCCATTTTAGGAATGGCTTCAAAGGCTCTCTGGTCATAGTGGAAATTTCGGGCTGACTTCGGCTCGTAGCCATTCGATGAACTCTAAGTCTTCGTCGGTGTATGTCTTTAGCTGGTTTTTGTGGGCAGCTATATTTCTCAGTTCATTAAAATCTTGTATCCAAGAAAGATAATACTTTTGACCTGTCCTTTCTTCCGGTTTTGGATTCTTAAATGCAAACTCGAAATGACTCCAATTATTGGATTGCTTAACAATCTCAGCCAAATCTACTATGTTTAGGTAGGCCTCTTTCGGCTTCCTGCGTGCCTTATCACGTTGTTGAGCTTCGAAGGCGTTGCGCCTAATTCGTTCGCTTTCGACCCCAATTTCCCAAAATGCCTGCTCGTCACTGGCCAGCCGGTGCGTACCATGCACCTGCTTGAGAGTGTCGATAACGTAATCAGTCATGCGTTCCGACAGTTTCATGAGAAACTGGTTCACCTCATCTATCTTGTCGGAATTGCTCTGTTCTACCCACCGAAGGAACTCCTCGGTGCCGAAGTCAGAGTGAGTGTCAGTCAGAATCCGCATCAAATGATATGCGTACTCTTTGACGCCGCCTTCGCCGAACTTGCGGGAGAACTTCTCCCTTATCACTTCATCGGAGGCATCTCTAATGAACTTAAAGATTGGATCGCAAAAGCTGTTGACGTGTGCGGCAAAGTCGGAGGGTTTCAGCAGTTGGAAGTCCAGCGACTTTTTGTGTGACAGGTATGAGACCACTTCGGCGATAACACCTAGGTGGGCGCGCAATCCGGGGTTGACCGCAATAAATGCATCCCTTCCCCTTTCCCAGCGCACGGGGTTGGCTTGGCGGACCTTCTCAAAATAGCTATTTAGAACGCTTGTGGCCCGTGCGACGGTCTCTTCGTCTGTTGCGCCTGTTAGTGGTCCGGGAGCGATAGAGGACCCGGCCAGCCGCCCGATGAGTCCTGACCTTCGAAAGCCGTTTACCGCCTCAGATATAGTCAGGTTCTGGTTGGGCTCCGCTGGTACGCCGTGTAGTGCGAACCTGCGAGACAATGGGCTTGTTTTGTCCGTGTTCAGCGCGCGCACTACTGCGGACGCAAGCGCAGAAAGAGCCGTTGATGGATCTGCGTCACCCATTCGAATGTCGGCTAAGAGACTGACCAATAGACCCTTAGGTACGCTCTTTTGCTTGTGGTTGATAGTTATGAACAGGTCCGCTTCTTTCTGAACGGCCATCTTTTCGAATGCCAGGACAAACAAGCTCTGATCCAAGTAGTGGTCCGGTAGGTGAGAGAAGCCATAGAGGCGATGCTGCCCATCGATGATCCAAGCGGATCTATATTTCGAAGGAAGAGTCAACCATCCGAATTTCAGATTAGGATCTGTATTTTCAGTATTCGAAATAAAATCGAATCTTGGAGAATCAGAGAAATTAACAAGTACGTTTGTAGGGAAAAATCCACCTTTACTAATATAGCTGCCGATTTCCTTGATTCTACTCGACGAAATCATTCTCTGGTAGGCGGGGCGGCCGTCAGGATGATTGAGTGCTTGATGGTTAATAAAAGCAATCTTTTGAAGATTCCGAGGTGTTGTTACAAAACTATAGAAGGTCTCACCGCCAATTTTCCCCCGAATTGCAGGAATTTTGACGTCCGACAAGCCTGGGACTTTCTGGCCGCGGAGAAACTCACCCAAAATTTGATATCTTCCCGCGGGGCCCATGTGCCGCACGAATGTCTCGAAGTACTGTAGTTCGTTCTCGGTCAAGATCTTGATGTCGTGAGCTTCCGCCCTTTCGACATCTGGTGCTGACCAGAGGATGTTGTTTGTTGCATATATCCAGATTAGCTTCGGTTTTTGGCCCGTGTGCCTACTGTAAACGGCATTTCGAAGGTAATTTTGAAGCGCAACGGTTTCCAAAATGTCCTTTTGGAGAGAGCGGCGTCCTCTCTCGGCGCGAGACTTGCATTCTATAATTATTGCCGTTTCATTATCTTCGGCATATACATCGATTTGTTTACGGCCTTGAGATTTGTCCTCTCTGGCGAAAGAAATTTTGAAATTCCCTCCATTGAGAGTGCCGTATCCCATAGTTCTAAATAGGCACCAAACACGATCCTCCAACAACCGCTCATGACTTTTCGGGCGTTTCATTCGGGTTGCGCGCTTTCCCGGTCTTTGTACAATCCACCCCTTGGCCTCTTCTGCGTGAGCGTCGGCTGGATGCACGCTTTTCAAGTCGTGATCATTCCGTCGCCTTCGATACTCAGAAGCGATTTCCGAAGCATCATCTAGTAGAGGTGAAAGAAAATTGGTGCCCTCTTTGTAGACTTCCAGAGGTCCCATGTCCCGATCATCATTGTCCATTGTGAATTGTGCCCCCATGAACTAGAGAAGAATCGTCAGGCAGTCGGAAGTCAAGTCTGATGAGAGTGGTTGTCCCCCCATCCGCCTAAGTTCTCCTCCCCCAAGCATCCAATCCCCCCTTCTCTGCGTAATGCCTGCGAGCATTTGCATTCGAAGGAATTTCAGGCGTGGCGAAAAAAGACGAGAAAATCTGGATCATTGGCGGGTCGAGCGGCATTGGGGAGGCGCTGGCCCAAAAATTTGCGGCGCGGGGGGCGCTGGTGGTCATTTCGGGGCGCAACAAGGACGATCTGGCTGCAGCGCTCGCTCGCATCGGCTCGGGCCATCACGCCATTGCGGCCGATGCCACCGATCGAAACAGCATCGAAGAGGCGGCGGCGCTGCATGGGCCGTTCGACCGGATCATCACCACCGCCGCCATCTATGATCCCGGCGCGGTCGGCAAGGCCGATGCGGATGAAGCGGCCAAAGTGTTCGCGGTCAATCTCACCGGCACCTTCAACGTGGCGCAGATCGGCGCCAGGCATTTGCGGCCGGGCGGGCAATTGGTGCTGTTCGGCTCGGCTGCGGCGATTTTCGGCCTGCCCAATGGCCAGGTCTATTCGGCCACCAAGGCCGGCATCGTCAATTTCGCCCAGTCGCTGCGCACCGAATTGTGGCCCGAGGTCGATGTGCGGCTGGTGACACCGGGCTTTGTGCGCACGCCGCTGACCGACAAGAACAATTTTGCCATGCCCGGGCTGATGGAGCCCGAAGCGGCGGCGGCGCGCATTCTGGCCGGGCTCGATGGCAAGAGCTTCGAGATCGCCTTTCCGCGCCGGCTGATCTGGCCGCTGAAGCTGTTGGGCGTGCTGCCCCACAGGCTGGCTTTTTGGATTGCGGCGCGGATGCGGGGCTAGCTGGTGAGCTTGACCACGTAGTAGCCGGCCAGGGCCGAAATACCCGAGAGGAAGCCGCCCCAGGCCATGTCGATCAGGCTGATCTGGAGGCTCCAGCCCTTGAGGGTGGAGAGATTGGTCATGTCATAGGTGCCATAGGCCAACAAGCCCAGCGCCACCCCGGCCACCAGCGCCCAGACCCAGCTGCCGGCATTGACCGCCGGCAGCACGGCAAAGCCGACCAGGCCCGCGACATAGAAGAGATAGAACAGCGCCGCGGGCACCAGATTGGGCTGGTCGAGCAGCAGGTCGCCGATTTCGGCGCGGTAAAAGCCGATGCCCAGCACGGTCAGCCAGAGCAGGTCGATCCCGAAGAACACCAGCGCCGTCCCGCCATAGGCGGCAAGCAGGGTCAGCAAGGGAAAGCCGAACATGGGTCCTCCTCAGATGCCGAGCATCGGCTGGACCAGCCGCAACAACCGGCTGGAGAATTTGAGCGGCGCATCGGTGATGGCGAGGCATATGCAATCCTCGTGATCATCGGCCACCGGCTGGTGGGTCAGGCTGCCATCGGCATCCTCGATATCGCCGGGGCCGAAGCGGTCGACCTCGTCGTGGAAGCTGCCCTTGAGCACCACGGTCAATTCGCGGCCGCCATGGGAATGCTCGGGCACCGGCTTGCCGGCGGCGATGCAGAGCAGGCGCGCCTGGGTGGTCTTGTCGCCGGTCTTGATCAGCACCTGCTTGGCATTGCCCAGATTGCGCCATTTGATGGCGTCGAGGTCGCCCCCGAGATAGGAGCGCAGCGGCTCGGGCAGGGTGGCCGAAGCCGGGCGGGAAACGGGCCTGGGCGCCGGCTCGGGCGTGACCGCGAGGCGGGATTTGAGCGTCTCCCAGCTATCGGCGGGGCCCTCGACGGGCGTCAGCTCTTCCAGCATGGCCCCGGCCGTGGCTTCGGCCAGCGCCAATTGTTCCCGGCATTGCGGGCACATGGCCAAATGGCAGGCAATGGCCAGCGACCAGCCTTCACTGAGGCGCCCGGCGGCATAGTCGAGCAGGAGATCGTCATTGAGGTGATGGCGAATGGTCATTTCATTTCCTCCAGCGCCGCGCGAAGGCGTCCGAAGGCCAGTCTGATGCGCGATTTCACGGTGCCGATCGGCAGCCCCAAGCGGGCGGCGATGGTGCTGTGCGAGTCTTCGTCGAAAAAGGAGAGGCGGATCAGTTCCACCTGTTCGGCCGGCAGGGTCTTAAGCGCGGCATGGAGCGCGGCGCCGCTCTGCTTCTGCTCCAGAAGGTCCGGCGCCTCCGGTTCGGGCGGCGGCACCAGGGCCGGATCGTCGGGGTCGAAGGCGGGGCGTTTCTGCTTGCGCCAGGCATCGATCCAGATATTGCGGGCGATGGTGAATATCCAGGCCGAGGCCTGCCCGCGCTCCGGATCGAACTGCCCGGCTTTGCGCCAGATGGCCAGCATGGTCTCCTGCATCAGATCCTCGGCGGCCTGGCCGTCGCGGGTCAGCTTGAGCAGATAGGCGCGGATGCGCGGCCCGAATTCCTTGAACAGGGCTTCAAAGGCGGCCATGTCGGCGCTGGCGGCAATGGCCACGATCTGCGCGCTGGTCTGGGTCGGCGGCGCGGCATTGTCTGTCCGGTCCGTCATGCGGATTTGGCCCTTCTTTGGCGCGGGCACGGCAAGGCGGCGGCGCGGTGGTCTCGCAGCATCCTCGCATGGTCCGGCAAGTGGGTAAATCGCAACTGACATGCCCCAGATACGCCACCGCCCGTCGGCTGGATCAGTGGCATCGCGAAAATTCTGCTTGTCAGGCCGGCGGGAGAAAACTCCGGCGGCGGCTGATCCATCCGGCCCGCGCGCACGTATGGCTCGCACAACATTCGGGACGATAAAGACATGTTTCACGCCGCTTCAGGATTTTCCGGTTCGCAACCGGTCCGACAACGTATCGCCGTGGTCGGCAGCGGGGTGTCCGGACTCTCGGCGGCCTGGCTCTTGTCCAAGACTCATGACGTGGTGCTCTACGAGGCCGATGATCGCCCCGGCGGCCATGCCAATACCATCGATGTTCCCGGCACCGGCCCGGTCGACACCGGCTTCATCGTCTACAATGACAAGAACTATCCCAATTTCCAGGCCATGCTCGCCCATCTCGGCGTAGACAGCATTCCCACCGAAATGTCCTTTGCCGCCTCGCTCGATCGCGGCACGTTCGAATATTGCGGCGAGGGGCTTTCGGGCATGCTGGCACAGCGCCGCAACGCCTTCCGGCCACGCTTCTGGAGCCTGTTCCGCGACCTGCTGCGCTTCTACCGCGAAGCGCCTAAGGCGCTCGACCGTCCCGATATGCGCGGCTTGACGCTGGACGAATATCTACGCACCCAGCGCTATTCCCGCTCCTTTGTCGAGGGGCACCTGCTGCCCATGGCCGCCGCCATCTGGTCGTCCAAGGCAGAGGATATCCGTGCCTATCCGCTCTTTGCTTTCGTGCGCTTCTTTGAAAGCCATGGCCTGCTGCAATTGCGCGAACGCCCCAACTGGCGAACGGTCAAGGGCGGCAGCCGCACCTATGTCGGCGCCTTGCTCAATGATTTTTCCGGACAGTTGCGGCTCTCGACACCCGTTGCCCGAGTCGTTCGCGATGCCTCGGGCGTCACCGTCACTGCCCGCACCGGGCAGGTCGATCAGTTCGACGCCATTCTGATTGCCACCCATGCCGACCAGGCGCTGGCCATGCTCGATGCCCCCAGCCAGGCCGAGCAGTCACTTTTGGGCGCCTTTGCCTACACTACCAATACCGCCATCCTACATGCCGACCCCACCTATATGCCGCGGCGCCGCAAGGTCTGGTGCTGCTGGAACTATATCTCCACCGACCACCTTTCCGATGAGAACCAACTCTGCGTGAGCTATTGGATGAACCGGCTGCAGAGCCTTTCAGGACGCGACCTGTTCGTGACCCTTAATCCCCCGACCCAGCCCCGGGACGAGATCGCGCGTTTCCAATATACCCATCCGCTCTTTGATGGCCGCGCCATCGAGGCCCAGGACAATCTCTGGCAATTGCAGGGGCAGAATCGCACCTTCTACGCCGGCGCCCATTTCGGTCGCGGTTTCCACGAAGATGGGCTGCAGGCCGGATTGGCCGCCGCCGAGGCCATGGGCTCCCTGCCGCGACCCTGGACCGTGCCCAATCCATCCGGCCGCATCACGCTGGCCCCGCCGGCGACTGCCGCGCTGGTGGCATGATCGCGAATTCAGCCATCTATGTCGGCGCGGTGGTGCATCAGCGGCACCGGCCAAAAAAGCACGCCCTCAAATATCGGGTGTTCTCGCTGCTGATCGATCTTGATGAACTGCCAGCGCTCGATCGGCTGAAATGGTTCGGCCACAATCGCCGGGCGCTGTTCTCGTTCCGGGATGCGGACCACGGCAACGGCCTGCCGCTGCGCAGCTGGGTCAATCTGAAACTGGCTGACCACGGCCTGCCGCCGGCGGGGCGCATCCGTCTGCTCTGCTATCCGCGCATTCTGGGCTATGTGTTCAACCCGCTGACCGTCTGGTTCTGCGACGACGCTGCGGGCCAGCCGCTGGCCACCATTTATGAGGTGCACAACACCTTTGGCGAGCGCCATAGCTATGTCCTGCCCCAGGGGGCGGAGCAGGCGGCGGACAAGAGCTTTTATGTCTCGCCCTTCATCGACATGGATTGCCGCTACGAGTTCCGCCTGACACCGCCGGGCGAGAAGGTGCGTGTGGCCATCCATGAAACCCAGGACGGCCAGCCGCTGCTCTATGCCGCCTTCACCGGCGAGGCACGGCCATTTGACGATGCGACCCTGCGGCGGCTGTTCTTCACCCATCCGCTGATGACGCTCAAGGTCACCGCAGGCATCCATTGGGAGGCCCTGCGCCTGATCGCCAAGGGCATCCGCATTCGCTGGTACACTGATCGCCAGCGCAGCCGCCGTCCTGAGACTGGCCGGCTGGCCGAGCGCCAGGACTAGCCTACCACTCGAAGGCCGGACCGTTCTCGCGGGCGCCCATCAGGAAGACGTCGCTCATCAGCCGCAGCGGGGCGGCATCCACATCGCTCTGGCGCTTGTCGAGCAGATCGGCGAAGCGGTCATAGATACCGGCATATTCCTCGTCGCCATGCTCCAGCACCACCTCGCCATTGATCTTGAGCGTACGCCCGCCACGCTCGAGCTTGAGATCGGTGCCGGTGCCGGTCACCACATGGATGGTCCAGATCTCCCCGCTTTCCTCGAGCCAGTTGAAGCCCGAGGAAATGTCGGGCTTGTGCGGCTGACCCGACTTGAACCGAACCTCGACATCGACCGGCGTCTGCCGGTTGGCCGGGAAGGTCAGCTTGGCGCTCTCGACGAAGACGGGAAACGGCATGATCTTGGTGAAGATCGAATAGGCATTGATACCCGGATCGCAGACGCCGAACCCGCCCGGTTCCCACACCCAGTCCTGGCCCGGATGCCATTTGCGCACGCTTTCGCGCCAGTCGATCCGCACCTTGTTGACGCCTTGCTCAGCCAGGATGGCCTTGGCCCGGTCAACGGCCGCATTGTACTGGCTGTGCCAGGTCTGGAACAGCACCCGGTCCAGCCGGGCCGCATGGGCGACAATGTCGTCGAGTTCGGAAATGGTGGTGGTGGGCGGCTTTTCCATCATCACGTCCTTGCCCGCATCCAGCGCCTCCCGCACCAGGGCGTGGCGCACGCCGGGCGGGGTGCAGATGGACACCAGCCCGATTTCGGGCATGGCCGCATAAAGCTCGGCGGCGGTGCGGAAGACGGGCAGATCGCCATGGCTCACACCGCGCGATGACACGGTCGCCGCCAATTCGAAATCGTCCGAGGCGCTGATGACCGGAATATGTTGATCCACCGCGATCTTGCCCACGCCGATAATGGCGATCTTGCGCTTGGCCATGCCAGAACTCCCTGCTTGTCGGCGGCTATAGAGCAGGTCTTGCCAGCCTCTGCCAAGAGCCCGGATCGACAAAAGTATGATTTTTATGCAACAGGCGGCACTGCCCGTCCACCTTGCATCATGTTGCGGGGCACTTCCCGCCCGCAGCGGGCTGGAAGGCTGCGGCCTCCCCGGTCCCGGCGGTCAGCCAATGGCGATGGCCCGGAAGTCGTTGACATTGGTCCCGGTGGGGCCGGTCACGAACAGATCACCGATGGCCGCGAATGCGCCATAGGCATCGTTGTCAGCCAGGGTCGCCTGCGGGTCGATACCGGCCTCGCGCATGCGGCGGGCGGTGTTTCCATCGACAAAGGCGCCCGCATTGTCTTCCGAACCATCAATGCCGTCAGTGTCTCCGGCCAGCGCCGAGACGCCCGCAACACCATCAAGGGCAATGGCCAGCGCCAGAAGGAACTCGCCATTGCGGCCGCCGCGGCCCTTGCCCCGCAGGGTCACCGTGGTTTCGCCGCCCGACAGCAGCACGATCGGCTTGCGGAAGGGCCGGTCACGCAGGACGATCTCCCGCGCCAGCGCGGCATGCACCTGGGCCACGTCGCGCGCTTCCCCTTCGATGCTGTCCGAGAGAATGGCGGCTTCAAAGCCATTGGCGCGTGCCAGCTCTGCCGCCGCCTCCAGCGACAGTGCGGCGGAAGCGATGGTTGTCACGCTGTTGCCGGCGAAAGCCGGATCCTCGGCCGCGGGGGGCAAATTGTCCTGGCTGGCCAGGAGCCGGGCCGCCATGTCTGGCAGTTCGATGCGATAGAGCGCCGCCAGGCGCTGCGCCTCCGCCCGCCCCCCGGCCAGCGGCAGGGTTGGACCGGAGGCGACAAGCGCCGGATCGTCGCCCGGAACGTCCGAGACCACCAGGGTGGCGACGCGCGCCGGAGCGGCGGCGAGGGCCAGACGCCCCCCCTTGATGGTGGAAAACTGGTTGCGGATCAGGTTCATTACCCCGATCGGGGCGCCCGAGGCGAGCAAGGCGCGGTTGATCGCCTGTTCGTCCGCCAGCGTCAGGCCCGGCGCGGGCGCCGGCAGCAGCGAAGAGCCGCCCCCAGAAATCAGGGCCACGACCAGGTCATCGGCGGTGAGGCCCGACACCATCTCCAGGAGCCGCAATGCCGCAGCCTCGCCCGCCGCATCGGGTACCGGATGGGCGGCCTCGATGATCTCGATGCGCTCGCAGCGCTCGGCATAGCCGTAGCGCGTGACCACCAGCCCTGTGAGGTCGCCCGGCCAGGCCTGCTCGAAGGCGCGCGCCATTTGCGCTGAGGCCTTGCCCGCACCGACGACAATGGTGCGGCCCTTGGGTGGCGCGGGCAAATGCCGCTCCACCGCCAGCGCCGGCTGCGCCTGTGCAACGGCTTGATGGAAGAGGCGTTCGAGCAGGGGGCGATGCATGAAGTCCAGGCCTTGGCGGGATCGCAATCGGTATTGGGGTCACCTTGTTGCCAGCCCCGGCACATTTGTCCAGCCCGATGACTTGTCAAACACCTGCCATATAGGTCCATTAGCCCGGCGCCGAGGAGGCCCCATGTCGCAAAGATTCGCCATTTACTACGCTCCCGCCACCACCGATCTGCTCTGGGATCGCGCGTCGGTCTGGCTGGGCCGCGATCCGGCTACGGGCCTCACCTATGACGGGGCCGTGGCCGGCATGGAGCGCGCCCGCCTGCTCAACCTGACCCAGTCGGCCGGCCGCTATGGCTTTCACGCCACCCTCAAACCGCCCATGGCGCTGGCGGCCGGGCACACCGAGCAATCGCTGCGCGATGCCATGGCCGAAGCGGCCCGCGAACTGCAACCGGTTTCCCTTGGAAAGCTCCGGATCGCCGAACTGGATGGCTTTCTCGCCCTCATTCCGGAAAACCCCGACAATCCGGCACTGCAGGACTTCGCCGCCAGCGTGGTGGAAATGTTCGAGCCGTTCCGCGCCCCGCTCAATCCGCGGGACCGCGCCGCCAGGGCCGCCCGCGGCCTGACGCCCCGACAGGAAGAACTGCTCGACGGTTATGGCTACCCCTATGTGTTCGACCAGTTCCGTTTCCACATGACGCTGACCGACCGGCTCTCCGATGCCGATCGCGCCGAGGTCACCACCGCCGCGCAGACCTGGTTCGGCCCGATCCTGGGGGACGAGGTGGTGCTGGACCGCCTCAGCCTTTTCCATGAACAGGAAAGCAAGGTGCCCTTTGCACGCATTGCCGATTTTGGGCTGGGAGGCTGACGGGAGTGTCCGAGACGGTCTTTTCCAATGCCCGGATCGTGCTGGCCGACGAGATTGTCTCGGGCAGTCTTCTCGTGCGCGACGGGGTGATCGTTGCCATTGATACGGCGGGCGGTGGCACCGGCGAGGACATGGGCGGCGACTTCCTGATCCCGGGCCTAGTCGAACTGCACACCGATCACCTGGAAAATCACTATCGCCCGCGGCCTGGCGTCTTCTGGGACCCGCTGGCGGCGCTGCACGCCCATGATGCCCAGATCGCCGGTTCGGGCATCACCACCGTGTTCGATGCGGTGCGTATCGGTTCGGACAATGACCTGCCCGACATGCTCCCCCATGCCCGCGAACTGGTCGGCGCCGTGCGGGCGGGGCGCGATGGCGGCTGGCTGCGCGCCGAGCATTTCATTCACTTGCGCTGCGAACTGCCCAGCCATGACGTGGTCGACCATTTCGACGCCCTGGCCGATCACCCCTCGACGCGGCTGGCCTCGGTGATGGATCACACGCCGGGCCAGCGCCAGTTCAGCTCGCTGGACGCCTATAAGCGCTTCTATGCCAAGCAGATGGGGCGCAGTCCGGAGGAATTGCAGGCCTATCTCGATGCCCGGCTGGAGGAGCACCAGCGCTATTCCGCGCCCAATCGGGCGGCCATCGTGGCGCGGGCCCGGGCCATGGGCATTGCCCTGGCCAGCCATGACGATACCACCCTGGCCCATGTCGAAGAGGCCGAGGCCGACGGCGTCGCCATCGCCGAATTTCCCACCACGCTGGAAGCGGCTTCGGCCGCCCACGAAGCCGGGCTGGCCATCCTTATGGGCGCGCCCAATGTGGTGCGGGGCCGCTCGCATTCGGGCAATATCTCGGCCACGGACCTGGTGGCCGCGGGGCTGCTTGATATTCTCAGCTCCGATTATGTGCCCTTTGCCCCGCTGCAGGCGGTGTTCCTCCTGCCCCGGCGCGTGGAGGGACTTGACCTGCCCAAGGCCCTTGCTACCGTAACGGCCAATCCCGCCCGTGCCGCCGGGCTGGATGATCGGGGCGTGATCGCCCCCGGCAAGCGGGCCGATCTGGTGCGGGTTGCAGCGCAGGCGCCGCTGCCGGTTGTGAGGGGTGTCTGGCGTGAAGGGCAAAGGGTGAGTTGAACGAGCGGCCTCCCGGAGTGCTGGTTCTGGTCGTCGGTCCCTCCGGCGTGGGCAAGGACACGCTGATCGGCGGCGCCCGCAAGGCGCTCGACGGCGACAAGCGCTTCAGCTTTGTGCGGCGCCTGGTGACGCGCCCGGCCGATATCGACCTTGAGGACCATGTGAGCCTGGAACGCGACGAGTTTGCGCGCGCCAAGCAGGCCGGCCGCTTTGCGCTGACCTGGCAGGCCCATGGACTCGACTATGCCCTGCCCATCGGGGTCGACACCGACCTGGCCCTGGGCCGGGTGGTCATTGCCAATATCTCGCGCCATGCCGTGCCCGAGGCGGTGGCCAAATATCCGCTGTGCCGGGTCATACAGATCTCGGCGGAAATATCCGTCCGGGCGGCGCGGCTGGCCCGGCGGGGACGTGAGAACCGCGATCAGATCGTGGCGCGCCTGGCCCGCGAGGGTGCGGCGTTGCCGGCCGATGTGACACCGATCGTGATCGACAATTCGAGCAGCGTCGGCATCGGGGTCACCGCCTTTGTCATGGCGCTGCGCCGCATCGCCGAGGATTGAACCCTTGGCCTGGCCTGCGCGTTGATCCCGTCCAATCCAGCGTCAGGAGTTTTCATTGTCCCGCAACAGTCTTTACGGTGTGATCGCCATCCTGGTCATCGCCCTGATTGCCTTTGGCATCTACACCTATCAGCAGCAACAGGCACGTCCCGGTATCGAAGTACGTGTCGACGAACAGGGAATTTCGATCGATGGAAACGGCTAAGGACAACCCCGAATTGCGGCACGAGGCCCTGGTGACGGCTTTGTCGGCCGAGCTCGAACGCCAGGCGGCAACCGGCGCGTCGCGCATCGATGTGGAGGCGCTGGCCAAGGCCGTCGAGGATGCATTGGATCCGGCTCCGCCCATGGGCGAGGGACGACGGCCGTCGGAATTGAACGCCACCAATGACGACTGAAAGCTGATTAGGGCATTCGGGGGAAAGGAAAAGCCGGTGGTCCCGCCACCGGCTTCATTATGCGGCCTGGTCGTCGGCCACGGCGCGGCTGACCGCCAGATGAGCGGTTTCGATCGAGGGGAAGTGCTGACCGTCCATGGCGAAGGCGGGCAGCTTCACGGCAACGAACTTGTAGCCGCCCTCTGCGGGCACAACGACGCCCTGCGGCTCACCGGCCACTTCGATAACGATGGGTCTGAGCCTTTCGGCCCGGTTCAGATTGTTTTCCTGCATGGGTGGAATCTCCACTTGCGCGTCGGTCCATCAACGAGCCGCCCTCATCTCGAGGCGGTTCGCGGGCTGGCAGCGCGGGGTCTATCGGTTTTGTGAGACGGGGATGTGACGGATCAGATCACATTCGTTTCGAGTGACAGAACCCTTGCCAGCTTTTGGGATATCGCGCGCAGGATACTACGGTCGAACACATGGCATGGATCGTGAAGGTCTTCGATGTCGTCATCGTCATTCCTCTCCTTGCGGTGTTGGACGCTTGATTGGCACGCCATTGCGGCGGCGCAATGGCAAGATAGGCAAGGCCGACCGAATTTGCCAGTGCACCTTTATGCGTATTTGCCAGAAATCGCAGAAAAGACTGGCGGCGTTCCTGCTGCCCATGAAATTCTGATATCATTTGTCAGATTAACTGACAAGTGCATGCGGCTTGCGTCGCCGCACACAATCTGATGTTCTTTGCCCACTAGCGTCCCCGTCGGTCTCCGGCGGGTCTGAGGGGAACATAGGTGTCGCAGCAAGAAGTTCCGCCCGCCACGCGCGGCAAGCGGGGGGTGAAGCCATCCGGCAAGCCCACGCTCAAGACCATCGCTCAGATGACCGGGCTGGCGGTGACCACCATTTCCCGCGCCCTGAACAATGCGCCCGAACTGGCCCAGGAAACCCGTGATCGCGTCCAGAAGATCGCTGCCGAGATCGGCTATATGCCCGACCGGGCGGCTCTGCGCCTCAAGACCGGGCGCACCAATGTCATTTCACTGATCCTGGAACCGGACGAGCAGATTTATGGTTTTGGCACCAGCCTGGTAACCGGTATTACCGAAGCCCTGCGCGACACCAGCTATCACCTGGTGATCACCCCGCTGTTCCGCAATGTACAACCGATCGAGCCGATCCAGCATATCGTGCGCAACCGCATGGCCGATGGCGTGATTTTCTCCAAGGCCGAAACCTTCGACGAGCGTATCCGCTTTCTGATCGACAGCGATTTTCCTTTTGTCAGTCACGGTCGCAGCCAATGGCCCGAACCGCATCCCTATGTCGACTACGACAATGAGGCCTATGCCTATGGCGCCACGCTGCGCCTGGCGGAAAAGGGCTGTCGCCGCGTCTCGATCGTCCTGCCCGATAGCGCCCTGACCTATACCGAACATCTCAAAGCCGGGATGGAGCGGGCGGCGCGCGAGGCCGGCATCGCCTATGAGTTTGCTGCCGACGTCAATCTGAGCAGCCCCACCGATGCCATCCGCAACTATGTCATCAAGCGCGCCAAGCGCCCCGACCGGCCCGACGGCTATGTCTGCGCTTCCGAAATCTCGGCCCTGGCCGTCATCGGTGGCCTCAACGATGTGGGCCTGATCGTTGGCCAGACCGCCCATGTCGTCACCAAGCAGGCGTCCGACATGTTCGCCCAGTTTCAGCCGGGTGCCGAAACCGTGTCGGAAGACTTCGTGGAGGCGGGGCGCAACCTGGGCAGCCTGCTCCTGCGCCGTATTCAGGGCGAAACCGAAGGCCTGCAATACATCGCCCGGCCCAAGTTCGACTGGAACAGATAATCGAGCGGCACTGGGCTCAGGAGCCCTCCAGCTCCTCGCGCAGCATTTCGAGCTCCAGCCATTGCTCCTCTGCCGCGGCCTTTTTGGTCGTCGCCGCTTCCAGCGCCTTGGACTTGGCCGCAAAACCGTTTGGGTCCTTGCTGTAGAGATCGGGCGCGGCCAGCGCCTTGTTCAGCATGGCAATCTCGGCGTCGAGCTTGTCGATTTCGGCGGGCAGGGTTTCCAGCGCATGCTTCTCCTTGAAGCTGAGCTTGCGCTTGCTGGCTGGTGGCGGAGAGGCGGGCTGCGCCCTGGGTTTATCCGCTTTTTGCGGTTTGTCGACGGCCCGCGCGGCCACACCCGAGCCACGCTGGGCCACCATGTCCGAATAGCCGCCGGCATATTCGGTCCAGCGCCCGTCGCCTTCCGCCATGATCACCGATGTGGCCACCCGGTCGAGAAAGTCGCGGTCATGACTCACCACCACGACCGTGCCGGCATAGTCCGACACCATTTCCTCGAGCAGGTCGAGCGTTTCGAGGTCGAGATCGTTGGTCGGTTCGTCGAGCACGAGGAAATTGCTCGGCAGCGCCAGCGCCCGGGCCAGCGCCACGCGCGCCCGCTCGCCACCCGACAGCTTGCCGATCGGGGTATTGGCCTGTTCGGGAGTGAACAGGAAGTCCTTCATATAGCCCACCACATGCTTGGGCTCGCCATTGATGTGGAGGGTGTCGCTGCCCCCGCCGGTGAGGGCGTCCCTGAGCCGTGTTTCCGGATCGAGCCGCGCGCGGCCCTGATCGAGCATGGCCAGTTCGAGCGCTGCGCCCTGCTTGATCGAGCCGCTGTCGGGCGCCAGCTGGCCGGTCAGCATCTTGATCAGCGTAGTCTTGCCCGCGCCATTGGGGCCGACAATCCCCACCCGGTCGCCGCGCAAGATGCGGGTTGAGAAATCCCGGACCACAGCGCGGCTGCCAAAGCTCTTGGAAATGCCTTCGGCCTCGGCGACCAGGGCGCCCGAGGTGCGGCCTTCGCTCACGGCCATACTGACCGAACCGGTCACCTTGCGCTGCTCGCGCCGCTCCTGGCGCAGATTGGCCAGCCGCTCAAGCCGACCCACATTCCGCTTGCGCCGGGCGGTGACGCCATAGCGCAGCCAGTGCTCCTCGCGCACGATTTGCCGGTCGAGCTTGTGGCGTTCTTTTTCTTCCTGCTCCAGCACCTCGTCGCGCCAAGTCTCGAAGGCGGCAAAGCCCTTTTCGATCCTGCGCGTCATGCCCCGGTCAAGCCAGACGGTGGAGCGCGACAGATCCGAAAGGAACCGCCGGTCATGGCTGATCAGCACCATGGCGGACCGCATCTGGCTCAGTTCCTCCTGCAGCCATTCGATCACCGGCAGGTCGAGATGGTTGGTCGGCTCATCGAGCAGCAGTACATCGGGTTGTGGGGCCAGCACCCGTGCCAATGCCGCGCGGCGGCCCTCGCCACCCGAAAGCGTCGCGGGGTTCTCGGCGCCGGTCAGCCCCAATGCTTCGAGCAGATATTGGGCGCGGTAGGGATCATCGCCCGGCGCCAGCCCAGCCTCGACATAGTCCAGCGTCGTCTTGAACGCGGAGAGATCGGGTTCCTGCGGCAGGTAACGGATGGTCGCGCTCGGCTCGGCAAAACGCTTGCCCGCGTCATGCTGAACCAGCCCGGCGGCAATCTTGAGTAGCGTGGACTTGCCAGAGCCATTGCGCCCCACCAGCGCGATCCGCTGTCCGGGCGAGACGATCAGTTCCGCCGCTTCGAGCAGCCTTGTGCCGCCGAAAGTCAGCTGAATGTCCTGCAGGGTGAGTAGGGGAGGCTGGGCCATTGGCTCGTGTCCGGTAAAATCGATCCGGATAGATCATAGGGGCCAGCCCAGATCAATCGGTTGGCCCGCGGAACAGGAAAAGACCGGTCAGGACGTTGAGGATCCTGACCGGCCCGGGGAGACGGTAGCAGCAAGCCCCGTCGCATTCTGGCGCTCGGACCCACAGGCCCCAAGGGGTCGCAGCGCCATGAGCGCAATCAACCACCAATAAACATGATTGTCAAACTCATATTTGAGCCTGGCAGTCAGATTTACGCTGCGGTGACGGCCTCATCGGCACTCAGCCCCAGCCGTTCCCGGATGGAGCGCTTCTTGCTGGCGAGGTCCGCAATGGTGTGGCGGCTCAAGACTTCGAAGAAGGCACCCAGCGCCTCGCGCAGCGCCCCGTTGAGGTCGCATTCCCCAATCAGCGGGCAATCGGCGCCATCCTCAAAGCACTCGGCCAGGGCGAAGTTCTCTTCGGTGAGCCGGATGGTTTCGAGCAGGGTGATCTCTTCGGCCGGCTTGCCCAGCTTGATGCCGCCATGGCGGCCGCGCACCGTCTGCAACAGGCCCGATTCCACCAGCGGCTTGATCAGCTTGAACAGGAAGAGTTCGGAAATGCCGTAGGCGCGGGCGATCTCGGCGACCCGGCTCAACCCTGGTTCGTTGACCGCGCAATAGACCAGCGTGCGGATGGCATAGTTGGATTGGCGGGTCAGTCTCACAGGACACCTTTCTGCTCTTGGGGGCAGGCGGTTCTCGCCAGCGTCGCACCCCTTCTATTCCGGTCTGTAACTTATAACCATTCTAAAAAAAGTCAAGAATTCCTGAAGGCGACGGTCATGTTTGTTGGTGCCTGTTCGGACTGGACAGCAGCTTTAGTTCCACCTATGAATTTAATGGGGCAGGAGGAGGACTTGTGTGGAGAAAACGGTTACTCGCGCCATGTTAGGCGAGCGCGTTGCCGACGCGACGGGCCTGTCAAAACAGGACACCGCGCTGATTGGTGAGCGGATGTTCGAACTGATCGGGTCAGCGTTGAAACGCGGTGAATCGGTCAAGCTCAGCGGCTTTGGCACGTTCGACGTCCGCACGCGGGCCGAACGAGTCGGCCGCAATCCCAGGACCGGTGAGGAACATCGCATTGCGCCGCACCAGACCGTGGTGTTGATCCCGAGCGCCCGCTTGCGGGACGCGCTGGACAGCGCGCAGGCCAAAACTCAAAAATAGCGGCGGTAAAGCGTCATTTCGGCGGCGCCCATGGCCGGCGCCAGCGGCCCCAGCCGGCCCATAGTTACGCGCGGGGCGCGGAAGCCTCTGGTCGTCAGGCTCTCCAGTTCTGCCGAAAGCCTCTGGGCCAGCCTTGCGGTGACGTCGCTTCCCAGATCAGTGTCCAGGATGACAACGGGCCGTTCGAGGATCATGGAGGTATTGTGGATGATCTGGGCCAGCGCCTGGGCAGCGTCGCCTATCCAGGTATCGATATGGGTCGCGATGGCCGCCATGTCCCATTCCGAGACCGGGCGCTGTGCGTCGGCATAGCCAGCATTGGCCAGACGGGTTCTGAGGCCGCAAAGCGAAGCAACGCGGTGCACCAATTGCGGGGGCGCCTGCCCGACGCTGACCAACATCGAGCCCAGATCGACCGCATGCCCGGTTGGGCCCTCCCAAAGCGTGCCATCGCTGACCATGCCGGCCAGCAAGACCTGTGACACCAGAAGGAAAATGACATTGGCCGGCCGCGGCGGCTCCAGGGTCAGCAGTTCCGCCCAGCAGCCCGCATTGCCGTCATTGAGCAGGCTGATCTCGAGATTGGTGCGCTTGCGCAATTCCTCCACGGGGTCGAGATCCTGCCAAAGGGCTGCCTGCTCTGGCGGCGCGCCGAGCAGGTCGAGGTCGCGGGTCAGCGAGCCCGGCATGGCCAGGCCCAGGTCGAGCAATCTGGAACGCCGGTCCTCGCGCAGGCTTGCCGCAAATTCGGCGATCAGCGCACCGAGCCGATCAAACAGCGTCCGGGCATCGGGATAGGCATAATCCTCGTGGTGATGGCGCAGCACCTTGGTGTGCATGTTGACCAGCGTCATCTCCATATGCCGCCAGCCGATCTCGATCCCGATGGCAAATCCACCATTCTCATTGAGAAATATGGGGGTGGCTGGCTGGCCGCGCCGTCCGCGCAGCACCGGACCGCGAATGATCAGCCCCTCGCGCTCCAGATCGGTCAGGATGGCCGAGACCGTCTGCGGCGCCAGGTCCGATATGCGGGAAATCTCGGCGTTGGACGCGCCGGCGTTGAACGCCACCACCGTCAGCACGGTCTTTTCATTAGCCCGGCGGACCACGGCCGGGCGCATGCCGCGGCGGCCCGGCTCAAAGACGTCGCGTGTCAGCTCCTGACGTGTAGGCATCTAGGACAGGGCTCCTGTCGTCGGCGAAAACTGGGGTTGTTGCCAGTGGAGGGCGCATATGACCGCGGCGTGGTGCTGCCGGTCAGCGCAGGGAGGGATACGATAGAGGCAAAGGCATGCCAGCTTCGATAGTGACTCGTCAAGTTGGTGCGGTACCCATGCGCTGCGCTCGGCGGGCCGGGGGCACGCGCCAATTGCCGCAATGTTCATTGGCCGCTGCTGGTCAGCAGGTTCAGGGCCTCCTCGTTCAACGTCAGCTTCACCCCGCGCACCAGGCTCTCGAGCTGATCGACCGAAGTGGCCGAAGCGATCGGCGCGCTGACGCCGGGTTGCGCCACCAGCCAGGCCAGAGCCACTTCCGCCGGCGTTGCATCCAGTTCGGCCGCCACCTGATCGAGGGCACCCAGAATGCTCAGGCCCCTGGTATTGAGATATTGGCTGGCGCCATGGCCCCGCGGCGACTGCCCCAGATCCTCCTGGCTGCGATATTTCCCGGTCAGGAACCCCGAGGCCAGACTGTAATAGACCACCGCCCCGACCTCATTGTCGATCAGATAGGGGCGCAGCGCGTCGAAGGCCTCGCGGTCATAGAGGTTGTAGCGGTTCTGCGTCACTTCATAGCGCTGCAGCGATTTGACGATCGCGGTCTGCTGGGCCTCTTCCAGCATCGGCCTGGTATAGTTGGAAGCCCCGATGACACGCACCTTGCCGGCCCGGATCAGCGTGTCATAGGCCTCCAGCGTCTCCTCATGAGGAGTTTCGGCGTCGGGCCAGTGGCTGAAATAGAGATCGATATAGTCGGTCTGCAATCGCTTCAGCGACGCCTCGATGCCCGTCTTGATGGCCTCGGCCCCAAGGCCCCCCGGCTGCTTGCCGGAATTGACCTTGGTAAAGATGTGAACGCTGTCGCGATTGCCGCGAGCCTTGAGCCATTTGCCGATGATGGTCTCGCTCATGCCCGGGGGATTGCCGGGCACCCAATTGGGATAGCCCTCGGCCGTGTCGATGGCGCTGAAGCCGGCCTCGACAAAGGCGTCGAGAATGTCGAAGCCCCGGGCTTCATCGACCGTCCAGCCAAAGACATTGCCGCCCAGCACCAGGGGTTCGATGACCAGTTCACTGCGGCCGAGGGGGCGACGATTCATTGTGCAACTCCATTGTCTGTCTTGGACCCAACGCCCGGCTCGCTGATTTGTTCGACCGGCGGCACGCGCGGCGCGCACCATTGCAGCGCCTCGGTGATCGACCGGTACGAGCCGGAAAGGTCGAGAAAGGCAAAGGCGCCCTCTTCGTCCGCCGCGTGGCGCAGATAGACGAAGCTGCCGTGACGCAGCCCGTCCAGCAGCCAGCCCTCCGGATCGTCGAGGCGCGCGCCATAGACGCTGCTATCCGCCCGCGCCGCCATTTTGCGCGTCTCGCGGTCCAGCGTCATCTCCCAGGTGCCGGCATCGCCACCCGGGCGGCTCGAATGGATATAGAGGCCCGTCGCAAAATCATCTTCGCAGCGCACCGCCAGGCAGGTGAAATCGGCATTGGTCGAACCACGCGCGCAACCCAGGCTCGCCCGATCCCCTTCGCCCGGCAGCGGCGAATAATGCCAGCCCGGTGCCTGTCCTGTCGCCGACAGGATGGGTGCCAGAGCATAAGCAAACATTGTCAGCGCTGCGGCTCGATAAGATCCCATTTGTTTCCATATAGATCGGCGAACACAGCAACCGTCCCATAGGGCTCGTGCCGCGGCGCCTCGAGGAACTGAACACCATTGGCCAGCATGCGGGCATGGTCGCGGCCGAAATCGTCGGTTTCGAGGAAAAACATCACCCGCCCGCCGGCCTGGTTGCCCAGGGCGGCCTCCTGCGCCGGGCTATCCGCCCTGGCCAGCAGCAACTGCGCGCCGCCGCTGCCCGGTGGAGCCATTACCACCCAGCGCTTGCCGCCACCAAGTGGGGTGTCTCCCACGAGCGCAAAGCCGACTGCATCACGATAAAAGGCAATGGCCTCGTCATAGTCTTTGACGACCAGGGCGATGGTGGCGATCGATTGCGTCATCGCTCAAGCTGAATTCAGCGCCGCCGCCGCGTCAAGCCCCGGTCTGGGCAACCGAACGGATCGCGCCAGAACCGTCCATTTCTGTGGATTGCCCATTTGGCCGTGATTATGTTGACCAAACGGTCAACGATTCCCGTTGCGCTCTTGTGAAATCTACGCTTTGGTGTCGCCCAAGCCACCTTTGGGTATCCATTGAGATGGCGTTTTTTAAGGAACGGGAGACTTTTCATGCAAACATCACTGACCCGTATCGCGGCGGTTCTTGTCGCCTCCACGATGCTCGCCGGTGTTGCCCAGGCCGAGACGGTCCGCTGGGCGCGCTCGTCCGATGCGCTCACGCTGGATCCGCATTCGCAGAACCAGGGCGTCACGCACACTTTCGCTCACCATATTTACGAGACCCTGCTTGGCCGCGACGTCGAGGGTAATTTGACCCCGCGCCTGGCTACCGAATGGTCGATCAAGGAAGGCGACGACACCGTCTGGGTGTTCAAGCTGCGCGAAGGCGTCAAATTCCATGACGGCGCCGACTTCACCGCTGAGGACGTTGTGTTCTCGCTCGATCGCGCGCGTTCGGAAGGCTCTAACATGAAGCAGCTTCACGCCGAAGTTGCCGAAGTGCGCGCCGTCGACGACTACACCGTCGAAGTGCAGATGGTGGGCCCGAGCCCGCTCTATCCCAACAACGTCACCAACACCTTCATGATGGACAAGACCTGGTCGGAAGCCAACAACGTCCAGGAAGTGCAGGATTTTGCGGCGGGCGAGACCAACTATGCGGTGCTCAATACCAATGGCACCGGTCCCTATGAGCTGACCTCGCGCGAAGTCGATGTCCGCTCGGTCCTCACCTATAACGAGGACTGGTGGGGCGAGACCCCGGCGGTGACCGAGATCGTCTATCTGCCCATCGCCGACAACGCGACCCGCATTGCCGCCCTGCTGTCGGGTGACGTCGATATCGTCCAGGACGTTCCGGTTCAGGATATTGAGCGCCTGCAGAATTCGGCCGGCTTCAAGGTCGAGACTGGCCCGGAAAACCGCGTCATCTATTTCGGCTACAAGTTCGGCGAAGAGCCCCTGCGCTCCTCCAACATCACCGACAGCAACCCGTTCAACAACCCGCTGGTGCGCGAAGCCATGGAGCTGGCGCTCGATCGGGATGCCATCCAGCAGGTGGTGATGCGCGGCAACTCCATCCCGACCGGCGTGGCGACCCCGCCCTTCGTCAATGGCTGGACCGAAGAGCTTGACCAGTATCCCGCGCCCAATGTGGAGCGCGCCAAGGAACTGCTGGCCGAAGCCGGCTATCCGGACGGCTTCTCGGTGACCCTGGACACGCCGAACAACCGCTATGTCAATGACGAGGCGATCTCGACCGCCTTCGTGGGCATGTTGGGTCAGATCGGTATCGATGCCACCCTGGCCTCGCGTCCGATTGCCGAGCACAGCCCGGTCATCCTGGGCGGTGAAACCGACCTTTACCTGCTGGGCTGGGGCGTGCCGACCTTCGACAGCGCCTATATCTTCAACGATCTGGTGCACTCCAAGACCGACACCCATGGCACCTACAATGTGGGTGGCTATTCGAACCCCGAACTGGACGAGAAGATCATCTCGCTGGGTACCGAAACCGATCTCGACAAGCGCAATCAGACCATTGCCGAGATCTGGGAAGTCGTGAAGGGCGATCGCGTGCTGCTGCCGGTGCACAACCAGGTTCTGGCCTACGCCATGCGTGAGGACATCACCCTGCCGGTGCACCCGGAAAACCAGCCGAGCATGACCACGGTCGAGTTCGCCGAGTAAGCGTCCTGCAATCCTGAACCGTCGCGCGGAGCGTTTTCGCCCTCGCGGCGGTTCTCAGTTATGGAGGGCCCCATGCTGGCCTTCATCGCGCGACGGCTGTTCCAGTCTGTCATCGTCATGCTCGCGGTGGCTTTCATCGCATTCATGGTCTTCCGCTATGTCGGCGATCCGGTCAGCTCCATGCTGGGCCAGGATTCGACCATGGCCGACCATGAGGCGCTGCGTGAGCGCCTGGGCCTCAATGAGCCCTTCTACATTCAGTTCTACCACTTCGTGGTCAATGCCCTGCAGGGCCAGTTCGGCATCTCCTACCGCCTGCAGCAGCCGGTGAGCCAATTGATCATGGAGCGCCTGCCAGCCACCATCGAGCTGGCCTTCGCCTCGGCCTCCATTGCCCTGGTTCTCGGCGTCGTGCTGGGCATCTATACCGCGCTGCGGCCGCGCGCTTTCTCCACCGGCGTCATCATGACCGCCTCGTTGATCGGTGTGTCGCTCCCCACCTTCCTCATCGGTATCGGCCTCATCTATGTCTTTGCCGTCGAACTCAAGGTGCTGCCCTCTTTCGGGCGCGGCGAAGTTATCAATCTGGGCTGGTGGCGCACCGGGCTGCTGACCGAATCCGGCCTGCGTTCGCTCATCCTGCCGGCCATCACCCTGTCGCTGTTTCAGTTGACGCTGATCATGCGCCTGGTCCGGGCCGAAATGCTCGAAGTGCTGCGCACCGATTATATTCGCTTCGCCCGGGCGCGCGGCCTCAGTCAGCGGGCCATCAATTTCGGCCATGCCCTCAAGAACACCATGGTGCCTGTCATCACCATCACCGGCCTGCAGCTGGGTTCGGTGATCGCCTTTGCCATCATCACCGAGACGGTGTTCCAGTGGCCCGGCGTGGGCTCGCTCTTCGTCAACTCCGTTGCCGTCGTCGACGTGCCGGTCATGGCCGCTTACCTCGTCTTTGTGGCGCTGGTCTTCGTGGTCATCAACCTCATCGTTGATATCTTGTACTTCATCGTCGATCCGCGCCTGCGCGACGGCGCCAAATCCGGGAGGTAGTCGGTGACCGATCTGCCCCATTCCCCCGAGCAGCCCGTGGTGGCCGCCAAGACCTCGCGTTGGAAGACTTTCCTCAAGTCTGACATTGTCTGGTCCTACCGGCATTCGCCGGTCACCATCGTTGCCTCGATCGTCGCGCTGGTGCTGATCCTGATGGCGGTCTTTGCACCCTGGCTGGCGCCCTATGATCCGTTCAATCCGGCCACGCTGAACCTGATGGACGGGTTCACCGCGCCCAATTCCAATTCCTTTGGCGGGCGTTACTTCATCCTGGGCACCGACAATCAGGGCCGCGATGTGCTCTCGACCATCATGTATGGCTCGCGGGTCTCGCTCTTCGTCGGTTTCTCGGCCACCCTCTTCGCCATGGTGATGGGTGTCGGGCTGGGCCTGGTCGCCGGCTATCTCGGCGGCATCTGGGACGCCATCATCATGCGCGTCGCCGATGTGCAGCTGAGCTTCCCCGCCATCCTGATTGCGCTGCTGATTTTCGGCGTGGCGCGGGGCCTCATTCCACCCAACCAGCAGGAAAGCGCCGCCATCTGGGTGCTGATCCTGGCCATTGGCCTGGCCAACTGGGCCCAGTTCGCGCGCACGGTGCGCGGCGCCACCATGGTCGAGCGGCAGAAGGATTATGTCTCGGCGGCCCGCATTCTGGGCGTCAATCCCTTCATCATCCTGCTCCGCCACGTGCTGCCCAATGTCATGGGTCCGGTGCTGGTCATCGGCACCATCGGATTGGCGCTGGCCATTATCGAGGAAGCAACACTCTCCTATCTCGGCGTCGGCGTGCCGCCCACCCAGCCCTCGCTCGGAACGCTGATCCGCATCGGCCAGCAATTCCTGTTCTCCGGTGAATGGTGGATCCTGCTGTTCCCGGCCGTCACCCTTGTCCTGCTCGCCCTGTCGGTCAACCTTCTGGGTGACTGGCTGCGTGACGCCCTCAACCCGAAGTTGCGCTGATGACCGAGCCCGTACTCTCCATCAAGGATCTCGTGGTTGAGTTCCCCTTCCGCGACGACGTCTTCCGCGCCGTGGACGGGGTCAGCTTCGATATCATGCCCGGCGAAGTGCTGGGCGTGGTCGGCGAATCCGGCGCCGGCAAATCCATGACCGGCTCAGCCGTCATCGGCCTGATCGAACGGCCCGGCCATATCGCGGCGGGGGAAATCCGCCTCAAAGGCGAGCGCATCGACAATCTGCCTGAAGAGGCCAAGGCCAAATTGCGCGGCAAGCGCATCGGCATGGTGTTCCAGGACCCGCTGACCAGCCTCAACCCGCTCTATACGATCGGGGAACAGCTGATCGAAACCATCCGCACCCATCTGCCACTCAATGAGGCCGAAGCGCGCCAGAAGGCCATCGACCTGCTCTCCGAGGCGGGCATTCCCAAGGCGGCCGAACGCATCGACTCCTATCCGCACCAGTTCTCGGGCGGCATGCGCCAGCGCGTGGTGATTGCGCTCGCCATCGCGGCCGAGCCGGAACTGATCATCGCCGACGAGCCCACCTCGGCGCTCGACGTGTCGGTGCAGGCCCAGATCATCAAGGTGCTCAAGAAGCTCTGCGCCAATCATGGCGCCGCGGTCATGCTGATCACCCATGACATGGGCGTCATCGCCCAGACGGCGGACCGCATGGTGGTGATGCATCAGGGCAAGGTGGTGGAGACCGGCACGGTGGGCGACATCATCCGCCGCCCGCAGGAGCCCTATACCATCAAGCTGATCAATTCGATCCCGACCATCCAGCGCCAGGCCGGCGACGTGACGCCCGCTGAGGCGGCCAATGACGATGGCGCCTATGTGCAGATCAAGCATCTGGTGCGCGATTTCGAGATCGGCGGCGGCGGCTTCCTCAAGCTCCTGCCCGGCAAGGTCGAGATGTTCCGCGCCGTCAACGATGTCAGCTTCGCCATCGAAAAGGGCAAGACCTTTGGCCTTGTGGGCGAATCCGGTTCGGGCAAGTCCACCTGCGCCAAGATGATCGTTGGGCTGTTGCGGCCCACATCGGGCACCATCACCGTCGATGGCCACGATATCTGGGCCGGCGGGGCCGGGCACCAGGAGCGGCGCAAGCGCGTACAGATGATCTTTCAGGACCCCTATGCCAGCCTAAATCCACGCTGGAGGGTGGCCGACATCATCGCCGAACCGATGCGGACCCTGGGCATTGCCCGCAACCGCACCGAGGTCGAGCAGCGCGTCGCAGAACTGCTGACCCGCGTTCGCCTCGATCCGTCGGTCATGCGGAAATTCCCGCATGAATTCTCCGGCGGTCAGCGCCAGCGCATCGCCATTGCCCGGGCGCTTTCCAGCCAGCCCGAGTTCATTGTCTGCGACGAGCCCACCTCGGCGCTCGACGTCTCGGTGCAGGCCCAGGTGCTCGACCTGATGCAGGAATTGCAGGACGAATTCGGCCTGACCTATCTGCTCATCAGCCACAATCTGGCGGTGGTGCGGCAGATGTCGAGCGCGGTGGGCGTGCTGCACAATGGCGTGCTGGTCGAAAAGGGGCCCACCGACGCCATCTTCGACAATCCGCAGGCCGACTACACCAGGATGCTGCTCGACGCCGTGCCGGATATTTCCCGGGTGGCATAGCCAAACAAGGCCCCCTCACCCGGCCTTAGGCCGGCAGCTCCCTCTGGGGGAGAGATCGCCGCAAAGCGGCGGGTGAGGGGCCTTCAAGCTAAACTTCCACCCGTTTCCCCTCTTGGCCCGAGCGGATCAGCGCATCGATCAGGCGATGCACGCTGAGCGCGGTGTGGCCGGTTGAAACCGGCTGGCGGCCCTGCTGCACGGCCTCGGCAAAATCAGCGATCTGGGCCATGTGCCAGTCGAAGGGAAAGGCCATCGGATCGGCGCCGCCGCCGGACGAACTGGCTTCCCCGACGGTCTCATTGCGCCCGTCGAACCAGTTGAGGGTGAGGTTGCCCCCGGTCAGCGTGGCGCTGGCCTTGTCGAAATTGAGCGTCAGGCTTTCGGGGCCGCCGGGAAAATTGGCCGTGGTGGCCATCAGCCCGCCCACTGCGCCGTTGGCAAATTCCAGGCCCCCGGCAACGAAGTCTTCGGTTTCCATCTGGTGCAGGCCGGTGGTGGCCGAGAGGGCGGTCACCGCCTTGACCGGGCCGGTCAGGCTCAGCATCAGGTCGAGCGAATGGATCGCCTGGGTGATCAAGACGCCGCCGCCATCCTGGGCGAAGCTGCCACGGCCCGGCTTGTCGTAATACCCCTCTTGCGGGCGCCACCATGGCACGACCAGGTGCACGGCCTGCAAATCGCCCAGTTCGCCGCTCGCCACCTTCTCGGCCAGCGCCATTGAGGCGGCGCGGAAGCGGTGTTGGAAGATGATGCCCAGCGTCACGCCGGCCTCGTCACACGCGGCAACGATGCGCTCAGCGGCCGCGGTGGAGCGCTCCACCGGCTTTTCCATCAGCACATGCTTGCCCGCCTTGGCGGCGGCGGCCACGATCTCCTCGCGGGCATTGGGCGGGGTCAGCACCAGGATGGCATCGACCCCCGGGTCGGCCAGCATGGCCTCATAGCTCTCGGCGGCCGGCATGTCATATTCAGCGCAGAACCGGTTCAGTTCATCCCGATTGCGTCGCCACACACCGCGCACCGCGATCTTGTCCTTGAGCGCGTTGAGTGCCTGCGCATGCGGCTTGGCGGCCATTCCCGCGCCCACCACGCCCAATCCGAACTTGCCCTGTTCATGCGCCATTCAGCCGCCTCCTTCTATGCCATGGTCGCGCCATCATCGCGGCGCTCAACTCCCCTCCGGGGACATTGATAGAGGGACCTATCATGAGAATCGCTGGAATTGTTGCTGCTCTTTTCGTGGCGGCCGGAATTGCGCTGGCCGGCTGGTTTGTCGGCACCTCGCTGGTGGAAAGCCGCCAGCCGCTGCGGGTGGTGACGGTCAAGGGGCTTTCTGAACGTGCCGTCGAGGCCAATCTGGGCTTCTGGCCCATCCGCTTCGTGGCCACCGGGCCCAGCCTGCAGGCGGCGCGCACGAGCCTTGAGGCCTCCGAGGCGGCGGTGCGCGCCTTCCTGGCCGATCGCGGCTTTGCCGAAGACGAGATACAGGTGCAGAACGTGCTCGTCGAGGATCGCGCGGCCGGCTACAGCGCTTCCTCGATGAACGACGAATATCGCTTCGTTTTGACCGAGGACATGCTGGTCACCACCGACCGCGTGCAGGATTTGGCAGATGCCAGCCGTTCGGTGGCCGATCTGCTGCGGCAGGGCGTGGTGTTTTCCTCCGACGCCTATAGCGCCGGCGCCAGCTTCGTGTTCACCGGCATCAATGACCTCAAAAGCGAGATGCTGACCGAAGCCACCCAGCGCGCCAAGGAGACAGCCGAGCAGTTCGCCGCCGAATCCGGCGCGCAGGTGGGCGATATCCAAACCGCCAATCAGGGTGTGTTCGAAATCCTGCCGGCTGTCGAGATTCCCAATGACCGGCCGGAAAAGCAGATCGACAAGAAGGTACGCGTGGTCACCACCATCACCTATTTCCTGGTCGACTGAGGGCGATCACCTGACGACCCGCCTGGTGTTGCCGGGCGGGTTTCAGCCCGCCTGCCGGTGCCGCCCGCGATCGAGGAACTCTTCCAGCATCGCGCGGTCCATGGGCTTTGCCAGCGCATAGCCCTGCAACACATCACAGCCCAGGCCCCTCAGGATTTCGACATGCTCGAGCGTCTCGACGCCTTCGGCGACGATCTCGATATCCATGGATTTGCCGATATCCACGATTGAGGCCACCAGCTGGCGCTGCGCCGGCTGGTTGAGGATGGGATCGATCAGCTGGCGGTCGATCTTGAGCCGGCGCGGATGCAGCTTCTGCAGCGACACGATCGAGGCATAGCCGGTGCCGAAATCATCGATCTCGACATCGATGCCCAATTCCTTGATCTGGTCGATATTCCAGGCCACCACCCCGTCATTCTCGTCCAGATAGATGGACTCGACCAGCTCGAAGGCGAGCCGTCCGGGCGGTAGCGGCAAGGCCCGGAGGCTGTCGACAAGGCCTTCGTCATGCAGCCGCCGCAGCGAGACATTGACCGAGACCCGCGGCACGCTGAGCCCCTTGCTGTCCCAGCGGGAAAGATCGCCCAGGGCCTGCTCCAGGATCAGCTTGTCGATCTGGGCCACCACATTGAGCTCTTCGGCGACATCCATGAAATAATCCGGCGCCTTGATGCTGCCATCGGCATGCCGCCAGCGGGCCAGGGCCTCGACCCCAATCACTTCCAGGGTCTGGGCATCGAACTGCGGCTGATAGACGGCAAAGAAGGCGTCCCGCTCCAGCCCCTTGAGGATTTCGTCGGCCACCCGCTTGGTGTTGACCACCTCAGCCTGCAGGGCCTCGGAAAAGAACTCGTGACGGTTCCGGCCCAGGGCCTTGGCGCGGTAGAGCGCAATGTCGGCATTGACCAGCAACTGGTTGACATTGATGTCCGCCGAACGGCAGACGGCCACGCCAATGCTGACGCCGAAACGAACCTCATGTCCCTCATGCTGGGTGGGCCGGCGCATCTCGCGCACGATGCGGTCGGCCATCAGGCGCAGCCGCGCATCGCTCGAGCCGGCGCTGGAGACGATGACGAACTCGTCCCCGCCGATGCGGGCCACGAAATCGGTTTCCCGGCAATTGGCGCGCAGCACCTTGCTGGCGTGGATCAGCATGGCATCACCCGCGGCATGGCCGAGCGTGTCGTTGATCTGCTTGAAACGGTCCAGGTCGATATGCAGGAGCGCAATCGACCCGCTGCCGTGATAGCCATCGGCAGCGTGCCGCTTGAGCATGTCGTCCAGATAGCGCCGGTTCGGCAGCCCGGTGAGGCTGTCATGCAGCGCATTGTGCTCGATGCGGATACGGGCCGCTTCCAGATCGTTGCTGCGCGCCTCTGCCTGCTGCTTGGCGCGGCGCAGATCGTCATTGAGCCTGACATCGCTGGTCACGTCCCAATTGACGCCGACCACCTTGTCGGGCTGACCGGGCTCGGTATAGAGCGCGCCCACGGAGCGGACATAGCGGATTTCGCCATCGGGGAGCAGCACCCGATAGTCGGTCTCGTAATAGCCCGAGGTGATCATCTGGCGGAACGTGGCCTCGGCACGCTCGCGATCATCGGGATGTACGGCCTGTTTCCAATGCTCATGCGTGCGGGCACCGCCATCAGCCGGCAGGCCGTAGATCTCGTTGTTGCGGTCGTCCCAGGTCTCGACATCGGTCGTCATGTCCAGCTCCCAGACCCCGACCTTGGACACATCCAGCGCCAGGTTGAGGCGGCGGGTCAGCCGGGCCAGCTGGCTCTCACGCTCACCCAGCTGATGGATATGCTCATGACGTTCGCGGATCATGCGGCCGGTCACGTAGATGGGGAACAGGATAAGGGCTCCGGCGGCCAGGATCAGGCCGCGCAGTGCCCAGGTCGTCAACGGATCGGTACCCCATCCCGCCTTGGGGGCAGCAGCGATTTGCCAGCTGCCGGAGGGCAGCACGACCGTGGCCTTGACCGGGTCGGCAGCGCTCAAATCGGGGCCGTAAAAGCGCTCGCCCAGCCCGCCGGTACCGTCATGGCCGGAGATCGAGATGTTGAGCGGCAGATCGGGATCGAGCAAGCCGCTATCGGCATAGAGCTGGTTGACGTCGACCACAGCCGAGACCAGCCCCCAGAACTTGCGATCGTCTCCCTCGCCGGTAAAAACCGGGAACCTGCCGACAAAGCCCTGCCCGCCCTGGACCAGGTTTACGGGGCCGGCAATGTTGAGCTGACCGGTTTCGAGGACCTTGCGCACCGCTGGCCATTGTGCTGGCACGTGGCGGTAGTCGAGCCCGATGGCCGCTTCATTGCCGGCCAGGGGATAGGTCATGGTGATGACGAGACCCGGCGCTGCGGCGACCGACCGCAATTGGCTGCCCTCATCGAAGATATTGCTTACCAGGGCATCATAGCGGGCCTGATCCATGTCCGGCTCGGTGGAAATGACCGCAACCAAGCCCTTGATCAGCTGGATATTGCCGGAAACATGGCCTTCCAGCTTGGCGCGGATCACCGAGATCTGGTTGAGCGCATCGGCCCGCAACCGGCTTTCGGCCAATTGCTGGTGCAGACGGTCGACCACAATGGCGGCCACCAAAACGGCCGCCAGCGCAAACAGCACCGGCAAAGCCATGGTGCGGCGCCAGTCGCCACGCTGTTCTGCTGCCCGAACCTCTTTCATGCTTCCGCTCAATGCCCATGACACCTTCTGTGTCCAAGGGCTGACCATAGGCCGGGGAAGCTTGACGAGGTGCTTACCGCGCCCGCGACTTGCAGGCGTGGTAAATGGACTGCAAACCCGCTGGGGTCAGGGCACGACGGTTTTGATGATCGAGGCGTCGAGCGCCTCATAGTCATGCAGGCCAATCACGTCATAGAGCTCCTGGCGGGTCTGCATCTCGTCCAGCATGGCCTTGGTGCCGCCATCGCGCTTGATGGTGGCGTAGAGCTTTTCCTGCGCCTTGTTGGCCACGCGCAGCGAGGACACCGGCCAGATCACCATGGCGTAGCCCAGCGCCTCGAACTCGGATGCCGTCTGGTAGGGCGTGCGGCCGAACTCGGTCATGTTCGCAAGAAGCTTGACCCCCGGCATGGCCTTGGCGAAGTCGCGGAACATGTCGATGCTGGTCAGCGCCTCGGGGAAGATCGCATCCGCCCCGGCCTCGACATAGAGTTTGGCACGGGCCACCGCGCCCTCGAAACCTTCGCTGGCCGCAGCATCGGTACGGGCGATGATCACCATGTCGCGACGCGCCTTGGCGGCGGCAGCGACCTTGGCGGCCATGTCATGGGCATCGGCCAGTTTCTTGTCGTTGAGATGCCCGCATTTCTTGGGGAGGAGCTGGTCTTCCAGATGCACCGCGCCCGCGCCGGCCTCCTCGAATGTGCGCACCATATGCATCACATTGAGCGCCTCGCCATAGCCGGTATCGCCATCGACCAGCAGCGGCAGGCCGGAGGCGCGGGCGATCTGGCGGATGAAAAAGGCCACTTCGTCCACAGTGATGACGCCCAGATCGGGCAGGCCCATGGAGGCGGTCATGGCGGCGCCAGAGAGATAGAGCCCTTCGAAGCCGGCATTCTTGGCCTGGATGGCGGCATGGCCATTATGGGCGCCGGGGAGCTGCAAAATCTGCGGGCGGTTCAGCAGGGCGCGGAAACGGCTGCCGGCGCTTTCACGGGGCAGGTCGGCGGAAACCAGATAGGGCATTGGCGTTACGCCTCCTTGCGATCCTTGAGCGGCACGAAGGCGAGGTCTTCGGGCCCGGTGTAATTGGCCGATGGGCGGATGATCTT
>NZ_CAJXJS010000011.1 GCF_913055165.1 uncultured Devosia sp.
AAATGGCGACCAGCGTCTCTTCGCCCGAAGATATGAAAAACGCGGTGAATGGGACGAGGACGCAAAGGCCCACGGCGAGAGCCGCGACGCGAACATGCATGAGGCAGAACATGCAGCCGATCGTGGTAATCCCCATGTAGAACGCAATTTGCGATCTGAGATAGGCATCTCCATAAGGGAACAGGCTGAAGCTCCAGCTTGTGAATCCCAGTGCCAGCGCCGCTCCGATCCAGATCATTGCCCGCAGATTGGCACGAGCTTTCGAAGGCTGGGGAATCCTGTGGCGGGTTCGCCACCAGACTACCGTTCGCACCGCGCACAAGACGGCGAGCGCCCCTGGAACATAAAGCGTCAATTCGATCGGGGCCACGCGCATATGCGTCCAAGCCAGGATCAGGGTATTCGACACCAGCATGATGTAAAGCAGCGGTATTTGCCGGCTGAGGGCGCGCCACTGTGCGAGGACGAGTTCGGGCGTGTCGGCTGGAGCCGAGACTATCCTGGAAAATCGCCTGAGCAGGGACATCAAGCACGCCTTTCGTGCGGGGAGCCTATGCGGAGAAGTCCTAATTTATCCGTAAAAACGTTTTCGACAGTTCGCATATGGTGGAACGTTTCCTCGGCGCCCTCCAATTGTCGTCAGTCCACCGAAGCTCGTTTGTAACGTTGCATTGAAATCGATTGCATTGGCTGGTAATTGGCCAACTTGCTTCGGCCCACGCCGAAATCGGAGGAACGCTCATGCCCGTACCAACTCACAATTCTGCCCTCGGCCTGGGCGGCGAATTCACGCTGACCGCAATCGGGCGTGACATTGCCACGACGATGTCCCTGCCGGGCGATGTGCATCACGCATTGCTGGCCGCCAACCTGATCCCCGATCCCTATTTCGGCGAGAACGAAAAGCAGGTGATGTGGGTCAATGAAACCGCATGGGTGGTCGAGCGCCGCTTTGTCGCGACGGAGGCTGACATCAATGGCTATCTGACCCTGACGCTGGCCGAAGTCGACTGCATCGCCACCATTTTTCTCAATGGCGAGGAGATCGCCCGCACCGACAACAGCTTCGTGCGAAACGACTTGGATGTGACCGGCAAGGTGCACGCGGGCGAGAACACCCTGCGGATCGAGTTTGGTATCGCGCCGGATGTCGCCAAGGCCCGCGCCGACGCCCATCCCTTCCCGATCCCCTTTACCAAGAACTACCAGACCAACGGGCTGAAGGGCATCCACATGAACTTCATCCGCAAGGCGGCCTGCCATGCCGGCTGGGACTGGGGCATCTGCCTGATGCCCATCGGCGTCTACGGCACCATGAGCCTCCGCAAGGCGCGCCTCGCCCGGCAGGAGAGCGTGCAGGTCGACCAGGTCCACGGGCAGAACAGCGTCGAACTCTCGATAAAGACTCTCCTTTTCGCCTTTGCTCATGGCGAGGTTGAACTCGAACACACGATCGACGGGCAGGTCATTACCGACAAGGTGGTAGTCCAGAAGGGCGAGAATCTCTTCACCCACAATGTCACCATCCGGGACCCAAAGATCTGGTGGCCGGCAGGGCAGGGTGCCCAGCCGCTCTACGAAATGTCGACCAATCTTGAAGGCGAAGTCACGACCCGCAAGATCGGCCTCCGCCGGCTCGACTGGGTGGTCGAAAAGGACGAGATCGACCACACCTTCAAGTGCCGCATCAATGGCCGAGACATCACCATGATGGGTGCCAACTGGATTCCGGCCGACGCCATTCCCAGCCGCGCCACGCCCGCCGTGGTGCGCGATCTGCTCGAAAGCGCCAAGGCCGCGAACATGAACATGCTGCGCATCTGGGGTGGCGGCCAGTATGAACCCGATTGGTTCTATGACCTCTGCGACGAGCTCGGCATTCTCATCTGGCACGACTTCATGTTCGCCTGCATGAGCTATCCGTCCGACCGCACCTTCCTCAAGAGCGTTGAAACCGAAATCACCCAGCAGGTGCGGCGCCTCAGCCACCACGCCTCGATTGCCCTATGGTGCGGGGACAACGAAGTCATCGGCTCGCTCACCTGGTATCCCGAGACCAAGGCCGACAAGGAGCGCTACATAGCAAACTACGACCGGCTGAATTCGATGCTGCATCGCATCGTCGAAGATGAAGATCCGGTCCGCCGCTTCTGGCCCTCTTCACCATCGCTGGGCTATATGGATTTCTCCGATGGCTGGCATTCCGACACCCGTGGCGACCTGCACTATTGGGACGTCTGGCACTCGGCCAAGAGTTTCGAGGCCTATCGCACGGTCAATCCGCGCTTCGCCTCCGAATTCGGCTTCCAGTCCTTCACCTCGATGAATGTCATCGAGACATTCTCGGAGCCGAAGGATCGCAACCCGTCCTCGCCGGTGATGGAGAACCACCAGCGCAACGCCGGCGGCAATGCGCGCATCCTTGAAACGATGACGCGCTACTTCCGCTTCCCGCGCGATTTCGATCAGATGGTGTTCCTCTCCCAGATCCAGCAAGGGCTCGCCATCAAGACGGCCATCGAATACTGGCGTTCCACCAAGCCGCGCTGCATGGGCACGCTTTACTGGCAGATCAACGATATCTGGCCGGTGGCGAGCTGGTCGAGCCTGGACTACGGCGGGCAGTGGAAGCTTATGCATTATATGGCGCGTCGCTTCTACAATCTGGTCAACGTCGTCGCTGTTCCCCAGATCACCGAGGTTGAGACCAATTCACGCGGTACGCCCGTCGAAGGCCAATTGCCCGATCAGATCGCATTGCGCGCCATCAACGATACCGGTCGCCCTGTCTCGATCAGCCTGGAGGTCATGGCGGTGAAGGTGACAGGGGAAAGCCGCACGGTTTTTTCCGGCAATTCGGCGGTGAGCGCGGACGCCGCAATCACAGTCACCGAAATTCCCTATGCTGACCTCGAAGAGGATGAATTCCTTTACTTCAGTTGGAAGGATGCTCACGGCAACCACCTGGGCAGCAACGATTATTTCCCCAAGCCCTACAAGGCCTATGAGCTGGTTGGTGCGGATATCCGCGCTGAATGGTCCGATCGCGATGGCAAGGCGGTTCTGTCATTGACGGCAGACCACCCGGCCTTCTTTGCGACGGCCTCGGTCGACGTTCCCGGCTATTTCTCGGACAACGCGCTGACCCTGTTGCCGGGACGAACGGTAGAGCTGGTGTTCGAGCCTCGAAACGGCGCCACCGTCTCGTCCGCAGAGCTGGCCGGGTCGCTGAAGTTGCGGCATCTGGCGGAGACCTTCTAGCTTCCATACAAGTTTTTGAGCGCGCCGCATTGACTTGCGGCGCGCTTCTGTTCAGCCTTTCTGGTGGCCGCCATTCTTGCCCGGCCACTGGAATAGCCATGTCACAACCCTATACCCCGCCTGCCGAGAGCCGACTGCTCGGTATCGGTTTGGCGCTGCTCGCCTATTTGATGTTCACCGGCATCGATTCCTCAGCCAAATGGCTGGGTCTGGTCGGTATTTCCTTCGTGCAAATCGTCTTTTTGCGCTACGCCGTTCACCTTGTGCTTGTGGCTGTGGTTCACCTCCCGCGGCACGGGCGCGCCATGCTTCGGTCGGCCAACACCAGGCTACAGATCTTTCGCGCACTGGCGCTGCTCGGCGCGACGGGCTGCAATTTCCTGGCCGTGCAATACCTCCCGCTGACCGTGACCGGCTCGATCGCCTTCACCGTGCCGTTGCTGATCTGCGCATTGTCGGTGCCGCTCCTGGGCGAGCAGGTCGGCTGGCGCCGGTGGAGCGCAATAGCTGTTGGTTTCCTGGGTGTGCTGGTTATCGTGCGGCCGGGCACCGACGCCTTCCATCCGGCCACGCTCCTCTCCCTGACAGCGGCCCTCAGCACGGCCTTCTACATGCTGCTCACCCGCAAGGTGGCCAGCTATGACAGCGCGGCGACCAGCCAGTTCTATGTAGGCATCTTTGCCACGGTCTTTCTGATGCCGGTCGTGCCCTTCTTCTGGTCGCTGCCGACCTCGCCGGATGGTTGGTTCGTTTTCTTCTCGATCGGTGCCTTTGGCTTTCTGGGGCATCAACTGATCACGGTCGCATCGAGCCTGGCGCCGGCGACGGTGCTGGCGCCGTTCTCCTACTTCCAGATTTTCTTCCTGGCCGCTGCAAGTTGGCTGATCTTCAACCAGCCGCCCGATATCTGGCTCTATGTCGGTGCCCCGATTGTTATTGGCTCGGGACTGTACATCTGGCTGCGCGAGCGCACGCTTGCCCGGCCACAGACCGTCATCGGTCCGGAACGTTAGTCTTCGTCCACTTCGTCCAGCGGCTTTTCGGTGGGCGCTGACCCATGGGTGATCAGCCGCGCGCTGCGCTGGCCGGTCAGGTAGATCCACAGCCAGCTCATGGTGATGAAGATGCGTGTGCGCGTCTCTACCAGGAAGTAGATGTGCGCGATGCCCCAGAGCCACCAGGCCGGCCAGCCCTTGACCTTGGTAAAGCCGAAATCGATCACCGCCGAGCTCTTGCCGATGGTAGCCAAGTCTCCGACATGCTTGTAGGTGAATGGCTCGATGGGGCGTCCCGCAAGCTTGTTGCTGATGGCCTTTGCCACATATTTGCCTTGCTGTTTGGCGGCCGGCGCCAATCCCGGCACCGGCTTGCCGTTCTTCTGCGTTATGCTGGCAACATCGCCAATGACGTAGACATTCTCCGGGCCTGCCACCGTCAGGTCTTCTTGCACCGGCACGCGGCCTGCCTTGTCGGCCTCAATGTCGAGCCATCGGGCCACTGGCGACGCCGCAACCCCCGCTGCCCAGATGACTGTGTGTGTTTCAAGCCTCTGCTTGCCGAAGGTGACGCCTTCGGCATCGATGCCGCTGACCATCTGCCCCAACTCGACCTCGACACCCATCTCCGTCAGCGCCTCGAGCGTGTAGGCCGAGAGCACTGGATCGAAGTTGAGCAGGACGCGATCACCGCCCTCGATCAGTACGACGCGGAGGTCCTTAGGATCGAGCGTATGGAATTGGCCCTTGATACTGGTACGTGCCAGTTCGACGATTGCCCCTGCCATCTCCACACCTGTGGGGCCGGCGCCAATGATTGCAAATGTCAGAAGCGCGCGCCTGCGTTCATCATCCGGTTCACGCTCGGCCGCTTCCAGCGCCAGCAGCAGTTTCCGGCGGATCGCCGTCGCGTCCTCGATTGTCTTGAGGCCCGGAGCGAAACGCTCCCATTCATCATGGCCGAAATAGGCGTGTTGCGCACCCGTAGCCAGGATGAGGCTGTCATAGGTCTCGCGACCGCCGTCCTTCAACTGCACCTGCTTGGTCGTGATGTCGACCCCCTTCACCGTGCCCATGAGCACGCGGACATTATCCTGCCGCCGCAGCAGGTGACGGATCGGCCAGGCCACTTCCGATGGGCTCAGAGCAGCGGTGGCTACTTGGTAGAGCAGCGGTTGGAACAGGTGATGGTTGCGCCGATCGATCAGCACGACGTCGACATCAGCCTTCGCCATTGCCTTGGCCGCTGCCAGACCGCCAAATCCACCACCCACGATCACGACACGATGTCTGGTGGCAGGCATGGACAGTCTCCTCAGCGTATTCGGGCGGCGCGGCAGGTCACAGATTCACTCTGCCGCTCGCTGTCTCCACCTCTCGACATAGGCATCCCAGCCTTCGGCTTGCAGTACCGGCAGCGCATGGCTGTCATCGCCAATGGTCAATGCCCCACCGAACAACAGGCTGGCCCCCAGGCTTGTTCCCGTGGCATCGCCGGAGGCCATTACCGGCACGCCTGCCAGTTGCGCCAATGCCGCACCAAACAAGCGGTTGCGCGCCAGCGGCCCCTCCAGCGTGATGCTGCGCCCCAAGCCGCAGAGCCCGAGGCAGGCCTCTGCCATTAAGGCGAGGTAGAGAGAGGCAGCTGCCGTCCTTTGCCCCGGTGTCAACGCATCGGGATCGACCGTCCAATTTCCCCGGCGTCGCCCGAAGGCCCCCACACCCGGCACAAAGCTGGGCAGCGCCTGCACATCATGGTCAATCACATGGGCCAGATCGGCCTCGGTCGGTTCGGCAATTTCGGGTACCAGCATGTCGAACTCGCGCCCGCCCATGAATCGCGCTGTCGGGACTGGCCGCCCATAGGCATCCACATTGGCCAGGCTGTCCTTGTTCGGGTCCAGGCTTCCAGTATCACCTCCCACCGTCATCAGGATTGTCCAGGTGCCGGTGGAGACGATGGTGAAGGGTGCTTCGTGACGGCCCAGATGTGACAGAAGGGAAGCATTCGAATCGTGAATACCGCAGGTCACCGGCGTTTCGGCCGGCAAGCTGGTCGCTGCCGCGAGCTCGGGCCTGAGCGTTCCCAATATAGTGGTGGCGGGCAAGACGTCCGGGAAGAGTGCACGCCAACCCAGCCCGTCGACCATGCTGGAAAATGTGCGGTGGTCAGGTGCCCAGAGGTCTGTATGGCAACCTAGCGACGTTACCTCGCTTGCGAGCTTGCCGGTCAGCCGCCAGGCCCAATATTGCGGATAGGGAACGATAGCTGTGACGCGCGCGAAAGCCTCGGGAAACTGCCGCGACTGCCAGAATAATTGTGCCCCCCAATTGAGCCCGTTTGGCAGCTTTGGCGACAGGCTCTCGGCAAACTCCGGACGCACCGATGCGTAGCTCTCGGTTACGCTTTCCGGGCCTTCGAACTCGTAGTCCAGCACCGGCAATGCCAGCTCGTCCCCTGCCAGCAGCGCGCCTGTGGCGCCATGGGTGGTGATCGAAATGCCATCCACGCCAACTTCGGTATGCAGTGCAGACAATGCTCCAATCATGAACTGCCAGAGCATATCTACGTCAGCGTGAGGATATGGCCCGTCCGTCCGGATGGTATTGGCAGTACTCCGCGCCCCCAACTGCTGGCCGGATTGCGTGTCTATCACGACTACCTTGGCGTTGGTCTTGCCAATATCGATAACGGCGACGCGACGCGGAGTGGTCTTGGTCATGACGTTCCCTTGGCGGATGGACACCAAGGGCTTAGACCATTTTTCGTCCGCGCTCCACCACTGACATGTTAGTTTATTTCACGACCAGCACCGGCAGGTCTGTATGCGCCAGCACTTCGGCCGCCTGGCTACCCAGCAGTAGTCGGCCCAGCCCCCGGCGGCCATGCGAACCCATCACGATCAGATCTGCTGAAATCTCCTTGGCGGCATGCAATAGGCCCTCGGCGGCCGGACTGTTCGCCACATGCATCACCGAGAGATGGACGCTGCCTTCGCTCGCGACCTTTTGGGCCGCGTCAAGGATGGCCTTGGCCGATTCCTCCTTTGCCTTGTCGAGATCGGCGATGATGGAGCTGGTGTCCACCATCATGATTTCGGCGCCCGGCGAGACGATTATGGAAGGCTCGGTAACAGTCACGGCCGTGACCTTGCCTCCCGTTTTTTCTGCCAATGCCAGTGCATGACGCAAGGCCTTGTGCGCAAGGTCGGAACCGTCGACACCGCAGACAATATTGGAATACATGACGAACTCCCCTGACGCTGATTGTGTTCACACACTGGAACAACGCACAGCGCTCGGCATTGATCCAGATCAGCTTGAACATTGCACATGAAGGATTCCCGCTCTATCTGGGGCGGTAGAGGATTGCGGGCCCGGCCGCACGGATCAGTCTAATGGAGCACCTTGTCCTTGGCCGACGCTAAGCCAGACAACGCAATCACGCTGGAGCGGTCCCGCCGCTTCTCTGTTGCGCCCATGATGGATTGGACGGACCGGCATTGCCGGTTTCTCCACCGCCTGCTGACCCGGCACAGCCTGCTGTTCACCGAAATGGTCAACTCAGGCGCGATCGTGCATGGGGACGCAGAGCGCCATCTACGCTTTGATCGGTGCGAATATCCAGTCGCCCTGCAACTGGGCGGCTCCAATCCAGCTGAACTGGCCGAAGCCACGCGCATCGCCCACAGTTTCGGCTATGATGAGATCAACCTCAATGTCGGCTGCCCGTCCGACCGGGTGCAGTCCGGCCGGTTCGGGGCCTGTCTGATGGCCGAGCCGGACCTGGTGGCCGATTGCGTGCTGGCCATGCGCGACGCCACAGATCGCCCGGTGACCGTCAAGTGCCGTATCGGCATTGATGACCAGGATACCGAAGAGAGTCTCGACCGCTTCGCTGATGCTATGGTCGCAGCCGGTGTCGACGCGCTTTATGTCCATGCCCGCAAAGCTTGGTTACAGGGTCTTAGTCCCAAGGAAAACCGGACGATCCCGCCGCTGGACTATCCGCGAGTACATCGGCTGGCGAAGCGCCTCCGGCCGCTGCCGACCATGATCAATGGCGGCATCGAAACCCTGGATCAGGCTGTCGAGCACCTCGATCACATGGACGGAGTGATGCTGGGCCGCGCTGCCTATCACAATCCCATGCTGCTGGCCGAGGTCGATGCGCGGGTGTTTGGAGACCCGCGCGCGGTTCCGGATCTCCCCGCGATTATGCAGCGGATGGCAGACTATGCCGAGGGCCAGCTGCGCGAAGGCGTGCGGCTGAACAATATTGCGCGCCATATGCTGGGCCTTGCCAATGGCCGCCCCGGCGCCCGGCAGTTTCGTCAGATCATGAGTGTGGATGCCTGCCGTCCAGAGGCGGGGCCGGAAGTCTTCTTTCGCGCGCTGGCCGTGGTCGAAGACCGGGCGCTGGCGGCAGTCGGCTAATCCACCAGTTCCAGCGAGTTCTGCGTGACGCTGTATCGGCTGAGCGTCTCGAGGAAAGTCATGCCCAAAAGGCCTGTCTCCAGCGCGCCGGCCTCCGTGACAAAGGCGGTCAGGTTTCGACGTACGATCCCGCCAACCTCGATACTGTCCAGGCGCGTTCTGGCAGCCATGCCCTGGCCATTGGCGGTCTGTACCGGCACGACATAGCGCAGGCCCTCCAGATCGACCCCGGCTGCCCGTGCGTCGGCGATGGTCAGCACCACGGCACTCGCCCCCGTGTCGAAGATCATCGGCGTCGTGTGGCCGTTGATGGTGGCATTGACCTCGAAATGACCACTCATCCCCCTTCGGAACGTCGCCGTGCCGGCGGCGCTATCCACTACGGCCATGCCGGGCTGCAGTTCACCGGCGACGCGCCCCACTACGCCCAGCAATTCGTCGCGATAGGCATAGGTCACCATGGCCACGGCAAACAGGCCAACCCAGAGCATCAGCCCCCCGACCAGCTCCGAAGCCCGATGGCGCCGCGCAAAAAGCCCGCTCGCAAACACGATGAGAAGAATCAAAAGGGGTACCAGCTGGGCCGTCTGCATCTGGTTCAGGCCGACGATACTGCCCGCATCGGCACTGATAAGGAGGACGATCCCCGCCGCGACGATAAGTGCGATGCCGATAAAGACCATATGATTGCTGCCCTCTTGTCCGTCCATTGGATAAAGGACCCGCTGGCGGCGATTTCAAGGCGTCAGGCAAAGATGAGCAATACGGCAAGTGCTGCGACTTCGCCCAGACCGGCTGCGGCGCCGATGAGGTCCCCAGTCTGTCCGCCTACCAGGCGGCGGCACAGCGTGGTCCAGCCCAGGACCACCAGCGCGACCGCCAAGGTGGCGGCGATCACGCCGAGCAGGCTCGATACCGGAGCGCCGATCACAAAGACCAGCAATAGCGCCAGGACCGTGCCAATGATGAAGCGAGAGAGGGGTAGCGCCCCGGCAGCCGCCGCGGCGCCGTCGGTCCGGGCGGGGGGCAGTTTGACCGCCAGCCAGAGGGCGCCCGATCGCCCCGCAATGTTGGCAGCCAGCCACAGGCCCGCAGCCATGAGTGGGTTGAGCGCCGCCACACTGCCGATGGCAGTGACCCGGAGCACCAGGAACAGGCACAGTGCCGCCACCCCATAGGTGCCGTGCCGGCTGTCCTTGAGTATCTCGAGACGCCTTTGGGGTGTTGTTCCCCCGAATAGACCATCGGCAGCATCGGCGAGCGAATCCTCCATCATCCCGCCACCGACCGCGACCATGGCAGCGACGCAAAGTGCAGCAGCAAAGAATGGTGGCAGGCCCAGCCAGACACCGGCCAGCAGCAGGATCGGCCCCAGCCCCATAACCACCGAGGCGAGGGGCAGGGCCATGGCGATCCGTCCCAGGTCGGGCCGCTCATGCGGCGCATCACCTGTTGGCAGGCGCGAGAAGAACCGGAGGGCCATCACTACGTCCGCCTTCAAGCCCATTCCGCTCCTTGGCGCATTGGGCCGATAGGCATCGCGACTGGCATTGTCGATGCGGTCGGCGGCGCCGGCTGCGGACCCTTCCTCGCTCAATTGCTTTTCGCTCCGTAATGGGCAACAAGACCCCGCCTTCCTAACACATCGCGCCGGACCTGCCATGCCACTCAACCCTGCCTTCGCCGACATCGTCGAATTGCTCGTGGCTGTGCCTGATGGTGATGAACAGGCGGTCGCTGCCGTGCGGCAGCGCGATGCACAATTGACCAAGCCGCCGGGATCGTTGGGGCAGCTCGAACTGCTGGTCGAATTCCTGGCCCGTTGGCAGCATCGGTCCCAGCCGCGTCTCGACAACCCCATGGTGACGATCTTTGCCGGCAATCATGGCGTCACCGAACAGGGTGTCTCCGCCTTTCCGCGCGAGGTTACGGCCCAGATGGTCGCCAATTTCACCAATGGCGGCGCTGCCATTTCCCAGATTTGCGGTCTGCATGAGATCAATCTGCGTGTGTTCGAGCTGGCCCTGGAACTCCCCACCGGCGATATCACCCAGGAACCGGCACTCGATGATCAGATGTGTGCGGCGACCATCGCCTATGGCATGGAAGCGGTAGCGGGCAAGCCCGACCTGATCTGCCTGGGCGAGATGGGAATCGGCAATACCACCATCGCCGCTGCCCTCTATGCCGCGCTTTATGGCGGCACCGGCGCCGATTGGGTCGGTCGCGGCACCGGCGTCGATGATGCGGGTCTCGCACGCAAGGCAGACGTCGTCGATCGTGCGCTCGCCCTGCATCGCGCCGAGCTTGACCATCCACTGGCCATTCTCGCCCGTCTGGGCGGTCGCGAGATTTGTGCCATGCTCGGCGCCCTGATCGCAGCACGCCACCAGAAGGTGCCGGTCATCATTGATGGTTATGTGGCTACCGCCGCAGCGGCCATCGCCCATGCCGTCAATCCTGCGGCCATCAATCATTGTCTGTTTGCCCATGTCTCGGCCGAAGGTGCGCATGCCCAGGTGCTGGAGAAATTGGGTCAGACCGGGCTGCTCGATCTGGGCATGCGGCTAGGTGAGGGGAGCGGCGCAGCGCTTGCCGCCGTCATGACCAAGACGGCACTGCACTTGCACAACAATATGGCGACCTTCGACAGCGCCGCCGTCAGCGGCAAATCCGGCTAGAACTGTTCGGGCAAGCGCACCGCTTTTTGCTGTTCGCGCCAAGTCAAAGAGATAGATCGTCCGTTCTCGTTCAGTCGGAAGGAGTGTTATGGTCTTCCTTCGTGCGGGCGACAAAGCCTTCCGGCCCGGGCACCACCGAGAGCAGGTCCACCTTCATTTGTGATCGGAAGCGGGCTGTCGCTGCGGTCCCCAGGCGGGTCAGAGCGGCAACGTCCTGCTGTTCGAGCGCCGCGTTGAGCGCGGCGTGTTCGAGCAGAAAGTTCAGGATATAGCCCTCGGCCATTTCCTGCCGTTGCTGGTCGCTGAGCGTGTGGAAGGTCGTGTCCTGGGCGAAGGCTGCGCGCAGCTGGCGCTGTATCGGCCGGCTGTCGATCTCCAGCGAATAGGCTCCGTTGGCCGCTACCCAGTTGAGCACCCAATAGGCGGTCAGGGCGTCCACAACATTGTTGGTTGTAAGGCCATCGGGTTCCACCAGTTCCTGCCAGATCTCGCTGGGCGATCGCTCGGCGAAGGCCGCAGCCAGGCTGTCGCGCGCCGCAACGCCGGCGGACCAGCGGATGCGGGTGAGAAATTCGCGCTGCAGCCGCGCCGAAACACTGGGCGACGGCCGGTAGCTGGCGTCGAACGCGATCTCGGCGGATGTTGCTGCTACTTCCCCAGATGCCCCGCTTTCCTGGGCCAGCGCGCCGACAGGCATGGCGCCGAGCAGCAAGACTATCAAGATCGTGCGTAGGGTCATCTGGCCTCCGAACGACCGATCCTCTTTGCGATCACGGCGAAAATGCGACCGCTGCGACACTGAGCAGCGCTTCGTCAGCCGGCTTCGGAATAGATTTCGAGCTTGTTGCGCTTCTCGACGACGGGTGCCAGCGCATCCATGACGCGGGCCCGCGGGAAGGTGGCGATGACTTCCGTGCCAAAGCGCAGCTTGGAGAAAAGATCGAACCGCCCCTGGTGCAGGTCCATGATTTTCTGGACGATCGGCAGTCCGAGGCCGGCACCCTGTTCCGCGGTCTTTTGCGCCAGCGATCCCTGACCGAAAGACGAGAGAACCGTCTCGATTTCGTTCTCAGGAATACCCGGGCCATTGTCCTTGACCGAGATGAGTTGCCCGCCATCGCCGCTGCGCTGCACCACCAGCACGATCTTGCCCTGCTGCGGGGTGAACTTGATGGCGTTCGACAACAGGTTGAGCACCACCTGGCGCACGGCGCGCTCGTCGCCCCACAGCTTGGGCAAATTGTCACCCACGCTGAACACCAGTTCGATATTCTTGGACTTGGCCCGCAATTCCATCATGCGCCGGCAATCATCTGCGATGTCGACCAGCGATATGACCTCTTCATTGAGTTCATACTTGCCGGCTTCAATCCGGCTCAGATCAAGTAGCTCATTGATGAGATTGAGCAGGTGCTGCCCGCTGGCGTGGATGTCTCCGGCATATTCCTTATATTGCGGCACCTGATGCGGTCCCAGCAATTCCGACTTGAGCACTTCGGAGAAGCCGATAATGGCGTTGAGCGGCGTCCGCAATTCGTGGCTCATCGTGGCCAGGAACTGGCTCTTGGCGATATTGGCCTGCTCCGCGTGGCGTCGCGCCTCGTCCGACATGTTGCGCGCCTCTTCCAGCTCGTAGATCAGCGCGTCCTTCTCGGCCTGGTGCGTGATGGTCTCAAGCTCGGAATTGTGCAATTGCCGGGCCAGGTAGACGAAGAAAACCTCGCCGCAAATGGCCACCGCGGCCAGCGTATAATTCAGTGTGCCGCCCAGAGCGATCAGCGAGGTGGATACTGTTGCCGTCACCGGCAGCGTGCTCATCAGCGTCGCAGGCGGCAGGGTATGAGTGGCTATGGCGTTGCTGGCGATGCTGACCAGCACCATGGCGAACATCACCGGCGCCAGTGCCTCAGGGTCGGTCACCAGCGTGAACAATGCCAGCAACGAAAGTGCCAACCCGCCCAGGCTCTCTGCCGCCACAAAGCTCGTGGTCCAGCGGGCAGCATTGAATTTGGCGGGCTCGGTGCCTTTGAAGCGGCGGGCCGTGACCACTACGACCAGCAGGCTGGTAATGACCAGTCCCGCCCAGATGGCCGTCACCATCACAGGGACCCAAAAGCTTGCCACTATGGCCAGGATGCAGACGATTGCCGCCATCGGCAGCGCAGCGCCAATGCGGGAGTCCGCATAGTCATGCATGAGTTCGAAGTCGAAATCGGCCCGGGTGCCCGAGCTCGATGTCAGCCGCTGGCGGGCTTCGCGCACGGCCTTCTGTGCTGTTCGCTTGCCGTCGCGTGCGGAACCTGCGCGGACACTGGCGTCGTGGACCGACATGAAAGACTTACTCGTTACTCAATGCTGCGAACAAAAAACGCGCTCGCGACGCTCCTGGTCCAACCTTAGAGGTGCCGTGGTTAACGGGGCGTGAAATCGGCCCCGGTCACCCATTGGTCTGCATTGCCAGAAAGCCGCACCCAAAGCCGCACCCGAAGAATGCACTGGCGAGCCGCACCACAACAGGGTTAAGGTCACCTTGCGGCTTCAGATCAATTGCGATGAGCAATATTATTGCGTAGGACCTGCTGATATGGCAGTGATGTTGTCGCTCGTCGGCGGAAACTGCTTGCGACGTGAAAACTGATTTCAAGAGAGCAAGATGGCCCTGGACAAGATCGACCGGAAGATCCTGACGCTCCTGCAGAAGGACGCGACCATGCCTGTGGCCGAAATCGGCCGAAAGGTTGGTCTGTCCACAACGCCCTGCTGGCGCCGCATCCAGAAGATGGAAGAAGACGGCATCATCCAGCGCCGCGTGGCCGTGCTTGATCCGGTCAAGGTCAATGTCGGAGTTACGGTCTTCGTCTCGGTTAAGACCAACGAGCACAACGACGCCTGGATGCGCAAGTTCTCAGGCGTGATCGATGAATTTCCCGAAGTGGTGGAGTTCTATCGCATGAGCGGCGATGTCGACTATCTGATGAGGGTGGTTGTTCCCGATATCGGCGCCTACGATGCCTTCTACAAACGCCTGATCAGCAAGATCAATCTGACCGATGTCAGTTCGGCTTTCGCCATGGGCCAGATCAAGTACACCACCGCCTTGCCCCTGGATTTTGCGATCATCAGCGACGACGACAAATAGGTCCCCGAAATGTTGCTCGGCTTTGAACATGTCGGGATGACGGTCAGCAACATGGAACGGGCCATTGACTTCTATTGCGGCCTGCTCGGGCTTCGAATGAAGTTTCGCCGGACCACCGCAGGTGGCGAAGCCGCTTTTCTCGATGCCGGAGGTGGCATGCTGGAGATTGAGGCTCCGGCCCGCGAGGTCGGGCCGTTTCGCGATGTGCCGCTGTCCGAGGCAGGTTTCCGGCACATCACCCTGGCCTATGACAATATAGATACCATGGTGGAAAGGCTCGAAGAGGCTGGTGTCCCCATTGTTGAGGGACCGCGCGTCGCCTTTAACAGCGAGATGTTCAAGCGAGTGGTCTTTGTCCGGGACCCCGATGGCATTCTGGTCGAACTGGTCGAACGCGCCGCCGGACGCTAGCCCCCCGTCACGCTCATATGCCGCGCGACGGCTGGTTCCTTCCGGCTGCGGTCCAACACAAAGTCATGCCCCTTGGGCTTGATGATCATCGCATGGTCGAGAGCAGCGTTGAGCGCTTCGGCTCCGCCAGTGCGCCAGGCGTCGCGCAGGTTGACCTGATCATCCTGCCCCAGGCACAAAAACAGTTGTCCGGTGGCGGTCAGCCTCACGCGGTTGCAGCTCTCACAGAAATTGTGGCTCATCGGCGTGATAAAGCCCAGCGTGCCGCCGGTTTCGGCCACGTGGACATAGCGGGCCGGCCCACCCGTGCTCTTGTCCAGCTTGGTGAAGCTGTAGCGTTGCGAGAGCCTTTCATACAGTTCGCGTAGCGGCAGATATGTGTCCACTCTGTCGATGCCGACTTCACCCAGCGGCATGCCCTCGATCAAGGTCAAGCCCATGCCGCCGCCATGGGCCCATTCCATCATGGTCTCGATCTCGTCGTCATTGACGCCGCGCATCGCCACCATGTTGATCTTTATGGCGAGCCCTGCGGCCTGGGCCTCACCGATCCCGGCAAGCACGTCCTTCAGGCGGCCTCGCCGGGTGATGTCCGCGAAGCGCGCTTCATCCAGCGTGTCCAGCGAAACATTGATGCGCCGGACCCCCGCCGCAAACAGCCCCTCGGCATGCTTTTGCAACTGGCTGCCATTGGTGGTGATGGTCAATTCGTCCAGGCCATTGCCGATCTGTCCGCCGAGCCTACGCACCAGCGCCATGATATCCCGGCGCACCAACGGCTCGCCGCCAGTGAGGCGTATCTTGGTCGTGCCGCGGGATATGAAGGCGCTGGCGATTGCCTCCACCTCCTCAAAGCTCAGGACTTCCTTCTTGGGCAGGAAAGTCATGTCCTCGGCCATGCAATAGACACAGCGGAAATCACAGCGATCCGTCACCGAGATGCGCAGATAGGAAATGCGTCGGCCGAAGCTGTCGATCAGGGGGCGGTGCGTTGGGGACGATCCTGTCATGCAGCCAGTTTATCTCCCCGTTTCGCTGGAGCAAAGCGCGCAAAAGAAAAGAGCCGCCAAATCGGCGGCTCTTCCCGAATTCTTGTGCCGGTCAGTGCCGGACAACGATCAGGGCGCCGACCTTCACGCGATCATAGAGATCGGTTACGTCCTCATTGGTGAGGCGGATGCAGCCCGAGGATACGGCTTGGCCGATAGACCAGGGCTCAGAGGTTCCATGCACGCGGTACAGGGTCGATCCGATATAGAGCGCGCGGGCACCGAGCGGATTGTCTGGACCACCGGGCATGTAGGCCGGCAGATCGGGAACGCGCTTGCGCATGGCCGGGGGAGGGGTCCAGCCGGGCCACTCTGCCTTGCGGGTGATGCGGTGCGTACCGGACCAACGGAAGCCATCGCGACCGACGCCAATGCCGTATTTCATGGCCTTGCCGTCTTCGAGCACCAGATACAACCGGCGTTCCCCGGTTTCGATGACAATCGTGCCCGGCTTGTAGTCAGTATCGTAGTCGACAATCTGTTTGCGAATTGGGCTGCCACCACGACTTCCACTGGCACTGGCCGCACGATCCTCGAACTTGTTGGTGTCGGGGTTGTACCACAGAGCCGCACTTGACGGCAGAACGGTGCTGACTGCCAGCAACACTGCCATGGCGAATGCCAATGCAATTCTGACGATGCTCATGCTTTCACTTGGCCTCTCAAATACGCTGCCGTGATTCGGATCAGCGACTATTTGCGCTACTTACTCGGTCTCGATCGCGGCCGGAAGGGACGTGCCCAGTTTCTGCCACATATGGGGTATCATCGCCTTATTGTGTTGCTAGTCGGTTACACTCGCGAGTCACCAATCCGTGAATGCCATACTTTCGGACGCTTGACAGGGGCCGCCGGCCCGGCCACACCCCGGCAAACGCGCGAAAGGATCGACCGATGAGTGAAGCGCTCAAGCGTGAGGCGGCCGCCCGCGCTGTCGCAGAAATCAGCTCAGGCATGAAGCTGGGCCTTGGGACCGGCTCGACTGCCCGGCACTTTGTTGAATTGCTGGGCGAGCGCGTGGCGGAGGGGCTCGACATTGTCGGCGTGCCGACATCGGAAGCGACCGCACGGCAAGCGCAGGAATGCGGTATTCCACTTTCCGATCTTGATACGCTTGATCGTCTTGACCTGACCGTTGATGGCGCGGACGAAATCGACCCATCGCTCAATCTCATCAAAGGGGGCGGGGGCGCGCTTTTGCGCGAGAAGATCGTCGCTGCCGCCTCAGATGCCATGATCGTCATCGCCGATAGCTCGAAGATCGTTGATGCCCTGGGGCGGTTTCCACTCCCCATCGAAGTCAACCGTTTTGGCCTGGGAGCGACCCGTCGTGCCGTTGCCGATATCATGCGGCGCCACAACGCTCAGGGTGAACTCAAGCTGCGCGGTCCCAGCGCCGAGGCCCCCTTTGTCACCGACGGTGGACACCTCATTCTCGATGCTTTTTTTGGCCGCATTTCGCAGCCAGAAGCGCTCTCAAGCGAGCTTCTGGACATTCCGGGCGTAGTCCAGCATGGACTGTTCCTCAAAATGTGCCGCAAGGCTTATGTGGCAACGCCGAATGGCGTAGAAACACTTCTCAAGGGCAATTGACCAGCGTGGGACGAGACAAGATGGCATTCTGGAATATTCAAAACTGGGCACGTGGCGTCCGTCTCATGATGGCGGCTGCGCTGGTCGTTGGCGCAGCAGGCGTTTCGCTCCCGGCCTTGGCGCAGGAAGTTCCGCCCGAGGAACTGGCAATGGCGCGCAAATATATCGATCTGACTGATCGCGGGGCGGTTTTCGAGACCACCGTCGTCGAAGTCGGCATCGACACCATGCGCCAGATCATCACCCAGAACCCCGAGATCCAGCAGCAGACCAGCGACGCAATCGGCGAGGTGATCAAGGAATATAATGGCCGCAAGGGCGAGCTGCTTGACCAGTTTGCGCGCGTTTACGCCATCAATTTCACTCTCGAAGAACTGACCGAGATCGTGGCCTTCTATGAATCTCCGGTTGGTCAGAAGCTGGCGACAGCCAATTCCCAGCTCAACGAGGACATCCGCCGCGTGCTTCAGGTTTACACCAATAATCTGCGCACCGAGTTCTTTGCCAAAGTGCGCTCCCAGTTGCGCGACCAGGGCATTGAGCTCTGAGGCCACGAGCGCATCTGACATTGACCCCGCCTTGTGCGGGGTCTTTTTTTGTGCGATGCCCGACCGTATTCATCGTCACTAGACGATGAAGCCAAATGGGCAAGAACTGGCAATCACGCAGGGGGCCGGAATGGACTTTGACTATGATCTGATCGTCATCGGTGCCGGCTCGGGCGGTGTGCGCGCCGCGCGCATGGCGGCCACCTATGGCGCCAGGGTGGCGATCATCGAGGAGTTCAGGGTTGGCGGTACCTGTGTGATCCGCGGCTGCGTCCCCAAAAAGCTCTACGTTTACGCCGCCCGCTTCCGGGATCAGTTCGATATCGCGGAAAGTTTCGGTTGGCAGGTCGATGCCAGCTTTGATTGGCCGACCCTGGTTGCCGCCAAGGAAAAGGAAATTACCCGGCTCGAGCACGCCTATGCGAGTAACCTCGAGAAGCCAGGCGTCGAAATCATCCGCGACCGGGCTGTGATCACCGGACCCAACGGCGTTCGGTTGGTTCGCGACGGGCGCGAGCTGAGCGCGAAGTACCTGCTCATTGCCACCGGCGCGCGGCCCTTCGTGCCCGACATACCCGGCGCCGAGCTGGGCATTACCTCTAACGAGGCCTTTGATCTGCCTGCATTGCCCCATTCCATCCTAATCGAAGGTGGCGGCTATATCGCGGTCGAATTCGCGACCATTTTTGCCGGCCTGGGCGTCAACACCACAATCATCTATCGCGGTGATTGCATCCTGCGCGGCTTCGACGAAGACATGCGCCGCGGCCTCGAAGCGGGGTTAATCGAGCGCGGTATCCGGATCATCTATCAGACCACCATCCGATCCCTGGCCAAAACCGGTGACGGCATTACCGCCACATTCAGCGATGGCGTCTCCGCGCCATACGGCGCCGTGATGTTTGCCACCGGACGCCGCCCGAACGTTGAGGAGCTGGGGCTAGAAACCGCCGGTGTGGCCCTGACTGAGCATGGCTCGGTGGTTGTCGACGAATACTCGAAGACCTCAGTCTCCTCGGTATATGCAGTTGGCGACGTCACCGGTCGGGCGCAGCTCACGCCGGTCGCCATCCGCGAAGGCTGGTATTTCGCCGAAACGGTGTTCAACAACAATCCGCTCAAGGTGGACCACTCCCTCATCCCCACGGCCGTCTTTGCCGAGCCGGAGATCGGCACAGTCGGTCTGACAGAGGCCGAGGCCGCCACGCATGGCGACATCGAGGTCTATATCTCCCGGTTCAGGCCCATGCAGAACACGCTTTCGGATCGTACCGAGCGCATGGTCATCAAGCTGATCACCGAAAAAGATGGCGGCAAGGTGCTGGGGGTCCATATTCTGGGACCAGGAGCGGCCGAAATGATCCAGTTGGTCGGCGTCGCTGTCAGCATGGGCGCCACAAAAGCCGATCTCGACCGCACCATCGCCCTCCACCCGTCGGCCGCCGAAGAGCTGGTAACCTTCAAGTCTCCGTCCTATGTCTATCGCGACTGCAAGCGCGTCTGACCCTTTCCTGCTTGGCACGGGCGCTCTGGCTTGCTAGATCGCCCGCACCCCTTCAAGCCGGCATAGACGAGACCGATCATGACAACCTGGACCCCCAGCTCCTGGCGCGACAAGCCGATCAAGCAGGTCCCCGCCTATCCCGATCCGGTCGCACTTGCCGAAGCGGAGCGCCAGCTCTCGACTTTCCCGCCGCTGGTTTTTGCCGGCGAGGCGCGCGAACTGAAAGCCCGCTTGGCTGCCGTTGCCCGTGGCGAGGCGTTCCTGCTCCAGGGCGGCGACTGTGCCGAGAGCTTCGCCGAACACGGCGCTGACCATATCCGCGACTTCTTCCGCGTCTTCCTGCAGATGGCAGTGGTGCTGACCCACGGCGCAAGCAAACCCGTGGTCAAGGTCGGCCGCGTGGCGGGCCAGTTCGCCAAGCCGCGCTCGGCCGATACCGAAACGATCGACGGCGTCGAGCTGCCATCCTATCGCGGCGATATCATCAACGACATCGCCTTTACCGAGGCCGCCCGCGTTCCGGATCCGAACCGCCTGCTGATGGCCTATCGTCAGTCGGCGGCCACGCTCAACCTGCTGCGCGCCTTCTCCATGGGCGGCTACGCCGAGCTCACCCGCATCCACGAATGGACCATGGGCTTCATGAAGGGCTCAAGCTGGGACGCTCGCTTCGAGGAAGTGGCCCGTCGCATCGACGACGCCATCACCTTCATGTCGGCACTTGGCATCACGCCCGAAAATACGCCGGCGCTCAAGCAGACCAGCTTCTACACCAGCCACGAGGCGCTCCTGCTGGGCTACGAGGAAGCGCTGACCCGCAGGGACTCGATCACCAATAACTGGTACGCAACCTCAGGCCACATGCTTTGGATCGGCGATCGCACCCGGGACCCCGACGAGGCGCATGTCGAGTATTTCGCGGGCATCCACAACCCGATCGGCATCAAATGTGGCCCCAGCCTGTCCAATGACGACCTGCTGCGCCTGCTTGATCGCCTCAATCCTACTGACGAAGCGGGCCGCATCACGCTGATCTCGCGCTTCGGCGCCGAAAAGGTGCAGGATCACCTGCCGCGGCTGGTCGAAACCGTGCAGAAGGCCGGACGGACAGTCGTGTGGTGCTGTGATCCGATGCATGGCAACACCATAAAGGCCTCGACCGGCTTCAAGACCCGGCCATTCGACCGCGTCCTGGCCGAGGTGAAGAGCTTCTTCGACGTACACCGCGAAATGGGCACCTATGCCGGTGGTGTGCATATCGAGATGACCGGCGATGACGTGACTGAATGCGTGGGTGGCGTTTCAGCGGTGACCGAAGCAACCCTCTCGGACCGCTACAACACCTATTGCGACCCGCGTCTCAACGCCAGTCAGGCCCTGGAACTGGCCTTCCTCGTCGCCGAGGAAGTGCATGCGCAAAAGCCGCCGCGCAAGCTGGTTGCCGCTGGCGAATAGCGACAGGCTCGCCTGTTCACCCGGTCTGTGCCGCTTGCCCTCATCAAGGCGAGCGGCTAATCCTTGCGCCGCCTCCGGCCAAGCGTCGGAAACATCTTCTTCCTGCACTCAGGCCAGTTTCTCGTGACCGATCAGCTCCGCATCGCGCTCGCCCAGCTCAACCCCAAGGTCGGCGACCTGACTGGCAACCTGGCCCTGGCGCGCCAGGCCCTGACGGATGCGTGGTCGGCCAAGGCCGATATCCTGATGCTCTCCGAGTTGTTCCTGACCGGCTATTTTCCGGACGACCTGCTGTTCAAGCCGCAGTTTATCGATGACGTCATGGAGACGGCGCGGGGTTTCGTGGCTGAAACCAGTGGCACGGACGTTGTTCTGATCCTTCCCACCATCTGGTGGGACGCAGGTGGCCTCCACAATGCCGTCCTCGTCGCCGAAAAGGGCGAAATCACCGCCATCCGCTACAAGCGTGAATTGCCAAACGACGACGTCTTCTACGAAAAGCGCTACTTTGCCGCCGGGCCGCTGCCGCTGCCGGTCACCATCAAGGGTGTCGAGGTGGGCATCCCCATCTGCGAGGATATCTGGCACCCCGCGGTCTGCGAGCACCTGGCCATGCGTGGCGCCGAGATCATGCTCTGCCCCAATGGCTCGCCCTACTGGACCAACAAGCAGCATATCCGCAAGGACCTGGTCCGCGCCCGCGTCGCCGAGGATGGCGTGCCCATGCTCTACCTCAACCAGGTCGGCGGCCAGGACGAACTGGTCTTCGACGGCGCCTCCTTTGCCATGGAGCCGGGCAACAAGCTGGTCCTGCAGGGCAAGAGCTTCGAGACCGACTTCATCGTTTCGGACTGGGTGCGCGGCGAGGACGGCTGGACCTGCACCAATGGCCGCGTCGAGGAATTGACCTCGATCGAGGAGGCCCCCTGGCGCGCCTGCGTGCTCGGCTTGCGGGACTATGTGCACAAGAACGGTTTCTCCCATGTCGTGCTGGGCCTGTCCGGCGGCATCGACAGCGCCGTGGTTGCCGCCATGGCCGCCGATGCCTTCGGCCCGGAAAAAGTCCACGCCATCATGCTTCCCTATCGCTACACCTCCGAGGCGAGCCTGCGCGATGCCAAGGATTGCGCCGAGCGGCTCGGGGTGCGCTATGACGTGGTGGCGATCGGCGATCCCGTGGATGGCGCGCTCAATGAACTGCAGCCCATCTTCGGCAATCGCCCCGTGGACACCGCCGAGGAAAACATCCAGTCGCGCATGCGCGGCACCATCCTCATGGCGGTCTCCAACAAGCTCGGCTCCATGCTGCTGACCACCGGCAACAAGTCCGAAATGGGCGTGGGCTATGCCACCATCTATGGCGACATGAATGGCGGCTACAATCCGCTCAAGGACATGTTCAAGATGGACGTCTATAGGCTCGCCGACTGGCGGAACAAGCACATGCCGGGCGATTGCCTCGGCCGGGCAGGGGAGGTCATCCCCCAGTCGATCATTGACAAGGCGCCCTCCGCCGAACTCCGCCCCGACCAGACCGACCAGGATAGCCTCCCGCCCTATCCGGTGCTTGACGATATCCTCACCTGCATTGTGGAAGAGGAAATGGCGCTTGGTGATATCGTCGCGCGCGGCCATGATGCGGCTCTGGTCAAACGTATCGAGCGTCTGCTCAACATCGCCGAATACAAGCGTCGCCAGTCCGCGCCCGGTCCCAAGCTCACGCCGCGCGCCTTCGGTCTGGGTCGTAAATATCCCATCACCAATGGCTACAAGGATCCGACAGTCGGATGAGCGTCACCGTTCGCTGGGCCCCGTCTCCTACGGGTCGTATTCATCTGGGTAATGCCCGCCCGGCACTGCTCAACTGGTTTTTCGCCCGGCGCCACGGCGGCCGCTACGTCCTGCGCATGGACGATACCGATCTTGCGCGCTCGACCCGCGAATTTGCCGACGGCATCGAGACCGATCTGGCCTGGCTGGGTGTCATGCCCGACCTCCTGGTCCGTCAATCCGAGCGCACCGCGCTCTATGACGCGGCCCGCGACAAGCTGATCGCCGCCGGGCGGCTCTATCCCTGCTACGAGACCGAAGATGAGCTTGACCGCAAGCGCGCCCGTGCCCGTCTCCTCGGCAAGCCGCCGATCTACGACCGCGCGGCACTCAATCTCACCGCGGAAGACCGCGCCCGTCTTGAAGCTGAGGGCCGCCAGCCACATTGGCGCTTCAAGCTGGACGGCCGTCCGGTCCACTTCGATGACCTCATCAAGGGCTCGCAGACGGTCAACACCGCCTCCATGTCCGACCCGGTGCTGATCCGGGCCGACGGCACCTATCTCTATACTTTGCCCTCGGTCGTCGACGACATCGACCTGGGTATCACCCATGTCATTCGCGGCGAGGACCACGTTTCCAATACCGGCACGCAGATCGAGATTTTCGAGGCGCTGGGCGGCGCGGTGCCGGTCTTCGGCCACCATAACCTTCTCACCGACGCGCAGGGGCAGGGCTTCTCGAAGCGCATGGGCAGTCAGTCCATCGCTGATTTCCGGGCTGAGGGCTATGAACCCCTCGCGATTGCCATCGTCGCCACCCTTACCGGAACCAGCCTTTCCGTCGAACCCTACGAAAGCCTGGATGCCATTGCCGAGAAACTCGATTTCACGATGATTTCGCATGGCTCAGCGCGCTTCGATCCGGCAGAGCTCAACACGCTCAATGCGCGCTTGCTGCACACCATGCCCTATGAGGAAGCCGCTTCCCGCCTTTCCGCCCTTGGGCTTGAAGGCGAGGCCATGTGGCTGCTGCTGCGCGAAAACCTGGTTCGTTTCCCAGACATCGTGGAGTGGTCGAAGCTGCTGACCGGGCCGGTCGAACCTGTCGTGGCCGAAGAGGATCGCGAATTCCTGGCTCTTGCCAAGGCGCTCTTGCCCCCTGAACCCTGGGACGAAACCACCTGGGCACACTGGACCAACGCGCTCAAGTCCAGTACCGGGCGAAAAGGCAAGGCGCTTTTCCTGCCCCTGCGGCTGGCTCTCACCGGACGCCCCGACGGGCCCGAGCTTAAGTCCCTGCTTGTCCTGCTTGGGCGTACGGCGTGTCTGGACCGACTACCCTGACAGTCTTGCCGCCCAGCTCAATGATGCGCAGTTCCGGTTCGGCCGGCGTCGTGGGTTGACGCGCAACCTCGCCCGGCCCGGCAGGACGCGGGCGGGGCAGAGGAACATCGACGAGAGCGACCGCCGCAACGGGCTCGATCGCGGCAACCTGTACCGGCGCAACACCGCGCGGATCGCGCAGCGGCATTGGAATGCGCTGGCCATTGATGTCGAGCATCGCCCGGCTGCTGCCATCGGCCATGTTGGTGAGGGTCACAGTGCCATCTGCAGTTGGTGTCACCGTGCAACTGGCAGACTTGTCAAAGTCATTGCGGTAGGCAAACGCCGTCGCCAGAGACGTGTAGGGCACGCCATTGATGCTGCGCATCTGCTCGGGCTCTTCGCCCGGATTGTTGTAATAGTAGAGTTCCACAGCTGTGTTGGGGCACATCTGCTGGCAGCTGATGGCATCGTTGCTGATATATTCAGGCAGCGTCGCATAGCTGATTGGCCAGAAATACCCATCACTCAGGCGCACACAGACCGTACGGACCGTGTTGTAGCCCTGATAGCCCCAGTAATCCCCACCATCGACGAAGTCCCCATTGGTGAAGTCGCCTTCGGAGGTGGTTCCGAAGATGCGGTCGAAAATGTTCTGGCGCTCTCTGGTAAACGTGGCCGTCGAGCCTGCATTGCACCCGAACCGCGCCATTTCTTGAAGGATCGCCTCGCGCTGCTGGGCAACGGCATTGGCGGTTTCTACCGACTGGCTGACACGCGCATAGTCATCGCGCAGGCTCAAGACGTCTCGGGCGATCAGCTGGCAACTGCGGCTGAGCACGCGGCCGGCGCGTGCGTCGTCATTGCAGCCTTCGCGAATATAGCGGCTTTCGGCTTGCTGCACCTGGCGCTGCAACTGCCGCGCGGCGTTGGAGTTGCTGCCGAGCTGGCGGAATTCGCTATTGCGGTCGAACTGCGCCAGCGCTGCCTGCAATTGGGCGCACTGCGCCGCCTGGGCGTGCGCCGCTTCAATATCCAGAGCCAGCATGATGGTCGCAAGGACCAGCAGTATAAGGGGCCTGAGCCCGCTTGAAGAGATATTCACGCCATATTCCCGATTTGGGCCGCAACCGCCTTCGACCCTTCAAGCATCCATTCCGATTCTCTGTCCGTGGAGAATGCTTTAACGTCCGTGCCAACATTATAGCCATGTGATTTGCGCCGCGGTAGCGCGTCCGGGCAACACCAAGACCAAGGAGAGACCGCCATGAGACTCGCCACCCTGCGGAACGGCCGCCCCGATGGCCAACTCGTGGTCGTTTCCAGCGATCTGTCGCGCTGCGTATCCGCAGGTCGTGTCGCTTCCGATCTGCAGGCTGCACTTGATGATTGGGAGCGGGCTGAGCCGGCCCTGGCCGATATCTCCCGGCAGCTTGATGCCAGTGAAATCGCTGGCCAGCCATTTGACCCGAAAGTGGCCGAGGCGCCTCTGCCGCGCGCCTATCAATGGATAGACGGCTCGGCCTATATGAGCCATCTCGAGCGGGTGCGCTCGCTCAAGGGCAGCAAGGACGAGGAACTGCAATCGATCCGCCCGCTGCTTTACCAGGGTGCCTCCGATTCGCTCTCGGCCGCCTCGGCGCCGATTGTCGTCCCGGCCGATGACCTCGCATTGGATTTCGAGGCCGAGGTCGGTGTGATCATCGGTCCAGTCCCGATGGGTGCAACGCGGGATGAAGCCAGCGCCGCCATCCGATTGGTCACCATTCTAAACGACGTTTCCCTGCGCAGGCTGGTGGTGGATGACCTCAAGAACGGCTTTGGCTTCTTCCATTCCAAGCCCTCGACGGCCTTTGCGCCCGTGGTGATTGCGCCGGCCAGCCTGGGCGGGAATTGGGGTGACAATCGACTGCACCTGCCCATCCGCATTGAGGTCAATGGCAAGCTCTATGGTCGTCCCAATGCCGGCGTCGGCATGCACTTCGATTTCGCTGACCTGATTGTCGAGGCTGCGCGCACCCGCAATCTGGCGGCTGGGACGATTGTCGGCGGTGGCACGGTGTCTAACCCCCACGACCAGACCTTGCCGCTCAAGACAGACGGGATCGGCTTTGCCTGCATCGCCGAGGCGCGCACGGCGGAAAAGGCCAAATATGGTCGCGCCCGCACGCCATTCCTGCAGGCCGGAGATACGGTGCGGATCGGAGCCCAAAATGCCGATGGCAAATCGATCTTTGGGGACATTGACCAGTCCGTCGTGTTGCGATCCCGATAATCGATAACTTTCCTGTGTTCCCGTTGGGCCGGTCACAGAGCCATGCAATCGTGCCGGCAGCGGGAAGAGGGGCCCGTATCCGGCGTATCAAATTGAGGGAAAACAACGAATGCTCAAACCTAAGGCTCCTGGTTTAGCCATTGCGGCCTTTCTGGCCATCGGCGTCGTGGCCGTAACGGCACAGGACGGCTTCACGCCGCCCGCAACGCCCGAAGAAGCCGTGGCAATGCGCCAGGCCCTGATGCGCGAAGATGGCGGAATTCTTCGCAGCGCCGGCAATCTTTCCGGGGCCGAAGCCGTGGCTGCCATGACAACCCTGCGCGACAATTACAGTCACATCCCCGATCTGTTCCCGGAAGGGTCGATTGTGGGGGACACCAAGGCCCTCCCGGCAATCTGGGAAAACTGGGAGGCTTTCGTGGCTATCGCCGCGACGGGCCAGGCCGCAGCCGAGGCCGGTTTGGCCGCCGCCGAAGCTGGAGATGCGGCTGGCTATGGCGCGGCTCTGCAGACCCTTATGGGTACCTGCGGGCAGTGCCACCAGCAGTTCCGCTCCTGACACGACCAGCACTGTCAGAATTATCGCCTCCAAAGCGATTGGGCGGCCTTCGGGTCGCCCTCTTTTGTCTCGTCTCTAGTTTTGGACTTGATTTCCTTTCTTAGCGCGGCCAATCTCCGCGCCATGAAGATCACGTGCACCATTACCTGCTGCATTATTACCTGCTAACCCAAGCGTTGGCGGAGCGGTCTTCTTCATCCTGAAATTGCGCAACGGATAGAGGCTCCCCGCCAGCGGAGCGTTCTCAGGAAAAGTGGGTGCCACTTTTCCGGTTCGAGAGCGCGACCACGAACGACCGAGAACCGAACGTGTCTGGCAACAGGACCTCTTTATGACCACGGCAACGCCGCAGCTTTCTCTCTACAACACGCTCACCCGTACCAAGGCGCCCTTTGTGCCGATGGACGAGAAAAACGTGCGTCTCTATGCCTGCGGCCCGACGGTCTATGACTTCGCCCATATCGGCAATGGCCGCGCCGCCATCGTCTTCGATCTGCTCTTCCGCGTCCTGCGCCATGTCTATGGGCCGGACCACGTCACCTATGTGCGCAACATCACGGACGTCGACGACAAGATCAACGCCCGCGCCCTGCGTGATCACCCCGATCTGCCGCTCAACGAAGCCATTCGTAGGGTCACCGAAACCACGGCCGCGCAATACCAGAAGGACGTTGCCGCGCTGGGCTGCCTCGAACCGACTATGCAGCCCCGCGCCACCGAGAACATTGCCGAGATGCAGGCGATGATCCAGCGCCTGCTCGACAAGGGCCACGCCTATCAGGCGGGCGGCGAAGTGCTTTTCGCCGTCGATTCCATGCCCGAATATGGCCGGCTCTCGGGACGCAATCTCGAGGACAATCTGGCCGGCGCCCGCGTCGCGGTGGACACGCACAAACGCAACCCGGCCGATTTCGTACTCTGGAAGCTGTCTTCGGCCGAAGAACCCGGCTGGGATAGCCCCTGGGGCCGCGGTCGCCCCGGCTGGCATATTGAATGCTCGGCCATGTCTGAGCGCTATCTGGGTGAAACCTTCGACATCCATGGCGGCGGGCTCGATCTCATCTTCCCGCACCACGAAAACGAAATCGCCCAGTCCCGCTGCGCCCATGGCTCACACGCCATGGCCAATGTCTGGATGCACAACGGCTTCCTGCAGGTGGAAGGCCAGAAGATGTCCAAGTCCCTGGGCAACTTCTTCACCATCCACGACCTCCTCGAAACCGAAGCCTTCGGTGGTCGAGCGTGGCCAGGGGAAGTCCTGCGGCTGGCCATGCTGATGACGCATTACCGCGAGCCAATCGACTTTTCGCAGCGGCGGCTGGAAGAGGCCGTCAATTTACTCGAGAAATGGGAACGCGCGGTCGGAGATGCTGAGCCGTCCGTTCACCTGCCGGCCGAATACTTTGATCGTCTCGCCGACGATCTCGACACTCCGGCTGCCATCGCGCGCATCCATGCTCTTGTCATGGATGAGGGGAAGGCTGCCGAGGGGCTAGCTCTGGCCGACCTGATGGGGCTGCGCATCAAACGTGACGTCGAGGTTGATACGGCCGTGCCCAGTCTGGTCGCCGCCCGCCTCGCCGCCCTCAACGCCAAAGACTTCGCCGAAGCCGATCGCATTCGTGCCGAGCTCGCTGAACAGGGTATCGCCCTGATGGATTACAAGGACGAAGCGGGTCAGCGCGCCACCAAATGGGAGGTCAAGCGGTGACCCTCCTGCCATTCCCTGTCAGCGGAATCGCTGCAGATCGCCACTCCACACACCGGAGATGCAATCATGCTTGATCACGTTGGAATTCTCGTCGCAGACTGGAACAAGGCCAAGGCTTTTTACGATGCCGCCTTCGCCCCGCTGGGCATCACGCTTCTCAACCTCGTGCCCGAACAGTTCACTGGCGGCGTCAAGGTCGGTGGCTATGGCCGCACCAAGCCAGACTATTGGCTGACCCAAAGCACCGAAACCGGCCCTGGTCGTCACTATGCTTTCTCCGCCAATAGCCGCGCCGAAGTTGACGCCTTTCATGCGGCGGCCGTGGCGGCTGGTGGCAAGGACAATGGGGCCCCTGGGCCGCGCCCGCATTACCACGAGAACTATTACGGTGCCTTTGTCATCGATCCCGATGGCAACAACATAGAGGCGGTGTGTCATGCCCCAGGCTGAGGCCCTTGCCGGCGGCTGCCAGTGTGGCGCGGTTCGTTTCCGCGTCACCCGGCTCGGTCGCCCATCCATCTGTCATTGCCGTATGTGCCAGAAGGCCTTTGGTAGCTTCTTTGGCCCTCTGGTCACGGCGCATAATGCTACCTGGACCCGCGGGGAGCCGAAATGGTTCCAGAGCTCCAACGCCGCCCGCCGCGCCTTTTGCGGAGATTGTGGCACGCCGCTGGCCTATGAGACCCGCTATGGGCTGGAACTGGCCATTGGCGCCTTTGACGATCCCACCGCAGCGGCCCCGGTTATCCAGGTCAACCTGAATGACCGGCTGCCCTTCTTTGCCGGCCTCAGCACCTTGCCCGAGCGTACCGAAGTCAGCGACGAATGGCGCGACTTCATGGCCGGTATTCATTCCCACCAGCATCCCGACCACGACACGACTGATTGGCCCCCTCAGGGAGGTCGCGATGTCTGAACACTGGTCCGGCGGCTGCCAATGTGGTGCCGTCCGCTATCGCTTCAGCCAGCGTCCGAAAGGCGCCCATATCTGCCACTGTCGCATGTGCCAGAAGGCCTTCGGGGCGTTCTACGCTCCCCTGGTGGGTGGGCCATTGCCCACATTCGAGGTCACGCGTGGCGAGATTGCTCTATTCCGCTCGTCGGATCAGGTCGACCGTGGATTCTGCCGCCGCTGCGGCACGCCCTTGACCTTTGCCTATGTCGACGGGGACTGGATAAGCGTATCCATTGGGTCTCTGGACGACCCGTCGGCCTTTCCGCCCAAAGATCAGCATGGCATCGAGAGCCGCCTGTCGTGGGCGAACGGCCTGGGCCAATTGCCTGACCGCCCCACCACTGAGCAACAGGCACCCGACGTCGCCGCCTTCATCAAGTCCACCAATCACCAGCACCCCGACCACGACACTGATGTCTGGCCCCCCAAGCAGTAATCCGAGTTAGGCCCAATTCATGTCCCGCACCCGCCTCTATCTCTTCGACACAACCTTGCGCGATGGCGCGCAAACGGCCGGTATCGAATTCTCGCTGGAAGACAAGATTGCCATTGCCGGCATGCTTGAGGAACTGGGTGTCGACTATATCGAGGGCGGCTATCCTGGCGCCAATCCCGTCGATACCGAATTCTTCGACAAGAAACGGACCAAGAGGGCGGTCTTCACCGCCTTCGGCATGACCAAGCGGGCAGGGCGCTCTGCCGACAACGATCCAGGCGTGATGGGCCTGGTCAATTCGGCGGCCGAGGCCACTTGTTTTGTCGCCAAGGCCTGGGACTATCAGGTCGAGCTGGCCTTGGGCTGCTCGACCGACGATCACCTGGAAGGCATCAGTGACTCGGTGCGCACGGCCGCGTCAGCAGGCAAGGAAGTGCTGGTCGATCTCGAGCACTTTTTCGACGGCTACAAGGCCAATCGGGCCTACGCCCTCGACTGTGTGAAGACGGCGCTTGAGGCAGGCGCCCGCTGGGTGGTTCTTTGCGACACCAATGGCGGCACCATGCCTGCTGAAGTCCGTGAGATCGTGACGGACGTGATGAGCATCGCTCCTGGCGATCGACTGGGCATCCATCCTCACGACGATACCGGACAGGCCGTCGCCAACGCCCTTGCTGCCGTTGAAGCTGGAGTCTGCCAGATTCAGGGGACCCTGAATGGCCTGGGTGAACGCTGTGGCAATGCCAATCTGGTCACGCTTATCGCCACCCTGGCGCTGAAGCCCTATTACTCCGACCGCTTCGTGACCGGGGTGACCGCAAATCAACTCGAAAACCTGACCCATATCTCCCGGGCCTTCGACGATCGCCTGAACCGCGCCCCGGCGCGGCAGGCGCCTTATGTCGGCGCCTCCGCCTTTGCGACCAAGGCCGGTATTCACGCCTCCGCCCTGCTCAAGGACTTTTCGACCTATGAGCATGTGCGGCCCGAGAGTGTCGGCAATGAGCGGGCCATCATGGTCAGCCAGCAGGCCGGAAAGTCCAACCTGCTGACCGCCCTGGCACGTCACGACATCAGGCTCGAAAAGGACGATCCGCGCCTAGAAAGGCTCCTTGCGACCGTTAAGGAACGGGAATCGCGCGGATACTCCTATGATGGCGCCGACGCCTCATTCGCCATCCTTGCGCGACGGGTGCTCGGCACTTTGCCGGACTTCTTCGATGTCGAAAACTATCGGGCCATGGTCGAGCGGCGCCACAATGCCATGGGCGACGAGGTGACTGTCACCGAGGCGGTCGTCAAGATCAGGGTCGACGGCGAGTTGCTGATGTCGGTGGCCGAGGGTAATGGCCCGGTCAACGCACTCGACCAGGCGTTGCGCAAGGATTTGGGAAAGTATTCTGCCCGAATCGAGGACCTCGAACTGGTCGACTTCAAGGTGCGTATCCTGGACGGCGGCACGGGCGCGGTCACCCGTGTACTGGTCGAAAGCCGTGATGGTAGCGGCGAGCGCTGGGTAACGATCGGCGTCTCGCCCAATATCATTGATGCCTCGTTTGAAGCTCTGTATGAATCAATCACATACAAGCTGTTGAAGACTGAAGCGGCGCAGGACTCAACACTGGGGGCAAATGCCAGCCCCGCGAGAGCAAGCGCGGGCTGATTGAAAATTACCGGGAGGGCAAACTGGCCGAATCCGCTCCGAAACGACCTCTGGCTCTGACTATCGGGGCAGCGGCAGTCACTCTACTCGTTGTTCTAGGCGTTCTGTCCGGTCCATCGATTGTCTCCTGTTTCAACAGCCCCGATGGCATGGGGCAGTGTCTGCGCGGCAAAATGGCGGAGGTTGGTCTCATCCCGGCCGCGCCCGCGCCTGCTGTCGCCGATGCGGAAGCACCTGCCGAAGAAACAATCGCTGCGGTAGAAGAGGGGACCGTCCCCGCTGAACCCGCCATGGACGTCACACCGCCTGTCGAGACCGCGGACATGACAGCCGAAGTCGACCAACTGGTCGCTGCAACCTTTGGTCTCCTGCGCGCAGAACCGGATGGCTCGGTTGTCATTGCGGGTAGCGGCACACCCGGCAGCCGGGTCGAGGTTTTCGCCAATGGCGAACTGCTCGGCACGGTTGAGGTCGAGTCGAGTGGCGACTGGGTGTTCGTGCCCGATACACCGCTGCCACCCGGCGGTCTTGAAATCACGCTCGGAGAAGAAGGCAAGGACGGCACGGCCGAGGATTCCTTCATTGTCGTGATCAATGAGGACAAGACCAGCCAGCCGCTGGTCGTCGCCAGCAAGCCGGGAGAGGCGAGCGAAGTCCTCCAGGGCCTGACGCCAGCCCAGGTGGCGGCCGCCCCGGCAGCCGAAACATCGGCAGCGCCACTGGATCCGGCAGCACCCACATCCGAAGAATCCCTGTCCCCGGCGGCACCCGCCGCCGAACCCGCAGAAGTGACGGAAACCGAAGTCGCTGAGGCTACTGCTGAGCCCGCCGAAGCGCCAGCGGTGACCGAGCCAGCTGCAACCACCGAAGCCGAAGCTGTCGAGGGTCAGGCCGCGAGCGAATCCACCATGCAGGTGGCTGCATTGCCCGAGGCCCCGGAGACCGAACCGGAAGCCGAACCCACCTCGGCCGTGGCCGCGCCAGTGGAGTCGACAGAAGCAGAACCGGCTGCTGCTCCGGAAACCGGCGCCGAGCCTGAAGCTGCCCAACCCGCGGACGAGGCTGAACAGACTTCCCAGCCAGAGAGCCAGGCCGGTGCAGTGGCCGCAACCGCAGTAGCACAGGATACCCCTGCCTCCACCGCGGATGAGCCGCAGGAGACGGCCGACGCCATCATTACCGAAGCGCCCGTAGTCGAGCCGGTACCGGTTCAACCGGCCGCCGTGCCGCCGACCATCGACGCCATCGAGATCGAGAACGACCGGACCTTTTTCGCCGGTGCCGGTCCTGATGGTGGCGTCATCCGCCTTTATGTCGACGACGCATTCGTGGCTGATGCCACTGTCGAAGCCGGCCGCTGGCTGGTCGAAGCGGGGCCGGTTCTTGATGCGCCCAGCCAGCGAGTACGTGTCGACCTGCTGGAACCTGGTTCCGCTGACGTCGTCGCGCGCGCCGAAGTGGATTTTGTGGTCGACGTCCCGGCAGTCGAAGAACCGGTGGCAGTGGCAGAAGCACCCACTCCTGCAACCCCAGTGACCCCGGCCCCCGAAACGCCTGCGGATGTGACAGCTCCCGAGGATGCCTCGGCTGACGCCGCTACCACGCAGCCCGAAACGGATGTGTCGGCGCTGACCGAGCAGCCGGCTGCTGCGAACCCTCCCACGAGTGCGGAAGATACTGCCGCCAACCAGGCACCGGTGACGGCCGAAACCGCCCAGACCACCGAACCGGCCACCGAGCCTGCGTCGACCCCCGAACCGGCGTCTGCGGTTCAACCGGCACCGGAACCCGCCGAGGAAACGCCTGTTGTAGCAGAACCGGCCGCCGAGCCGGACGAACCGGCAGTGCCGACCATGGTGGCGGTGTCCTTGGGTGATCCCGAGGCGCAGCGCTTTGCCTCGGGCAAGGCGATCATCCGTCGGGGAGACAATTTGTGGACCATTGCCCGCCGCGTCTATGGCGAGGGGCTCAAATACACCACCATCTATCAGGCCAATACCGGGCAGATTCGCGATCCTGATCGCATCTATCCCGGTCAGGTGTTCAACCTGCCAGAGGACATCGAGCCTCAATAATCCACATCGAAACGGCGCCGAAGGGCGCCGTTTTTGCATGCCTATTGATTTTCGGGCCAACTGCCCCCATCTTTCATCGCAATTCACCGATTGATCGGATCGCACTTCGCGGTCGCCACCTGCCGAGCCCTGCGCCATGCATGACGATGACATTGCCAATATCATGCGCGCTCTTGGTCACCCTGTCCGGCTGGAAATTCTGCGCATCCTGGCCACCCAGCAGCAGGGTCAGTGTTGCTGCGCCGATGTCACCGACAGCCTCACCCTGGCGCAGTCCACAGTATCCCAGCATATCAAGGTCCTGCTCGACGCCGGCCTGATCGAGCGCAAGCCGCACGGCACGCGCAACCGCTATTGCATCCGCCATGACAGACTGGCCGATTTGAACTCGGCCTTTGGCGGTCTCCTCAAGGGGCTGGCGCCCGTCGCCGCCAACAAGGAAACGGAACAGGCCTGATGGCTATAGACAGCACCGGTAAAAAGCCGTCCGTCAGCGCGGACGAGGGCTCGGTATTCTCGACCATTCGCAACCTCTGGTCCTATATGTGGCCGGACAACCGACCCGATCTCAAAATGCGGGTGGTCATGGCATTGGCGGCACTGCTGGCGAGCAAGGTGGCCACCACGCTTGTTCCCTTCGCCTATAAAGGCATCATCGACAGCCTCGATGGCACCAGTCCCGACCGGGCACTAGTCCTTGGTTTGGCGGTGCCGCTCGTGCTCGTCATCGCCTATGTGCTGGGCAACATCGTGGATGCCGGCTTCCAGCAACTGCGCGATGTGTGGTTTGCCAGCGTCGGTCAGCACGCGGTGCGCAAGCTGGCCCTGCAGACCTTCCATCACATGCACCGCCTGTCACTGCGCTTCCATCTGCAGCGCCGCACAGGCGGGCTCAGCCGTGTCATCGAGCGCGGCACGAAAGGCATCGAGACGGTTGTCCGTTTCGCCATGCTCAATATCGCTCCCACCCTGGTTGAATTCGTGGTGGTGGCGGTCATTTTTGTCTGGCTCTTCGGGATCAGCTATCTCGGCGTACTGGTCGTGATGATCTGGGCCTACCTCTATTTCACCATCAAGGCTTCCAACTGGCGCATTTCCATCCGGCGCGCCATGAATGACAGCGATACGGACGCCAATGGCAAGGCGATCGACAGCCTGCTCAATTTCGAGACGGTGAAGTATTTCGCCAACGAGGATATGGAGGCCCGGCGGTTCGACAAGGCCATGGAGGGATATGAGCGCTCCGCCATCCGCATCTGGAGTTCGCTCGGTTTCCTCAACTTCGGCCAGGCGGTCATTTTCTATGGCGGTTTTCTTGTCATCTCCATCATGTCCATTCAGGGGGTCATGGATGGAAGGCTGACATTGGGCGACTTCGTTCTGCTCAACACCTTCCTGATGCAGATCTACCGGCCGCTCAATTTCATCGGTTTCGTCTATCGCGAATTGCGCCAGGGCCTCACCGACATCGAGGAAATGTTCAAGCTGCTCGATCAGAATCCCGAAATCGAGGACCGGCCGGGTGCCAAGCCGCTTGCCGTCTCCGGACCGGTTATCCGCTTCGAGGACGTCAGCTTCCACTACGACCCCGACAGGCCGATCCTCAAGGGCGTGAGCTTCGAGGTTCCCGCTGGCAAGACGGTTGCCATTGTCGGGCCGACCGGGGCGGGCAAATCCACCATTTCCCGGCTCCTGTTCCGCTTTTACGATGTCACTGGCGGTCGCATCACCATTGATGGTCAGGACCTGCGCGACGTCACCCAGGAAAGCCTGCGTTCTGCTATCGGCATGGTGCCGCAGGATACCGTGCTGTTTAACGACACCATTGGCTACAACATCGAATACGGCCGTCCCGGTGCGACCGACGCCGAAGTCCAGGACGCGGCGCGCATGGCCCAGGTTGCCGGTTTCATCGAAACCCTGCCCAAGGGCTACGACACGCCCGTCGGCGAACGCGGACTGAAACTCTCCGGCGGTGAGAAGCAGCGCGTTGCCATTGCGCGCACCATTCTCAAGTCACCCTCGATCCTCATCCTTGATGAAGCGACCTCGGCGCTCGATACCAAGACCGAGCGCGACATCCAGGCAGAACTCGAGGAAGTCTCTCGCGATCGTACCACGGTTGTCATCGCCCACCGGCTCTCCACGGTCGTCAATGCCGATGAAATCCTAGTGTTGAGGGACGGCCAGATTGCCGAGCGCGGCAACCACTTCGACCTCCTTGCACAGGAGGGGCTCTACGCCCAGATGTGGAACCGTCAGCGCGAGGCGAGCGAAGCTGCCGAGCTTCTGGCCCGCACCCAGGACGATCCGGATGGTTTTGTCAGGCGCGGCGTTCCGGCGGCCGAGTAGCGTCGCCGCCGGATGGTTATCCCCGCAAGGTGTCTCAACGCAGCCCCATGAGCATGGCCAGACCCGCTTGCGCCGTGAGCACGGCGATGCTCCCCATGCCGACGCCCCAGAACAGTGAGCGCAACTTGCTGATCCCCGCCCAGTAACTCAGGGTGAAGCCGATCCGGGCCGCTGCATAGACAAGGGCAGCTCCAGTCACCAGCGCATTGCTCACGCCGAGAACGGCGAGGATGGTTGCGGCCGGAACCACCATCCCTGCCGATTCAAGATTGTTCTGCAGGGTGCGCGCGGCCCGTCCAGCAAACCCCTCCCGACTGAGCGGCGCCGCCCGGTCGGTGAATATGAACGCCAGGCCCTTCGAGCCGACTGTGTTGAGATGTTGCACCGCGGCCGATACGAAGACGAGAAGGCCGGCGGCAAACAGGGCGGCAAAGGCATGCATGGGTCGATATCCTCACTGGTCATGCCCGCAATATTCTGGTTCACTCATGCACCGTCAACGCGCACATTGGCGCTTCAAGTGTGCAGGAATGTTCAGTGCAACCGACCGACCTCAGCATCATTGCCGCGCTGGAAAGCGCCGGGACTTTCACCGGCGCCGCCCGGGTTCTGGGCGTTGCGCATACCACCGTGTCCCGCAAACTGAAGGATCTGGAGGCCCATTTCGGCGCGCTTCTCGCCGAGCGCCGCGATGATGGTGTGGTCTTGACCCCCGAGGGTGAACGGCTCTTGGAAAGTGCCCGCCGCATCGAAGCTGAGTTGGCGGGGCTCGAGCGCGACATTGCCGGGCGCGACCACCGGCTGACCGGACACATCAAGCTGACCACAGTCGACGCGCTGGCCTGGCTCTACCTCCCGGTCCTCACACGATTTCGCGCCCGCCATCCGCAGATCGAAGTCGCAGTGGAAGTGGGGTCTGAACTGCGCAGCCTGTCGCGCCGGGAAGCCGAGGTGGCGCTGCGTGCCACCAATAGTCCGGACGATCATCTGTTCGGTCGCCAACTGGGCAGTCTGGACTTCTATCCCTATGCCCATGCCGAACTGGCCTCCAGCCCGGACGCCATGCCCTGGTTGGAATATGGCAATCGCGATTGCAGTCAGCCGGCATCCCGCTGGTTGCGCCGCACCCACCCCACGGTGCGTCCGCAGGCCAGTGTCCCCACCCCGCTCATGATGTTTCGTGCGGTAGACACGGGCCTGGGTGCGGGGCTGGTCCCTTCCGCACTGGCGGATGCATCTCCGGCTTTGGTGCGTCTGGCCGACGAGCCGGCCTTTTCCATCGCCATCTGGCTGCTGACCCCGATGGAACTTCGGCAGACCGCCCGCATCAGGGCGTTGTTCGATGCGTTCCAGGATAGGCGGACACATGCCTGAAATTGCTCTTCGCGCCGCGACGCTGGCCGACAGGCCGCTTATCGCAAATCTCGTTCAGCTCTACCTCTATGACATGACCGAGTTCATGCCGTTTCCAGTCGGTCCGGATGGACATTTCGAATATGGTTTCCTGGATCGGTTCTGGCGGCATCCCTACACTATCATGAGCGGTGACGAGATCGCCGGCTTTGCGCTGGTCGTGGACGAGTGCCCGCTAACGGGCAGGGCGCCATGTTGGTTCATGGCCGAATTCTTCGTACTCAGGGCCTACCGGAAACGAGGTGTCGGCAAGGCGGCTCTAGATCTTGCATTCGCGGCTCATCCCGGCCCCTGGCACATCGCGGTTCCCCAAGCCAACCGCGCTGCCCAGGCCTTCTGGAGCAAGGTGCTTGTGGAGAGGGCAGGGATCCTAAGCGACATCCATTTCGACGGCGATGACTGGAGCCTCCACGCGTTCACCACCGGATGAGAAAAAGGCCCGTCTCGGGACGGGCCTTTTCGAAGTTCGCAATAACGCGGCGGTCTACTCTGCCGCATCTCTCCGGCTCACCACCGTGACGCCATTGGCTTCCTTTTCCGTCAGCCCGGCATCTTTGGACACGATATAGCGCTTGGCGCTGTCCGCATCTTCCGGAATTTCCACGGCCATGCCGTCGAAGCCGGCGGGCGCAGCGACCTCCTTGCTGCGGAAGGGGCTGGCAATCCATGCCCCCAGTGCCGCAAGCATCGTGCCCAGCCACTTGATCTGGCTCCACATCACGGTCGGCGCAGTGATCATCACCGGCACCATGACCAGGGTCAGGGCTGTCGAGAAGAACAGGCCCGACACAAGGGAGGCCGAGAGGTGGATAAACCAGGAGCCGGCAATGCCGCCCACCACGATTTCGCGGCGGATGAAGTCGAACTCGACATTGGCCCACATCGGGATCACGCCCAACGCGGTCAGGAACGCGGTCAGCAGCACCGGCCGCACACGCTGGCTCACGGTCAGCAGCATGGCCTTCACGGCTTCCACATTCTGGTGCCGGTGGTAGTCATTATAGGTGTCGATCAGCACGATGCCGTTCTTCACCACAATGCCCGCCAGCGCCACAATGCCCAGCCCGGTCATGATGGCCGAGAAGGTCATCCCGGTCATCAGCATGCCCAGAAGCACCCCAGCCACCGACATGAACACGGTCGTGAGCGTCACCAGCACCTGATAGAAGCTGTTGTACTCCAATAGCAGCACGAAGAAGATGATGGCCATGGCCATGACGAAGGCCTGACCGATAAAGGCGTTTGCATCGCCCATCTGCTCCTCGGCACCACCGAACTCCACCGACACACGGTCAGGGAAATTCTGCTCGGCGATCCAGGCCTGCAACTCTTCCACCTTGTCGGCGACATAGACACCTTCGGGTAGATTGGTGAGACCCGCCGCCACGTTCATCGTATAGACCTGGTTGCGCCGCTGGATGTTGGCCACCTTGGGCACGGCCTGGCGTTCGATGAAGTTGGAGACCGGCACAAGGCCCTGAGCGGTCGCGATGCGCATGGAATCCAGGGCATCGAATGTCCGCTCGTCTTCGGGCAGCCGAACACGGATATCGAGTTCATCGCCCGTGATTGCATCCCGGTAGGTGCCCAGCTTCACGCCCGACGTCACCAGCTGCACATAGGGCGCCAGCTCTCGGACACCGATGCCATACTTGCCGGCTTCGGCGCGGTCGATGGTGATCTGCCAGTCAATGCCAGGTGAGGGGCGACCGTCTTCCAGGTCGACTACTTCCGGCCAGCTGGCCAGTTCGTCGTGAATGGCAGCAACCACGGGCACCAGGTCATCATAATTGGTGCTCTCCACCCGCATATTGATGTCCTTGCCCGCCGGTGGCCCGCTTTCGGCGGCCAGCAACTGGATGTCGAGCCCGGCAAAGTCCTTCACCCGCTCGCGGATGTCGGCAAAGATCTGCTCTGCCGGCAGGCGCTCGCTCCATTTGGTCAATTGCAGCTGGAAATTGCCAATCGTATCGGGCGGCATGGTGCCGAAGGCGCCAGTCGTGCCGAACTGCATGATCACGTCCTGGATGCCCTGGACCTGAATGAGTTCGTTCTCGATCTCCACCAGCATGTCGCGGATTTCTTCGGGCGAGTAATTACCACGGCCGACCACGGCCACAGTCGCAAACTCGGGTTCGGAAGCCGGGAAAGCCTCCGAGCCGGTCGGGTTCATCGCATAGGACACGAAGATGGTCGCAATTACGCCGAAGCCGACTGCAAGCGTGGGCAGCGGCCAATGCAACAGCTTTTCCATCACCCGCACATAGATACCGGTCAGCCCCCCCACCTTCTTGGAGTCGAACTTGTCCGGATACATGACGATGTCGGCCTTGGCCTTCTCCTTCTCGTCCACATGGGTCGAGGCGATCAGCGAACCGATGACCGGCATGAAGATAAGCGCCGAGATGAAGGAAGCGACCATGACGATGATCACGATGGTCGGCAGGTAGCTCATGAACTTGCCGATGATGCCCGGCCAGAACAGCAGCGGGATGAAGGCGCCCAGCGTGGTCGCGGTCGCACCCACGACGGGCACGAACATCTTGCGCATGGCCATGATGAAGGCTTCCTTTTTGGGAATGCCTTCTTGCAGCTTGCGTTCGGCATATTCGACCACCACCACCGGGTCATCCACCAGCACGCCCACGGCGATGACGAGGCCGAACATCACCATCATGTTGATGGTCATGCCCAGGCCCTGGGCAACCAGGAAGGCCATCATGAACGAGAGGGGGATGGACATGCCGATCATGATGGCCGGGCGAACGCCTAGCGTGGCCACACAGGTGATCAGCACCAGGGCCACGGCGGTGAGCACGGCAGCCTCGAGCGAACGGAACAATGCGGTGGTCGTCTCGGCCTGGTCCAGGAAGAACGAGTAGGTCACCCCGCTGGGCCAGTCCTTGGCGACCTCGGCAGTCACTGCCCGCACGGTGTCGGATACGTCGATGATGTTGGTGCCGAGCTTTTTCGAAATGCCCATGATCAGGGCAGGGGAGCCGTTCACATGAGTATATTCGGTCGCATCGGCCAGGGTGCGGGTGATCGTCGCCACGTCGCCAAACGTCACCACCGTATTGCCATCGGTCTTCAGCGGCAGGCTGAACACATCCTCCGCGGTGGTGATCAGGCCCGGCACTTCAACATTGAAGGAGCCTTGCCCAGTATTGAGCGTCCCACCCGCGACAACCATGTTGTTACGCGACAGGGCGTCGAACAGCTGATTGGCTGTCAGGCCATAGGCCTCCAGGCGAAGCAGGTCCACGCGGACTTCAAGCTGTTCCTTGCGCGCGCCGGAAAGCTTGGCCTCACGCACTTCAGGAATGGCTTCCAGAGCATCCTGCAATTGCTCGGCGCGCCGGACCAGCTCTTTCTCAGGCGCCGAGCCGTAGACGGCCACCGACATGATCGGGCCGATGAAGTCGATTTCCGAGACCGTCGGATCGTTGGCATCGTCGGGCAGCTTAGCCTTGACCGCGTCCATCTTGGCGCGGGTATCCTGCAGCGCCTGATCCTTGTCGGTATTGATGTCGAACTCGAGGAAGATCGAGGCGTGACCGGTCGTCGATGTCGAGGTGATATTGTTCAATCCCGGCAGGTTGGACAGCTCTTCTTCGGCAGGCTTGGCCAGGAGGTTCTCGGCGTCGCGCGGGGAGACACCTGATTGGCTGATCGAGACGTAGAGATAGGGAACGTCAATGGCCGGGAAGCTTTCCTTGGGCATCGACATATACGCGCTGGCGCCAGCGGCCAGCACGATGACCATGATCGTCAGGACAACGCGCGGCATCCTGAGGACTTTTTCGATGAAGTCGAGCATGCTCTGCGTCCCTAGCTGGCGGTGGCTTCAGTGGTGGCCGAAACCGGGCTGGCGTCTACAGCCTGTCCGGCATTCACGTTCTCCTGACCGACCGTGATGACATCGGCAGCCAGTGGCAGGCCCGTGACCCACACGCCTTCCCGCGTGTCGCTCACGATAGTGATCGGGTAAAAGGCGACCACACCATTCTCGACGGTGCGAACACCCAGTACGCCTTCATCGTCCAGAGTCAGGACAGATTGCGGCAGCAGATGCCCGGGCGCAGTGCCAATATCCACGATGGCCTCGGCAGTTACGCCGTCACGAATGGCAAAATCTTCGTTGGGAATCTCGATTTCGGCTGGGAAGGCGCGCGTGGCGTTGTCGGCGACGGCGGACACATAGGTCACCTTGCCGGTCACGCTTTGTCCGGTCACCGTCTTGATTGTGGCTTCAAGCCCGGTCTTGGCGAGACCGATATGGGCTTCCGGCACCATGCTGGTGAAAACGATGGGGTTGAGCTGCACGATCGTGGCACAGGGCGCGCCAGGATTGAGCATGGCGCCCTCCACGGCAATCGGGTCCTGCACCAGGCCAGCAACCTTCGCCACGATTTCAGTGCGCTCCAGCTCTGCCTCGGCATTGTCGAGTCCGGCTTCCGCCTGGCTGACACCAGCCTTGGCCTGTGCAAGGGCAACTTCGACCGCATTGGCGGTATTTGCCGCAGCCAAACCGCGTTCGCGCAGGTCGGCATTGGTGTCGTAGTTCAACTGAGCTTGGGCCAGGGCCGCCTGGGCCTGCGCCAAACCGGCTTCGGCCTGCGCCACGGCCGCAGCCCGGGTACCCTGATCCAGCGTGCACAGGGCATCGCCTACATTGACCCGTTCGCCCTTGGTGACATGAACCACGTCCACGGCGCCTGAGGTTTCCGCTACGGCCGTCACTGTGGCCTTGGCCTGGGTGCGGCCGCGCAACGGCACCTCGATCGGCATCGGCTGGGCGGTAAAAGTCTGGGTGCGGACGCTCTGCAGCGGCGCGCTGGCGCCCGTGGTGGTCTCGTTGCGCTGCGCGATCGTCAGGGCTGGGTCGACTTCCGGTTCGTGATGCTCGGCAAGGACGCCGGCCTCGCCCAGAGCTGTCGCGATCGGACCATGCTCCTCACCCTCAATGACCGAGATGATCGGCTTCTCGCCATTGCCTGGCCCCTGGCCACCCTGAACCAGTGTCCCGGTTGCCAGCCAGCCGCCCGCCAGAAGCAGGATTGTGAAGGCCAAGCCATAGGAAAACAGTGCACGCATAGTTGAATTTGCCCCTTATTCAGCCGCGTCTTTTCGTGGCTCGGCTCGCGCCATTGTGATCAGTTCGTGCATATGGGTGCGGAAATGTTGTTCCGCAACCTCCAATACTGCACGTCCGTAATTGATGACCCACATGTCTGCTGCATTGCAGCAATGCTCCTTGGGTGCATCATCGAGTTTCTTGCGGTCGGCGACAGTTCGCGCCAGAAATTCGTTGCACCGCTGTTCCACCAGGTCGCGCGGCAGAATGTGCGCAAATCGTGCAAACAGCAGGAACGGGCTGCGGAACATGTCTTCGCCCAGTGGCTCGGCCAGTTCTGCGGCGAAGGCCGTCTTGCCCGCTTCGGTAATGGAATAGACCTTGCGAGCCGGTTTTCCGGGCTGTTGCTCGGTACGGCTTGCCACCAGCCCGTCGTCCTCCAGGCGCGCTAGCGCAGGATAGATCGAGCCATAGCTGGCCTCCACAAAGTAGGCGAAATTGCCTTCCGTGCACATCCGGCGAATGTCGTATCCACTGGCCTCGCCGTCATAGAGAATGGAGAGACAGAGCGTTCTGACGTTCATGCAAATGATCCCGTAACCATATTCCGGTCCGATATATGCTCGGCGTATATATGGTGTCACTGTTCGCTTCAAGCTTAACGAAGGGAAACAATGCGCAGATCAGTTAAGCAGTCATTGCATATCGCTCAGCGGACCGCCCGCGATGCAAGTCTGCATCGTCCTCGCCCGTCTGCTCGCGATCCTGGACTATGAGGGGATCAGGCGCTGCATCAGTTCTGCGGCGGTCAGCGCCAGTTCTTCACTGGCGGCCGCCACGAAATAGGGATTGAGGTATTTCAATTCGCCCTTGCCGTAGCGTAGTGGCGCGCCATCCAGTGTCAGCAGCGCCCCCCCCGCAGCTTCAAGCACGGCCTGTCCGGCGGCGGTATCCCATTCGCAAGTGGGGGTGAATCGCGGGTAAAGCTGGGCATCACCTCGGGCCACCAGGCAGAATTTGAGCGAAGAGCCGATGGACACGTCGCTCTCCACGCCCATGATTTCGCGCAATTGCGCCAGCGCCGCATGACCATGGCTTCGACTGGCCACGATATGGGGCCCTGCAGACGGCGCGACCTTGATGGGACGGCGATCCACGACCTTGCCGGCAACGACCTTTCCGCTCCACGCGCCGTTGACATCCCCCACGAATAGGTCGCCCGTGGCCGGCGCCAGGACGACACCCATGATGGACCGTCCGTTCTCGACAAGCGCGATGTTGACCGTGAACTCGCCATTGCGCTTGATGAATTCCTTGGTGCCATCAAGCGGGTCGACCACGAAATAGCGCTCGCCCAGCACCGGAATGACACCGGCCGCGACGCTCTCCTCGCCTAGCGTGGGCAGCCCGGTGACCTCCAGGTGCTTGATGATGACGGCCTCGGCGGCCGCATCGGCCTCGGTTACCGGTGAGCCGTCCTCCTTGGTGACCACGTGAATGGGTCGGTCATAGACCGCGCAGATGACATCGGCGGCGGCGATTGCAGTCTCAATGGCAATCTCGGTGATGGATGAGGCGGCTGCCATCGGCATCATGCTGTCTTGCCGTCCCGAATGACGACGTCGAGCCCGAGGTCGAGCGGCGCCGCTCCCATGGTGATCTGGCTGGTGGAGATGAAGTCGACACCGGTTTCCGCAATCGAGCGGACGCGATCCAGCTTCACGCCGCCAGAAGCCTCCAGTCGCGCCCGCCCGGCATTGATGGCGACGGCCTGCTTGAGGATTTCATTGTCCATATTGTCGAGCATGATGACACGCGCGCCCGCCGACAAGGCCTCCTCCAGCTCCTGCAGGGTGGTGACCTCTATCTCAATGGCAACCAGATGCCCGGCGAAGCGCTCGGCCGCCTTGTAGGCGGCAGTGACGCTACCGGCGACCGCGATGTGATTGTCCTTGATCAGGATCGCGTCATTCAGGGCAAAGCGATGATTGGCGCCGCCACCGCAGCGGACAGCATATTTCTCGAACGGCCTGAGCCCGGGTGTGGTCTTGCGGGTGTCGCAAATGCGGGCTCCCGTGCCCTCAATGGCATCAGCGAAGCGGCGCGTCATGGTGGCAATGCCGCTCAGATGGTTGAGGAAGTTCAGCGCCACCCGCTCACCCGACATCACCAGCCGCGCCGGCCCCGATATCTCGGCCACCATGCCACTCGCCTCAATGCGAGCCCCATCGGCAATCTTGGCTCTGAATTGCACGCCATCTCCCACCAGGCGAAAGGCTGCGGCTGCCAGGTCCAATCCGGCGATGACCCCCGCCTCGCGGGCCGAGAGGGTCGCGACCGCCTCCGCATCGGGCGACAGCGTCGCCTGGCTGGTCAGGTCCCCCGCCAGTCCCAAATCCTCTTCGAGCGCCGCGGATACGGCGCGCTCTACCAGTAGGCGCGGCAATTGGGCGGGCAGGGCGGTCATGTCGGTTCACCGGAAGTATCGATTGCCCGTGCTTTACGACGCGCACTCCCGCCTGACAACCGCCACGGGTCTCCCGGGCCGTCTAGCGCAGCAATCCTTGTCCGCCGTCGATCCAGACCGGGCTCCCTGTCACGTGCCGCGCGCCATCGGAAACCAGGAAGGCGATGACGTCGGCGACATCCGCCGCCTTGCCGCTCGCACCACCGGTTAATGGGATGTCGCCCTCGGGGAAATGCACCGGTATGGCGGCCTCCTCACTGGCGCGCCGGTTGGTATTCTCCTCGATATTGCTTTCAATGGCGCCCGGACAAACCGCGTTGATGCGGATCTTCTTCTTGCCAAGCTCCAACGCCAGTTGCTGGACCATGGCCAATTGTCCCGCCTTGGTTGCCGAATAGGCGCTGGCACCTGGCGTAGAAAAGGTGCGGGTGCCGTTGATCGAAGAAACCACCACAATTGCGCCTCCGCCGGCCTTCTCCAGGGCCGGAACCGTGTGGTGGATGGTGAGATATGTGCCCCTGAGGTTGACCGCGATGGTCTTGTCCCATTCCTCAGGCCTCAGCTTCGCGATGGGCGCCCACATACCGTTGATCCCGGCATTGGCCACCACAATGTCCAGGCGACCGAAGGTGTCGATCGTGCGCGCCACCAGGTCGCGCATGCCAGCGTCGTCGGTGACATCGCAAACCCCTGGCATGGATTGTCCACCGGCTGAACGGATTTCCTCTGCGGTGGCCTCGACCTCCTCGCGGGTCCTGCTCATGGCCACGACCGCGGCCCCTTCGCGCGCCAGCTTCAACGCCGTCGCCTTGCCTATTCCCGATCCCGCACCAGTCACCAGCGCGACCTTACCCTCAAGACTAGCCATTCCATCCTCCGTGCTGCAGCAAACCCAACGCGGCAGGACGGTAATGGTTGTCTCGAAGGGGCTGTCTTGCCTCAGAGCCGCTTGGGGTGGTCGGCCTCAATAATGCCGTGCGTCAGGCTCCCCGTTACTGGATAGAGCGGGATCAGGCAGGCCTGCAGCGCATGATACAGGTCCGGCTTGCCCACAAACAGGCGAGACGTCGGCACCAGCTGTTCAGTCAATTCGCTGTGCCAGCCGCCGCGTTCATGGTCGATGACGTGGTTCTCTGCGAAGTCCCAGAGTTTTCGGTACCAGAGCTGGTAGAAGTCGTCATGGTCGTAGGCGCCGATAAACGCCGCCGCGCCGATCGCCTCTGCAATCGGCCACCACAGTTTCTCGCGCATGATCGGCTGGTTGTTCCAGTCCAGGGTGTAGAAGAACCCGCCATGCACCTTGTCCCATCCCAGCGCGATGGCCTGGCGGAACAGGCCGCGCGCGGATTCGGTCATCCAGCTATGCTCCTTGCGGCACAGCACGAACAGCTGGAACAACAGCCGCGACCATTCCAGCGCATGTCCGGGCGTGGTGCCGGACGGACGGAACATCTCCGAGCCCAGATAGTCCTTGTCCAGGCTCCAGTCCTCGTGGAAATGCTCGGCCACGCGATAGTCGAGCCTGGCCGCATTGCGGTTGATGATGAGGTCGGCGATCCTGGTCGCCTTCTTGAGATATTCGGTCTCGCCGGTAGCCTCATAGGCCGCCATCAAGGCTTCAGTCAGGTGCATGTTCGAATTCTGGCCGCGATAGGTGCTGATCTGCCGCCAGTCATTGCCGAACTCTTCGCGGACAGCGCCCACCTTCTTGTCCCAGAAGCGGTTCTCGATCACCTCGGTGACATCGGCGATCACCTTGTCTGCGAGCGGATGACCCACCAGCTTGGCGCTCGAGCCGGCCAGCAGCACAAAGGCATGGCCATAGGCCTGCTTGCTGTCATCGGCATAACCCTCGTCATCGAGGGACCAGACATAGCCGCCGTGGCGCAGGTCGCGGTGCTTCTCCCACAGATACTGCATGCCATGGTCGACGATTTCGTCCGAGCCCGGGCGGCCGATAAGACTGCCGATTACCGCGCAATGGACCATGCGGGTGGTCACGTGGATCTGCCGGATGGCATTTTCCGGCGAGAGCGGGTGTCCGTCATCGGACAATTCGTAAAAGCCACCCCGGGGATTGAGTGAGGCCGCCTCGAAGAAATCAAACAACCGGCTTGCCTGCGTCATCAGATATTGCCGATGAAACGGCCGACGCTGCCACGCGCCCCAATTGGTTTCCGGCAATGTTTTGGCGATGGTGTCCAAGGCTTTCTCCCTACCGGCAGTTTCGGTCGACCGGTCCAATTGGGCACGGGTTCTAGCCAATCAATGAGAACGTTGCAAATCCTGACTGTGTGCCTTGCTCCGCGTCACCCCCGTCCATACCAATCCTCTACCCGTTTGACCTCTTCTGCCGAACCCAGGATCACCGGGACCCGCTGGTGAATATCCGAAGGCTCTACGTCCAGAATGCGCATCGTCCCCGTTGTCGACCGCCCGCCTGCGCCCTCAATCAGCCAGGCCATGGGATTGGCTTCATAGAGCAGCCGCAGCCGCCCGCCCCTGCTGATGGTCTCGCTATCGAGTGGGTAAAGAAAGATACCGCCACGCATCAGAATGCGATGGACGTCGGCCACCATCGAGCCCACCCAACGCATATTGTAGCGCTTGCCCAGAGCTCCGGTCTCGCCGGCCACGCTCTCTTTCACATAGCCGGTTGTGGCTGCATCCCAGAAGCGTTCGCGCGCCGTATTGATCGCAAATTCACCGCTGGCCTCGGGCACGCGCGCCGCCGCGACCGTCTGCACCCATGTGCCCTGTGCGTCGAGCGTGAACACGCTCGTTTCCCCCTTGATCCGCACCACAAGACTGGTCGCGGGTCCATAGGCCACATATCCCGCAGCCAATTGTTCCGTGCCCCTCTGCAACAGGCCGCCTTTGGCTGGGAGAACGGAAAAAATCGTGCCTACGGTGACATTTACGTCGAGATTTGAAGACCCATCCAACGGATCGGTGGCAACAATGAACTGCCCCTGACTCGACATATTAACGGCTTCATCCAGCTCTTCCGAGATCAGAATCGAAATGGCCGGATTTTCGCGCAAGTGATTCAAAACAATATCGTTTGAGATCACATCGAGCGCCTTCTGCGCCTCGCCCTGCACATTGTCGGATCCCGCCAGCCCCGTCTGCCCAGCGATGGGCGCCTCCCGCAGAACCCGCGCAATCTCGGCGCCGGCTGCTGCCATCGACTCGATGGCGCCGCCAAGGGCTTCGTCGGTCGTTTGGGCGCTGAGCCACTCTTTCAGATCGGTCATGTGGGTCTCCTTGTTGCCCTCACTGTCCAGAATGGCTTTGTCCATACAAGGTGGACTTTCGACCTAGGCGGCGGCAACGCGCGAGCCCGGGTTCCTCAGGGGCTGCAACCGCACCCATCGTCCCTCGGGCTGCATTGTGCTATCGAATTAAGCGCTGCCCAATACTTGAGCATAATTAAGACCCTCAGGCGGCAAACATAGCAAGTTGATCGCCATGCAGATGCAGGAGATGGGGCATGTCAGTGCTTTAGGTGCTGGCACGGCAATTGCAGAACCCTGGTGCAAGCAGCGGTCTCCTCGCCTCTGCCAATCGCATCGAAACAAGACAGGGACAACTCAATGCTACGCCGCACATTCATCGCATGCCTTGTAACTGGCCTCGCTGCCGCTACCACTGTTCCGGTTCACGCCGACGCTCTGGAGGACATTAAGGCCCGGGGCACAATTCGCGTCGCTGTGCCGCAAGATTTTCCGCCCTTTGGCAGCGTCGATCTCAGCATGGAGTCGGTGGGCTACGACATCGACATGGCAAAGGCCATTGCCGAACGGCTGGGTGTTGGCGTCGAGCTGGTGCCGGTCACCAGCGCCAATCGGATTCCCTATCTGCAAACCGACCGGGTTGATCTCGTCATTTCCAGCCTGGGCAAGAACGCCGAGCGCGAAGCGGTGATCGATTTCACTGATGCCTACGCACCCTTTTACAACGGTGTCTTTGGAGAGGCCGACCTCACCCTGGCGGGCCCGGAGGACCTCGCCGGCGTCAGTGTCGGCGTCACACGCGGCTCCGTCGAAGATCTGACGCTGACCGAATTGGTCCCCGAGGCCGTCGAGATCAGCCGCTACGAGGACAACAATGGCACCATCTCGGCCTTCCTGTCTGGCCAGGTGGACGTCATCGCCACCGGCAATGTCGTTGCTGCGGCAATCCTGGAACGCAACCCGCAGCGACGCCCCGAGCTCAAGTTCCTGGTCAAGAACTCGCCTTGCTATGTCGGCCTGAACAAGGACGAGCCAGCGCTGCTCGATGCGGTCAACACCATCATTGCTGAGATGAAGGCCGACGGATCGCTCAACACCATCTCGCAGGCCTGGCTGAAGGCTGACCTGCCCGCCGACCTCTAATGTCGTCCCAGGCCGCCCGGCCCAGACCGGGCGGCATTCCTGCAGGCGTTTCCGGGTCGGACGGGGTCAATGCAATATCAATGGAATTTTGACTGGCTGGCGAACTACATGCCGGTCTTCGTCAATGGTGTCGCCATCACCATTGAACTCATCCTGGTCGGGGCCGTGCTCGGCGTATGCCTTGGCATTGTCTGTGCGTGGGTGAGAGCGCTCGGTCCGGTCTGGCTCAAGCCCTTCGTCGCCGCCTATGTGGAACTGATCCGCAATACGCCCTTCCTGATCCAGCTCTTCTTTATCTTCTTTGGCCTGCCCTCGCTCGGCATGAAGCTGACTGCCTTGCAGGCCGCCAACATTGCCATGGTCGTCAACCTGGGTGCCTATAGCTGCGAGATTATCCGGGCAGGCATACAGGCAACGCCGCGCGGCCAGTTCGAAGCTGGTGCAAGCCTTGCCATGACGCCGTTGCAGACATTCCGCCATGTCGTCCTCGTGCCGGCGCTACAACGCATATGGCCGGCTCTGGCGTCCCAGATCGTCATCGTCATGCTCGGGTCCTCGGTTGTTTCCCAGATCGCTGTCGAGGACCTGACCTTTGCCTCCAACTTCGTCCAGTCGCGCAACTTCCGCGCCTTTGAGACCTATCTGGTCGCCACGCTGACCTATCTGGCGCTGGCCATCGCGCTCCGGAAGGTCCTTGACGGTGTCGGCTGGGTGATCTTCCCGCGGAGGAAGGTGTGATGGCCCAGTTCACCGTTTTCGATATCCTGCGCAATCTTCTCCTGGCCACCCAGTGGACCGTTGTCCTGTCCATCGTGTCATTTATTGGCGGCGGGCTCGTGGGCATGCTTGTTCTGTTTGCCCGTATCTCCAATCGAGGCTGGTTGCGTCTCCTGGGGCGGGGCTATGTCGAACTTTTCCAGGGCACGCCGCTACTCATGCAGCTCTTCCTGGCCTTTTTCGGCCTGGCGCTGTTCGGCATCAGCGTGCCCGCCTGGCTCGCCGCGGGGCTGGCACTGATCCTGTGGACGGCGGCCTTTCTCGGCGAGATCTGGCGTGGCTGCGTGCAGGCCGTGGCAAAGGGTCAATGGGAAGCGTCGGCGAGCCTGGGCATGGGCTATTTCCAGCAGATGCAACATGTGATCCTGCCCCAGGCTCTGCGCGTCGCCATTCCGCCCACCGTCGGCTTTTCTGTGCAGGTGGTGAAGGGTACCGCGCTCACATCCATCATCGGATTTATCGAACTCACCCGCGCCGGGACGGTGGTCACCAATGCCACCTATCAGCCCTTCCTGGTCTACGGCCTGGTCGCGCTCATCTATTTCTGCCTCTGTTGGCCGCTTTCCAGGGCCAGCCAGATTCTGGAGAGAAAGCTCAATGTCGCTCATAGCCATCACTGACGTCCGCAAGAGTTTCGGCTCAAACGAAGTGCTCAAGGGCATCGATATCGATATTGCGCGGGGCGAGGTGATCGCGATCATCGGTAAGTCCGGTTCCGGAAAATCCACCTTGCTGCGCTGCATCAATGGTCTGGAGACCATTGATTCCGGGTCGATTTCGGTCGAGGGCGCCCAACTGCTGACGGAAGCCAGGGCGCTGCGCGAGCTGCGCCTGAAGGTCGGCATGATCTTTCAGCAGTTCAACCTGTTTCCCCATCTGACGGCTGGGCGCAACGTCATGCTCTCCCAGATGGTGGTCAAAAAGACACCAAAGGACGAAGCGGCCGAGATCGCCCGCAACATGCTGCAGCGCGTTGGCCTCGGTGAGAAGTTCGATGCCTACCCCGATCAATTGTCCGGTGGCCAGCAACAGCGGGTCGCCATCGCGCGCGCCCTGGCCATGCAACCCATCGCCTTGCTCTGCGACGAGATCACCTCGGCGCTCGATCCCGAACTGGTCGCCGAGGTTCTGGCTGTCGTCAAGGAGCTGGCAGCCGAGGGCATGACGCTGGTCATGGTGACCCATGAAATGCGCTTTGCCCGCGACGTCTGCTCGCGCGTGGTGTTCATGCATCAGGGGCGGGTCCACGAAATCGGTCCCCCCGAAGACGTGTTCACTAACCCCAGAACGCCTGAGTTGCAGCAGTTCCTGGGGATGAGTCAGGCGGCCTGATCGCGGTCGCCCTCAGCTCTCCCGCGCCAGATCCGCCAGAAGACCGGCCGCCACGCTGAGCCGCGACACTGTGATGCCCCCTTCCGTCAGCTCCTTGACCGCGGCGACGGTACGCGCCACCGCCACAGGCCTGTTGGCCGCATAGTCAGCCACTGATCCGGAGGAGATCACATCTGCGGTCAGGTCGCGCAGGGCACGCATCAGGTTGGCGAGCGCCCGGTCCAGTGCCATGCGATCGAACCGGTCGCCCAGAATGATCGCGCGGCCATCCTCAATGATACGGAACAGGTCGAACAGCCCGGCCAGACCAAAATAGGCCTTGGCCGCGGTCACCACATCGACGCCGCACCGTTCGGCTACAAGCACGATGTCGCTGGCATGGCTGAGAAAGGGCAGGGCGCCGATACGATAGGCGAGATCTTCCGGCACACCATGAGCCGTCAGGCCGCTGATCCGCACATCGAGCGCGTGACGCTGGTCTTCGGGCAGCAAGCCCTCGGTCTCAATCAACCGATCGACCCCGTTCCGATGCCGCTCCACCAGACTTGCCAGGCCTTCGGTTACCGAGCCATTGCGTAGGAACCACAGGGCTTCCTGCCGCAACAGGGCCTCGACTTGAGCATATAGAGCCAGTTGCACCGAGCCGGGAAGGGCGCCGTCCAGGGCATCGATCTCAGCGTTCAGCCTCGTCAGCCCATAGGCGTCCCGCACCGCCGCATAGGCCAACGCGACCTCTCCGGCGCTGGCGCTGGTAGCAGCCGTCAGCTCCGATACGAAGGCCGGCCCGCCGCGATTGATCATCGCATTGGCGAGCACGGTCGCGACCACTTCCCGCTTGAGCCGGTGGGTTTCGACCTGCTCGGGATAGGTCTGGTGCAGTGTTTCCGGGAAGTAGCGGAACAACTCACCGGCCAGGTACGGATCGTCGATGGCGGTGCCCTTCAGCAGATCGTCGAACAGGGTCAGCTTCGCATAGGCCAGGATCACCGCCAGTTCCGGGCGCACAAGGCCCTTGCCCTCGGCCGCCCGGCTGTCCAGCGTTGCATCGCTGGGCAGAAACTCCACGGTCCTGTTGAGGAGTCCCCGCTCCTCCAGGCCCTCGATGAGGACCCGATGATCCGGCAGTTCCGCCAGCCCGGCCCGCTCGGCCAGCGATATGGCGAGGGTCTGAAGGTAGTTGTTGCGCAGGCAAAGCGCGGCGACCTCTTCGGTCATCGAGGCGAGGAAGGCGTTGCGCTCCTCCATCTCAAGCTGCCCCGACGCCACGACCGACGACAGGGCAATCTTGATGTTGACCTCAAGGTCAGAGGAATTGACGCCGGCCGAGTTGTCGATGGCGTCCGAATTGATCCGCCCGCCATTGAGCGCATAAGCGATGCGCCCTCGCTGGGTCACGCCCAGATTGGCGCCTTCGCCCACCACCTTGGCGCGCACTTCTCCCGCCGTGACCCGTATGGCGTCGTTGGCGCGATCGCCGACGCGTGCATCATCCTCATCGGCGGCCTTGATGTAAGTGCCGATGCCGCCGAACCAAAGCAGATCGACCTGTGCCACAAGAATGGCGCGCATGATTTCGGCAGGCGTCGCTGCGTCCTGGTCGAGGCCGAGCAGCGTCCGCATCTGCGGGCTGAGCGGGATGGATTTGAGCGAACGCGAAAACACCCCGCCGCCCTCGGAAATCAGGCCCTTTTCATAATCCTGCCAACTGGAGCGCGGCAGCTTGAACAGGCGCTCGCGCTCCGCATAGCTGACCGCCGCATCCGGATCGGGATCGATGAAGATGTCGCGATGGTCGAAGGCAGCAACCAGCCGAATCTCGCGGCTGAGCAGCATGCCATTGCCGAAGACGTCGCCGCTCATGTCGCCGACGCCCGCCACGGTGAATGGCTCCTTCTGGATGTCGCGGTCCATTTCGCGGAAATGGCGTTTCACCGCCTCCCAGCCACCGCGTGCCGTTATGCCCATTTTCTTGTGGTCATAGCCGGCCGAACCGCCCGAGGCGAAGGCATCGCCCAGCCAGAAGCCGCGTCCGGAGGCAATGGCATTGGCGGTATCGGAGAAGCTGGCCGTGCCCTTGTCGGCCGCAACCACGAGGTATGGGTCATCGCCATCGCGCCGCACCGTATCGGCGGGAGGGACCACGACCCCCTCGACCAGATTGTCGGTCACATCGAGCAGTGCGCCGATGAACACCTTGTAGCTTTCGGTCCCCTCGGCCAGCCACGCATCTCGCGCCATGCCTGCGCTCAGCCGCTTCGGGACAAACCCGCCCTTTGCGCCAACCGGCACGATCACCGCGTTCTTGACCTGCTGTGCCTTGACCAGTCCCAGCACTTCGGTGCGGAAGTCCTCGGGCCGGTCCGACCACCGCAGCCCGCCACGGGCAATGGCACCAAACCGCAGATGCACGCCCTCCACGCGCGGAGAATAGACTGAAATTTCCCGGTAGGGCCGGGGTGCCGCCATACCCTCGACCTGGTGGCTGTCGAATTTGATGGCGAGCGCCGGGCGCCGGTGACCATCCTTGTCGCGCTGCCAGGCATTTGTCCGCATCGAGGCTTCAATCAGGTTCTGGAACCGGCGCACAATGGTGTCTTCGTCGAGCGACGTGATCTGGTCCAGCGCTGCAGCAATGTCCGCCCGCGCCACGGCGGCGGCCTCGTCATGGTCCGCCAGTTGGGGATTGTGCAGGGCAGCAAACAGCGAGACCAGAGCGCGCGCTGCCGCCTTTTGCGTCACCATGGCCTGGGCGATATAGCGCTGGGAATGCGAGGTGCCGACCTGCCGCAGATATCGTGACAGCGCCCGCAGCAGCGCCGCTTCGCTCCAATCCAGGCCGGCCAGCGTTACCAGGGAGTTGAGCTGGTCGCTTTCTGCCTCGCCCATCCACACCGCCAGGAGACCTGCCTCCACCGCCTCGGCCCGCGCCATCACATCGACGTCGGCGCCCTCGGGCAGTTCCAGCACCATGTCGTGCAGATAGCGTTCGACCCCGTCGCGCGGCACGATTGTATAGGTGCGCTCGTCGATCACCCGGAATCCGAAATGCTCCAGCATCGGCACGCGGTCCGACAGCGGAATGGCCGTGCCTTCATGGTAGAACTTCAGGCTCAGCGCGCCGTCCGTCCCGGTACGCGTGGTCAGGCGAATGGCAATGCCGTCGTCGCCCAGCCCCTCGAACACCGCAATGTCGCGCAGGGCGTCACCGGCATCATTGCGGCTCTGATAGGCCCCCGAAAACGCCTGCTTCCAGTTGCTCACCGCCTCCGGATTTGTGGCTGCCGCCATCAGCATGTCGGAGAAGTCATGGGTCAGTGCTTCGACCCCGGTCTCCAGCGCCCGCCGGTCCGGTACCGGCGTTGGCCCGCCATTCCGCCCGATGATGACATGCAGGCGGACCAGGTCCCCCTCTGGAAAATGCGGGTAGAATGCTGAAACACGGCCATCATAGAGCGCGCTCAGATAGCGGGTGATCCTGGCTCTGACATTGCCGTCATAACGGTCGCGCGGCACATAGACGAGGATGGACACGAAATTGTCGAACCGGTCGATCCGCGGCAGCACGCGCACGCGGGGACGGTCGTAAAGTCCGGCAATCGCGCCGGCAAATTCGGCGAGTTGCCGCGTGTCGATCTGGAACAATTCATCCCGCGGGTAGCTGTCCAGCGCACCGAGCAGCGTCCGGCCCGCATGGCCGAGCGGGTCGACGCCGGACTGCCGCATGACCTCGGCAATCTTGCGCCGGATGATTGGTACCTCGGTATGCGGCGTCGCCAAGGCCTGGGCCGTGTAATGTCCGACAACGCGCAATTCCCCGCTGACCTGACCCGCCGCATCGAACAGCTTGATGCCTACATAGTCCATATGGGTGCGCCGGTGTACGCGAGCGCGCACATTGGCCTTGGTCACCAGCAAGGGTTCGGGGCCCTGCACGAAATCGACAAGCTGAGGTGTGCTTTCCACATAATGCGGGCCGCTGCGCAGCACTTTCAGACTCTCGTCGCGGAGTATGCCCAGCCCCGTGTCGGTAACAGGGCGCAATTCGTCCGCCTCGATCCGATACTCGCGTGTGCCGAGGAAAGTGAAATTATGCTCGATGAGCCACTCAATGAAGCGTTCGGCCTCGTCTCGCTGTGCTGGGGGGAGCCTGGCCAAGCCCGCAGATGCGCGCCGTACCCGGTCCAGCATCGGCTGCCAGTCCGATACAGCCCGCGCCACATCTGTGAGCGTGGCGCGCAATTCGGCCAGCAATTCGTCGACATCAGCAACCGCATCGCTCTGGATATGCAGCATGCTGACCCGGTTGCCCCCAGTTGCAACCACGCTTCCATTGGCAACGTGCAAGACCGGGTGGGCAAACATCCGGATCGTCCCGCCCATGGCCCTTAGGCCGGCGAGCGCACTGTCGACGATGAACGGCATGTCCGGAGAGATGATATCGAGAAGGAGCGGGTCAGTCGGCCCTTGCGGCCGCGTGACTTCGATTCGGGTCGCCCCAGGTGATGTCGTGGTCAGACGCGCGTGGCTTGCGGTGAGGGCACTGATCAGCGCCTCTGGGTTCTGCCTTTCCAGGTCATCCGGATCGGCGGCGGAAATCGCCGCAACAAGCAGCCGCTCTAGACTTTCGTCTCCCGCCGCCCTTGTTTTGGCCAGCTCCAATACGCGCGTTTCCACCCTGTTCGTCATGCCCTGCTCCCCGTGACTCGCCGAGCCACCTTAGGCACCTGCGACGACACTGTCTCTACCTCGTTGGTAGTGATAGCAGCCACCATCCGGTGGCGTGGTGCCGAGCAAGTCATTTCATGGAAACGTAACAACTCGGCAAAGCGTTTTCTCACCCGGCATGGGCCGGGGTCGTTTACCCCTTGTTAAACTCTATCAATCTGGTAGTCTTTGGGTTACATCAAGAGCAGGACGTTCCATGCCCAAACTGTCCCAATATGTTTCCTATGCCGGCCTCGTCGCGGCGCTGGTCTTCGGCTTCTTCGTGACCGTTCATGCCGGAATGGTCTTCTAGGCCGCGCAGAACCATCTAACAGACTATATGCGGCGACCCCTAGGGGTCGCCTTGCTTTTGGGGCTTCGGAAAAACTAATGCACGGTGGCCGGTTCAATCGGCGTCGCTGGTCCGCTGCCGACCTTCGGGCCAGCCCAGAAAACGACATAGAGCAGGTCCTGACCCGCGGCGTCCTGAATCTCGATTGAGCGAGGCGCGTCCATTGCGCCCCCTTCACCCGCCACCTTTTCGATGATGGCTCGACCCATTTCGGCAGCCGATTTCTCGGCGGCTTCGAGATTGGCGTGTTCGCTGCCGGACTCGTCCCGGATCAGCCTGTCTTCGGTGCGGTAGTGAAAGTAATATCGCGGCACGATCTATTCCCGTTTCCCGGGTTAAACGTCCGGCGGCGGCATGGGTTGCCAAGGCCAAATCAATGTCAGTGTGGCACCAGTAGCCGCGTCAGTCGACCCCGCGCAGAGCGCGGTAGCCATGCCGGTGCCACAGGAGAGGGCTGGCCCCTGTTCGCGTCTCCGCATCGACAATTGCTCCGGCGAAAAGGACATGAGTGCCGGTTTCCATGGCCCCGATCACCTCGCAGTCCAGCGCTGAGACGGCCCCCTGCAGCAAAGGTTGCCCGGAGGGCCAGGCGTCCCAGTTCCCAACGTCGAAACGTTTTGCTGGCTCGACCTGGCCCGCAAAGGCGTTGGCGACGTCCTCCTGGCCTGTAGCCAACATGGCCATGGAGAAGCTTCCCGTCTTGGCGATGAGATCAGCCAGACGGCTGACGATGTCGATCGAGACCAGAATGGCGGGTGGCTGCGCGGACAGGGAAAGCACTGATGTCGCCGTGCGGCCGACGCGCTCATCTCCGCGCCGTGCGGCCACTACATGCACACCCGATGCCATGCCTGACATTGCGGAACGGAATTCGGCGTCATTTACGGCCGGGCGGCGCAGCGGCCTCAGGGCCATGGTATCGGGCAGATCGAAATCGGGCATAGGGATAGTCATGGTGGAAAGTCTGCCTGGGTGCAATGCGGTCTGTGGGCCTGCGGTGCCGCCACTTGGGCCGCCGATCCAACTTCGGGCAAATGGAAAACGGGATACATGGAGGGTATGTATCCCGTTGAACTGCGGTCCTTAACCCAGATTGGCCTCAGCGAACTCGTAATTGGCAAGCTTGTCGAGGAAATTGCTCACATAATCGGGCCTGCGGTTGCGAAAATCGACATAATAGGCATGTTCCCAGACATCCAGGCCCAGCAGTGCCTTGCCTTCACCTGTCGCCAGTGGATTTGAGCCATTAGGCGTCTTGGTGGTCCGGAGCTTTCCATCCGAACCCAGGATGAGCCAGGCCCAGCCCGAACCAAACTGGGTGGTTGCCGCCGTCTTGAAACTATCCTTGAAGGCGTCGACCGAACCGAAGTCCTCGGCGATCTTGGCTTCAAGCCGACCGGGCAGCTTGCCGCCATTCGGGTTCAGCGCCTGCCAGAAGTGGATGTGGTTCCAGTGCTGTCCGGCATTGTTGAACACGGGTGCCAGATCCGGCTTGTCCTTGGCGAACAGCACGATCTCGTCCAGCGACTTGCCTGCCAGCTCGGGCATCTTCTCCACGAAACCATTGAGTGCAGTCACATAGGCCTGGTGGTGCTTACCGTGATGAAGTTCCAGGGTTTCCTGGCTCATTCCGCCAGCGGCGAGGGCGTTTGCCGAGTAGGGCAGGGCTGGTAGCGAGAAAGTCATGATCGCATCCTTTCGCAATCGACTTGCATGATCAGGCAAGCCGGGCTAATTTCCAAGCAATGGCTTTGAAAACCCTTTCGAGAGATATGTCAAGCTCGGCCTTGGAAAATACGGCATGGTCGCCGCGCAGCCCATCCGAACGCATCCTCATGGCACTCAAGATGCATGGCGCGCTGTCGGCGGCCGCTCTGGGCGAGATGTTGGGCATTACCAGCGAGGCAGTGCGTCAGCAGCTCCTGCGTCTCGCTGATGAGAACCTGGTCGAAGCCCGGAGCGCCTCCGGTGGCGTAGGGCGACCGACCCAGCTCTGGAGCCTGGCGCCTGCCGCGCAGGCCCGCTTTCCCGACACCCACGCTGCACTGACTGTCCAGCTCCTCGACATCGTGCGCACGCGTCTCGGTGAGGACACGCTCAATGCCATCATCGCGGCCCGCGAGAGCGATACGCGTGAAGCCTATATGGCCGCCATGGAGCCTGCCGACGACCTCAGGGCGCGGGTTGCGGCCCTCGCCGACCAGCGCAGCAGGGAGGGCTACATGGCCGCCTGGACCGAACAGCCGGACGGCTCGGTGCTGCTGGTCGAGAACCATTGCCCCATCTGCGCCGCGGCGACGGCATGCCAGGGGTTCTGCCGCGCCGAGCTGGACGTGTTCCGCTCGGTTCTGGGGCCGGACGTCTCCGTCGAGAGACTGGAGCATATCGTGTCGGGTGGGCGGCGCTGCACCTATTCCATAAGGAGCCTGGCCGATGCATCCGCCTGATCGCCCGCCCGTGGGCACCCAATTGCACCGCATCGGCTGGGAGACACCGGAGGGTTTGGACGAAGCTCTGATCCGTGCCGTGGTCGTCGAATTCTACGCCCGCGCCCGCCGGGACGATGTTATCGGCCCGGTCTTCAATCGCATTATTCCGGATGCCGATTGGCCGGCGCATCTCGACAAGATTGCCGATTTCTGGAGCTCCATGCTCCTCGGGTCCGGCCGGTACAATGGCCGCCCCATGCCAAAGCATATGGCTATTCCCGAGCTTGCCGACGCCCACTTCATGCGCTGGCTGCGCCTCTTCCGCGAGACCGTCGAGGAAATCTGCCCGCCGGACATCGCCGCGCTCTTCGTCGAGCGCTCCGAGCGCATCGGCAATTCCTTCCGTATGAACATCTCCATGCGTCGGGGTGACGACATCACCCGTCTCGGCCCGCTGCCGCGGGAAGCCGCGCCCATCTGGAAGCCCGACCCCTAGGCCCGGCGCCGCCTCACCGTCAGCAATGGAACTTTCCGCGCCTCTGCCGCTTGCCAGAAGAGGGAAGGAGAACTGACATGGCCACAATGGTGAGACTGACCGAGGAGCAGATCGTCCGGCTTCTCGAGGAAGCTGACAGCATGGAGACTGCCCTCAAGGACCTGCATCAGGAACTGGTCGATCTGGGCACGCCCAAGGAGACCATGACGCGCTTCTCACGCGTGCATGACCGCTTTACCGAGATTCTCGCATTCCTCCGGCGCCAGCGCGAACTGGGAACCTAGGCGCCCGCAAGCAGCGCCAGGTCCGCAGGCACGTCGCGTTCGAACACCAGCCTGCCGTCTACCACGCTCAACCGCGCCTGATGGATCGCCGTGCGCCGCGCGGCAACATCGGGCGGCCCATCCGTCTGGCTGCGTTCTTCCCACTCCGGATGGGTGAAATAATACATGGCGGCGTGGTCGCCATTGACCACCACATCCGCGTGGCGTGCATAACGCCGGTCCATCGGATCGGCCCCGGGCTCACCACCGACAATGCCTTGCCGGGTCCAGCCCAGCGTGTCGTCAGACCGATAGACCGCCTGGCCGCGCCACTCATCCACGATCAGCCAGTAATACCCGCCCAGCGCGAACACGTTTGGCCCTTCATGCGGCGGGGCGTCCGGTGACCCGGGCAGCACCAGCCCCTCGAGGGTCCAGGTCATCATGTCCGGGCTGGTCGCGCTCCAGGTGCTCGAGCCCTGGCCCTCATCCTTGTACCACATCCGCCACAACCCGTCGGGACTGCGGAACACGCAGGCATCAATGCAATTGCTGCTCGACAGCCTGAGCGGACCCACACGGGTCCAGTTCTCCAAATCCGGACTGGTGAAATGGGTAATGGTGCGCGGCACCTTCCAATGCGTCGGCACCCCGGTGATGTAGCTAAGGAACATGTGGTATTGCCCCCCGGCGAAGATCACCTCCGGCGCCCAATGCGTATTGAGCCCGGTGTCCCCCGGTGCATCCAGGCCCTTCACCGTGCCCCGATAGTGCCAGTTGCCGCCGCCATCGGTCGAAACGGCAATGCCGATGGGTGAGCCGTGGATCCAGCCAAATCCCGGTTCGTCCGCACTGGCCCGGCGATTGGTGTAGAACATCCACCACTCATCCGTGCCTTCTCGTTTCACCACGACCGGATCGGCCGCCCCATCCTCGATCGGATCGCGATAGATCGGCGCGCTCATGCATACACCCGCACATGCCGGCCATCGGGGCGCTGCACCAGTTCCCCGGCGCGGCCCACGCTGTCATTGGCCTGGTCCAGCATGGCCGGATCGGTACCGAGCTTGCCGGCGCCGGCATCGTCGGTCGAGAGCACGGAGGCCTTGAGCAGCCGCGAATAGGGGTGCTCGGGATGCTCCAGCACCGTGCGCGCATCGCCCATTTCCACGATCCGCCCCCGCTGCATGATGATCAGCCGGTTGGAGATGTAATAGGCGGTCGCCAGGTCGTGGGTGATGTAGATCACCGAGACCTTGAGATCGTCACGCAGGCTCTTCAAGAGATTGACGATGCTCATGCGCAGCGACGCATCCACCATGGACACCGGCTCGTCGGCAATCAGCAGCGGTGGATTGGGGATCAGCGCCCGGGCAATGGCGCAACGCTGCAATTGTCCGCCGCTCATTTCGTGCGGAAAGCGGCCCCGGACTTCCTTGAGACTGAGGCCCACTTTCTGCAGGGCTTCGTCCATCGCCCGGTCTATGACGGCCTTGTCACCAGTGTCCAGGAACCGTCTTGCGGTGCTTTCGAGATAACGCTCGATCTGCTTGAGCGGATTGAACGCCTCGAACGGGTTCTGGAACACCGGCTGCACATGGCGCATGAAATCGAGCCGTTCGGCGCGCCCCGCATGCCTGTCCACTTTCTTGCCGCGGAACAGGATTTCCCCGCTCGTGGGGTCTTCCAGCCCCAGGATCATCCTGGCCAGTGTCGTCTTGCCCGAGCCGCTCTCCCCGATGATGGTGAAGATCTCGGGGCTTTCCGCGCTCAGCGAAAAGCTGGCATCGACCACCGCGTCCACAACGCGCCGGCCGAACAGGCCGCCCATGGTGAAGCGCTTGGACACGTCGCGCACATCAAGCAGCGTCGTCATGCCATTTCTCCCGAAGGCGCGCTGACATTGACCAGCGGCTCCACATCTTTCCAGCGCCAGCAGGCGGTGCGGTGGTCCGGACCGATGGTTTCGAGCGGCGGCACCTCCTTGCGGCACTTGTCCACGGCCAGCGGGCAGCGTGGATGGAACCGGCATCCCTGCGGCGGGTCCGCCAGGTTCGGCGGCCGGCCTTCGAGGGCCGGGCGCTGCTGCCTGTCGCCGATGCGCGGCAGGCTGGCCACCAGATGGGCGGTATAGGGATGCTTGGGCGCAAAGAACATGTCCCGTGTGGGCCCTTCTTCCACCAATCGCCCGGCATAGATGATGCCCACCCGGTCGGCCACATTGGCGTGCACGCTCATGTCGTGGGTGACGAACACCACCGAGGCGCCCATTTCCTTCTGGATGTCGCGGATGAGGCTCAGCACCTCTTTCTGCACCACCACATCCAGCGCCGTTGTCGGCTCGTCGGCGATGATGAATTCGGGATGGCACACGGTTGCCAGGCCAATGGTCACGCGCTGCCGCATGCCGCCGGACAGTTCATGCGGATAGGCTCTGAGCACGTCCGGCGACAGGTTCAGCCGCGCCAGATGATTGACCACCCGGCTTTCGAATTCCGCGCCCTTCAGGCCCAGTGGACGCTGGGCAAAATCCTGAAAGGTCTTGCCGATCCGGCGCACCGGATTGAGCACGCTCATCGAGCCCTGCATGATGTAGGACAGGTGCTTCCAGCGCACCGCCTCGATCTCCTCCGGCGTGGCATGCGCCACATCGATGGGGCCACTGGCAAAATTGTATTTGGCCGTTCCGGCGACCACGCGCAGGGGCGGGCGAATGGCCGCCGCCAGCACCTTGATGAAACTGGTCTTGCCCGAGGAACTCTCGCCGGCGATGCCATAGACCTCGTTCTTGCGCATGGTCACGGTGATGTCGTCGACGGCGCGCACCTCCCGCTCCACGCCGAAATAGTTCATCTGGTAATAGGCCTTGAGGCCTTCGACCTTGAGGATTTCGGCGTTGTTGTTCTGGGTCATGGCTTAGGCTCCCATGCGGCGCAACCGGCTGCGCGGGTCGATATATTCGTTCATGCTCATGGCCAGCAGGAACAGGCCGATAAAGGTCATCACCATCAGGATCACCGGGATGACGATCCACCACCAGACGCCCACCACCATGGCCGAGTGCGAATTGGCCCAGTAGAGTGCCGTGCCGATGGTGGGATTGTTGATATTGGTGAAGCCCAGCACCGCCAGCGTCACCTCAAGCCCGATAGACCACAGCATGTTGTTCATGAAGGTCGAGAACACGATGGGCATCACATAGGGCAGGTGCTCTTCGAGCAGCACCTTGCGCGTGCTCATGCCGGCAAACACGGCATGGCGGGTGAATTCCCGGTGTTTCAGGCCCAACGCCACCGAGCGGATCAGGCGGGCGTCGAACGGCCAGCCGAAGCAGGCCATGATCAGCGCCAGGGTCAGGCTGTCCATATTGTTGCGCAGCACAAAGTAGAACAGCACCAGGACCGGGAAGATCGGCACGGCAACGAAGATGTCGTTGATGAACATCAGCACCCGGTCGACCCAGCCGCCGAGATAACCCGCGGTCAATCCCACCGCGATGGAGATGATGCGGCTCAGAACCGCCACGGTGAAGCCGAATACGAGGCTGTTCCGGAACGCAGCGGAGAGCTGCCAGAACATGTCCTGGCCACGCGAATTCGTGCCGAACCAGAATTGCGCGCTGGGCGGCTGGTCGGGGATGGTCGTGTAGATCAGGCTCGGATCGACCGGCGAGAAGAACGACAGGCAGGCAAAGATCACCACGATGCCGACCAGGACGAGGCCGATGGCGAATTCGATATTGTAGCGAATGAGATCGCGAAAGACGGCAAACATTGGACTACTCCGCCCGTACGCGTGGATCGAGGATGGGATAGAGCAGGTCCACGATGAAGATGGCAGTGGCCACCGCGGTCACCGAAACGCTCGAAACCGCCAGCACCAGCGAGTAGTCGCCCGCATTGACCGCGTCGATCAGCAGCGAACCCAGGCCGGGATAGTTGAAGACCTGTTCGGTGATGACCGTGCCCGAGAAAACGCCACCCAGTGCCATGGCCAGCGCCGTCAATTGCGGCACCAGCGCATTGCGCATCACATAGCTGCCGACAATAGTGGTGCGCTTGACGCCCGCCAGCTCGGCATAGGTCACATAGTCCTCGGTGACCACATTGGACACCAGCGCCCGCATGCCCAGGAACCAGCCACCAAACCCGACCAGCACCAGCGACAGCGCAGGAAGCGTGGCATGCTGGATGACCGATGAGATATAGGGCCAGTTCCAGCCGGGCGTCACGTTCATGGCGAACCCGCCGGAGATGGGCAGGATCGGCCAGACGAAGCCGAACAGGATCAGCAGGATGAAGGCGACGACATAATAGGGGATGGGTTGGATGCCGATGGCCACCAGGCCAAAGGCCTTGAGAAAGCGATTGTTCTGATTATAGCCGGCAAGGCCACCCATCACATTGCCGATGGCAAAGGTGATCAGTGTGGCAACGGTCAAGAGGGTGACCGTCCAGGGCAGGGCACGCATGACCAGGGTCATGGCCGGCGTGGGAAAGGCCAGCAGCGATGGGCCGAAATCCCCCTGGACCAGGCGGCTCCAGAAATTGATGTACTGGCTCCAGATGGGCTCGTTGACGCCATAGAGCTCGGTGAGCGCGGCCCGCATGGCCGTGATGGCTTCCGGATTGGAGACGGACCTGGCCGTCATGCGGCCCAGAGCCGCTTCGACCGGATTGATCGGTGACAGATGCGTCACCAGAAATGTCGCGGAAACGCCGAAAAAAATCACTGCCAGCAATTGCAGCAGACGTTTTCCCACAAAGACAAGATATCCGTGCATCCGGACTCCTCAAATGTCCAAACTGGGAGCACTGCGCCGTTGCGGCATGCTCCTCACCGACGCGGCTTCGTCGCGTCACCTCCCCGGCGGCGGAGGCATAAGCTCCCGGAGAACCTCAATCCTTCCTCCCCCGTTGGAGAAGGTGGCATAGCGCCGGTTGGGTGGGGTGCTTTCGCTTGTTTCGAGTGTCGGCCAGCGACACTAAATTTGGCGGAGCACACCGCAGGGTGCGCCCCGCCAATGGCCCGGCCTGAGCCGGGCCACCTGGGAGACCTTAGCTGGCGCCTTCCACGGGGCTGATCTGGGTGAAGATATACTTCGCGTTCGACCAGTTGGTGACGGGGTTGGCGTAGGGGTTCTCGGCATTCGGCCAACCAGTCCAGAACCGGTTCGACTGGATGGAGAACACATTGTAGGACATGATCGGAATGTTCGGCATCTCTTCGAGATGCAGCTTGACGAACTCGTGCCCGTACTCGATGGCCTTTGGATCGTTGAAGTCGATGCCGCGGACCTTGTTGATGATCTCGTCAAGGCGCGGATCTTTCCAGCGCATCCAGTTGCGGCCAGGCTGGGTTTCGCCGGGCTCGACCACGAAGGAGGAGTGGTAGCTGTCGAGGAAGAAGGCGAGGTCCGGGTGACCGCCATAGGTTTCCACGGCCCAGCCGATTTCCACCTCGAAGTCGCCCGCACCGGTGCGATCCCAGATGTCGGTGGCCACTTCCGCGGTCGCCTGCACCCCGTTCTGGGCCCAGCTCTGGGCAATCATCACGCCGAGACGGTTGATCACGCCTTCCTGCGGCACCAGTACGCTGATGGTGAACGGTGACCCGTCCGGCATCATCCACTGGTTGCCCTGCTTGGTGAAGCCCGCTGCAGTGAGCAGTTCCTCGGCGGCCTGAACATCGGTCTTCCACCAGCCATAGCCGAAGGAATTGCGGATGGCTTCAGGATCGGTCGGCACCTGGTCACCGAACTGCGGGCGAACCATCTCGGCAATCTGCAGGCCGACATCGGGATCGTACGGCTTGATGACGCGCGAACCGGTATCGAGCTCGAAGTTGATGAGATAGTCCTGCAGTGGCGCATGATAGTCGCGCGGATGCGTGCCGGTCGGCGGGATGGAAATGGCCGAGAGGGTCGCAGCGCCGCGATAGGACGCCATGGACATGGCCCGCGCGTCGAGCATGAGGGTGAGAGCCCAGCGCACCCGCTTGTCCTGGAACTTGGGGTTCTGCAGGTTGAACACCGCCATCGGCAGGGTCGGATCGGGGTGGGCATAGGGGAAGCCCGGGAACCAGCCCTGCACGTCCGGATCCTGCTGCACGATCGAGAATGTGCCTTCCGGCGACAGATCGTGGATCATGTCCAAATTACCGTTGCGCATTTCGATCAGGCGATTGTCGGTCGAAATGTTGTTCCGGTAGATGATGTATTTGGGCTTGGGTTCGCCGACCAGTGCCATGGTCGTTTTGTCCCAGTCGGGGCGCTTCTCCCAGATATACCAGGTGCCGTTCGGATCATACGAATGCAGCGTGTACGGCCCGAGGCTGACTGGCGGGTTGTTCTCGAAGGCCACGATGTCCTCGACGCCCTCGAACACATGCTTGGGCATGATCCAGGCAGCGTTCCAGCGCACCGAGAAGGTGGTGTGGAAGCGCGAGTTCGGTGCCTTGAGCTTGAAGTGGACGGTGTAGGGGTCTTCGGCGGTGACGCTTTCGATCTGGGTCGAGAAGGCGCCGTACCAGCCGGTGCCCGGGGTAGCTGCCTGCTTTTCGACGGTGAACACCACGTCGTCGGCGGTGAACTCGACGCCATCGCTCCACATGATGCCCTTGCGCAGGCGCACGGTCATCTCGCTGAAGTCGTCGTTATATTCCCACGGACCCTCGGCCAGTGAGTAGTAGATCGCGTTTTCGCTGGCTTCGGGGATGCCGGCATCCGGATCGATGTACCAGAAGGTGTCGGCGGTCAGCTGCTGCAGGCCGGTCGACAGGCCGCCGCCGCCATTGGCCCACAGGTTGAACCAGCCCGGATTGCGGATGACGCCTTCAGGGTTGTGAACGATGACGGTCTCGTTGCGCGGGAATTGGGCCAGGTCCGGCGCCGAGCCCTCGGCTTCCTGTGCCAGTGCCAGGCCGTTGCCTGCCACCATCAGGGCGCCAATTGCCGTCGTGCCGATCAAAAAACTGCGTCTATCCATCGTTGTCCTCCCAATGCGGAGCGCCCTCTGGCGCCCCTTTGAGCGAGGCTCCTCAACCTCGCGATAAGTCATACTTAACTAGGGGTTTTTTGCTGTCAATGTGTTTTGTGATGTAAATCCAAAACTATGATACAAAATGCAGTGAGGCACACCTTTTTGGGGTGCGCCTCACGTTCATACATCGTTCATTTTGGGGTGCCTGGACCCGGTCCAGGCCCCGCGGCGCTACGGCTTCACCCGTACCATCTGGTAAGAATAGGGCGGCAGGAGGACGCTCAGGCGGTCCCCGTTCACCTTTGCGCCATCACCCTTGCGGGGCGCGACCTCATCCTGGTTCTTGGCCGTATTGACGGCCTTCAGGTCAGGATGGGTCATCACCTGATGGTCAATTATCGAAGCGTGTCCAAAGCCTTGCAGGTTGACCTCGGTTTCGATGCTGTCGGTGGTGTGGCGGTTGACCAGGAAGAAGGTCAGCGTCCCTTCCTCTTCATTGTGCACGCCCGAAACGTCGACAAAGGCCGTGTCCTTGGCGTGTGTCGTCTCATATCCAGGTGAACTGGTCTTGAGTTGCAGGGCCGTGCCGCGGCCGAAAACCGAAGCAAAATAATAGGGATAGTAGATCGTCTGGGCCCAGGCTGGCCCGCCCTTTTCGGTCATGATCGGCGCGATCACATTCACCAGCTGGGCGATACAGGCGATCTTCACCACATCCGAGCGCCGGATGAAGGTGTTGAGGATCAACCCGACCATCAGCACGTCTTCAAAGTTGTAGATGTCTTCCAGAAGACCCGGCGCATGCGGCCAGCCGCCATTGCCGTCCAGGATTTCCCGGTCCTTCTTGTTCGAGTGGTACCAGACGTTCCACTCGTCGAAGGAAATGGTGATGTCCTTCTTGCTCTTCTTCTTGGCCTTGACCTGCTTGATGGTCGCCGCGACCGTCTCGATGTAGCGGTCCAGTTTTTCGCTCAGGCCCAGATAGTTGGGTGTGTTGTCGTCGCGATTGGCGAAATACATGTGCAGGCTGATATGATCGACATGATCATAGGTGTGCTCCAGCACGATGCGTTCCCAATCGGGGAAGCTGGGCATGTCCATATGCGAGGAGCCGCAGACGATCAGCTCCAGCGATTTGTCGAACATGCGCATTGCGCGGGCGGTGTTGGCGGCAAGCTTGCCATACTCGTCGGCATCCTTGTGGCCGACCTGCCAGGGGCCATCCATCTCATTGCCCAGGCACCACATCTTGACGTTCCAGGGTTCCTTGCGCCCGTTCTTGATGCGCAGGTCAGACCAGTAGGAGCCACCGGGGTGGTTGACATATTCGAGGAAGTTGCGGGCATCATCGACGCCGCGTGACCCCAGATTGACGGCCAGCATCATCTCGGTGCCGACAGTGGCGCACCAATCCGCGAACTCATGAATGCCCACGGCATTGCTCTCCGAGGTGTGCCAGGCCAGATCCAGTCGCACCGGGCGATCTTCGCGCGGCCCGATACCGTCCTCCCAGTTATAGGCGGAGACGAAATTGCCGCCCGGATAGCGCACGACGGGGACGTTGAGCTTCTTGACCAGCTCGGCCACATCGCCGCGCATGCCATTCTTGTCGGCCGTGGGGTGGTCGGGCTCATAGATGCCCTCATAGACCGCCCGGCCCAGATGCTCGAGAAATGCCCCATAGACACGATCGTCAATTTTGGAGATCGTGTATTCCTTGTTGGCAATGACGGACGCCTTCACCGGCTCCTCCCACTAATTCCATTTTTCTGATTTATATCAGTAAAGAGGTTTTAGCGCTGGGGTGAGGGGCGTGCAAGGCTTAATTATATGATTTTTGAAGTTTCACGCATCCGTCCCGCAGTCCTGCCTGTGCGGGGGTAATCCTACCGCCGGCATGCCCCACGGGGATAAATTAGGGGCCGTCAATGGGCCGTCTGCAGGCGCATGACGATGTCCTGATCATAATTGCCGAAGCCGCGCCCGAAGATATTGATGCCTCCGGGGTGCTTGGCGTCCGGCTTGACCGCGATGCGCAGGCGGATCGAGTGGTGGTTGCCCAGGTCGAGATCGAGAATGGAGAGGGGAGAAATCTTCATCCCGTCGACATAGGTCCCGTCCTTGGTGACGCGCCAGCTCTTGAGCTTGCCATATTGGCTGCCCTTGAGCTTCCACCAGTCCGGCGTATAGACGCCGCGCTTGTCTCCGTAGTCGCCGGTGGAGAGCCAGGTTCCGATCTCGGTACCGTTGACAGAGAGCGTGATGTCACTGGGCCAATCGGCCGAGGTTCCGGGTACTTCCGAGCTCAACTCCAGCATGAACTCCATCGATTCAATGGTGTTCTGGGCGAGCTTGGCATTGTTGGGAAACTGGTATTCGACATAGCCCCGGGTAAACCAGATCAGGCCCGCCTTCATGCGATCGGGATCAAGAAAGGTGTCCGGTACGTCCAGCAGGCCGATGATCCCTTCCGAGGAGCAGAGGCCGCAGGGGGCAGATACCTCGCAACTGGTATAGAGCCCCAGCGGCATGGAGACTTCGATCGTATTGGCCTTGAGTGGCTTGATGTCGTCCTTGAACATCACCAGCACTTCATCGAAGGTCGAATGGCAGATCTTCTGATTGCCCTTGCGCGCCTTCTGTGTCTCGGTGCGGATGAGCCCGGCGCCTTCCAGGATCTGCAGATTGGTCGATACGGTCGACTGTGGCAGGCCCAGCTTCTCGGCAATGTCATTGCCATTCATCGCCCCCTCGACATGAAGCAGCTTGAGCATCTTGACCCGGATAGGGGAGGCAAGCCCCTTGAGTACATCAATGCCCTCTTCAGGGTCGATCACCAGAAAATTGCGGCTCATTGCTCTCGGCGCTTCGCTGTCGATTTTGGATCATGTGTATCAGCAAGATTGAACCAATCAAGCGCCAAGAGCACATTTATCGATGCGATCCCGTTTTTCGGATGCTTTCGACTACGACTAAGGCATAACTTCCTTTGAGTGCGCAGACCTGTACTTGAACCTTTTCTGTCGCGTGGGGACGCGGCTCGGTGCGGCATGATGCCGTCGCCAAAGGGAGAGAACCATGACCGACGACAAGGCCACCAGCTTGCGCGAGGCCGCGCTGCATTTTCACGAGTTTCCCAAGCCGGGCAAACTGGAGATCGTGGCGACCAAGCCCCTGGCCAACACCCGCGACTTGTCTCTGGCCTATTCCCCCGGCGTGGCCACGCCCTGCGAGGAGATCGCGGCCAACCCGCTCGATGCCTACAAATACACCTCCAAGGGTAATCTGGTCGCCGTGATCTCCAACGGCACGGCCGTGCTCGGTCTGGGCAATATCGGGGCGCTGGCGAGCAAGCCGGTGATGGAAGGCAAGGCGGTGCTGTTCAAGAAGTTCGCCGGCATCGACAGCATCGATATCGAAGTCAATGAGCAGGATCCCAAGCGTTTCATCGAGATCGTTGCGCCACTCGAGCCCAGCTTCGGCGGGGTGAATCTCGAGGACATCAAGGCGCCGGAGTGCTTCGAGATCGAGGAAGCCCTGCGCGAGCGCATGAACATCCCGGTCTTCCATGACGACCAGCACGGCACGGCGATCATCGTCGCCGCCGCCGTCATCAACGCCATGCGGCTGGTCAAGAAAGACATCGCCAAGGCCAAGATCGTGACCTCGGGGGCGGGCGCCGCGGCGATCGCCTGCATGAACATGCTGATCGCGGTGGGGGCTAAAAGGGAAAACATCTGGATCGCCGACTCCAAGGGGCTGGTGACGAAAAAGCGGGACAACTCGGTTGATCGCTGGCGTGGTGCCTTTGCCCAGGACACTGAGGAGACCGAGCTTAGCGCCGTCATGGCGGGGGCGGATATCTTTGTCGGGCTCTCCAAGGCGGGGGCCCTCAAGCCTGAGATGATGAAGGATATGGCGCCCAATCCGCTGATCCTCGCGCTCTCCAACCCAACCCCGGAAATCATGCCGGAGCTGGCCAAAGAGGCGCGTCCCGATGCGTTGGTCTGCACCGGCCGCTCGGACTATCCCAACCAGGTCAACAACGTTCTCTGCTTCCCCTTCCTGTTCCGCGGGGCGCTCGATTGCGGTGCCACCATCATCAACGAGGAGATGAAGGCGGCTGCGGCCCATGCCATTGCCAAGCTCGCTCATGAGCCGGGCCTCGAGGCGACTGCCCATGGCGTACCGGCGATCTTCGGGCCCGATTATCTCATCCCCAATCCCTTCGATCAGCGGCTGATCCTCCGGATTGCCCCGGCAGTGGCCAAGGCTGCCATGGAGTCCGGTGTTGCCACGCGACCCATCGCCGATTTCGATGCCTATCGGGATCGCTTGCGCCGCTTCGTGTTCCGCTCCGGCATGGTGATGAAGCCGATGATCGAACGGGCTCAGGCCTCGGGCAAGCGGATCGCTTTTGCCGATGGCGAGGATGAGCGGGTGCTGCGCGCGGCCCAGGTCATCCTCGAGGACGGCATCGGCAAGCCAATCCTGATTGGCCGTCCGTCGGTGATCGAGAACCGGCTGGAGCGCTTCGGCCTCACCATCCGCCCGGGGACGGATTTCGAGGTCATCAACCCCGAGGACGATCCGCGCTATCGCGACTATGTCGCCGATTTCCATGCGCTGGTGGGGCGCAAGGGTGTGACCCCGGACACCGCCCGCACCATCGTGCGCACCAATACCACCGTCATCGGTGCGCTGGCCGTGAAGCGGGGCGAGGCCGATGCGCTGATCTGCGGACTGCAGGGGCGCTTCATCAAGCATGCCCGCGACATCCATTCGGTGATCGGCGTGGCGCCGGGTGCCCGGCAGCTTTCGGCGCTCTCCATGCTCATTCTCAATCGCGGCGTGTTCTTCCTGGCCGACACCTACGCCAATATCGACCCCAGCGAGGACGAACTGGTCTCGATTGCCCTGCAGGCGCGCGACCATCTCAAGCGCTTCAACATCGAGGCCAAGGCCGCACTGCTGAGCTATTCGAACTTCGGCTCCCGCGATGGCGAGACCAGCGAGAAAATGCGGGCGGTCTATGATCGGCTCAAGGCCGAGGCGCCGGACCTGATGGTCGAAGGCGAAATGCAGGGCGACCTGGCGATCAATGAGAGCCTGCGCGAGCGCTATATTCCGGACTCCGTGCTCAAAGGCGAGGCGAACCTGCTGATCTTCCCGAACCTGGAGGCGGCCAACCTCTCCATGACCCTGCTCAAGGAGATGAATAATGGCCTGCATATCGGTCCCATCCTGATGGGCACGGCCCAGCCAGCCCACATCCTGGCGCCGACAGTGACCAGCCGCGGTATCGTCAACATGACCGCCATCGCGGCGACCGAGGCAGCGGGGTAGGCGCGACAGTGCGCCGCCCCGGCCATCTGGCCTCGCGGTTACGAGAAAAGAGCGGTGTCCCGAGACGGCCAACGTCCCTGAAACTAAAAAACTGAGACGAAAGCCGTCTCGGGAACGCCGGGATTTCTCGATAGAGGGTAACTTGGCAGGCCTATCCTGGGGACGACATCGCAATGTGTCGCCCATGGTGCCCAGGCTCTCAACCGCCGACCCGCAGACCGTGACGGCACGCGACTGCCCCACGCCCGGCTTTCCCTCCCGCCACTGGTCGCTGCAGGCCGCCCTATCGCGAGAGGAATGAGGGTATTATGCAGGCGGATTTGGGCGCGGGGATTATTTTATGCGTGCTGTGCTTGCACCGGCTTTGTCTGGTGCAAGGATAGCCCGGCGCAGAGCCCCACAGCTCCAGCGCCGGGCAGCGGGCGGGCCTGCCGGGGATAGGCCAAATAGGCCGTAACTTATCTCGCCCCCCGCTGCAGTCCTTCCGGCCATCCGAACGGTAGAGAGGCCCAAGTCTGATCGACAGCACGGCCGCAAATAATCCAGGACGAACGGACAGCACCATGAGCATGAACCCCCATGAACGCCAGTTCAACCACATCATCGCCTTTGAAGTGAGCAAGGCCAGTCTGGTTGTGCATACCCTGCCGGCCGACCGCCAGCAGACAATTGCCAACACGCCCGGACAGGTCCGCCGCCTGCTCAAGGCCGAACAGCGCATCAACTCCAAGCTGGGCCTCGGCCCCTTGCTGGTCGTCTGCGAGGCCACTGGCGGCTACGAACGGTACGTTCTGGCTGAGGCAGCAGCACTCGGGCTTGCTACCCACCGCGCCCATGGCAGCCGCACACGCCTGTTCGCGCGGTTCAACGGGAGGCACGCCAAGACCGATGCCATCGACGCCCGTTTGATCGCCCGCTATGGCCTGACACCCGGTTTGCCGCTCTATGATCCACCCAGCCCGGAACAGGCTAGTCTGCGCCTGTTGCGCCAACGCCGCGACGAGCTTCAGCAGATGCTGCGCATGGAGGCCAACCGAACCGAGCATGCCAGCACCAAGCGCCTGAAAAGCTCGATCCAGCGCCACCTGGGCTGGCTCAAGACCGAACTCGAGGCAATCGAGACCGAGATCCAGGCCCTGATCGAGAGTGCCCCCGAACTTGAGCGCAAGGCGAAGCTGATGCGCTCACTTAAAGGCGTCGGACCACAAACCGCTGCGGCCATCCTCGCCTATTTGCCAGAGATCGGTTCTATCCCCAAAGCCACAGCTGCGGCCATTGCCGGGCTGGCCCCCATCGCTCAGGACTCCGGGCAGCACAACGGTAAACGGCATATCGCCGGAGGACGCGCCAACTTGCGATCAAGCCTCTACATGGCAGCCCTGGTTGCCCGAAACCACAACCCAACCATCAGAACCTTCGCAATGACACTCAAGGCCCGCGGCAAGCCCAACAAGGTTGTCCTCACCGCCGTCATGCGAAAAATCATTGTTATCCTCAACGCAATCGTCGCCTCAGGACAACCGGCCCGAACTTGACCAACCAAAGACGGTAGATAAGTGGATTTGCTTGAGCGCGGTGGGGTTGAGGGAGCCGGTGGCGCAGCCATTGCAGGGCTGGCCATAGACAGTTGCCCTTCGCTAATGTCTCAATTGGCCAAGCCGGTCTGGTGGCCTCAGAGGAGAAAAGCCCATGAGTTTCCGTGCCCTGCTGACAGAAAAGGCCGAGGACGGGACCGTCTCGTCAGCGGTCCAGACCCTCGAGGATTCGCGTCTGCCCGAGGGTGACGTCACGGTGGACATTGAATGGGCCGGGCTCAACTACAAGGACGGACTATGCCTGCTGGGGCAGGGAGGGCTGGTGCGCGCCTATCCCCATATCGCAGGGATCGACTTTGCCGGGACCGTGCGGGAAAGCGATGACTTCCGTTACCGGGTCGGGGACCCGGTGGTGCTGACCGGATGGCGGGTCGGCGAAACCCATTGGGGCGGTTTTGCCGAACGGGCCCGGGTCAAGGGCGATTGGCTGGTGCCGTTGCCGGCCAATCTGACCACGCGCGATGCGATGGTCATCGGTACCGCCGGGCTTACGGCCATGCTGGCGATCAACCGGCTGGAGTGGGCGGGCCTCACGCCAGCCTCGGGTCAGGTTCTGGTCACCGGCGCCACCGGCGGGGTGGGATCCATCGCCGTGGCCCTGCTGCGTCGCCTGGGCTACCAGATTGCAGCGCTATCAGGACGCCCCCAACATGCGGACATGCTCAGATCTCTGGGCGCTGGCGAGATTGTCGATCGCACCGAGTTCCTTGCACAGCCGGACAAGCCGCTGGAATCGGCGCGCTATGCCGCAGCCATCGACTGCGTGGGCGGAGAGGTTCTGGGCAAGCTTTTGCGCCAGATCGCCTATGGTGGATCAGTGGCGAGCCTGGGAAACGCGGCGGGAATCAAGCTCGATACCAATGTGCTGCCCTTCCTGCTGCGCGGCGTGAACCTTCTCGGTATCGACAGCGTGATGCAGCCCTTTGATGCACGGATGGCGGCATGGTCCCGGCTGACTGGCCTGTTTGACCTGGCCGCCTATGCCGAAAATGTCGAGGAAGTCGGGCTGGCGGCGCTGCCGGACAAGGCGGAACAAATCCTGCGCGGGGAGGTCAAGGGCAGGGTGGTTGTCGATCCGAAGCGATAGGTGTCAGGCAATCCGGGCCAGATCATCCATGCCGGCGCCGAACAGCGCCGCAATCAGGTCGGACTGGGTCACCATGCCCTTGAGCGTGTGATCATCAGCGGCGACGGGCAGATGGTGATGCCCGCTATCGAGCATCAGCCTGATGACCAGCGCGATCGGCATCGCTTCGGTGACGGTGGCCACCTGGCTGGTCATCACATCGCGCACCTTGCCACGAAGCGGCTTGTCCGAGTTGGACATGGAGCGCAGGCGCCAGCCCAGGCCTGACGAGGCGTGGATCATCGGGCCCCATTCGGCCTTCTCCAGAATATCGGTCTGGGTGAGGATCCCCGCCACCTGGCCGCTCATGTCCACCACCGGCAAGGCCTTCACGTCATGGCTGCGCATGGTGCGCAAGGCGACACGCAGCGATGTGCCCGGCTGCACGCTGACCACATCCCGCGTCATCACCGTGCCGGCGGTGATGCCCGCGGAGCGGCGCGAGAAAGCGAGAAGGGCGGCGCGCTCGAGCATTTCTTCGAGGTCAGCCGGATCGACGCTGACCACTTCATCGCGCTCGCGAATGGCCGATTTCAGGTCTTCGACCGAAATCCCCAGGCTCACCTTGGGCGCGAAAGGAATGACCTTGGCATCCGCTGCCGGCGCTGGAACGGGCCGATGCGGATATGGCTT
>NZ_CAJXJS010000012.1 GCF_913055165.1 uncultured Devosia sp.
AGAGCTCAACACTTCGGCTGATGAATATTTCGGCGAAGTGGCCTTCTCGGGTGGTCACGAGCAGAGCGTGATGGCCTTGGTCAACGGCACGTTCGACGCGGTGGCCACCCATTGGCGCAACGAGACTGCCGGCAATATCCAGACCATGGAGGGCAAGGGCCTGATCGAGAAGGGCTCGACCCGCATCATCTGGAAGTCCCCGGTCATCCCGAACACCCCGGTGATGATGCTGACAACCCTGCCGCAGGAACTCCAGGATGAGTTCAAGGCCGTGCTGATGGCCTTCCCCGAAAAGGACCCGGAAGGCTTCGCGGAATATACCCGCGGCACCTCCAGCGGATATGTCGCCGCCACCCACGATGACTATCTCGACGTGATCGCCATAACCGAGTTCAACGCCGAACAACGCCGCAAGAACGGCAACTGATGTCCCTGCCTGCCGGTGCGCATTTCGCGCGCCGGCTCTTTTTCCGCGAGGCGCGCGTGTCCACCATCACCCAGACCAATGGCCGGCTGTCTTCGACCACGCGCGCAGAGCGCATCCATTCCTTCGAGGACCGTTACCGGCAGCAGCAGTTCACCCGCCGGAACTGGACCCTGCTCTATGGGGCACTTTTTCTCGCTGCCCTGATCGGTTCGGTTGCCGTCAGCGACTTCAGCATTCCGGGCCTCCTCAAAGGCCTGCCTATGGCCTGGAACTATATCGCCGGAACGCTCCCCTCGCTTTCGGTGGAGAATTTCTGGGCCGACTTGGCCGACTGGTACTGGGGCCTGCGTTTCTGGACCCGCCTGCTTGTAGAGACCATTCTGATGGGCTTTGTCGGAACGGTTTTGGGCGGTGCTGTCGCCTTGCTGCTGAGCTTTCCCGCTTCGCGCAATCTGGTTGAGAACACCGGCATTTATTTCATTGCGCGCCGCACTCTCGAATTCTTCCGAACCGTACCCGAACTGGTCTTTGCGCTGATATTCGTCTTCGCCTTTGGGCTGGGCCCCTTCGCCGGCGTCCTTGCCATCGCTGTGCACACGGCCGGTTCGCTCGGCAAGCTCTTTGCCGAGGTCAATGAGAATGTCGATCCGCGTCCAATCGAGGGGGTGCGCGCGTCCGGCGGTAACTGGCCCATGATCATGCGCCTGGGTGTGGTGCCGCAAGCTTTGCCGAACTATGCGAGCTACCTGCTGCTGCGCTTCGAGATCAATGTTCGCGGCGCTTCTGCGCTTGGTCTGGTTGGCGCCGGCGGTATCGGCGAAGACCTCTACGTTGCCATCCGGCAGTTCGAATACACCGATATCTCAGCGATCATGCTGCTGCTCATCCTCACTACTTCGGTGATCGATATTTCCTGTGAATCCATTCGCCATCGGCTCATCGGCCACAACCTGACGCAGAGCGCCTGACATGACCCTTGCCTCACACGCCGACGTCTCTCGCCTGAAGCGCACTCACCCGGGCATCTTCACCAAACCACCTTTGGAGCGTCTGCGCGACTGGTGCTTGTGGCTCGGGTTTCTCGGCGTAATGGGTTTTGGCCTGTGGTGGATCGATGCTTCGCCGCTGCGAGTCATCAATGGGCTGAACAAGCTGGGCCTGTTGGTTACCCTGATGATCCCGCCTTGGCCGGGCGATGGCTTCTGGGACTACTGTCTGGCTATGGCCGAGACCCTGGCAATGGCCTTTCTGGGTACGCTTATCGCCTTCGTTGTCGCCTTGCCACTCGGCTTTCTTGGCGCCAAGAACATCGTGCCCAATTGGCTGTTCCATTTCGGCCTGCGGCGGTTCTTCGACGCCTTTCGCGGCATTGACGGGCTGGTGTGGGCTCTAATCTTCGTGTCAGCGGTGGGTCTGGGGCCTTTTGCGGGTGTGCTGGCCATTGCGGTCGGCGATGTGATGGTCTTCGGGAAGCTCTTTGCCGAAGCAATCGAAAACGTCGACCGGAAACCGGTGGACGGCGTGCGCGCTTCAGGCGGTGCCGGGCTGCACGTGGTGCGGCTGGGTGTGTTCCCACAGGTGTTTCCGGTGATGATGAGCCATGTGCTCTATTTCTTCGAGTCCAACGTCCGGTCAGCAACGATCCTGGGCATCGTCGGCGCTGGCGGTATCGGCCTGCAATTGTCGGATCGCATCCGCATCAACAACTGGCAGGAAGCTGCCTTCATCATTCTGATGATCTTGGTGACCGTGGCTGCGATTGACGCCATCTCCCGTCGCATCCGGGCGAAGTTGATCTAGTGGATCGAGTCGATGCGGGCCGCTGAATTGGCCCTTTGCGCCGACTGCACTCCACCTGTTCCGAGACAACCTGACATCAATGGCAGGATACGGTTGGTTCCCCGGTCAGCTTGATCGGGGAACGCCATCAGGGCCGCCGCGCGGACCATCGACGGGTAGCCGTGTGTCCGAGGCAGTAGCTTCCTGGCCAAGCCCCTCCAGCGCCCGGGCGGCTCTGCGCCGTTCCCGGTAGCGGTTGAATTGCTGGTCCGCCAGGACGCCAACCAGGATGACTGCCCCCATCACGGCAAAGTTGAGCGACGAGGGAATACCGAGAAGGTTGACGAGGTTTTGCAGCTCTTGAAGCAGCACCGCGCCCAAGACCACGCCAATGATCGATCCCTCGCCGCCCCGGAGGGAAAACCCGCCAAGCACCGCTGCGGCGATGGCATAGAGCTCATAGAAATTGCCGTGCGAAGATGGCTGAACAGACTTGGTGAACATGGCGAAATAGACTGCGGCGACCGCAGCCAGCACTGCGCTGATCACATAGGCTCCAGTGATGACTGCGTCGGTCTTGACGCCGGAATAGCGCGCTGCATCCTCATTCTTGCCCACCGCATAAAGGTGGCGTCCGAACACCGACCGATGCAGTACCAGCCAGGCTACAATGGCCACCAGGATCATGGCCCAGAAGGCGTGGGGTACCCCAAAGGACCGGCCGATCGTCAGCCATTCCAGTTCGGGATAGCTGGCGCCGAAGGGGAAGCCTGCCGTCGCTTCACCGGTGTAGCCGCGGGCCACGCCACGATAAATAAGCAGGCCGCACAACGTCACCACAAATGGTTGCATCTTGAGCCGGGTGATCAGCAGGCCGTGAGCCAGTCCCATGGCCGCGCCAAGACAGATGGTAATGGCAATGGCCAGGGGCCAGGGGACGCCATACTTGCCTACCATGTCGACAAAGATCACGCCCAATAGGGCGATCATCGAACCCACCGAGAGGTCGATGCCGCCAGTCATGATGACAAAGCCCTGGCCGATCGCAAACAAGCCGAAAAGACCGATCAAATTGGCCGTGTTGCCCAGATTGATGGGGGACAGGAAGAGTGGGTTGCGCAGGTAGACGATTGCTCCCACGACGATGATCAGGACCGCCAGTCCCATGTCTTTCTTGTGCATAGTCCGTAACCTATTTTGCGCCGACGGCCAGCCGCAGGACGTTATGTTCCGAGAAATCCGACCGAGGCAGCATGCCGGCCACCCGGCCCTCCCTCAGCACCACGATGCGGTCGGACACACCGATGACTTCCTCCATGTCACTCGAGATCATCGCCACCCCGACGCCACTATCGGCCAGGGCGCGCATCAGGGCGTAGATTTCCGACTTGGCCCCAACGTCGATACCGCGTGTCGGCTCGTCAAAGATGATCAGGCGCGGTTGCATGGAGAGCCATTTGCCCAGGACAACCTTTTGCTGATTGCCACCGGACAGTTCGGCAGCGTTGCGCCTGACACTATCGGTCTTGATACCCAGCTTCAGGCGCTGGTCTTCGGCACGCTGGTCGATGGCCCGATCCGAGACCATGCCCAGATGCATGACCGCGCCCAGATCCGGCAGGGCAATGTTGTCCGAGATGGCACTTTCGAGCAGCAAGCCGGCCTGCTTGCGATCTTCGGGCACAAGATAGATGCCCGCGGCGATGGCCTGTCGTGGTGACGATACGGCGAACTCGCGACCGTCCAGCAGGACCTGGCCATCGATGACCTTTCCGATGCCGAAGATGGCTTCGGCCAGTTCGGTGCGTCCCGCACCAACCAGGCCGGCAATACCCACGATTTCGCCGGCGCAGATGTCGAGCGTGACGCTGGAGCGCGGATTGGACGCAATGCGGACATCGCGCAGCGCCAGGATCGGCTCGCCTCGTGGCTGTGCTGGCTCGACATAGAGCGACTTGAGATCGCGGCCGATCATCAGGCGGATCATTGCATCATGCGTGATCCCCTCGCGGCCCAAGGTGCCGGCGTTCCTGCCGTCGCGGAGACCAACAACGCGATCGGCACACTCTTCGACCTCGCCCAGACGGTGCGAGATGTAGATGACGGAGACACCGTGAGCCTTGAGATCGGCAATGACTTTCATCAGCGTCCGGGTTTCGGACAAGGTCAGTGACGAGGTCGGTTCATCCATGATGACGATGCGGGCGTCGATGGAGAGCGCCTTGGCAATTTCGAGAAGCTGCCGCTCCGCCAGGGAAAGCGAGGCGACCTGCGCCTCGGGACCAAAGCGGGCGCCGACACGCTTGAGCAGCGGAGCCGCTGCCCGGGACATGGCGGCAGAGTCGAGCAGGCCAAGCGAGGAGCGGATTTCGCGTCCAAGAAAGATGTTGGCAGCTACGCTGAGGTTGTCGAAAACATTGAGTTCTTGATGCACGAAGGCGATGCCGGCAGCCTGCGATTGCGCGACGTTCAGGCGGCTATAGGCCACGTTGTCGATGCTGATGTGCCCCGAGCTCGGCTCAATGACGCCACCGAGGATCTTCATGAGCGTCGATTTGCCGGCGCCATTTTCGCCGATTAGGGCGACGACTTCGCCGGGCCATATCTCCAGATGCACGGCTGAGAGTGCCACCACTCCAGGATAGACCTTGGAGATATTTTCCAGCCGCAGAAGTGGGGCAGGAGATGTTTGGTCCGTATCAGTCATCAAGTCCGCCTGCTCGGCTGGAGAGAGAATTCACTAGCGTTGGACGTGCCCGCACCGGGGCCTGGTACCGGCCAGGTCCCGATGCGGATGCGTTGGCTGGGAGGATTACCCGCCAATACGCGCCTTGAGTTCCGCCTCGAAGGCATCGACATTGGACTGATCGATGACCTTGGTGGGAACAATGATCAACTCATCCTCCGGGATGCCCGAAGTGTCACCTTCCAGATAGTCGGCCATCAGGTGCATGCCCTGGTAGCCCCACTGGTAGGGATCCTGCACAACGGTCCCCGCGAAACTCCCCTCACGCACCGCGCCCAGGGTGATCGGATCTTCGTCGAAGGCGATGACCGTGACCTGGCCCAACTTGCCCGCGGCCTGCAGGGCCTCATAGATCTTGGGCGGATTGTATGAGTAGAAACCGACCATGCAATTGATTTCCGGATTGGCGGCCAGCACGTCATCGACATTGGAGCGGGCGCGGGCAAAGTCGACATCGTCGCCGCGTACGTCCACAAGCTCGATGCCAGAGCCCTCGATGGCCTGACGGAAGCCGGCGATGCGTTCCACCGCGTTATCGGCGCCCAGGAAACCGACGAAACCCATGCATTTGCCGCCATCCGGCAGCGCCTTGACGGCGATCTCGCCTGCCTGGACACCTGCATCGGTGTTGGACGAGCCCAGATAGGCCAGGCGGTTGCTGTCAGGGGCATCGCTGTCGGTGGTGAACAGGGGGACCTGGGCGGCAATGCGATTGAATGCGTCCGTCGAGTTTTTCGGATCGGCGGAAGAAATCATGATCGCATCGGTGCCGGCGGCGACAAGGTCGTCCATCAGCGCGTTCTGCAGCGCGGCTGTGCCCTGAGCGGGATAGCGGAACTGCAGTTCGTAGTCGGGCAGTTCCTCTTGTGCCTTGGCGACGCCGGCTTCGGCCAGCTTCCAGAAGTCAGACGCGGCATTGACCACAAAGGCCAACTGGGGCTTGTCCTGAGCCATTGCCGGACCGGCCAGCATGGCCGCGAGAACGGCGAGTGAAGCAGCATTTGCAAGTTTCATAGCATCCTCCCATGACGGTCGTCCCTCGGACGTTGTCACCGACGATTTGATGTGCCGAATGACAAACCGCTGCCATTCGGCGGTAGATACCCGCCGTCAGATTTGCCCGTTCGCCCGGTGTACGGACAGCAAGCTCTGATGGTCGGATATTGGGTTTCGCATCATCGCCTATCCAGGATACCAGACGATGCGCGGATCATCGGGGGCGCGGTCATAGGTCCATGCCCGGTCGATGAGTTGTTTGAGGTCAACAAGCGGTTGCCAGCCCAAGAATAGCCGAGCCTTGGCATTGTCGAGCCAGTTGCTGTGAAAGGGCGTATCTATTTCGGCGGCCGACAACCCGCGTGTCGCGCGCAGGTGCTCGGCAACCTCGCCGTAGTCAACGGGCGCGTTCATCGAAATGTTGAACAGCTGTCCCTCTGCGGCGGCATTGTCGAGCGCCGACAGAATGGCGCTCACCAGATCGTCGACATGGATGAAGTTCCGTCTGAGCGGCATGCCGCGTACATCACGCAGCAATGGGATGGTTTCATTGCGGGCGTAGCTGGAGATTTGATCGGGTGCGAGCAGCTCCGTCCAGGACGGTCCGCCGAATTGCTCACGAAAGCTCAGTGCGTAGCGGAAGTCGTCCTTTTCCATGATCCAGGGTGCACGCAGACAGCACGTGTTGATGCCATACTGGATGCGATACTGCTCCAGCATGACTTCCTCGATCGCCTTGGTCAGCGCATAGCAGCCCGGATAGGCGCGGCGCGGGGACATTTCGGTGATCGGTTCGTCGTAGGGCTGCTGGATGTGGCCGACGGTGCAGTCCCCGCTAATCAGCAGGAACTGGTGGGCGCGAGGTGCCTTGCGAAAGGCCTCGAGCAGGTTGAACATACCCTTGACGCCGATATCGATGGCCAGTTTCGGCGACTCCTTGACCGACGCCATGTGAAGCACGTGCGTGACCCCGTCCATGGCGGATTCCATGGCGTCCGCATCGGAAATAGACGCCTGGACAATCTCAACGGACGGATCATCAATGATCCGGTTGTTGCAGATTGCTCTGATCTGCCAGTCAGCGAACCTGGGGTCTGCCCGAAACGCAGGCAGAAAGCTGGCACCCACCTTGCCGGTGATGCCGGTAACAAGCAGTCTCACGCCTGAACCTCTTTGTGAGTGGTCTGGGCGTGGCGAGTTGCGCCACGCCCCGTTGGTTGGCTACTGGGCGCAGAAGCCGGGCTCTTCGCGCGTGCAGACGTCCAGACCCGTGTAGATCGGGTCGTCGACCTGCTCGCCGTTGATGAGCTGGATCATCACGTCAGGCGAGCGCTGCCCCATTTCGAAAGGCCGCTGACCGATCTGGGCGTGGCTGCGGCCCTCGTTGAAGGCCTGCACCTGCGGCGGCAGTGTATCGCCTGCGACGATGATGAGGTCGTTGCTGGACAGCCGGTCCATGACCTGATCCGTGACCTGGGCGTAGGCCTGTGGGGCGAACTGCGCCCAGCCGCCAACCAGGATGAAGGCGTCCAGATCCGGATTTGCCGTGAAAACGTCGGCCATTTGCTGGTTGGCAAGGTCCGCCTGGTCATTGGTGAAGACAGGGCAGCCCTCGATCTCGGACCAGCCGGATTGGCCGGTGAGACGATCAGTACCTTCGGAGCCAGCAATTGTGTCGCGGAAACCAGCTGCGCGCGCATTGATGTTGTCCGCCGCTACGTTGCCCAGCTGCAGGCACACCGTGCCGCCATCGGGCTTGAGGCGCATCGCCTGTTCGGACATCATGACGCCCATCAGGTAGTTGTCCGTGCCCAGAAATGTCGCGCGGAGGTCCCGATCGGCTTCTGACAGATCGGCGTCGACGGTCATGACGGGGATGGATGGGGCGATCTCCCGCAGACGATTGGCCATCGCCGGCGCGTTGGACGGAGAGATGGCGATTGCTGCAACGCCGCGTGTGATCAGATCGTCAACGAGCTGCACCTGTCCGGCCTCGTCGGCGCTCGAGGCGGGTCCGGTGTAAAGGCATTCATACTCGGAGTCTGGGTTGTTGGCTGCCCAATCCTGGCAGCCGAGATTGATCTGTTCAAAGAACGGGTTGTCGAGACCTTTCACGACAATGGCCAAAGTCTGCTTGTCCTGGGCCTGAACCTGCGTGGCAGCGAGCGCGAGTGCAGCCGCCGCTATGGTGATCTGGTTGAGCTTCATTCGTTGATTTCCTCCCTCTGGATGTTCGGCATGGCGCCGCCGAACGGGCCGCCGCCCCGCCATGCTGTTGTGTGCAGGTGTCGCGCGGTCGCAGCGATAATATAAATCAAACCACTGGAGTGACTGATCATATTATGTGATAATATCAGCACCGGAATGGGATGCGCGTCAACCCACTTTGTGTTGCGGGTCGCAAGGCTGGGCATGAGGAAGGGGTTGCGGCGCTGTCGGAGGAACGGCGGACGCGACGTGACCCTTGCGGGAAGACGACGCATGCGAGGTAGAAAGGGAGGCGCATGAGCGCATTGAGACTGGACGGCGTGAGTAAGCACTTCGGTGCTATTCAGGCCCTGAATGACGTATCTCTGGCGATTGAGCCGGGTGAAGTTGTGGGATTGATGGGGGACAACGGGGCGGGCAAGTCGACCCTGGTCAAAGTCATTGCCGGCAATTTCGCTCCAACCAGCGGTGCGCTCTATGTGGGGGATCGAAAGGCGGAGTTTCACAAGCCACGCGACGCTCAGCGCGCCGGCATTGAGGTCGTCTATCAGGATCTCGCCCTGTGCAACAATCTATCGGCAGCGTCCAATGTGTTTCTGGGGCGGGAGCTGCTGCGCAAGATCGGGCCGCTGCGGCTCATTGATTATTCCGGCATGCACGCCAAGTCGGCGCAGCTCTTCGCTCGCCTCAAGTCCGAGACAAGGCCGCGCGATCTGGTGCATCGGATGTCCGGTGGACAGAGGCAGGCCGTAGCCATTGCGCGGACCCTGCTCACCGATGCGCGGATCGTGCTGATGGACGAGCCCACGGCGGCCATTTCCGTTCGTCAGGTCACAGAGGTGCTCAACCTCATTCGCAACCTGCGGGACCATGGAATCGCGGTGGTCCTGATCAGTCACCGCATGCCGGACGTTTTCGAAGTCGCGGACAAGATAGCGGTGCTGCGCCGTGGCCGGTTGGTTGCGAGCAAGCGCGCCGCCGAGTCGTCACCAGAAGAAGTGACCGGATTGATTACCGGGGCCATCGAGGCCGCCTGAACCGCCGAGGACAACACGAATGTCGACCAATTCAACACTTGATGAAATCATCGGCGCATCCGAACACAAGAGCCTGCTCGCCCGGCTGTCGAGCCGGCAAACCTTCTGGGTCTTTCTTGCGGCTGTGCTGGCCTGCCTGGCGCTGACCCTGCTCACCGATACCTTTGCCACCGAGAGGAACCTGTTCAACGTCTCCCGCAATTTCGCCTTTGTGGGAATCATAGCCATCGGCATGACAGCCGTGATCGCCTCCGGCGGCATCGATCTCTCGGTTGGGTCGACGGTCGTCCTTTCTGCCATGACGATCGCGGTGATCATGTCAGGCGGAATGCCGATATGGATTGGCATACCCGTTGCCCTGCTGGCTGCGGTGGCGGTGGGGCTGGTGAACGGCATATTGATCGCCTATGCGGGCATGCCCGCCTTCGTCGTGACGCTTGGCATGCTGTCACTGGCGCGAAGCCTGGCCATGGTGCTCTCCAACAACAAGATGATCTATGAATTTGGCCCGGATCACAGCTTGCTGCTGGGGCTCGGTGGAGGGTCCACCCTGGGCATGCCGAACCCGTTGATCGTTCTGGCTGTATTGGCCGTACTGACAGGCTTTGCCTTCCGGTGGACGCGCTGGGGCCAGCATCTGTTCGCCATGGGCGGCAATGAGCAGGCCGCCAAGCTGACCGGCATTGCGGTCAAGCCACTCAAGGTTTCGGTCTATGTGTTTTCAGCTTTTACGGCCGGTATCACCGGTATTCTGGAAGTGGGCTGGCTGGGTGGGGTGACCACCAATCTCGGTCAGGCCATGGAGCTGTCGGTAATCGCTGCGGCCGTGATTGGCGGCGCCAATCTGGCCGGCGGTGTTGGCACCGCGTTTGGGGCGGTGGTCGGGGCGCTGCTGATCGAGGTCATCCGCAACAGCCTGATCCTGCTCGGTATCAGCACCTTCTGGCAGGGCGCCTTTGTTGGCTCGTTCATCGTCATTGCCGTGGCGTTCGATCGCCTGCGCAGCGCACGCTCGTCCGAGTGAGGCCAGGCACGTTCGGGGCAGGGCGGTCGTTTACTCGGCCGCCCCCTCCAGCGCTGGCTGACGCGTGCCCAGCGTCGACTCGCGCTCGATCAATTCGCACTCGACCTTGATGCGCTTGGGACCTGTCGTCAGGCCATTGACTGCGTCCAGCAACAGTTCGGCCGCTGTCTGCCCCATTTCGTATTGGGGTAGCACCAGGGTGGTCAGCGGCGGGTGCAGGAAGCGCGCGATTTCGCGGTCGTCATATCCGATCACCGCAACATCATCAGGTATCTTCAGCCCAAGTTGCTTGAGCGCGTCGAAACAGCCCATGGCCATGAGATCGTTCGCGCAGAAGATGGCATCGGGCGGATTGTCCAGAGCCATGAGTTCGAGCGTCATCTGAAAACCTGACGAGGGCTCCCAGTTCCCGGGTTTGACCAGGTCCGGATCAAACAGGATGTCGTGCGATGTGAGGGCTTGCTTGTATCCCTTGAGGCGGTCCCGGGGATTATCCAGGCCGCGCTGCCCGTTGATCATGCCGATCCGTCTGCGACCCAGACCAATCAGGTGCTCGGTGGCGACCCTGCCGCCCAACAGGTCCGCCGGCAGCACTGAAGGCAGAACGCCGTTCTGGTCATAGCAGTTCACCAGAACGGCCTGATGTTCGGCAAAAGCGGCCGGCAGGTTGACCTGACGGGTCAGGATGGTGCCATAGATGATGCCCAAAATCGGCTGGTCGACCAGGTTCGTCAGAAGGCCCTCTTCGAATTCGGCATCGCCATGACTGACGGCCATGAGCACGTTCACACCATAGTCGAGTGCCTTGTCCCGGGCACCTTCGAAGGCAAGGGTCATCCACGGATCGGTGGATGCTTCGTCCGCGACAAACAGGATTGTCGCCTGGTCATTGCGGGCGGATTTTGGGCTGCGACGGACGAATTTATAGTTGAGCCTGTCAGCTGCTTCCATGACGCGCTTGCGGGTTTCGTCGCTCAGGCGGGCAAGCTTGCTGCCGTTCAGGACGAGGGAAACAGTGGCTTGTGAGACGCCTGCAGCCGATGCGACGTCCATCATTGTGGGTCGGCTACCGCGGGGGCGCTTCGAAGTGGACATGGCTCCGCTGAAAACTCCAATGCATGGCAGGCATTGCGAGCTTGGTGGATGGCAAATCCGAGAAAGTCAAGTTGGACGCCGTTGCTGTCGCGGTGGCTAATGGACAAAAAAGCCCCGCAGATGCGGGGCCAGTTGCCGGCCAAAAAATGCGACGTGATTGGCCTTTGGGAGATCCAGGAACAAGGGTTGTCCGGGGTGGCGGACCACCCCGGACATAAGGTTTAGTTCAGGAACTGATCGACGTTCTCCTGGGTGACGACGTCGTTGCCCGTGTAGATGATCTCGTCGACAGTCTCGCCATTCTTGATGGCAAGCAGCGTGTCCATGGCCTTCTGACCCATCTCATAGGGGCGCTGGCCGACGAGGCCATGTGCATAGCCTTCCTTGAGCAGTTCGAGCTGCTGGGGAAGGGTGTCCGCCACCACCAGAGCGAGTTCACCGCTGTCCACTTCCGCCTTGTACTGGTCGACAAAGTTCTTCCAGCCGTCGGGCGCGAACATGGGCCAGCCACCGACCGGCACGATGGCCGAGATATCCGGATTGGCGGTCTTGAGATCGCCCATCTGCTGCACGGCAAGGGCGATATCGTCGTTCGAGAAGGTCGGCGAACCGGGCACTTCGGTCCAGTTCGAACCGGCAAGGGCCTCACGCACGCCATCGACGCGCAGGGCCAGGTTCGGTGCGGCGGCTCCTCCGGAGATCATGCCATAGGTGCCACCATCGGGCGCCACCTGCAGCAGCAGCTTGCCCAAGTCTTCACCGAACAGCTTGTTGTCGGTGCCGACATAGGCGGTGCGGGTGCTGTCGGGGGCATCGGAATCGAAGGTGATAACAGCAATGCCAGCCTCAGTGGCACGGTCGATGACGGTGGTGGCGGCGGCAATGTCCGACACTGAAATGGCCAGACCGTCGACGCCCTGAGTGATCAGATCCTCGATGATCTGGGCCTGGGTGGTGGCTTCGTGCTCGACCGGGCCGATATAGAGGCAGGTCACATTGCCCAGTTCAGCGGCCCGGGCCTCGCAACCGTCGCGGGCCAGGTCAAAGAACGGATTGTTCATTGCCTTGGGCACGACAGCGAAGGTGTAGCTGTCCTGGGCAATGGCGGTACCGCCGAGGAACATGGTGGCGATCGTACCGAGCACGATTGCAGTTTTGGTCATAATAGTCTCCTCCGTTGGGCTTGCCCCCGGGCAAGCCGCTTCTGTTGCCAGCGGATGTCTCCGCTGGCCATTTGACACCCGGCCCAGCCCCCTCGGCCGGACAGGGCGATCTCGATGTAAACTCAGCCGTTGCGCGACGAGCGCAGCCGGTCCACCAACACGGCGGCAACGATGATCGCGCCCACCAGGGTCTGCTGCCAGTAGGGGTCGACGCGCGCCAGGACCAGTCCGTTTCGGATCACCTCGATGAGGATGCAACCGATAATGGCCCCGGCCGCCCCGCCGACGCCACCCGCCAGGTTGGCGCCGCCGATCACGGCAGCCGCGATAATGGTCAGCTCGTACGCGGTGGCGAGATTGGCCGGAGCCGAGCCGAGCCAGCCGGAAATGATGATGCCATTGACCCCGGCGGCCAGCGAACACAGCACGTAGACCTGGATCTTGACCCGATCGACCGCGACGCCAGTCAGCCGCCCAGCATTCTCATTGCTGCCGATGGCAAAGACATGTTTGCCCCAGGCCGTGTGGTTGAGCGCCACCCACATGATTGCCGCACAGATGATCAGGTAGAAGAAAGCCACGGGCACTTCGCCGAACTTGCCTGCGGTGACAGCAAGGAAGAGTTCCTTGTCCGGTCCGGCGGGGAATGTGCCGCGGCCCTGAGTGGCCACATAGACCAGGCCACGCACCATGGAGAGTGTGCCCAGCGTGGTCACGAATGGACTGAGCTTGAGCTTGGCGATTGCCACTCCATTGAACAGACCTACGGCCGCCGCGGCGGAAAGACCTGCAACAAGGGATATCAGGAGCGCGCTGCCGGCAAAGGGATAGAATTCGGCCGTGTTCAGGCCGTTCATTGTCAGGGAAGTGATGGTGGCGGCCAGAGCAATTGTCGACCCCACGGACAGGTCGATCCCCCCTGTAATGATCACCAGCGTTATGCCCAGCGTGGCAATGGCGATGAAGGAGAAATTGCGGGTGATATTGGAGACATTGCCGCTGGTCAGAAAGTTGGGTGACAGGAAGCTCATGACGATGATGAGCAGGATCAGCGCCGCCAGCACATAAGCCGACTGGCTGGCCAGGAATCCGCGCTGCCAGAAGCGGGTGCGTCCCACATTGGTGAATGTCGTGGCATGGGTGTCAGTCATCACGCAGCCTCCTTGGCGCCGGTGATCAGCGCTGTGACTTCTTCAGGCGAGGATGCAGTAATGGCCTTGTCAGCGACCTTGGTGCCCCGGCGCATGACGATGACGCGTTCGCACACCGCGAAGACGTCGGGCATGCGGTGGGAGATCAGGATGACAGCAATGCCGGCCTCTTTGAGGCGGTGAATAAGGTTCAACACCTCGGCGACTTGCCGCACCGAGATGGCAGCGGTGGGCTCGTCCATCAGGATCAGCTTGGCATCGGACAGCCGGGTGCGGGCGATCGCGACAGCCTGGCGCTGTCCGCCAGACATCTGCCGCACATAGTCGTCCGCGCGTGTCTCAGACTTGAGCTCGGCAAAGAGTTCGGCCGCCCGGGCGTTCATGGCGGCATGCCGCAGGAAGCGGAGTGGTCCAATCTGGCGCTTGAGTTCCCGGCCCAGGAAGATGTTCTCGGCGGCAGTCAGATTGTCGGCCAGAGCGAGATCCTGGTAAACGGTCTCGATGCCTAGCCGCCGGGCTTCGCCCGGGCTGTGGATATGGGCACGACTTCCCGAGAAGTGCAGCGTACCGGCGGTCGGCTGATAGATGCCCGATATGATCTTGACCAGCGTCGACTTGCCGGCGCCATTATCTCCCATCAGGCCGACGACCTCGCCGGGCTGAATGGTAAAACTGACATCGGAGAGCGCTCGGATGGCGCCGAACTCCTTGGTCACGCCTGATAGTTCCAGTAGTGCCAACACGTCCTCCCCTTGTTGGCGACATTCATGTGGGAGGTTTTGTTTGAGGCTGGACAAGGCAAGACCACTCAGAGCCGCTTTTGACGCGGTTGAGATGTCACCCCTACAGCCTATCCTCCTCTTCCTGCTGAAATCGTTACCACGCTCGCATTAGTGTTACAATACGATAAATGCCACTGCGCGGTCCTGCGCCCCACGTGCTTCAGCATGCTCGAAGGAAAACGCAAACCAGGTGCATGCGTTCCGGCGCAGAAGGCAGTCGTTGCCTGGCCGGTCTCGATGTGCAAAGGTGCCTATTGCATACGAATGCAAGTATGCTATGCATACGTATGCAATAGGTAGGAACGCTGCAGAGTTGCGGCAGCCGGATGCCCGGTTTTCGCAGCGAGGGTGGGTACCAGGTACCCAAAGTCAGGAGAAACAACATGAAGCCCCTTATCACACTCGCCATATCGGCGACTGCCCTGGCCCTGGGAACGGGCGCCGCCTTCGCCGACTGTGGGATCGAGGCCGGTTCGGTCCGCATTCTCAGCAATGACTTTGAGGCATTGCGCACGATCAATGCCACTGCTCAGGAATGCGCTTCCGACGCCGTGGTGGTGACTGCCAACGCGACGGCCGAGCACAAGGAAATCCAGGTACCGGCCCTGACCATCAATCCAGCCGAATACACCGTGGCGGTTGTGGCCAACAATTCCATCGTGCCGCTGCTCAATGCGGACCTGATCCGGCCACTCGATGATCTGGTCGCCAAATACGGCCAGGACCTGCAGCCCAGCCAACTGGTCAAGATCGACGGCAAGATCATGGCCATCGCCTTTATGGGCAATGGTCAGCACATGTTCTATCGCAAGGACATTCTGGAAGAGGCCGGTATCGAGCCTCCCAAGAGCTATGACGAGGTGCTGGCCGCCGCCGCTGCCATCAAGGAAGCGGGGTTGATGGAGTATCCGCTGGCGGCCTCGGTCAAACCCGGCTGGGACCTCGCGGCGGAATTCGTCAACAACTACCTGGGCACAGGCGGCGAGTTCTTTGCCCCAGGCAGCGCCGAGTTGACCATCGACAATGAAAACGGGCGCGAAGCCCTGCGGGTCATGCGTGAAATGACCGCCTATATGGATCCTGATTACCTCACTTATGACGCCACCGAGATCCAGAAGGAATATGAAGCCGGCAATGTCGCCATCATGAATGAGTGGGGGTCGCTGGCTGGCGCCATTCTTGACGACGAAGGCGCAGTGGACGGCGTGGTCGAGAACACTGTTCTGACTGCCGCGCCCACCATCGGCGGCGGTTCCACGCCGGCAGCGGCGCTGTGGTGGGACGGGTTCACCATCGCCAAGAATATCTCGGATGAAGACGCTGAAGCCTCCTTCCGGGCCATGGTTCACGGCGTTTCCCCGGACATGATGATGGCCAATAAGGATGTCGCCACGTGGCTGATCGCGGGCTACGAACCCGGTCCGGCCGCAGTCGGTGTCATTGCCAATGCCAATGGTGGTGCGCGCCCCTATCCGATGCAGCCCTATATGGGACTGCTGCACACCGCGCTCTCTACTGAACTGGCTGAATTCATGGCTGGCAGTGAGGATGCCGACCAGGCACTTGCAGACGTCAAGGCCGCCTACGACACTGCTGCCCGCGGCGCTGGGTTCCTTCAATAAGTTCTTCCTCCAGCAAGCTGCGCCTCCTCCCGTACGCGGGAGGAGGCTCCCCGCTCGCGCTGCGCAACTGAAAGTTCGCTGCTAGCGAAGGGCCGAACGCAGGTTTTGCACCATGGGCTCGCCCGTTCCGTTCTGATGCCGACAGGCTAGGCACTCTGAGGAGGCAGGCATGCCGCACAAGACATTCTTTGCTTTCATCCTGCCATCGCTGATTGCCATGGTGCTGTTCATTGCCCTGCCGATCGTGTCGGTCGTGCTGCAGTCGCTCTATGTCAGTCATGAGCAGGTCATGGTGGAGGTCGAGAACTGCCAACCCTTCGGCGGCTGTACAAGCGAATTGCGCGTCGATTCAGAGGCCACTGCCGCGCTGCGAGATGCACAACCGCTGGGGCGGTTCAACGGTCTGGGCACCTATGTCGACCGGGCCCACCTGGCAAGCGCCGAGCTGGGTGCTATCCTCTCGTCCGATCGCGGCTTGCCGGCGAAATGGGCACAGATCCTCAACTTGCCCTTCTACAAGGCGCTGATTTTCACCCTGGTCTATTGCTTTGTCGTGACGCCGCTGGCCATGGCGCTGGGCTTTAGCATCGCGCTGGCGGTCAATGCCCTGCCCAAGGTGACCAAGGGGCCGATCATCTTCTTCTCGCTTCTGCCCATGATCATCACGCCGCTGATCGGCTCGTTGATCCTTTATTGGATGCTCAGCCCTAATGGCATTCTGGGCGCAACCATCCAGCATATTTTCAGCGACCCGACCCTGTCGCTGCGCGCCTCCCCGGCGCTCACCTGGGGCGCGTTGCTGACCTATGGCGTCTGGACCAATGCACCGTTCTCCTTTGTGGTGTTTTATGCCGGTCTGCAGACCGTGCCGGGAGACACGCTGGAATCGGCGATGATCGATGGCGCCTCACGCTGGGAGCGCATCCGCTTCGTCATCATCCCACACCTTGCCCCGCTCGCAACCTTCGTGGCGCTGGTGCAGCTGATGGACAATTTCCGCGTCTTTGAACCCATTGTGGGGTTCTCGGCCGAAGCCAATGCCACCTCCCTGAGCTGGCTGATCTATAACGATCTGAGCGGGGACGCGCAGCAGTTCGGCTCGGCCGGAGCCACCTCGGTGCTGACAATTATCGGGGTCGTCATCCTGCTTTCGCCGGTGCTGGTGCGCACCTGGCGTGAATTCAAGCACAAGGCGGTGTGATCATGTCCGAAGCAATGGCCCACAAGCGCCCCGTACTGCTCAACACGCTAATTTATGGCTTCATCGTCTTCTGGGTGATCCTGGCCGCGGTGCCGTTCCTTTGGACGGTCTGGGGATCGTTCAAGGTTGAGGCGGATTTCTTCTCTCGCGAGAGCTGGTGGAATGCGATTTTCGGTACCGCCACCATCCGCCAGACCGGCGAGGCCTTCACCGGCGCCGGATATTACGGTGCCTGGATTACCCGTGACTTCTGGCGGGCCGCGTTCAATACCGTGATCGTCACGATCTGCGTCACCGCCATTTCCCTTACTCTTGGCACACTGGGCGGCTACGCGCTGGCGCGCTCGGGCCGCAATTACGCCTTCTGGATATTGATCGCGGCGCTGGTGTTCCGGGCCATGCCGCATATTACGCTGGTCTCGGGATATCTTCTGCCGTTCTTCCAGCTCAATATCTGGGGCGTGCTGCCCACCTCCATCATCGTGCTGGTGGCGATCAACCAGCCCTTCACGCTCTGGATGCTGCACTCCTTCTTCCTCTCGATCCCCAAGGATCTCGACGAAAGCGCCATGGTGGATGGCTGTACCCGTTTCCAGGCCTTCAGGCTGGTGATCATGCCGGTCATGTGGCCGGGCGTGGTGACGACGGGGCTCTTCAGTTTCCTGCTGGGCTACAATGACTTCGCCGTGACGGCCATGTTGCTGAGCGCCGACAACCAGACCATGGTGCCCAAGATTTCGAGCTTCCTGGGCTCCATCCAGGAGACGGGCAATGTGATGTATGCCGTGGCCGCCGTGGTCTCGGCCACCGCGCCGCTCTTCATTCTCGTGCTCTTCTTCCAACGCCAGATCGTCAGCGGCCTGACCGCCGGCGCAGTGAAAGGCTGATCCCATGGCCCAGATCCGTCTCAAGAACGTCTCCAAGCGCTGGAACAAATTTGTCGGCGTCGACAATTTCAACCTCGACATTGCCGACCAGGAATTCCTGGTTTTGCTGGGACCTTCGGGGTGCGGCAAGACGACGACCATGCGCATGATCGCGGGGTTGGAGGAAATCACCGAAGGCGAAATCTGGATCGGCGACCGGCTCGTCAACAAGCTTGAGCCCAAGGACCGCGATATTTCCATGGTGTTCCAGAGCTACGGGCTCTATCCGAACATGACGGTCTACGAGAACATTCGTTTCCCGCTCAAGGTCCGGAAGATACCCCAGGACCAGCATAATGAACGGGTCATGAAGGCGGCGGCGATGGTGGAGCTGGAGCCGTTCCTGGAGCGACGGCCGGCGGCACTTTCGGGCGGGCAGCGGCAGCGCGTGGCGCTGGCCCGGGCGATCGTGCGCGAGCCCAATGCGTTTCTGATGGACGAGCCCCTCTCCAACCTCGATGCCAAGCTGCGCGTCTCGACCCGCGCCCAGATCAAGAACCTGCACCACGCGCTCAAGACTACCACGATCTATGTGACGCATGATCAGATCGAGGCCATGACCCTGGCCGACCGCGTGGTGGTGATGAACAAGGGCGTGGTGCAGCAGGTCGGCACGCCGATGGAGATCTACGACCGCCCCGCCAATACATTTGTCGCGAGCTTCATCGGTTCGCCGGCCATGAACCTTGTCAGCGGCGAAGTGAAGGATGGTGTCTTCACCAGCCAGGGCATTCGGATCAAAGGGCTGCCGGGGACTGCAAGCGGCGCTGTCACGCTCGGGTTCCGGGCCGAGGACGCGACCCTGGCCGAAGCCAATGGCCAGATTGAAGCGCCGATCTATTCGGTTGAACTGCTGGGCGAGGCCACCATGCTTTCCATGCGCGTGGCAGGGGAGCTGGTTTCCATCAAGGTGGGCAAGGACTATCGCGCCGAGATTGGCGACATGGCCCGCATTGCGATCCCGGCTTCGGCTTGCCATCTGTTCGACAATGCCAGCGGCGCGCGGATCGAGGCCTGAACCATGGCGCGGGACGGCGCATTTGATGATCGGTTCAAGGCCGCGCTAGAGGCGGCGGGGTTGAGGCTGACTGCGGACGAGGCAGCGGGTGTGGAAAAGCTTGCTGCGTGGATGCATGACGGGCTCGCTGCCCAGGAGCATCCGCAAGGTCTTGCCCGGCCTGACGAGGCCATCTGTGATCTCGACATATTCGCGCTGGGTGCGCGCCTTCGCGAAGGGCGGCTCTCCGCACTCGAATTGACGCGCGCCACATTGGCCCGCATTGCTGCGCGGGACCCGGTCTATCTCAGTTTCTATCGTGTGCTGGAAGAAAGTGCGCTGGCGGAGGCCGCGCAAGCAGACAGCGAACTCGCCGAAGGTCTGGACCGTGGGCCACTCCATGGCATCCCCGTGGGCATCAAAGACCTGATCGATGTCGCAGGCGTGCCCACGACGGCCAATGCGCCGGGCCGGGCCGATGTAACTGCCAAGAACGACGCCGAGGTGGTTCACCGCCTGCGCGAGGCGGGTGCCATCATTATCGGCAAGCTCGCGACCTATGAATGGGCCACGGTCGGACCGGACAAGAACGGGCTGTTTCCGCCGGCACGAAATCCCTGGAATCCCGAGCATATTACCGGCGGCTCCTCCTCGGGCTGCGCCGCTGCCGTTGCCGGCGGGTTGATCCGCACTTCGATCGGCACCGATACCGGCGGCTCGGTGCGCGGGCCGAGCTTCTACTGCGGCACTGTGGGTCTCAAGCCCACCTATGGCACTGTGTCGACCCATGGCGTACTCGACCTGGCACCCAGCCTCGATCATGTCGGTACGGTCAGCGCAACTGTCGCCGAGGCCGCGCTGACCCTGGATGTCCTCGGTGGTCGGGTGGGCCAGCAAGCGGCGTGTTCGCGCATCGGGGAAGCCCTATCCGGCTTACGGGTCGGCTATGCCCGCAACTGGTTTGTGCACGATCCCCAGGCCATGCCCGAAGTCGCCGCGGCAATCGACACCGCCATATCGGTGCTGTCGCAGCTTGGCGCTGTGGTAAACGAAGTGGAGATGCCCGACTATGCGGGTGTGGAAGTGGCGGTGGCGGCGATACTGCATGCGGAAAGCTTCAGGCTGCATGCCGATGGTCTGCGTGATAACCCCGAGGCCTATGGGCGCCGCGCCTATCTCAGTCTGGCGGCCGGCCTGGCGCTCACAGACGCCGAAGTGACCAGGGCGCGTGATGCTGGCGAGGCCTTCCGAGCCACCGTCGATGGGCTGCTGGACCGGCACGACGTGCTGATTACCGTGGGCGCGCTGACCACGGCCTTGCCCGTTGCGCCCTTCGAGAAAGAAGCCGTGTGGACGCCCATGCGCACCATCGGCTTCAACGTGTCCGGCCACCCGGTGCTGGCGGTGCCGATCGGGTTTCACCAAGGCCTGCCCATCGGCATGCAGATCATCGGACGGCATCACGATGAAGCCCGGATCGTCCAAGTCGGCCACGCCTATGAGCGGGCCACCGACACCAGCCTGCAAAGACCACCCGTGCCGCGATGATGCGGCCAAACCTCGCGTTCAAACGCGCTTTGGAACTATTTGCTGCATACGTATGCGGCTTCTTGAAAACACTATCGAGGGGAGCCACCCATGCCAATCTGGCTGAAGCGCGGTAAGGATGTCGAAGAGCGGGCGGAGGCGGATCGTCAAGTCCGGGCAACCGTTGAAACCATCCTGGCCGATATCGAAAAGCGCGGTGACGAGGCGGTGCGCGAGCTCTCGCTCAAGTTCGACAAATGGGACCGCAACGACTTCCGGCTAAGCCCGGCGGAAATCGACGCCTGCAAGGCGCAGCTGACTGACCAGGATCTCGCCGATATCGAATTTGCCCAGACCCAGGTGCGCAATTTTGCGCAAAAGCAGAAGGACACGATGCTCGAGCTCAGCGTCGAGACCCTGCCGGGCGTGACGCTGGGGCACCGGCATGTGCCCATCAATGCCGTGGGTTGCTATGTGCCGGGCGGCAAATATCCGCTGCTTGCTTCGGCGCATATGTCGGTTCTGACTGCCAAGGTGGCTGGCTGTCCGCGTGTCATCACCTGCGCGCCCCCCTTCAATGGCAAGCCGGCGACGGCGATCGTTGCTGCGCAGGCCATGGCAGGGGCCGACGAAATCTATGTGCTGGGCGGCATTCAGGCGATTGGCGCCATGGCCATCGGCACCGAAAGCATTGAGCCGGTCGATATGCTGGTGGGACCCGGGAACGCTTTTGTGGCTGAGGCCAAGCGGCAGCTTTATGGGCGCGTCGGCATCGACCTCTTTGCCGGTCCGACCGAGACGCTGGTGATCGCCGACGAAACCGTGGATGGCGAGCTATGCGCCACGGACCTGCTCGGACAGGCCGAGCACGGCCCCAATTCGCCCGCTATCCTGCTGACCAATTCGGAGAAACTGGCCCGCGACACCATGGCCGAGATCGAGCGCCTGCTCGACATTCTTCCCACAGCCGATCTGGCGCGGAAATCCTGGGAGGACTATGGCGAAATCATTGTCTGCGAGAGCTACGAGGAGATGCTGGTCGAGGCTGACCGCATCGCGTCCGAGCATGTGCAGGTGATGACCGACCGCGATATGTGGTTCCGGGACAACATGACCAATTTCGGCGCTCTGTTCCTGGGCCCACGCACCAATGTGGCCTATGGCGACAAGGTGATCGGCACGAACCACACCCTCCCGACCATGAAGGCAGCGCGCTATACCGGCGGGCTATGGGTGGGCAAATTCCTCAAGACCTGCACTTGGCAAAGCGTCAGCACCGACGCTGCTTCGGCGATGATCGGTGAGTATGGTTCGCGGCTCTCCATGCTCGAAGGCTTTGTCGGCCATGCCGAACAGGCCAATATTCGCGTTCGGCGCTATGGCCGCCGCAACGTGCCCTATGGTACGGCTGCGACCCCGGCCAGAAAAAGCGATCACTAACATGACCCTGCCCAAGACCCCCAGCTTTCGCCTCGACGGCAGGCGCGCCCTGGTGACCGGTGGCACGCGGGGCATCGGGTTGGGGGCTTCGGTGGCACTGGCGGAGGCCGGCGCCCATGTCACAGTGGCGGCGCGGACGGCCGCGGATGTGGAGAAGGTAGTCAACGAGATGGCCGCGGCGGGACATGCGGTGGAGGGCGTGGCGCTCGACATAACCGATTTGGACGGCGTCAAAGCCTTCGTCGAGGACAGCGCGCCTTTCGACATCCTCGTCAATTCGGCCGGGACTGGGCGGCACAGCAATCTCGCCATGATCACGCCTGCGGACTATCAGGCCGTCATGCAGCTTAATCTTGCCGCTACGCTTTTTGTCACCCAGGCAGTGGTCGGCAAATTGCAGGCAGCGGGACTGGGCGGGTCGGTCATCAACGTCTCCTCGCAAATGGGCCATGTCGGCGGGCCTGACCGCGCCGTCTATGCGGCCAGCAAACATGCTGTTGAAGGTCTGACAAAAGCCTTGGCCATTGAGCTCGGGGCCAGCAATATTCGGGTCAATACGGTCTGCCCGACCTTTATCGAGACCGAATTGACGGCCAAGAACCTCAGCGACCCCGATTTCCGTGCCTGGGTCTTGTCCAAGATCAAACTGGGGCGGCTCGGGCGGGTGGAGGATATCATGGGGCCGATCGTATTTCTGGCTTCCGACGCGGCGGCGCTGATTACCGGCACCGCCCTCCTGGTGGATGGCGGATGGACAGCGGAGTAAAAAAGCCGGGAGTGACCTCGTCGGAAGTTGCGCGGCGCGCCGGTGTCTCGCAGTCCGCAGTCTCCCGCACATTTACCCCCGGCGCCTCTATCTCCCCCAAGACCCGCGCCAAGGTCATGGATGCAGCCAAGGAACTGGGCTACCGGCCCAATGCCATTGCACGATCACTGATCACCAATCGCTCCCGCATCATTGCGGTCGTGATGGCTTATCTCGAAAATCTGTTCTATCCGGACGTGCTTGAGGAACTTGGCCGGCTGTTGGCCAAGGAGAATTATCGCCTGCTCCTGTTTACCGGACAGATGGATCGCGATAGCGATCCAGTGTTCGACCAGTTGATGCAATATAGGGTCGACGGCATCATTCTGGCTTCGACGACCCTGTCTTCGCACCTCTCCGAAGAGTGTGCCACGGCGGGAATTCCGGTGGTGCTGTTCAACCGAACCACCGAGCGCGACGCGGTCTCCAGCGTCACCACCAGCAACCGCGAAGGGGGCCGGCGGATCGCCGAGTTCCTGCTCGCGGGCGGTCACAAGCGCTTCGGATACATCTCGGGCATCGAAAGCTCCTCCACCAATCGCGATCGCTTCGCCGGCTACCGGGAGGCTCTGGCGGCGGCGGGCCACGACGATATTGTCGTTGGCGTGGGCAACTACAACCGGACCGAAGCCGAAGTGGCGGTGCGGCAGATGCTGGGCCGGTCTGACAGGCCAGATGCGATCTTTGTCGCCAACGACCATATGGCCGTCGCGGTGATGGATGTGGCCCGCTACGAATTCGGGCTCAATATTCCAGAGGACCTCTCCATTGTCGGCTATGACGATGTCGGCCCGGCCCGTTGGACCTCCTATGGCATCACGACCATGAGCCAGCCGCTCAAGCGCATGGTGGAAGCCACGGTGGGCATGCTGATGGGGCAGATCGCTTCCGGCGAAATCGAAGCCGAGCACCGCATCCTCAACGGCGAACTGGTGGTGCGGACCTCCGCGCGCCTGCCCAAGACCGGCATCGTCGAAGCCGACGGCCGGCGCATCTACAAACCCAGCAAAGCCTGACGAAAATGCATGAAAAGAACATCGCTTTGCCACATCTGAAACCCATATTGCATACGAATGCAAAAATGCTATCCTGCCTCGCGAAAGGGGATAAATCATGACCCAGAAGACCTGGACCCAAGCCGAAATGGAAAGGCGCCTGGTGCGCTATGCAGACCTGAAGGGGCTGCGCAACGCCTTCATCGACGCCCGCACGCCGGGTTCGGACCGCAAGGAGAATTTCACCATCATCGGGCCGGGCGTGTCGGAGAACCCGGCACAGGTGGTGCATATCCCCGAGGCCCACGGCTTCAATGTCGGTGCGGCGCGCCAGCCTTATGGTTGCACCAATTCCCAGCACAGCCATCTCACCGCCGAGACCTTCGTGGTGCATACCGGCAAGTGGCGCTTTGTCTTTGGTCCGGACAAGAGCGACGGCTATATCGATGTTGAACCGGGCGATGTGGCGACCGTGCCGACGCACATGTTCCGCGGCTTTGAAAAGCTCGACGAGGGCACGGGCTTCCTCTTCGTGGTGCTTGGCCATGACGACCCCGGCAAGGTGGTCTGGGCGCCCAGCGTCTTCAAGATGGCCGAGGATTTTGGCCTGAAACTGCTCAAGGGCGGCAAGCTGATCGACACGACCCTGGGCGAGAAGGTGCCAGAAGGCGCCGAACTGGAGCAGCCCCCGAGTGCCGAAAAGCTCAAGGAACTGGCGACTCCACCCATGGCCGAACTGGCCAAATATGCCATCAAGTCCAGGGACATAAAGGGTGATCCCAACTCGCCGCTGGCGGGTCCGGGCGTAGAGGAAGCGGGCGTCATCGGCGACATTGACGGCCAGGACGGCATCAAGGCCGGGCCGATCATCGGGCACTGGAAGCACGACTTTACCTTGCGCCGCCTCAAGCTCGAGACGGGTGCAACCATTCCGGCCCATGCACGCGCCGAGCAGGAGGTGATCTTCGTCCAGTCCGGCACGCTGGAATTTTCCTGGGATGGCGGCAGGCTGATCATGGGGGCCGGCGATACACTGACCGTGCCCGTCGGGCTGATGCATGGCTTCCGCAATCCGGCTTCGGCCGACGCCATCGCCTTCGTCATTCGTGGTGCGGCGTCGCCGGCAGCGCCGGTGTTTGCGGCAGCGCAGGCGGCGGAGTAGCGCGAGGTGACGGAAAAGAGACCCAATCCCACCATTTCGCCGCAGACGCTTGCCGCACTGCGCCAGGCTGATACGCCGACTGTGTGCAATGCGCTGGAGCATGTCATGGGTGGGCGGACGGCGGAGGGGTTCACCAAGTTTCCGGTGGTCTGCGCCGATCCAAGCCTGCCGCCGGTGGTAGGATTTGCTCGTACAGCCAAGATACGGGCCTCGTCGCCGGCGCAGAAGCCGGCGGCCGAAGTGCGGGCGCTGCGGATGCAGTATTATGAATATGTTTCGGCGGGCGAGGGGCCGAATGTGGCGGTGATCGAGGACACCGATTGGCCCCATGTCATCGGTGGTTTCTGGGGCGAAGTGCAGGTCGCCCAGCACAAGGGCCTCGGTGTTGCCGGAACGCTGACCAATGGTGTGTTGCGTGACCTGGGCATGCTGGACGAGGGCTATCAGGTGATTGCGGGGGCCGTGGGGCCCAGCCACGCCTTCGTGCATGTGACGGAACTGGATTGCCCGGTGACGGTGTTCGGTATGAGCGTGCGGCCGGGCGATCTCATCCATGCCGACCGGCATGGCGCCGTCGTCATTCCGGCGGAGCATATCGAGCGCATGGCCTGGGCCATCGACGTGGTGATGCGCAAGGAAGTGCCGATATTGTCGGCGGCGCGGGCACCCGGGTTTACGGTCGAAAAGCTGCGGGCTGCCTGGGCCAAGGCGGATAAGGTCAGCTAGCGCAATAGGTTACGAGAAATGACATGGGCCGGTGTTTCCACCGGCCCTTTCGTTACGCGCTCTTCTTGATCTGCATGCGATCCAGCCGCAGTTGGGCGGCGCGGCGATGGCCTTCGAGGCCTTCGCTGGCGGATTGGCGGGCTGCCGGCGGGGCGACCTGCTTGACGCCTTCCTCGCTCAGCCATTGGTGGGTGGCGATCTTGACATAGGCGCCGACCCAGAGGCCGCCGGTATAGCGGCCGGCGCCCATGGTGGGGAGCGTATGATTGGTGCCGGAGCACTTGTCGGAATAGACCACGCTGGCCAGTTCGCCGATGAACAAGCTCCCGTAATTCCTCAGCTTTTTGGCAAAGGCATGGGAGTCGGCAGTGTGGACCTGCAGGTGTTCGGCGGCGATGAGGTCGGAATAGGCGATCATCGCCTCTTCAGTGTCGCAGACGGTGATCTCGCCATAGTTGATCCAGGCTTCGCGGGCGGTGTTGGCGGTCGAGAGGGTTTCGAGCTGCTTATCGACTTCGATCAGCGTGGCTTCGGCCAGAGCCTGGTCGGTGGTGATGAGGCCAACGCGGGTACGGATGTCGTGCTCGGCCTGGGCAAGGAGGTCGGTGGCGATCATTTCGGCATCGCCGGTCTTATCCGCGACGACGAAAATCTCAGACGGGCCAGCGAGTTGGTCGATGCCGACGGGGCCGAAGACTTGGCGCTTGGCCTCGTTGACGAAGGCATTGCCGGGGCCGACGATCTTGTTGACGGCAGGGACCGTCTCGGTGCCATAGGCCATGGCGGCGATGGCCTGGGCCCCGCCGATGCGGAAAATCCTATCTGCGCCAGACAGATGGCAGCCGGCGATCATGGCCTTGTGGGCATTGGGCGGGAGGCAGGCGATGACCTCGTCGACGCCGGCAACTTTGGCGGGGACGATGGTCATTATGGGAGCAGATAGAAGGGGATAGCGGCCGCCGGGGACATAGCAGCCGACCCGCTCGATGGGGATGACGCGATGACCCATATGGACGCCGGGCAGGATCTCGACCTCGAGCGGCAAGATGGTTGAAAGCTGCGCCTGGGCGAATTTGCGGACGTTATCGATGGCAAATTCGGTGTCCTTGCGGGTCTGCGGATCAAGCTCAGCCAGAGCAGTTTGCCGTTCAGAATCAGTGACTTCGAAGACGTCGAGGTCCGCCTTGTCGAAGCGGGCGGAGTAGTCCCTGACCGCCTTGTCACCATGGGCGCGGACATTGGCGATGATCTCGCTGACCAGGGCTTCGACCGGTGCGTTGTCGCTTATTGAGGAGCGCTCGGGCGCCTTGACATAGGTGACACCGGGGAAAGGCGCGGAAACGGGATCGGTCATTGCGTACTCCAGGAGCAGGTCCAGGCTATCGATAATGAACGCATTCTGAACGGCGTCCGGCGTCTCGACAGCTCTCACTTTCGATCTTGCATACGTATTCAAAATTTGCCAGAGTTTTTTGGTGAAACGAGCCTCGATCTTTCGTCGGGGGCACGCGCCGGTGACATGAACACGCATGTGACGACCCAGTTGGCAAAGAGTGACCGGCACGCCTCGATCGTGCCGCTGCTGCTCTTGCCCGGCACGGTTTGCGACGAGCGCCTGTTTGCGCCCCTGATGGCGCAGCTGGACTACCCAGACATGCGGGTGATGGCGATGACAGGCGCCTCGACGGCGCCGGAACTGGCGGCGCGTATTCTTGAGTCCGCGCCGGATCGTTTTGCGCTCGCCGGGTTCTCGCTGGGCGGCATCGTGGCGCTGGAAATGATGGCGCAGGCACCGGAGCGGATTGAGCGGCTGGCCCTGATCGATACGACTCCGCGCCCCGACCCCCAGGCCAATGCTGAGGTTCGGCGCAAGGCGGTCGAGAAGGCCAGGATCGAGGGCATGGCGGGCTATATCCTTGATGCATGGGAAAAGCTGGTGTCGCCACGCAATGCCGGAAATCCCGAGTTGAAGGCCGCAATCATCGCCATGGCGCGCGACGCCGGAGCGGCGGTGCTGGCCGCGCAATCGGACGTGGCCATCAACCGCGCCGACAGCCGCCCCCGGTTGGGAGCCATCGCCGTACCGGTGCTGATCCTGGCGGGGGCGGACGAGCAAATCTGCCCGCTGGACGCCCATGAGGAATTGTTCGCCGGCATTGCCGGAGCGCGTTTCTTCACCATTCCCAAGGCCGGGCACTTCGCCCCGCTTGAAAATCCCGCTGCAGTGGCGCGTCATATGCGTGCCTGGCTGAGCGGCCCCAACAACGACCACAATGCCATGCCGGCAGCAGACCAAGGAGCCACGATGAGCGAGAGTGACAGCACCAACAAGGGCAAGGGCGTGAGCCCAACCTCCCGCAAGGAAGAGGTGCTGCAGGTCGAGCGTCACGACTATGTCGACCTGGCACCCACCGATCGCCCGCGCGGCCAGTCGCTGGACGGGTTTGATGACATCTACACCGACATTGTTGATTACATCATCCGCTGTACCCACAGGATCTGGGACGAGCGCGATATCGGGCTGATCTACACCCACTACACCCACAATTGCGTGCTCTATGGCACCACCGGCACGATCTATAATCGCGAAGACATTGTGCGCGACACCATCCAGCGGCTGGTGAGCTTTCCCGAGCGCCGGGGCATGGGCACGCAGGTCATCTGGAACGGCAATGACAAGGATGGGTTCTTTACCAGCCATCTGGTGACCGGCTCAGGCCGGCACACCCAATACGGCCATTTCGGGCCGCCGACCGGAAAACCCTTTGTCAGCCGTACCATTGCCGACTGCATGATCTTCCAGAACAAGATCTACCGCGAATGGGTGGTGGCCGACACCATGGCCATCATCCAGCAGCTTGGTCTCGATCCGCACCATTTCGCCATGAAGACGGCCAAGGCCAAGTTTGATGCAGGCCTGACTTCGCTCGATATCGGCGAGAACCGCCGCTTTGTCGGCCAGACGCCGCCAGCGGAAAAGGCTGATACCTCACTGGCCCACAATGATGTGGAAGCCCAGACCATCGAGATGCTGCATGAGGTCTTCACCAAGCGCATGTTCGGCCGCATTGCCCAGGACTACGCTCCGAACGCCCAGTATCACGGACCGCTGATGAAGGAGCTTTATGGCCATGCGGCTATCATCCACCAGCATCTTGGCCTGATCGGCTCGCTGCCCGACGCCTCCTATGAAATCCAGCACGTGGCGTCCAACCCCTGCGAAGAGGGTGGCACCAAGGTTGCCGTGCGCTGGATCATGGAAGGACATCACCTCGGCTATGGCATATTGGGCACGCTGGGCGATCCGACCGGCAAGCGGGTGCAGGTGATGGGCATGAGCCATTATCACTGGAAGAACGGCAGAATCGCTGACGAGTGGACCGTTTATGACGAGCTGAGCCTGCTGACCCAGGTCAAGCTGGGGCAACTGGCGGACGGTTCCGGCGACGAATAGGATCGGTGCCGGCGGAAGGGAGGCTCAAGGGTTCTTTTGCCGGCCGCCTGGGAGAGGCGGTGTCAAAGTCGCGGCCCGCAGGCAAATGTGCGGCGCAGGGGCAGCCGATGGCGTGATTTCCCTTTGGGCGCGCTTGCGGATATGCAGTGTTCCAGGCAAGCGTGGCGACAGGGTTTGGGGGAAACCGGCGGATGCCGGTCTGGCGGAGACCAGGAGTGATGGAGCAGATACCGCGAAAGGTCGGAATCAAAGACATCGCCGACAAGGCGGAGGTGGCGACATCGACCGTGTCGCACGTGCTGAACGGAACGGCACCGATTTCGGCGGAAGTACGCGAGCGCGTGTTGGATGCCGCCAGCACGCTGGGGTATTTGGCCAAGCGCCGCGAAAAGGCCGCCATCGCGGTGTTGCGCAGCGTCATGCTCGCGGTGCCCAGCGATACGCTGCCGCACAACCAGGCCAATCTGTTTTCCTGGACGCTGCTCAGCCGGCTGATGCGGGACTGTGAGCGGCGCTCGATCCAGATTGTACCGGTGGAAGTGGACAAGCCCGGCCTCAGCGGGGCCGAACTGGTCGCGCAGGCCAAGGCCGCAAAGGTCGACGGCATATTGCTGCTCGCTGATGATCGCCCCGAACTGTTGCAGGAAATTGCCGGTTCAGGCATCCCGGCCGTGCTGATGAACGGCGAAGACCATGAAATGCAGATCGACAGTGTCACGCCGGGCAATCGCTTCGCGGCGCGCTATGTGACCAATTGGCTGATCAAGCAGGGGCATCGCAACATCATGCACCTGACCTGGGAAGGCCGCAGCACCGTCCGCCGGCGGCGTGATGGTTTTCTTGATGCGTTTCGAGCCAATAATTTGTCGCTGGAAACCGCCTATGTGCACCTTGCCGAGGGATATTTCCCTGAGATGGGCGCGGCTGCCATCCAGCGCTGGATCGCCAAACATGACGGGCTGGGCGGCATAACGGCGATATTCTGCGCGGCGGACAACCTGGCTTTGGGGGTTTTGACTGCGTTGCGCCAAGCGGGCTTTTCCATGCCGCAGGATGTTTCGGTTGTCGGCTTTGACGGGGTCGCGCTGGGCGAGTTCACGTCGCCCTCGCTCACCACGGTGAGCGTGCCGCTCGACCACATCGGTGCGGCGGCGCTACATCTGCTCGAGCAGCGCATCACAAATGCCAGTGTTGCCTTGCCGGCCCACCGGTTGGAGCTGGGCTGCAAGCTCACTATCCGAGGCAGTGTGCGTGCGCTGCCCTAGGCCCTTGAGGCCGTGAGTGCCCGGGGCGGTCATGCGGGGCCGAAGAGGCCGGACAGCATATGACGACGCGCCAGCTCCACCCCACCCAGGAGACCCGCCCGCCCGCCGGTTTCGCTGCGGCGCATGGTGACGGGACGCGGCCAGGCACGGCTTACATGGTGGCGCACCCGCTCGATGAGTTCCTCACGCGCCCCGATGCTACCGCCGAAGACCAGAAGCTCGACATCGAGAAGCGAGAGAATGCTGACGACGCCCTGGGCCACAAAGCCGGCGGTCTCCTCGATAATGTCGAGGGCCGCCTGTTCGCCGGCACGGGCGGCAGCGAAAATGTCCTGCACGCTCATCCGGCTTGAGCCGCCTGCTGCCACATAGCGGCGGCGAATGCCGGCCTCGCCGACCTGATCTTCCAGAGTTGTCCAGCCGTTACCGGCTGACTGCCAGAGCGGCAGATAACCCATTTCGCCGGCACCACCATGGGCGCCACGCAACAATTGGCCATGGACCATGAGGGCTCCGCCAATGCCGGTGCCCAAGGCGACAAAAGCGGTGTTCTGCATGGTATCTGGCGGATGTCCCATGGCTTCGGCGACAAGGGCGAGATTGACGTCATTGTCGAGCACGACGCTGCCGCCCAGCGCTTGGGCAAGCGGTGGGAGGAGGTCCACATCCTCAATGCCGGGAAGATTGCCGGCCAGGCTCGCGCGGCCACTTTGGTCGATCGCGGCCGGCACGCCGATCACAGTGTTGCGGACGCGAAAGCGTGGTTGCCCTGACTGGCTGCACAAGCGATCAGCGATAGCGGCGAGCTGGCTGACCAGCTCATCGGCGCCGTTCCGGCTGGTGGGCTCGGTATGTTCGGCCAGGAGCTTACCGCGCATGTCGCAGAGGGCAGAGGCGATCTTGGTGCCGCCGATATCAAAGCCCATGGCCAGGGCCGCGTCGGCACGCAGGGCATAGGATAGCCGGGAGCGTCCAGGCATGCCGCCATGGGCTCCGGTGACCTGGACGAAGCCGCGGCTTTCCAGATCGGCCAGAAGGTCCGAAACGGCGTGGATCGGCAGGCCGACACGCCGGGACAACGCGGGTCGCTGGAGCGATGCGGAGGCCATCAAAGTGTCCACTACCGTGCGTAAGTAACCGTTTGGAGAATTTTTTCCACGCCTACCGTTTAGGCGCCGTCCGGATGGGGGGTCCGGCATATGTCCTTGAATCTCCAGCCGATCTTGAATGGAAGTTGCCTCGTTCCAGTCCACATCGCGCCCCATTTTCGCCCTCATGCAATTTTTTTCGTCTTGCGGATGTAACAATCTATCGCAAAGATGGTGCATGTAACGGCATAAAGCGCACGAAATGCAAGGTGCATTGCACGCCAAAGTGTCGAAGCAGGAGAGGGAGAGGAAGGCGTCGTGAAAATACTTTCATACGATATGTCAGCCGCTTCCAGGGCAAAGCATGCGTTGGCGTTGTCACCGACTGGGTGCATCGTGCCGCGCAAACTGAGGAAGACGTCTATGAACGCCAAGAAGTGGATCGCGTCTGTCGCGATCGCGGCATTGTCGAGCACGGCAATGACTGCAGCTGCCTGGGCCTTCCAGGAAGCACCAATGCTCACGGAAATGGTCGAGGCGGGGGAGCTGCCGCCGGTTGACGAGCGGCTGCCGACCAGCCCGACTGTGGTCGAGGCCGTCGAAGTTGGCCAGTACGGTGGCACCTGGCACCGCGCCTATAGCGGTCCGGGCGACCGCTGGGGGCCGACCAAGCTGATGGAAGAGCGCGTGCTGAAGTGGACGGCCGATGCCGACGGCAATGCCGTGCTGCAGCCGGGCTATATCGAAAGCTATTCCGTCAACGAGGATTCGACCGAATTCACCTTCACGCTGCTGGAAGGCCTCAAGTGGTCCGATGGCATGCCGGTGACCACTGAGGACGTCGAGTTCTGGTACAAGGATGTCTTCCTCAATACCGAGATCGTCCCCAATATCGACCCGACCTTTGCGCCTGGCGGCAAGCCGCTTGAGCTGGAAATCAAGGATGAGCGGACCTTCACGATCAAGTTCGCCCAGCCCTATGTGTACTTCCTGCAGATCCTGGCCAAGGACTCGACAGGTGAGCCGAGCCTGGACCGCCCCAGCTTCCTTTTCCCCAAGCACTATCTGAGCCAGTACAATAACAACTACGCCAGCGAAGAAGAGCTGGCTGCGGCGGCCGCCAAGTACAATGTTGAGAACTGGAAGGGGCTCTGGGGGTCCAAGGGCGTCCTGACCGCCTGGTGGAACAACCCCGAGCTGCCGGTGCTGACCGCCTGGAAGATTGAAACGCCGGCACCCGCCGACGTCGTGACCATGGTCCGCAATCCCTATTATTACGCGGTGGACCAGGAGGGGAACCAGCTTCCCTATATCGACCGCATCGAGCACCGCCTGTACCAGGATCCGGAAACGCTCAACCTGATGGTTGCGCAGGGCCAGATCGACATGCAGGGCCGCGGCATGAACCTGGATAACTATACGTTCTACAAGGAGAACGAGGAGCGCGGAAACTATGAGGTCGTGCCCGGTCGTGACTCCAACGTCTGGTCGATCGTGCCGAACCTGACGGTCAAGGACGAAGTGCTGCAGGAGCTGTTCCAGAGCGCTGACTTCCGCCAGGCCATGTCGCTTTCGGTTGATCGCGAGGCGATCATCGAGCTGACCCAGTCGGGTCTTGCCAATGCGGTTGCGGTGGCGCCGGTCAATGGTTCGCCCTATCACAAGGACGATCTGTCCAGCCACTGGGTGGACTATGATCCGGACACGGCCGATAGCCTGCTTGATGGCTTGGGACTGACCGAACGCGACGGCGCCGGCTTCCGTCTCCGCCCGGATGGGCAGCGCCTCAGCGTCACCATCGAGACCAGCGACCAGGCCAATGCCAAGACGCTCGAACTGCTCTCGGGCATGTTCGCCGATGTCGGCATCGAGCTGCTGCCGCGCGTCATCGACCGGACGCAGTGGGACAATAATCGCGACAACAACGACTTCCAGCTCCAGTGGATGCCGTTCGACCGCCTCACCTATGTGCCGGCCGACCCGCGCCTGATGATGGGCAGCCAGTCCTATGGCACCGAGTACTTCAAGTGGTACCAGACCAATGGTGAGAGCGGTGTGGAGCCGCCTGAAGGCAGCGCCATTCGCGAAATGTACGCCGACTGGGACAAGGCTTCGCAGGCCGTGAGCCTGGAAGAGGCCGACGCCGCCGTCAATGAGATGATCGCGACCTTCGTGGATCAGGGCTATGTCATCGGCGTGTATGGCGAGGGCGTGCTGGTGAACATCGTTTCGGACCGCATGAACAACTTCGTGCCCAACCTGGTTCAGGACGACATCTTCCGCGGTGTGGGCATCGCCCGTACCCAGCAGTTCTGGCTCGACCAGGAATAAAATGACACGGCCCGGGGCGGTATTGTCCGCCCCGGGCCATTCATGTGACGTGGGCCGACCAATTTCCCGGGCCGGCCCGGAGGAACAGCAACATGATCGCCTTTATTATCCGGCGCGCCCTATTGGCGATCCCGACACTAATCTTCATTTCGTTCATTTCCTTTGTGATCATCCAACTGCCCCCGGGTGACTACATCACCGCCTACGCAGCCGAACTGCGTCATCAGGGCGAGTACATCACCGAGGCGCAGGAAGCGGCCATGCGGGCCCAATACGGGCTCAACGATCCCATGGTGATCCAGTACTGGCGCTGGATCAGCAACATCATCTTCCACGGCGATTTCGGCTATTCGCTGCAGTGGAACGCGCCGGTCTCGTCACTGATCTGGGACCGTCTGGCCATTACCCTGGCCATCTCGACCCTTAGCCTGGTCTTCACCTGGATCATCGCCATTCCCGTGGGCGTCTATTCGGCCACACGGCAATATTCCGTGCTCGACTATGTGTTCACGGTCTTCGGGTTCCTGGGCAAGGGCGTTCCTGATTTTCTCCTGGCGCTCATCCTGATGTGGGTCAGCTTTGTCTATCTCAACCTCAATGTGGGCGGACTGTTTTCACCGCAGTTCCAATCGGCGCCATGGAGCGTGGCCAAGGTGATCGACCTCCTTCAGCACATCTGGATCCCCCTGGTCGTGCTGGCCACGGGCGGCGCTGCCGGGCTCATCCGCGTCATGCGCGCCAATATGCTGGACGAGCTGGGCAAGCCCTATGTGGAAACCGCCTATGCGCAGGGTCTGAGCGAGGGCCGCGTGGTCTGGGGCTATCCGGTGCGCGTGGCGCTCAACCCCTTCATTTCCACGGTGGGCTGGGCGCTGCCGGCGCTGTTCTCGGGTGACATCATCACCGCGGTGGTGCTCAACCTGCCCACGACCGGGCCGCTGCTGCTGCAGGCCCTCAAGATGCAGGACATGTATCTGGCCGGCAGCTTCATTCTCGTGCTCAGCGTCTTCACCGTGATCGGTACGCTGATTTCCGACGTCCTGCTTGCGTGGTTCGATCCGCGCATCCGCTACGCCTAAGGGGACATGCGATGACCGAACAGACCATGACCGCGCCCGAGCTCGTCAACGACAAGAAAGAGGACCTGTATACGGCAAAGCCTTGGCAGCTGGTGTGGCGGCGCTTCTCCAAGCATACGCTGGCCATGATCTCGCTGTGGTTCCTGAGCCTGCTGATCCTGGCGGCGATCTTTGCCGACATGGTGGCTCCATACAGCCCCTTCGAGGTGCAGCGCCTGCGCACACTGGCGCCCCCGACCTCCATCCATCTGTTTCATGAAGGCGCGTTCGTGGGGCCGTTCGTCTATGGCCTGGCAAGAGAACGCGATCCTGAAACGGCGCGCGTGAGCTTTGTGGAGGATACCGAGAAAGTATTGCCCATCCGGCTCTTCCAGCCGGGCGATGATTACAATTTCTTTGGCCTGTTCCAGTCCAATATCCATCTGTTCGGCGTCGATGACCGGCGCAACCAGATCAATCTGCTAGGCACGGACGATCTTGGCCGGGATGTGTTTTCCCGCCTGATGCATGGCGCCCGGGTCAGTCTTTCGGCCGGTCTGGTGGGCGTGGCCTTTGCCTTTGTGCTCGGGCTGACCCTGGGGTCGATCTCGGGCTATTTCGGAGGCTGGATCGACAGTTCAATCCAGCGGCTGATGGAGTTCATCCGCTCCATTCCGACCATTCCGCTGTGGATGGGCCTTGCGGCGGCGCTGCCGATCGCCTGGGACCCGATCTTTGTCTATGTGCTGATCACGCTGATCCTGGCGCTGATTGGCTGGACCCACCTGGCACGCGTTGTCCGCGGGCAGTTCTTTGCCATCCGCAATGAGGACTATGTGCTGGCCGCAAGACTGGCGGGTGCCTCGGAATACCGGATCATCACCAAGCACATGCTGCCCTCGATGACCTCGTACATTATTGCGGCGCTGACTTTGGCGGTGCCGGAAATGATCCTGGGCGAGACGGCGCTGAGCTTCCTGGGGCTGGGCCTGCGCCCGCCGGTGGTGAGCTGGGGCGTGTTGCTGCAGGACGCGCAGAACCTGCGTTCGATTTCACTGGCCCCCTGGCTGCTGTCGCCGGGCATCGCGGTGGTGCTCACCGTGCTGGCCTTCAACTTCCTGGGCGATGGCCTGCGCGATGCCGCCGATCCCTATGGGCAATAAGACCATGACCACTTCAATCATGCCGCCGGCGCGGTTGCTCGAACTGGACAATGTCCAGGTGCACTTTCCCATGCGGGAGGGCCTGGTGAAGGCCGTCAACGGCGTGTCCTATCACGTGGACAAAGGCGAAGTCCTCGGCATTGTCGGGGAAAGCGGCTCGGGCAAATCGATTACCGCGCGCGCCATCATGCGCCTGCTGCCCAAGCGGGCCGTGGATGCGGGCGGGCAAATTCTGTTCCGGCCACGCACTGGAGAGGAATTCGAGCTCTCCCAATTGTCCCGGAACAGCCGGGCTATCCGGCAGGTGCGCGGCCATCATATCGGCATGATTTTCCAGGAGCCGATGACGGCGCTGTCGCCGGTGCATACCATCGGCACCCAGATCATGCGGACCATCCAGCTGCATATGGGGTTGGGACGGGCCGCTGCGCGGGAGCGGGCCATCGACCTTCTGGCCAAGGTGCAATTGCCGCGTCCCAAGGAACTGGTGGATGCCTATCCCCACCAGCTCTCCGGAGGCATGCGACAGCGCGCGATGATCGCGCTGGCCATCTCCTGCGATCCAAGCCTGCTGATCGCGGACGAGCCGACGACGGCGCTGGACGTGACCACCGAGGCGCAGATCCTGGACTTGCTCAAGTCCCTGCAATCGGAATTGGGCATGGCGATCATCTTCATTACCCACAATTTCGGGGTGGTGGCCGATATCGCCGATCGGGTCTCGGTGATGTATCTGGGGCGCATTGTCGAGACGGCCAGCGTCGACGACATCTTCTATGCGCCCAAGCACCCCTATACCCAGGCGCTGCTGCGCTCGATCCCGCGGCTGGGGGTCGACCAGGGACGGCGCCTGCCGACCATTCCGGGCATGGTGCCTGACCCCTTCAGCGTGCCGAGCGGCTGCGCATTCAACCCGCGTTGCAGCCACGCGATCACCGGGCTTTGCGAGGTGCAGGACCCGCCCGAGAAGCGCTTCAATGGACAGATGTCGCGCTGCCATATTGCCGACCGCTTTGCCCAGGAGCTCGCCCATGTCTGAGGCCATGACCAATGCTGCGGCGATGCCGGACGATGTGCTGATCTCGATCCGCAACCTCAAAAAGTATTTCCCGATCACCGCCGGCTGGTTGCGGCGGAAGGTGGGTGACGTCAAGGCGATCGACGACGTGTCGCTCGATATTCGCAAGGGCGAAACCTTCGGTCTGGTGGGCGAGTCGGGGTCGGGCAAATCGACCGTCGCCCGGCTGATGCTGCGCGCCTATTCGCTGACCGAGGGGCAGATCCTGTTCCGCCAGGCGGATGGTTCGGTTGTCGATCTGTCCGGTCTCACTGACCGGCAGATGCGGGCAATGCGCCGGGAGATGCAGATGATCTTCCAGGATCCGTATTCCTCGCTCAACCCGCGCATGACGCTGCTTGAGCTGGTGGGCGAGCCCATGGTGATCCATGGCGTGGGTACACAGGCGGAAATCCGCGACCGCGTTGCAGAACTGTTGCAGGTGGTGGGGCTGCGCCCCGAATTCCTCAACCGGTATCCGCATGCCTTTTCCGGTGGACAGCGCCAGCGCATCGGCATCGCTCGCGCCCTGGCGCTCAATCCCAGCTTCATCGCAGCGGACGAAGCGGTGTCGGCGCTGGACGTGTCGGTCGCTGCGCAGAACATCAACCTGCTGCAGGACCTGCAGGAAAAGTTCGGCCTGACCTATCTGTTCATCACCCATGACCTGGGCATGGTCGAGCATATCTCGGATCGCGTTGGTGTGATGTATCTGGGCCGGCTGATGGAAGTGGCCCCCACAGCGCAGCTCTTCGCCAAGCCGCTGCACCCCTATACCGAGGCGCTGATGGCGGCGGTGCCGCAGCCGGACCCGCGCGGCAATCGTACGCGCAAGCGCGTGCCGCTCAAGGGCGAGATCGCCAATGCGGCCAATCCGCCGCCGGGGTGCAGCTTCCACCCCCGCTGCCCCTATGCGCAGGCTAAGTGCGCCACCGAGGTGCCGGCGCTGCGGACAGTGACCGATGGACGCCAGGTCCGTTGCCACTTTGCGGAAGAATTGTCGCTGGTCGGGGCGATGGCATGAGAATGGTCACCGAGCTCGATCTGGCCGCGCAACTGGCGCCCCAGCTGATGCTGGACGCGCGCGAGCCCTATCGACCGGTGGCCATGGGCTATACTGTTTTCCGGGAGGCCGGGCAGTCGCCGTCATCCAAATTCTGGGTCGAACCCGCGGCGGCGGTGACGGTCGAATACGCGATCTATTATGACTGGGACATCGGGCACCTCTACGACCTCGAGCATGTATGGGTGCATGCGGGCGCGGACGGTCAGATCGTGCGGGTTGAAGCCTCGGCCCATGGCGGACGCCTGGTGATGGATGCGGGTGGAGGCCGGGCCGAGATGCGCGACGGACGCGCGCTCGTCTATGTCGAGGCGGGCAAACACGCCCATTGGGCGAGCCCGGACCTGATGGGCGAGAGGGACCGAAAGAAGCTGGCGGCGCTATGTGGCCGGCTGGCGGGCCTGGAGGGTGTGCATCTGGGCAATCCTTTCGCGCAACGGGGCGTCTATCGGGCAAATGGCGAGGACCATCGTCTGGCCCGGCTCAAGATGCGGCGCGACGCCTTTGCGCCAAGCCACCACTATGTGCCGCTGGCCCAGCCGGTATCCCTGATGCCCTGGCCGGCATGGGAGGCGGCCATTCCGCGTCGGATCGAGGCCGAGCTGGCTCGTTTGCGCGCCGAGCTGCCGCACCTCAAGGCGGTGTTGCTGGATTGCGGCGACACGCTGGTCGATGAGCGCACCGAGGAGAAGGAGCCGGGCAGTGAAGTGGTGCTGCGTGGCGAGCTGATCCCGGGGGCGGCCGAGACGATGCGCGCGCTCAAGGATGCGGGCTATCGCCTCGTGCTGGTGGCAGACGGCCCGCGGCAGAGCTTTGTGAACCTGCTCGGTCATCATCAATTGTGGGACCTGTTCGACGCCCATGTGATTTCCGAGGATGTCGGTGCGCTCAAGCCCGATGCACGCATGTTCGATACGGCCCTTGAGGCTGTGGGCCTGGACCGGTCCGACAGCTGGCGCTGCGTCATGGTGGGCAATAATCTGTCGCGTGATATCAAGGGCGCCAAGGCGCTCGGCATCATTTCGGTCTTCATGGCCTGGTCGAGCCTGCGTAGCCATGTGGCGGCCGATATCAGCGAACATCCCGACTATACCATCCGTTCTCCCGAAGAACTGCCGGCCCTGCTGGAGCAGCTGGAAGACCTGCTGCATTACCGGGGGCCGGCGCCCTTTTTTTGATGAGTGCGAACTGAAAGTCCTTTCATGACGACCCCATTGATGCGGATTGCCCGTGGCGACAGCCTGAACGCATGGGAGCTTTCCGCTGTTGACGCACGCTATTTTCCCGGCGAGGCCGCGCCGGCGCGCGACCCGCAAAACTACAAGTATATCAACGGCTTCGTTGATGTCGGAGACCTGCCATGCCGGGTGGCAACCTGGCAGGAGGTGGCCACGCGCAGCGTGCAATTGCGCACCGACTGGGCAGTCGAGAGCCTCTATTTGCCGGGCAGCAATCGCCGGGTGGAGTTCAGCCAGTTCCGGCATCGTCCGACGCGCCTGGCGCGCTGGTGCCGGACCCGGGTGGCGGCGCCGGAGGATCGCTATTGTTCGTTCCGCCTGTCGACCCGCGGGGGCGTTCATATCTGGGTGGACGGCGCGTTGGCCGGCCGGTTCGAGCCCTATACCCGCAACAGCACCGAAGAAACCGTGGTGCATCTGCCGCTCAAGGCCGGGGGCAGCGAGATCGTCGTTCTGACCGAGGACATGGCCGAGCGGGACATCAACTGGTTCTATGAACTGGTACTGCTGGACGATGTGCAGCTCGACGTGTTCCTGCCCGGCGCCAAGCTCGGCAGCAATGTCGATACGCTCAAATCGCTCTCCAGCCAGGTGCGGACACGCGGCGATGTGATCACCGCGGGGGATGATGTGACGCTGGTCTTCGATACGCCTGCCGGCATGGCGATCGATATTCGTGCTGTCGTCACCTCGACCTCGCATACCCACGCGACCCTGCTCGACACGACCGTTCCCCTGCCGAGCGGGGCCCGTGAGGTCACGCTCTGCAAGGGCACGGACCTGCCGCAGGGCTATCACAATCTGGAGTTGACTTTCGTGGCCGGTGACAGCCGCGTCGCGCGCGGTATTGGTTGCCCGATCCTGCATACGCTTGAGCCGAAATCGCTGGGCGACACTCTGGCCGCACGCAAGGCGAGGGCACTGGAGCATGCGGCGGTCAACGGCGAAAACCGGATGGGCACGGCCGTGGCGCTGCTGGAAACCGGCAGGGCCGATGATCCGCGGTTGCGGCCGATCATCGAGGAGACGCTGCTGACCATTGCCGAGCGGCGCGACTGTGCCGATTTCGTCTCGGTGCCACTGCTCTGGGCGTGGATGCGGCACGGCAGTGACTTTCCCGCTGACCTGGCAGAGAAGACCCGGCAGACCCTGATCGATTTCCGCTATTGGGTGGATGAACCGGGCAATGACGTGATGTGGTTCTGGAGCGAGAACCATGCGCTGTGCTTCCATGTGTCCCAGCTTCTGGCCGGGCTGGCGTTTCCGGAAGCGAGGTTCACGGCATCGGGCCGAACGGGGCGCCAGCAGGCCGAAATTGCGGCCGGGCGGCTCGATCTCTGGCTGACCTCGGTTGAAGAGGAAGGCTTGGCCGAATGGAACTCGGCGGCCTATTACCCGGTGGATTTCATCGGGCTCCTGGCGCTCGCGGAACTGGCGCCGGAGCCCATTGCCGGGCGGGCAAAGGTGCTCTGCGACCGCATCTTCACCATGGTGGCGCTGCATACGATGGCCGGCGTTCCTGCCGGGTCGATGGGGCGGGCCTATGACAAGGAATTGCGGGCGGGTCCCTTGACGGAGCTGGCGCCTTTTGCGGCCGTGGCCTTCGGATCGGGCTGGCTCAATACGGGCGTCGCCTCACTGCCGCTTTTCGCTGCGGGCGCCTATGAGCCGCCGGCGGAATTGGCCCGCTATGCCGAACCGGCCGCGGGTGAAGTGGTGCTCGCCCGTTATAGCCAGGGCTATGGTCCGGCGGCCCTGCTCAGCCTCTACAAGACCGCCGATGTGCAGCTTTCCACCAATAGCGGTGCCAAGGCGGGTGGCTATGGCCACCAGCAGCATGTGCTCGATCTGCGCTTTGCCAGCCATCCCATGGCCCGGAGCTGGCTCAACCATCCGGGTGAAGACGACCCCTGGGGGCAGCAGCGTCCGTCCTATTGGGGTGGCAATGGGGTGCTGCCGCGCGTTGGCCAGCATCGCAATGCGGCGCTGGTGCTGTATCGGCTGGGCGCGTCAGCCCGGCTCGATTTCACCCATGTCTATGCTGCGCGGGCGGGGCTGGTCCACCACCTCGATGGCGATACACTGATCCTCGAGGGGGGCGGGGGCCTGGTGGCCTACAAGGCCATGTCGCCGCTCGAAGCCATGCAGAGCGGGCCCTGCGCCGGTATTGAATATCGCCAGCAGGGGCGGGAGCAGGGTTGGGCCGTCATCGTGGCTGAGGGCCAGGACCTTATGACCTTCAAAGCCTATGTCGGCCGCTGTGTGCTGCGCTTCCAGGGTGGCGACAGGCTGGTGCTGGAACGGCCCGGCGCGCGGGGCCTCGGGCTTGACTGGTCCAGGGGATTGCTGGTCGGAGAGGCAGAAGAACAGGAGCCGTTTGGTGGCGTGGTCCCCAGGATCACCACCGAAAGGCTGTAGGCGGCGCCTGCGGCGCTAAAGAGACTGAACCATCACGCAAGCTACGGCCTTGGGCCGGTCCGGAATTCAACGATGCGCATTGAAAAGCTCGATCATCTTCTCGCCCGGCTGCGGAGCCGGATTTTCCAGCGGCTGGATACAACCCTGCCGCTGCGGTTCCGCCGGGGGCTGCCGGAAGAGCGGAGCAGGATTGTCGGGCAGGACCCGGCGAACTGGCAGGCGGTCGATCCGGAACTCGTCTGGGGGGAGCCGGAAAGCTATTTCTGGTTTGCCACACGCTTTGAATTGCCGGAGGCGGCGGCGGGGCGACGGGTGTTTCTCAAGGTCGATGCGCAGTTTGGCAATACGCGGGGGCGGTCGGACCCGCAATGCCTGGTGCGGGTCAACGGCAAGATTGCCCAGGGCGTGGATGGCAACCACCAGGAATTGCTGCTGAGTGAAGACGGGCTGGCCGGAGAGGTCTTTGACATCCTGCTCGAGGCCGGGACCATCGAGGACCGGCGCCAGCACGGCATGGCCATGGGGTTGATGTTGCATGATCCGCTCGTCGAGAAGGTGTTCTACGACCTTAGCGTGCCGCTCAATGTCGCGCGGCTTCTGGCGGCAGACGATCCGCGGCGGCACTTTATTCTGACCCGGGTCGATCGGGCGTTGCGTGAGGTCGATTTCCGGCCGGGCGATGCGGAGCGGTTTGCGGCATCGCTCCGCCGGGCCGAGGCCATCGGCGCGGAAATTTATGCGGCGGCCGATTTCGAGGAAAAGCCGGTGATCACGGTCACCGGGCACACCCATATCGATGTGGCCTGGCTGTGGCGCATCCGCGAGACGCGGCAGAAAATGGCGCGGTCCATGTCCACGGCGCTGGCGCTGATGGAGCAATATCCGGACTATCGCTTCATGTACAATCAGGGTGTGCTGCTGGACTATCTCTCGGAGGATTATCCCGAAGTCTTCGAGCGGTTGCGGGGGCAGGTCAAGACGGGCCGGTTCGAGATCGAGGGCGCGCTATGGCTGGAGCCGGACGCCAACATCACCAATGGCGAGAGCTTCGTCCGGCATATTCTGCATGGCATCGCCTATCACCAGGAGACTTTCGGGGTCACGCCACGCATCTTCTGGCTGCCCGACACCTTCGGCTATTCGGCGGCATTGCCGCAATTGATGAAGCTCTCGGATGTGGATGTGTTCATCACCCACAAGCTGAGCTGGAACGACACCAATCGCATGCCCAACGAGACCTTCCACTGGGAGGGCATCGATGGCAGCACGGTGGCGGCCTATTTCCTGACCACGCAGAATTACGATTCCAAGAGCATCGGCACCACCTATTGCCCCGATCTCAAGCCGACCCATGTGATGGGGACCTGGCGGCGCCATGGCCAGCAGGACCTCAACAAGGAGTTGTTCCTGGTTTATGGCCATGGCGATGGCGGCGGCGGGCCCACCCGCGAAATGCTCGAAAACATCCGCCGCATGGAACAGGGCATCCCCGGTTGCCCCGCCGTGCGTCACGAGCATATGTGGCCGTTCTTCGAGCGCCTGCTTGGGCGCATGGCCGAACGGCCGCAGGACTATCCCACCTGGGTGGGCGAACTCTATCTCGAATACCACCGCGGCACGCTGACCTCGGTGGCCAAGAACAAGCGCAACAACCGGCGGGCTGAGCAGATCCTGCGCGAGATTGAGGCGCTGGCGGTGCTGGCCGAGCAGCGGGCAGGCATGACCTATCCAGCACGCGAATTGCATGAGCTGTGGCGGATCGTGCTGCTCAACCAGTTCCACGACATCCTGCCCGGTTCGTCGATCGGGGCGGTTTTCGATGACAGTGACCGGGACTATGCGGACTTCTTCGGCCGTGCCGAGACCTTGCGGGCAGAGCTGGGGGGCAACCTTGTATCCCAGGGAGAGTTCGCGCTGTTCAATGCGCTGGGCCGGCTACGGGATGGCTTGATCGAGATTGAAGCCGATGCGCCCCATACAGTCACGACGGGCGGCGCGGACCTGGCGACGCAAACTTTACACCTGGCCGACGGCAGCACATGCCAGGGTGTGCCAGTGCGCGATCTGGCACCGCTGGCCCTGACACCGGTGAAACTTGCCGCAGGCGCCGCTGCTGCCGGTTCGGCAGATCTGAACGTCTCGACCTCGGTGCTGGAGAACAGCCTTATCGCGGCAAGGTTCGACGCCAAGGGCAGGATCGTCTCCCTGGTCGACAAGCGCTGTCAGCGCGAGCTGATCCCGCAAGGCGAAGTTGCCAACCGCTTCCAGGCCTATCGCGACATGCCGGTCGAATACGATGCCTGGGATATCGATGAGAGCTTTGAGGACCAGGTCTGGGATATCGATGAGCTGGTCTCGGCAGAGGTGGTGGAGACCGGGCCCTATCGGGCGGCCATTAGGTTCGAGTGGCGCTATGAAGGCTCGCGACTGGCGCAGGTCGTCTCACTGGAGGCCGGCAGCGACCAGCTCGGCTTCGACAGCTATGTCGACTGGCACGAGCATGACACGCTGGTCAAAACTGCCTTCCCGCTGGACCTGCTGGTACGCGAGAGTACAGCGGAGATTCAGTTCGGCCATGTGCGTCGGCCGGCCCACCGCAACACATCCTGGGACCAGGCCCGGTTCGAAACCGTCATGCATCGCTGGGTTGATCTGTCCGAGCCCGATTTCGGCGTGGCCATGCTCAATGACTGCAAATATGGCTATGACGTCGTGGGCAGTACCCTGCGGCTGACTGTGCTCAAATCGCCCACCTATCCCTGGCCGATGGCGGATCAGGGCGAGCACCGGTTCCGCTATGCGCTGGTCGTGCATCACGGCCTGCTGGACAGTGATATTCCCGGCCGCGCCGAGGCCTATAACCTTCCCCTGAGACTGGTCGCGGGTGCGGCAAAGGGTCAGGTGGATACGGGTTCAGCGCTTCGCCTCGACGGCAAGGGCGTCACCCTCGAGGCACTCAAGAAGAGCGAAAGCGGCGAGGGCATTGTGGTGCGCTTGTGGGAGACGCATGGCCGGGCGAACGAAGCGGTGCTGCACCTTCCGGCCGGTATCACGAATGCCGAAATCGTCAACCTGCTCGAGCAAAAGGGACAGCGACTGACTATCGCAGATGGTGCGGTAACGCTGCGCTTTGCGCCGTTCCAGATTGTAACGCTCAAGCTCACTGCCTGACCACAACGGCCCAGGAGACCTGATGATGATCCCTCCGCTCCCCGACACGTTGCCGGCCCCCGAAACATTCTCGCAAGGGGTATGGGTCAAGGGCGACTGGCACCTGCACTCCCGGCACAGCACCGATTCCACGAATAATCCGCAGTCCAAGATCATCGGCTTTGCCGAGCGCATGGGTTTTGACTACCTCGCGATCACCGACCACGACGTGCATGTGATGGGGGCGGTGGCCCACCACACCTGGGCCGATCCGGAATTCCGGTCTGACAGCGTGTTGCTGTTCTATGGCGCGGAACTGACGGCGCCGCGCGGGCATATCAACATTCTCTCGTCAGACCCCTATGATCATCAGCGCGTTTTCGATGCGCGCGATGACCGGGACTGGAACCTGCTCAAGCTCAAGCAGGAACTGGGGGTGCATATGTCGGCCAACCATCCCAGCACTAAGAACCATTACGGCTTTTCCTTCGACCTGGCGGATTCGGTTGAAATCTGGAACGGCTGCGTGTGGCCCAAGAATATTCCCGGCGTTCGCATCTGGGATGACATGCTGCTATCCGGGCGCATGCTGGGGGCACGTGGGGGCAGTGATGCCCATCATGGCGTACCCGACCGGCCAGACCAGATCGTGCCGCAAACCGTGGAGGCCACGTCCAATTATGTCGGCACGCCGACGACCTGGATATTTGCCGCCGAGCGCAGCAAGCCGGCCATTCTGCAGGCCCTGGAACAGGGGCGCGCCTCGGTCAGTTCCAACCCCTATAATCCGCGGGTCGAGCTCTATGCCGATACGGACGGGGACGGGGTGATGGACATGATGATGGGCGACAATGTCAAACCCGATGGGCGGGAGGTGCGGTTCGAGGTGCGCCTGGTGGGCGGCGGCATTGCCGGCGCCAATTATGCCGTGCGGGTGATCAAGAACCGGAGCCCATTTGCCAGCCTGGTGACGGATGCGGACACGCGCAGCGTGCAATTCACCGATACGCCAGGGATTGGCGAGCGCAACTATTATCGGGTGGAGATCGAAGGACCGCAGGCGCCATATCCGGAAGTGCCCAATTCCATGGCGCAGAGCCAGAACATGGTGGCGCTCTCAAACCCGCTCTATTTCAACTACAATCCTGCCTTCTAAATCCCAAGCTTGTCCTTGAGTGCGTACCACCAAGAGCCGAGCGTGGAATATTGCGCGCGGAACATACGACCGCCGGGGAAGGGGATCCAGGGCAGGCTGGCGAAGGTGTCAAAACGGGTCATGTCACCGCGTACGGCTTCGGAGAGGATGCGCCCGAAAAGGTGCGAGCCGGTGACGCCGTGGCCGGAATAGCCATGGGCGAAATAGACGTTCTTGCCCAAGCGGCCCAATTGCGGAACGCGCGAGAAGGAGAGGGCGAAATTGCCGCTCCAGGCATAGTCGATCTTCACGTCCCGCAGCTGAGGGAAGACTTTGTCGAGGTTCGGCCTCAGCTTGGCGACAACGTCGGCGGGATCGGTGCCGCCATAGACCACCCCACCGCCGAAAATCAGGCGATGATCGGCCGAGAGACGGAAATAGTCGAGAATATAGCGGACATCCTCGACGCACATGCCGGTGGGCAGAAGGGCGTTGGCGCGGTCTTCGCCGAGCGGTTCGGTCGCCATCATCTGGGTGGAAACGGGCATGACGCGGGCGGTCAGCTCGGGCACGACATTGCCCAGATAGGCATTGCCGCAGATCAGCGCAGTCCTGGCGCGGAGCTGCCCCCCGGCCACGTGGACCGTGGCACCGGAGGCGTCCTGCTCGACCCGGATGACGGGTGAGTGCTCGAAAATGGTGCCGCCAAGGCTTTCAAAGGCCGCCGCTTCCCCCAAGGCCAGATTGAGCGGGTGCATATGGGCGCCCGAATGGTCGATCATGCCGCCTTCATAGACGGTCGAGCCGATATGCTGGCGGATCTGGTTCTTGTCGAGCAGTTCATGGTCGTTCATGCCATGGGAGGCCCAGAGGTCCTTTTTGGCCTTAAGCTCTTCCATGTGCTTGGGCGTATAGGCCGCGTAGATATTGCCGCGCCTGAGGTCGCACTGGATGCCATAACGCTCAATGCGGTCATAGATGATGCCCGCGCCTTCCTGCAGCAGGCCGCCGACGAAGTTGGCCGTCTGCTGGCCATAGCGGCGCTGGATCGTGCCCAGGCTGGCGTTGAGGCCGTTGACGACCTGGCCGCCATTGCGACCCGAGGCGCCCCAACCCACTTCGGCGCCTTCGACAACCACGACCCTGAAGCCGTGTTCGGCAAGGCTGATGGCCGCCGAGAGGCCGGAATAGCCGGCGCCAACCACGCAGATGTCTGCCTCGACGCTGCCTTCGAGCCGCACCGGCTGGCGGATGATGTTGCGGGAGGCGGCGTAATAGCTTGGTGGATAGGCGCCGTCTCCGGCATAGGACGCGTCAGCCATCAGATGGCCTCCAGATAGGCAGAGAATTCAAGGTCGGTGACCTGGGAGGCAAAGCCGGCGATCTCCTGGCGCTTGCAGGCGACGAACATGGATTGCAGAGCATTGTCGAAGATGCGCGGCACCATGTCCCCATCCTCGAAAGCGTTCACGGCGGATGCCCAGTCGGCGGGCAGTTTGGGCAGGCGCTCGGAATAGGCCCGGCCCTTGAAAGGCTTGGGCGGCTTGATCTGGTCTTCGATGCCGACCAGGGCGGCGCCGAGGATGCCGGCCAGCACCAGATAGGGATTGGCGTCGGCACCCGAGACGCGGTGTTCGATGCGCCGCGCCTTGGGATTGCCGCCGGGAATGCGCACGGCGGTGGTGCGGTTTTCGTAACCCCAGGATATGGCGCTGGGCGCGTGGGTGTCGGGCCGCAACCGGCGATAGGAATTGAAATGGGGCGCGAAGAGCAGGGTGGTTTCGGCCATGCCGGCGAGCAAGCCACCGACCGCATGATGCATCACCTCCGAACCGCTCTCGGTGCCGTCGTCAAAGACATTGTTGCCGGCGGCGTCGTTGAGGCTGAAATGCACATGGAAGCCATTGCCCGAGCGGGCGCCATAGGGCTTGGCCATGAAGGTGGCGACGAGATTATGCTTGCGCGCGACGCCCTTGACGATGCGCTTGAACAGCACCGCATCGTCGGCGGCCTTGAGGCCGTTGGTGTGCAGGAGATTGATCTCGAACTGGCCGATGCCGTTTTCCGCGACCGCGGTATCGGCGGGCACGTTCTGCTGCCGGCATTGCTGGTACACGTCCCGGAAGAACTCGCCGAAATCCTCAAGCTCATCGAGTGAGAGAATGGCATCGGAGTCCAGGCGCTTGCCGGTATAGGGGGAGATGGGGGGCTGGGCGGAGTCCGGATCGGGGTCGACCAGATAGAATTCGAGTTCGGTCGCCACGACCGGTTCGAGTCCCAGTTCGGCGTAGCGGCGCAGCACATGGGCGAGGGCCTGGCGCGGGTCGCCGAGGAAGGGAGTGCGCGCATCCTGGAACAGCCAGAGCGGGATCATGGCGCTCGGGCGGGTGGTCCAGTTGATGGGCAGGGCGCCGCGCCCGGTGGGGCTGCAGATGCCGTCGGTATCGCCGGACGAAAAGACCATGGGATTGCCCATGATGTCTTCCCCCCAGACATCCACCCCGACAATGGAGAGGGGCATGCGGATGCCGTTTTCGGCCACGCGCTGCGCCTGATCGATGGGAATGCGCTTGCCGCGCAGGATGCCGTTGAGATCACATACGGCGGTGTGCAGGACTTCGATCTGTGGGTTATCCGCAAGCCAGGAGACGATATCTTCGTTTGCGGTCGGATCGGAACTCATGCCTGTGCGTCGCCCTTTTTGTGTGACATAGCATCAGACTAGCAGGTGCTGACGCGTTGCGGGAGGCCGTGCTGAAAGATTGCGGATGTGGCGCAGGGGCGCCCGGACGAGCGGAGACAATTGGCATGGGTGAGATGAACACGCGCCTGTTTATCGATGGCGCTTTTGTCGCCGGCGAGGGCCAGGTGGAAACTGCCTTCGAGCCAGCGCTGGGCAAGCCGCTGGCGGAAGTGGCCTCGGCCAGCGATGCGCAGATCGAGGCTGCCGTGACCGCTGCGGACAGCGCCTATCGCGACTGGTCGAAGCGCACGCCGCGCGAGCGCAGCGCTGCCCTTTTGGCCATTGCCGACGCCATTGAAGCGCGGGCCGACCAGTTGGCCTTGGTGGAATCGCGCAATGCCGGCAAACCGCTGCGCTTCGTCAAGGCGGCCGAACTGGTCAATGTGGCAGATGTGTTCCGCTTCTACGGTACGGCGATCCGCAACATGCCGGCACCAGCGGCCGGCAATTATCGCTCGCCGAACCGGGTGAGCATGGTGCGGCGCGATCCGATTGGCGTCGTCGCCCAGATCGCACCCTGGAACTACCCGCTGTTGATGGCGGCCTGGAAGATCGCGCCGGCGATTGCAGCGGGCAATGCGGTGGTCATCAAGCCTTCGGAAATGACGCCGCTGAGCCTTCTGGTGCTGAGCGAGATTTTTGCGGATATCCTGCCCGCGGGCGTCGTCAACGTGATCTGTGGGAATGGCCCGGATGTCGGAAACAGGCTGATCTCGCATGATCTGGTGCGGATGATCTCGCTGACCGGCGATGTGCGGACCGGCCGGGCAGTGTTGCAGGCGGCAGCCGGCAACAGGATCAAGCGTACACATCTGGAACTGGGCGGCAAGGCGCCGGTGATCGTGTGCGCGGATGCCGACCTGGACAAGCTGGTCGAAACCCTGCGCGAGGCGAGCTTTTACAATGCCGGCCAGGATTGTACCGCGGCTTGCCGCATCTTTGCCCATGCCGATGTGGTGCAGGGCCTGACCGACCGGCTGGAAGCCATGGTGGGCACGCTGGTCTATGGCCGCCCCGAACGGGACGATGTGGAGTTCGGCCCGGTGATCAGCCAGCGGCAGCTGGAGCGGGTGGACGGCTTCGTCACGCGGGCGCGGCAGGAGGGTTTCGAGGTGATGCAGGGGGCAGCGCCGGAGGCCGAGGGCTATTTCTTTGCGCCGACGCTGGTGGCTGCGCCTATCGAGGCGGAAATCGTGCAGAAGGAAGTGTTCGGGCCGGTGCTGAGCATCACGCCCTTTGCCGATGAGCAACAGGCGGTGGACTGGGCCAATGCCTCAGAATACGGGCTGGGCTCATCGGTGTGGTCGCGGAACGGCAGCCAGGCCATGGCTATTGCCAATGCGCTCGAATATGGCGTCACCTGGGTCAACACGCATGGCGTCATGGCTACGGAAATGCCCCATGGCGGCATGAAGAATTCCGGCTATGGGTCCGATCTCTCCATGCAGTCGCTGATCGACTATACGCAGATCCGCCATATCATGATCGAATAGGCCTGCGGGTCCGAGCAGGGCTAGAGCCGGTAGATGTGCCGGGCGTTGGCGTGGAGCAGCCTGTTCTGCTCGTCCTGGCTGGCGCCCTTGATAATCTCGCGTGTCGCGCCGACCCAGTCGGTCAGCGAGCCGCCGAGCGTGACGACCGGGTGGTCCGAACCCCAGACCACGCGATCCCATCCGAAGCTTTCGATAACATGCTCGACATAGGGGCGGAGCTGGTCGACCGACCAGCCGGGGCCAGCATAGGCCATGATGCCCGATATCTTGGCGTTGAGATTTTCCAGCTTTGCCAGCGCGGTGATGTTCTCCCGCCAGCTGCCGGGCTGCGACAGATTGATATATTGCGCGCCGCAGTGATCGAGGATGAAGGTCACATCCGGACAGCGCCGGACCAGGGTCTCGCCGATGTGCAGCTTGTCGTGACGGACGACCAGATCGAAAGTGAGTTGGTGGCTGGCGAGCCGGCGGAGATTGTCCACGAACTGGGTGGACTGGCTCAGCTCGTCGGGGGCCTCGTGCAGGATGCGGCGCAGTCCCCTCACACCCGGGATGGCGGCGAGGCGCTCCAATTGTTGCGGGAAGTCTGCGTGCTCGGGCCGGCAGCCCGCAATGGCACCGGCAATGCCGTCGAGTTCCAGGACATGACGGGTCTCGGCTTCGATGTCGGCCTCGGCCACGTCAACTTCCATGTGCAGCGCTGCCTCAATGCCCAGGGGGCGGGCTTCTTCCAGGTAGGACTGGATGGTCCAGCGCCGGTCGAACGGGTGGCCAGTGGAGATCCAGGGATAGGTGAACCGCGTTGGATCGATGAGGTGCAGATGGGTGTCGATAATTGGGATCATGGTCAGGTCTTTTGGCATCTTGGCCTGCCGATGGCCAGCAGGCCGTGGGGGTTTGAAGGCTGTTTCACCAAGGGATGCGACTAGCGCCGGACGCCGAGCCGGCTCATCTTTTCGCTTAGGGTTCGGCGCGGCACCTGCAGGGCCTCGGCGGCGGCGGCGATGGAATTGTCATGGCGGTCCAACTCAGCTTCGATCAGGTGCCGCTCATAGGCGGCGACGCGTTCCGCCAGGCTCGCGCCGGAAATTTGCGGGGTGCGTTGGCCCAGAATATCGCCGATGGAACGGCCTGTTGCCCCGAGGCCGAGGGCAAAGCGGTCGGCCGCCGCCTTGAGTTCACGCACATTGCCGGGCCAGCCATGGGCCAGAAGCGCATTGATGTCGGCGGGATGAAGGCCGGGCGCCGGGCGACCGAAGCGGCGAGAGGCTTCACCCAGAAAGTGGTGGAAGAGGATGACGCAGTCATCCCCGCGCTCGCGCAGGGGTGGCAGGTCCAGGGTCGCCATGTTCAGCCGGTAATAGAGGTCGGCGCGGAAGCGACCAGCCTGGCTCTCGGCGTTGAGATCGACCTTGGAGGCCGCAATGATGCGCAGGTCGAGCGGTATCTGCTTGTTGGAGCCGACGCGCTCGACGACGCGCTCCTGGATCACCCGCAGCACCTTGGCCTGCGCGAGCAGGGGCATGGATTCGATCTCATCGAGAAGCAGGGTGCCGCCATTGGCATATTCGAACTTGCCCACGCGCTGACCCGAAGCGCCGGTAAAGGCGCCTGATTCATGGCCAAACAGCTCGCTTTCGATCAGCTCAGCCGGAATGGCCGCACAGTTGACGGCGACAAAGGGTCCCTTGGCGCGCGGGGAGAAATCATGAAGACACCTGGCGACGACCTCCTTGCCGGTGCCGGTCTCTCCCAGAAGGATGAGGTCGGCCGGAATTGCGGCCAGCTCCAGTACTGATCGGCGGAGGTCCTGCATGACGGGCGAACTCCCCACCATGCGGGTGGCCAGTTCATTCTCGCCGCCATCGAGTCTTCGGCGCAGATCGGCGAGTTCCCGCTTCAGCCGCGCCTGCTCGGCGGCGCGCGTGATGGAGTTGACCAGCTGATCGGGCACATAAGGCTTTTGCAGAAAATCGAAGGCACCGGCGCGCATGGCCTCCACAGCCATGGGGACGTCGCCATGGCCAGTGATCAAAATGACTTCGGTGGGTAGGCCTCGCTCGGCTATCGAACGGAGGAGGTCGAGGCCAGAGAGGCCGGGCATGCGCACGTCGGTGAGGACGACATGAGGGTGGCTGTCGTCAATGGCGGCGATGGCCTGGGTCGCGTCGCTGGCCGTTGTGGTCTGAAAGCCGGACAGACGCAGCCATTGTTCGAGCGCGGTGCGCACCATGTCTTCGTCGTCAACGATGAGGACCGAGGGGGTGGTCATGCCTTTTGTTCCCGATTAGCCGTTTTTCCCTTTCCTCCTATGGAGGCAGGAGGATCGGCCGCCGGCCGAGACGTGTGAGAGGTTCCGCCCGCGTTACGGACCGGCGTGAAGATCGTGGTCCCCTCGTCCGCCCTTCGGGCACCGTCTCCCACAAGGGAAGAAGGCGAGATGCTGTTGGCATCCGCCAAAGGAAGCGTCACCACAAATGTGCTGCCCTGGCCCGGCTTGGAGCGCACTGTGATGGTGCCGCCACTGTCGCGAATGAGGCCATAAGAGATGGCGAGGCCCAAGCCCAGGCCCTTGCCCGCCGGCTTGGTGGTGTAGAACGGGTCGAACAGATTGGACATGTCGGCAGGCGCAATGCCCATACCGGTATCGGCAATGGCAATGCTGGCCGTTGCGTTCTGGTGGCTGACACCTATCGAGAGCACCCGCATGGGCGCGTCCTGCATGGCATCTGCGGCATTGGCGATTAGGTTGATCAGCACCTGTTCCAGATGCACCGGATGGGCTGAGACCCGTATCGGGGGGCGGGGACGGCGATATTCCACGTCGACACCGACCTGCCGCAGGCGGTGGTCGGTCAAATCCAGGGCGTTGGCGATCGCCACGCCGATATCGGCCTCCTGGTTGGCCTGCGTCTCCTTGCGCGAGAAGGTCTTGAGATGCCCGGTTAGGCTCGAGAGGCGTTCGGCCACCTTGTCCATGGCCGACAGAACCGGACCCAGCTCGGTGCCGCCGCGACGTTGTTCGAGCAGGCGGGCGCTGGCCAGATGGGTCGCAAGGGCTGCGACCGGCTGGCTCACCTCATGGGCGACGCCAGCCAGAGCCTGGCCGAGGCTGGCCATTTTGGCGGCCTGGACCAGCCCCTGCTGTGCCTCGCGTTCGGCCCGTTCAGCACGGACGCGCTCGGCGATTTCGGCGCGCAGCTGTTCATTGATGGTGTGCAGATCTTCGGTGCGCTCGGCCACGCGCTGTTCGAGCTGATTGTGATCGGCCAGACGCTGGGCGACGAGGCGCCGACGCTGTTCGAACAGGACGACAATGAGAATGAGCGCGGCACAGGCCAGGGCAGCTGCCATGGCCATTGTGATCGCGCTCGCATAAAGCGGCGCCAGCGGCGTGAAGGCCAGAATGCTCCAGCCATGCTTTGGCAGGCGCAACTCCTGCAGCATGAAATAGCCCGCGGTTTCCGGATCGGTACCGGCCAGAAGGGCGAACTCGGCGCCGCGCGATTGCCAGCGATCGGCCATGATACCGGTATTGTCGATGCCATTTTCGCCATAACGCTGCTGCCCAGCAATGGCAGAGACCTGGGACAGGGGAATGGGCTGCAGCGGCCGATCGCGCCAGTCCGGCCGGGTGGAGAGGATAACCACGTCGTTGATATCGACAATGCCGATCAGCTCGCCCGAGCGCCACCAGGCCGCTTCGATCTCACCCAAATTGATCTTGGTGACGGCGACTCCCAGCGGACCGTCGGGGCCATCAACGCGCTGAGACAGAAACAGCCCCGGCACATTGGTGGAAATGCCGAAGGCATAGTATTCGGCGCGGCCGCGCGCCATGGCGTCGGCGAAATAGGGCCGGAAGGAATAATTGGTGCCCACAAGGCTAGTCAGGGTCCACCAATTGCTGGCGGCGACCACGCTGCCGGTATCTTCCATGAGGAAGATTTCGCTGGCGCCCGCAGTTTCGTTGAGCTGGCTGAGAAAGCCATTGGCGGCTTCGATGGCGGCCGGGTCGCTGGGGTTGTCGAGTGCGGCGCGGGTTTCGCGGGCCTGAGAGATGGCAACCGGCAGGTAGTGGAAACGCTCGATGATCGCCTCAAGGGTCCGGTCAAACAGGGCAAGGCGCCGCTGGGCCTGGGTTTCGGCGTCCCGCATGGCAGCGGTCAGGGTGAGTTCGAAGGCGACCCAGAAGACCAGCAGCACAACTGCAAGACCGGCGGCAATGGCAGGAATGTGCCGTCGCCCCGTCCAGCGTCGCAATGTGGTGCCAAAGCTTGCCATGATGCTCCTGCTGGCAGAATTTTGCCGGGACCCTGCCTGATCATCGGCAAGTTCTTGCCAATCCAGTTAACATGATCTCCGACAATTGCATATCTGCCTTGCGTTTTTGCGTTGGCACGGAGCTTGCAAAGGGTGGGGCGAACCCCGGGAGGATTTCGGGGTCACGCAGTTTGGGAGGATAAACACAGATCATGAAGACCATTCTCAAGACGCTCGCCTTTGGCCTTGCCGCCGGTTCCAGCCTGGTTTCGGTGGCCGCGATGGCCCAGGACTACCCCACGCAACCGGTGACGATCGTGGTGCCGTTCTCGGCTGGGGGCCCGACCGACACCGTTACGCGCCTGGTGGCCGCGGCGATGAGCGAAGAGCTTGGCCAGCAGGTGGTGGTGCAGAATGTCGGTGGAGCCGGCGGGACGCTGGGGGCCGGGCAGGTGGCCGCGGCGCCCAATGACGGCTACACGCTGCTGCTGCACCATATCGGCATGTCCACCGCGCCCGCGCTTTATGCCAGCCTGCCTTATGCGCCCATGGAAGATTTTGCGCCGATCGGCCTGGTTACCGAGGTGCCGATGACCATCGTGGCCCGCAAGGATTTCGAGCCGGCTTCGCTGGAAGACCTGATCGCCTACATCAAGGAAAACGGCGAGAACATCACCTACGCCAACGCCGGTATCGGCGCGGCCAGCCAGCTGTGCGGCATGCTGTTCATGGATGCGCTGGACACCAAGATGACCGAAGTGCCCTATCAGGGAACGGGACCGGCGATGACCGACCTGCTCGGCGGGCAGATCGACATGATGTGTGACCAGACCACCAACACGACCAGCCAGATCCAGGCCGGTGAAATCAAGGCCTATGCCGTAACGACTCCCTCGCGCATTGCCGTGCTGCCGGATGTGCCGACCATGGCCGAGGGTGGGGTGGAGAACTTCGAGCTGGCCATCTGGCACGGTCTCTATGCCCCGGCAGGAACCGATCCGGCGATCATTGACCGGTTGAGCCAGGCGCTGCAGGCGGCCCTTGCCGATGAGACGGTGGGCAACAGCTTTGCCGAGCTGGGGACCTATCCGGTTCCTGCCGATCTGGCCACGCCTGCTGCGCTGGCCGAGAAGCTGGAAGGCCAGATCGGCCTTTGGGCCGAGGTGATCGCTGCTGCCGGCGTCTCGGCGCAGTAAGTAAGTGCGAGCGCCGCGGCAGGAGCTGCGGCGCTCAACTGTCCGGACTATCCACGCATGCGATGCGCACCCTCCCCGTCAAAGGGGGAGGTGTCGTTTCGGTGGGTTGGACGAGATCTGTGGCACTACGGGATTTGGGGGAGAGGCATGGCACTCAACGCGTCAAAGAACGATCTGGCATCGGGGGCGATTTTCGTGGCCTTCGGCGCCTATTTTGCGCTGGAGGCGATGCGATACGAATTCGGCACGCCCTTCCGCATGGGCCCCGGCTTCATGCCCATCGTGCTCGGCGGTATCCTGGTTGCCCTGGGGATTGCGGTCGCCGCCAAGGGGATTGGCAAGCCTGACGAGGAGGCAGCGCCGCCCTGGCCGTGGCGCGGCATCGCGCTCGTCCTGGGCACGGTGCTGTTCTTTGCCGCGACCATCCGGGGGCTTGGTTTCATCCCGGTGGTGCTGATCTCCGGCTTCGTGACGGCCATGTCGTCGGTCAAGAACAATCTGGTTTCGGCCCTGATCATCTCCGTGGGCCTGTGTGTGCTGTGCCTGCTGATCTTTGTGGTCGGGCTGGGCATGATCGTGCCGCTGGTCGGCCCCTGGCTGCGCTTCTAGGAGGGCCGGATGGACCTGTTTTCTTCAATCTCGCTGGGTTTCTCGGTCGCCCTGGATCCCTTCAACATCCTGTATTGCTTTGTCGGTGTGCTGCTCGGCACGCTGGTGGGCGTGCTGCCGGGCATCGGTCCGACTGCGACCATCGCCATGCTCCTGCCGATCACCTTTTCGCTCAATGCGGAGACGGCGCTGATCATGCTGGCGGGCATCTATTATGGCGCCCAATATGGCGGGTCGACCACGGCGATCCTGATCAACCTGCCCGGCGAAAGCTCGGCCGCCGTCACCGCCATTGACGGCTACCAGATGGCCCGTCAGGGCCGTGCAGGTCCGGCGCTGGCGGCGGCGGCAATCGGCTCCTTCTTTGCCGGATCGGTGGCGACCTTCCTCCTCGCCGCATTTGCGCCGCCGCTGGCGCGGGCCGCCCTCAATTTCGGCGCGCCGGAATATTTCTCGCTGATCGTGCTGGGTCTCTTGGTTTCCATTGCCCTGGCGCATGGCTCGATCCTCAAAGCGCTCGGCATGATCGTGCTCGGGCTGCTGCTGGGCATGGTGGGGCAGGATATCTATACGGGCACGCCGCGCTTCACCTTCGGGCTCCGGGAATTGTTCGGCGGGCTCAATTTCGTTGCCGTGGCAGTGGGCGTGTTTGGCGTCGCGGAAATCCTGCGCAATCTCGAAAACGAGCACGAGCGGGAAGTCGGCGTGAAGGCGGTCAAGAACCTGTGGCTGACACGCGATGACATCCGCCGCATCATCATGCCGGTGCTGCGGGGTACGGGCCTGGGGTCCATTCTGGGTATCCTGCCGGGTGGCGGGCATATCCTTTCGGCGTTCGCCTCCTATTCGGCGGAAAAGCGGTTGTCGAAGAACCCAGAGGAGTTCGGCAAGGGCGCCATCGAGGGCGTGGCGGGGCCGGAATCGGCCAATAATGCGGCCGCTCAGACCTCGTTCATTCCGCTGATGACGCTGGGCATTCCCGCCCATCCGGTGATGGCGCTGATGATCGGGGCGTTCATCCTGCAAGGGATCACGCCGGGACCCAATGTCATCAACGAACAGCCAGCGCTGTTCTGGGGTATCATCGCCTCTATGTGGATCGGCAATCTGCTGCTCGTCATCCTCAACCTGCCGCTGGTGGGGCTGTGGGTGAAGATGCTCTCGATCCCCTATCGCGTGCTGTTCCCGGCGATCGTGCTGTTCGCCTGTATCGGCACCTTTTCGATCAACCAGAACGTCTATGACATCTATGCGATCGCCTTCTTTGGCATTGTTGGCTACCTGCTCATCCGCTTCGGCTGCGAACCGGCGCCACTACTGCTCGGTTTCGTGCTGGGGCCGCTGCTGGAAGAGCATTTGCGGCGGGCGATGATCATCTCGCGCGGTGATCCGATGATCTTCATCGAACGGCCGATCTCGGCGACCTTGCTGGCCATGGCGCTGGCAGCGGTGATTGTGGCGGTACTGCCATCGATCCGCAGGAAACGGGCCGAAGTCTTCGTGGAAGAGGACTGAGTTAAAGCGGCCGGCTCCCTGAGCCGGCTGCATTGTCTAGCGCGGGCCTGTTCTGGATGCGTCAAGGCTTGCGGGCCGTCCCGGCAGGTCGAGTGTGCTTTCCCGGCGCGGCGCCGAAGCGATGACCTTGCCGGACTTGATGACAGCGAGGCGCGCGGCTTTTAGCCGGATGGCTTCGATCGGGTCGGCGGCCTGGAGCAGGACCATGTCGGCCTTGTTTCCAACCGCGATGCCATAGCCGTCCAGATGCATGATTTTTGCCGGGCCGCTGGTGATGAGCTCAAAGCACTGTCGCATGGCCTCGCGGCTGGTCATCTGACCCACATGCAGACCCATTGAGGCGACTTCGAGCATGTCGGCCTGCCCCAGGGAATACCAGGGGTCCATGACGCAGTCGTGGCCGAAGGCGCAGGTGATGCCATAGGTCAGCATTTCGGGGATGCGGGTCATGCCGCGGCGCTTGGGATAGGTATCGTGGCGACCCTGGATGCCGATATTGATCAGCGGATTGGCGGTGGCGCTGACCCCGGCCTCGGCCATCAGCGGCAGGAGCTTGGACACATAGTAATTGTCCATGGAGTGCATGGAGGTGAGGTGTGAGCCGTTGACCCGGCCATTGAGGCCGATGCGCTGGGTTTCATAGGCCAGCGTCTCGATGTGACGGGACAGCGGATCGTCGGTTTCGTCGCAGTGCAGATCGACGAGCAGGCCGCGCTTTTCGGCGATTTCGCAGAGGGCTTTCACGCTGGCTGCACCATCGGCCATGGTGCGCTCGAAATGGGGGATGCCGCCGACGACGTCCACACCCATGTCGAGGGCGCGGTTGAGAAGATCGATTGCACCGGGGTAGCGATAATAGCCATCCTGCGGGAAGGCGACCAGTTGTAGGTCGATATAGGGCGCGACCCGTTTCTTGACTTCGAGCAGGGCCTCGACGCCGAGGAGGCGGGTGTCGCAGATGTCGACATGGCTGCGGATGGCAAGCAGGCCTTGCGACACGGCGAGATCGCAATAGGCCAGTGCCCGCTCGATGACCGCATCCTGGGTCAGGAGCGGCTTCAGTTCCCCCCATATCTGGATGCCCTCGAGCAGGAGGCCGCTTTCATTGTAGCGGGGCAGGCCGAGCGAGAGGGTTGCGTCCATATGGAAGTGGCAATCGACGAAAGGCGGTGAAACGAGTTGGCCGCCAGCGTCGATTGTCTGGCCGGCCTCACCAGCCAGCTTGGGCTCCAGCGCAGCGATGCGCCCCTGGCGGATGCCGATGTCCAAGCCGGTTCGGCCGTCGGGCAGGGTGGCATTGGTGAGCTTGAGGTCGAACATTTCCGGTCTCGTACAGCTTGTTTGCGGTTCCTGCGTCTCCCTCCCCCTTGTGGGGAGGGATCAAGGGTGGGGGTGCAGTGGTTCGATGTCTGCGGGAGCCCAGACCCCCACCCAGCTTCGCTACGGCCTGATGGCCAAGCTGCGCTACCCTCCCCACAAGGGGGAGGGAGACGATGAACACTGGCACTAAGCACTTTCCATCCCTCCCCTTGTTGGGAGGGGTTGAGGGCCGGGTGAGCCCAAATAAAGGTATCAAAGCAAAAGGCGCGCTCTGTGGCGCGCCTCGGGATTATTTGCGGAAGGCGGGAATGACATGCCGCCCGTAATTGGCGATGATTTCTTCCTCGTCGCCGCTGTCGAGATAGATGTTGAACTGGGTGACACCGGCCGCTTCCAGCTCATGCAGCTTGTTGATGTGGTCCTCGGGCTCGCCGAGCACACAGAAGCTCTCCACCACATCATCGGTGATGAAATCGAGATAGGGATTATCGGCCTGGCCGTGCTTGGAATAGTCGTAGCCCCGGCGCTTTTCGATATAGCTGGTGAGGCTCGATGGCACTTTGTCGCTATCGGCGCCGTATTTCTCGACAATATCGGCCACGTGATTGCCCACCATGGCGGGGAACCATTTCACATGCTCGATGGCGCGCTTCTTGTCGCCGAAATAGGCCGGGGCGGCGGCCATGGAGCGGAAGTTCGACATATCCTTGCCGACGGCCTTGCCGGCCTCAATGCACTGGTCGGTGAACCATTTGCAAAGGCCCGGATCGGCGATCTGCAACACGACACCTTCGGCATGCTCACCGGCAGTCTTCAATGCCAGTGGGCCATAGGCGGCGATCCAGCTGGGCATTTCGTGGCCGACGGCCCAGGGAAACTTCACGGCAGCGGGGATTTCGCCATAGGTGACTTCTTCCCCGCGCACCATGGCCTTGGTCTTGTCGATGAATTCGGCAACGCGCTTGAGGGTCGCCGGCTTCTTGCCCATGACGCGCATGGAGCTGTCACCACGGCCCACGGCAAGGTCGAAACGGCCACCGGATTGCTTGGAAAGCGAACCGAAGATGGAGGCAGCGACCGACCAGTCGCGCACATCCGGATTGGTGACCAAGGGGCCGAAGCGCATGTCGGTGGTGTGTTCCATGCACATGGCGATGGCCGCGTAGCAATCGCGCCAGAGAATGTGGCTGTCATAGAACCAGCAATAGGAGAAGCCGGCATATTCGGCGGCGCGCACGAGGTAGCGGGCGCGCTCGTGTTCGATAAACCCCTTGAAGGTGATGCCGAATTCCATATTGTTCCCCTGCGCTCCTGTGGCCCGGAAATTTGACCAGTCGATCAAATTTTTGAGTGTCCGAGGCACGAATGTCAATCGGGTATTTACGTCGCGGACCCGGGGATTGCGCTGTCATAGACGATTGTGGGTGGTCCGCCGGTTTCATCGGACAGCAGCCGGGCGGCAACCCCATAGACGTCCCGCAGCAGGGTGGGATTGAGAATATCGGGCGGTGTACCGGAGGCGGCGAGCCGCCCCTGCGAGAGGACCACCAGATGGTCGCAGAACCGGGCGGCCAGATTTAGATCGTGCAGTGCGATGAGCACTGTGACGCCCGCATCGGCTTTCCTGCGCAGCAGGGTCAGGAGCTGCAATTGGGCCTGAATATCGAGATGGCTGGTCGGTTCGTCCAGCAAGAGCAGGCGCGGCTGCTGGGCCAGAGCCCGGGCAAGCTGGACGCGCTGCTGTTCGCCGCCTGAAAGGGTAGCGAAGCGCCGCCTGGCGAAGCTGGCGACTCCGGCCTCCTGCATCGCCCGGGCGATGATGTCCGCATCTTCCGGGCTGGGTGCCGCCTGCCAGGCCGCCTCGAACGGAATGCGCCCGAGCGCCACCACATCCTGGACCGTGAGGCGTTCCTCGGTCGAGGCGGATTGTTCGACATAGGCCAGCATGCGGGCGCGGGCGCGGCGCGACATATTGGGAAGATCATGCCCGTCAAAGGTGATGCGCCCCTCGGCGGGTAACAGGCCCAGCATTGCCGCGAGCAGCGTCGATTTGCCGGCACCATTGGGGCCAAGCAGGCCGGTGATGCGGCCGGAAGGGGCCGCCATGCTCACATCGGTAAGGATGGGCCTGCCGGATTTCTGCACTGAAAGTCCGGTGATCAACAGGCTCATGTGATCCTCCTGTAGCGCAGCAGGACAAGGAGGAATACCGGCGCGCCGATCAGGGCCGTGATGACGCCGACCGGCAGTTCACGCGGATCAAAGAGCGTGCGAGCGGCTGTGTCTGTCCACAGCATGAAGATGGCGCCGGCCAGCATGGCATGGGGCAGAAGTTTGCGGTGGCCCGATCCTACGGCGAGGCGAACTGCATGGGGAACCACTAGGCCGACAAAGCCGATGGCGCCGCCAATGGCCACCATGATGCCGGTGAGCAGGGCCGTGGCGCCCAGCAGCGTCCAGCGCAAACGTGGAACATCGATGCCCAGGCTCGCAGCGGCGGTATCGCCGAAGGCGAAGGCATCAAGAGCGCGGCCATTGGCCAGGATGAGGGGGGCGCAGAGCAGGAGCACGGCCGCCGCCAGGGCCGCGTCGGCCCATAGCGAGCCGGACAAGGACCCCATCAGCCAGCTGAGGATTTCCCGATAGCTGTCGCCGGTTGCCGACCAGAAGATGAGGAAAGAGGTTGCGGCAGACGCCAGGGCCGAGATGCAGATGCCGGTCAGGATGGCACGGCTGGGAGTCGCGCCGCCCAGAAGGGTGGCGATGACAAGGGCAAGGGCCAGTGCGCCCAGGCTGCCCAAAAAGGCGCCGAGCGGCATCAGCAAGGCCAGGCCGAGGAGCAGGAAGGTGACGGCGCCCAGCGCCGCACCGGAGGAGAGGCCCAGAAGATAGGGATCGGCGAGGGGATTGCGTGTGATCGCCTGCATCACCGTGCCGGAGAGGGCAAGGCCTGCGCCCACGCCCAGCGCGGTCAGTACACGCGGCAGGCGCAGTTCCCAGACAATGGCATCGCGCAGGCGGGAGACCGGGCTTTCAGGGAAAAGGCCGAGATGGTGGAGGATGACAGACCAGACCTCGTTGGGCGTGATGTCGGCAGGCCCGAGGGTGACAGCGACCACGGCGCTGAGGAGGGTGAGGGCCAAGAGAGCGAGGAAGGAGAAGCGGGTCATGAGGTGCCGTTACCCCCACCTGTGGTCCCTCCCCACACCACGGCTCGGCCCAGCGCCTCCCTCCCCTTGATGGGGAGGGAATGGGGGTGGGGCAACCTGGGTCGTTTCATTCCGCGAAGGTCAACCGCTTCAGCTGCTCGGCCATGTCGGCGGTGGCGGGCACATTGCGCACGCCGGCTTCGGCTGCGGGAAAGGGGATGATGAGGTAGCGCTTGTTGACGACAGCATCGAGCTGGCTGGTGATGGGGTTTTCGGCCAGCAGGGTCTTTTTCTGTTCGGCCGAGTTCCACACGGCATCAACCAGCACGATGACGTCGGGATTGGCATCGACAATGGCTTCCCAACTGGCCGAGGTCCAGCCTTCCTCAACATTGTCGTAGATGTTTTCGAGGCCAAGCGCTTCCATGATCATGGCGGGGGGGTTGTGCCCGGCGCCGACATAGGGGGTCTTGGTGCCAGAGGAGTACCAGAGGGCAGTGAGCCCGCGCGGGTCAGGCTGGATCGCCGACAAGGTGGCGCGTTGTTCTGCAATGAGCCGGTATGCGGCATCCTCGGCATCGAAAATCATCCCCATCTCCTCGATTTCGGCGAAGAGCTGATCGAAGCTGAGCTTGGCGGGCTTGATCGAGCGGCAGGCAGCGGGGGCGACGTAGGTGGCCACCCCCAGATTGGCTAGCGTTGGGCGTTCGCCGGCGCCGTCAGCGGCAAAATTGCTCTCCCAGCCGCCATAGATGAAGTCGGGTTCGACCTCGAGCACCACTTCCTGGCTGGGCAGCTTGTCGGACAGGACCGGAATGCCGGCCCCGCCGAGGGCCAGGTGTGGCGGCAGGGGGCCGTCCTGAAAGCCGACACCGACGATGTGATCGCCGAGGCCCAATGAGAGCAGGAGTTCGGTGGCCGTGGATTTGATGGTGACGACGCGTTCGGGTGGCGCTTCGATCGTTACGGTGAACCCGCAATTGTCGAGGGTCAGCGGATAGGTGGTGGCCGCCTGGGCCGGGAGTGCCAGCAGGGGCAAAATGAACGTGAGTTGACCGAGGTGACGCATGGTCAGTCCTGCTTCTGCTTTTTTCTGGAGTTGATTTCGGCCAGCGCAGCTTCATAGCCGAGCCGGTAGGCCTCAGCAGTGCCGAAGCGGAACATGTCATCATCGCCTGTGCGAGCCAGGGTGCGGGCACCGGGGGCATCGAGGGTCTGCACGAAGCGGCCGAGACCACGCACCACCGCCACTGGGATGCCGGTGGTCTTGCCCTTGACCAGATCCGCGGCGCCCGCGATCTCATCAGCGATGACCGCCTGGGTCACGTGCAGGGGGCGGCCATTGGCGTCGTTTTCACCGCGCAGATCGTCGGTCAATTGCATGCCCGCGGCACCGATGGCCATATCGGTCTGTCCAATCCGCCAGGCGCGCCCGATGGTGTCGGTGATGATGACGCCGATGTCGACACCGAAACACTCACGCAGGCCGATGCAAAGCGCGCGAGCGGAGGCATCGGGATCGGCAGGGAGGCGCAGAGCCGTGCCTTCGGGCACGTTGGACATGTCGATGCCGGCCGCGGCCATGACGAGGCCCTGCCGCGTCTCGACGATGCGGAAGGTGCCACCGGGATGCACGCGCTCGGCCACCACGCGGACTGTGTCGGCGGCGATGGCTTTCTCGCGATCGGCGGCGGGCACCTGCATGCCCTCGGCCTTGGAGACGATTTTCGAAGTGATGACGAGAATGTCGCCGGGCTGGAGAGCGGTGCCGGAGTCGGTCTTTGCCTGCGCCTCGATGGCGGTTGTGATGAGGGCGACGAGGTCGTCGCCGGGCTGGATTTCGGGAATGCCGGGGACACCCCAGACGGAAAAGCGCGGGGTCATCCGATCACTTTCCGCAGCCTTGGCAGAATCTCTTTTGCATAGAGCGCCAGGAACCGGCTCTGGTCAGTCCCTGGCGCATGGAAGACCAGGTGGTCGAAGCCATAGTCGATATAGGTCTTGATCTGCGCAACATGCTCATCGGGGTCGGAGGAAACGATCCAGCGCCTGGCGACGCGCTCGATGGGCAAGGCATCGGCCAGGCGCTCCATTTCCTCGGGATCCTTGACCGAGTGCTTTTCCTCGGCGGAGAGCGACAATGCGGCCCAGTTGCGGGTGTCGTTCAGGGCGCGGTCGGGGTCGGTATCGAAGGACACCTTGACCTCGATCATGCGCTCGAAGGGCTTGCCTGACAGCGTGCTCTCGGCGCGGCCCGCCGCCACATTGGGCAGAAGCTGGTCGACATAGAGTTCAGCGCCCTTGCCCGAGGTGCAGATGAAGCCATCCCCGGCGCGACCGGCATATTTGGCGTTGAGCGGGCCGCCGGCAGCAATGTAGATCGGCACCGGTTCGGCGGGCTTGTCATAGATGGTGGCGTTGACGGTCTTGTAGTATTCGCCCTCGAAGCTGACGCGATCCTGGGTCCAGAGTTGGCGGATCAGCCGGACGGCCTCGCGCAGGCGGGCCGAGCGTTCCTTGAGTTCGGGCCATTCAATGCCAGTGGCCGGGACCTCGTTCAGCCCCTCGCCAGTGCCGACCCCCAGGATGACGCGGCCGGGAAACATGGCGCCCATGGTGCCGAAGGCATGTGCGACCACCGTGGGGTGGAGGCGGAAGGTCGGCGTGAGCACGGAGGTGCCCAGAACGATCCTTTCGGTGCGGGCCAGAACGGCTGACATCCAGCCTGGCGCAAAGGGGGCATGTCCATCCGTGTGCTTCCAAGGCTGGAAGTGATCGGATACGAAGACCGAATCGAAACCAGCCTGTTCGGCCTCGACCGCGAAGCGCAGCAGATCATTGGGCGCAAACTGTTCGGCCGAGGCCTTATATCCAAAGCGCATGGGTCCCTCCGGTGCTTCGGTCGATTTTTGATCGTTTGGTCAAAAATGATCGATAGTCAAGCCGCTTCATGTTAGAGCATCGCAGCGACAACAGAACAACAATGGGCTAGAGCCTAGCGCCTGCCGCGGTTGCGGCGGGCCTGATGGAAGTGAATGAGACGATGAAAGTTATTTTTGATACCGATCCGGGCATCGACGATGCCATGGCGCTGCTCTATCTGAGCAAGCTGCCGAAGATCGATCTGCTCGGGGTGACAACGGTGGTGGGCAATGCCGATATCGCCACCACGACCCGCAATGCCCTGTTTCTCAAGCAGCGCTTCGGGCTCTCGGCGCCGGTGGTGCGCGGGGCGGGACGAACCCTGGACGGGGTGGACAAGGCCGAGCCGGTGATCGTGCATGGGGTCAACGGGCTGGGCGAGATCGACATTCCCGCCATCGACGACAGCGATCTGCATCCGGCCGAGGCCAGCCAGTTCATCATCGACACGCTGAAGGCGCATCCGGGCGAGGTGACCCTGATCGCAGTCGGGCGGATGACCAATCTGGCGCTGGCGCTGCGCGCGGAGCCGGACGTGGCTCGGCTGGGCAAGCAGGTCGTGATCATGGGCGGTGCGTTCGGCTATCAGGGGCGGAGCGGCAATATCACCCCGGCGGCCGAGGCCAATATTTTCGGCGATCCGGTGGCGGCCGACGAAATCTTCGCAGCTGAATGGCCGGTTGCCGTGGTCGGACTTGATGTAACGCATGACATCATTCTTGACACCGACTATCTCGCCCTGCTGTCGCAGGAAGTGGGCGAGAATGGCGCGTTGCTGTCTCAGATGTGCGAGCACTATGCCCGCTTCTATCGGGAGATCATGGGCCTGTCCGGTGTCGTGGGCCATGATCTGCTGGCTGTGACCTATGCGCTCCATCCAGAGTGGTTCGAGACCCGCCGCGGACCGGTGCTGGTGCAGCGCGATGGCATTGCGGTTGGCCAGACGATCCAGATGCCGGAGACACGAAAAGGTGGTCATCCGGACTGGGCGAATCGACCGCCGCAGACCGTCTGTATCGGGGTCGATGCGTCAAAAGTGCTGGCCCATTACCGAGAAACGGTCAGTCGATAGACTCTGTCATCGATAACAGTGGGTTCGCGGCCAATTTGGCCATTGTCGCGCAGGGCGTTTTGCCTAAATATTTCCCCCGATGGGGGAAATACGGTGACGCGACACGACCGTTCCTATGGTTTTTATGAAGGCGTTCAACGCGGGTTCGCGCTGGATGACGCTGTCGCGTTCCGACGCCTGATGCTGGACATTTACGGTAATCGCTGTGCCGTAACCGGCAAGGTTTTTCCTCCTGACGAAGCCGCCAATGAGCTGGAGGTCTTCCTGTTCCAGCCGCTCGGACATGGGGGCCCGATGGCTCCCGGAAACGCCATTGTTGTAGAGGCGGTTGTCGCCGGATTGCTCGAGAAGGGTCATATCCTGGTCAATGACGCCTATTGCGCCTATACCGCGCATCCCGAAATCGTACCCGACATGGTCGAGCCCGGCGATGCGCAGGGCCGCAATATGGCACTGCCCGACAATGTCTCGCTATGGCCGGAACTGACGATGGTGGGCTACCATCGTAGCCTGTTCCGGGCTCAGTGATCGGTGCGCAAATAACGCTGCGGGCTGGATAATCCGGTTCTTAAGGGGCAGATTGGCGCGGTCAAACCACGTCAATCGGACCCGACATGCCTTTTCCCGATATCGTTCATCCCGCCCTCGATCTCTACGAGAGCGCAGTCACGCTGCCTGATGACTTCGGCACCTTCTGGCAAACGACGTTGTCAGAGGCACGCGGGCTTGGTGGCGACCCCGTGCTGGAGCCGGCGGCGACCACGCTCAAGCTGGTCGAGGTCTTCGACGTGACCTTTCCTGGATTTGGCGGGCATCCGGTCAAGGGCTGGCTGGTGTTGCCCCGGGACCGGGAAGGGCGGTTGCCGCTTGTCGTGCAATATGTGGGCTATGGGGGCGGGCGCGGTTTTCCGCATGAGCAATTGCATTGGGCCGCCTCGGGCTTTGCCTATTTCCGCATGGATACGCGCGGCCAGGGCAGCGGCTGGAGCACCGGCGCCACGGCGGACCCGGTCGGCTCGACCGGCCAGATTCCCGGCGTGATGACCAAGGGCGTCCTTAACCGGGAAGACTATTATTACCGGCGCCTGTTCACCGACGGCGTGCGGGCGATCGACGCGCTCATCGGGCAGGATTTCGTTGATGCGGATCGTGTCGCGGTTTGTGGTGGCTCGCAGGGAGGCGGCATCGCCTTGGCCGTGGCCGGCATCGATGAGCGCGTCAAGGCGGTGATGCCGGACGTGCCGTTTCTGTGCGACTTTCCCCGCGCGGTGCGGGTGGCGGCGCGCGATCCCTATGGCGAGATTGTGCGCTACCTCGCCCAGCACCGGGACAAGAAGGAGCGGGTGTTCGAAACCCTGCGCTACTTCGATGGGGTCAATTTTGCCAGCCAGAGCCGGGCGGCGGCGCTGTTTTCGGTGGCATTGATGGATGACATCTGCCCGCCTTCGACGGTCTACGGTGCCTACAAGGCCTTTGCTGGAACGGACAAAAGCATTGTCGAATATGAGTTCAACAATCACGAAGGCGGCGGCCCCTTCCAGGATCGGGAGCAGATGGCGTGGTTGTGCGAACGGTTCGGCGCCTAGCCTCAACAAGTGATCGGGCCGTGCCGGAACTTCGGTGCGGTCGCGCCGTTCTCCGGCCAGCGTCATCATCTCATTCAGAACTGGAGCTGAAGACAATGGCCGAAAAGCAACTGGACGATCTCTTCCTCGATACCCTCAAGGACATCTACTACGCCGAACGCCAGATCCTGAAGGCCCTGCCCAAGATGGCCAAGGCGGCCACTTCGGAAGACCTCAAGGCCGGTTTCGAGCAGCACCGGGCGGAGACCGAAGGCCAGGTCGAGCGCCTCGAGAAGGTGTTCGAACTGCTCGGCAAGAGCCCGCGCGGCAAGACCTGCGACGCCATTCTCGGCATTATCGAGGAAGGCAAGGAAATCATGGAAGAGTTTAAGGGTACACCGGCACTGGACGCCGGCCTGGTGTCGGCGGCACAGGCAGTCGAGCACTATGAAATCGCCCGCTACGGCACCTTGGCCACCTGGGCCAAGCAGCTTGGCCATACCGAGGCTATGAACCTCTTCCTCGAGACCCTCAAGGAAGAAGAGGCGACCGACGAGAAGCTGACCAAGCTGGCCAAGACGGCGGTGAATTTGAAGGCCGCTGCCTGACGGCATCTGCGCCGGGCGCAGCCATGCACAAGAATACGGCCGTGGCCGAGCAGATCCGCCGGACCGCCTATTTCCTGTGGGAACAGGATGGGCGGCCGGAGGGGCAGGCCATGGCCTATTGGCTGCGCGCCAAGCAGGCGCTCATCCGCCAGGTTGCTTATGACAGATGGCTGGCCGGCGGAGCGCCGCCCGACCGGTCCGAGCTGTTCTGGACGGAGGCCGAGCGAAACCTCGACGAGAAATGACAACGGGCCCAGAGGGCCCGTTTTGCATTGTGATTGTTGATGCACTGGGCCCAGCGGGCCTGACCTGCTCAGAACTCCCCACTGGGGAGTTTTGTCGGCGCGAAGCGGTGTCCGCCTTTCGAGCATAGCTCTCAAGGCCTGATGACCTCAAATCTCCCCACTGGGGAGATTTTTGCCGCGCGAAGCGCAGTATTATTGTGCCTGTTGTCTGAGGCAGGGCCCTGCGAGCGTAGCTCTCCGGGCCTGATCGCCTAAAAACGCCCCACCGGGGCGTTTTTGTTGCCGTAGGCACCCAGCGATCAGTCCTTCGCGCGCTCGACGTAGGAATTGTCTTCGGTGAGGATGACGATGCGGGTGCCGGCATCGATGTGCGGCGGGACCATGACGCGCAGGCCGTTGTTGAGCACAGCGGGCTTGTAGGACGAGGACGCCGTCTGGCCCTTGACCACCGGCTCGGTCTCGACGATCTCGAAGGTCATGCGCTGGGGCAGTTCCATGGAGAGGGCAATGCCCTCATGGGTCATGAGGTGAACCTTCATGCCGTCGCTGAGATAGGCCTTCTGGTCGCCCACGACATCGTCCGAGACCGTGATCTGTTCGTAGGTCGAGGGCTCCATGAAGTGGTGGCCTTCGCCGTCGGAATAGAGATAGTCATATTCGCGATCATCCACGTCGGCCTTCTCGACCATTTCCACGGTGCGCCAGCGGCCGATGACCTTCACGCCGTCGGAGATGCGGCGCATGGTGACGTTGGTCACCGAGTTGCCCTTACCGGGGTGAACGTTTTCGGCAGTGAGAATGACGTGGAGGTTGCCGTCCTGCTCGACGACATTGCCTTTGCGCAGGGACGAGGCGATGACCTTGACCATATTTCTTCCTTGTTCGTGTCGCTGGCGCGGGCTAGAGGCAGGGCCGTCCGGGCGCCGGAATTCGCTTTTGTGGTGCGCCCGATACAATATTCCGCGCTCATTAGCCAGTCCGGACGGCAAGAAACCCGAGCATGAGAGCTTCTGACACATCGCCCTGGTGGCATCCCGAGCGGCATATGTATCGCCGGCCCGCCCTTCTGGCGCGCGCGCGGATCGATGCAGTGGTGCGCCAGTGGATGGCCGAGCGCGACTTCCTCGTGGTCGATCCGCCGGGGCTGCAGCGCTCGCCGGGCAATGAGACGCATCTGCATGCCTTCGACACGACGATGATCGGCAATGACGGGCTCGGGCAGGACATGTATCTGCACACCTCGCCCGAGTTCACCATGAAAAAGCTGCTGGCCGCCGGGGAAACGCGCATTGCTAGCCTGCAGCATGTCTGGCGCAATCGCGAGCGCAGCGCGCTGCACCATCCCGAATTCACCATGCTCGAATGGTATCGGGCGGGGGAACCATACGAGACGATTATCGCCGATACGTTGGCCGTCATCCGGCTGGCGGCTGAGAGCACCGGTATTGCACAATTCACCTTTCGCGACCGCGTTTGCGATCCGCTTGCCGAAGCGGAGCGGATCAGTGTGGCTGAAGCGTTTGAACGCTATGCAGGCATTGAGCTTCTGGCGACGATGGACAGCAATGGTGTGCCCGATGATGCGGGGTTGGCCGCGCAGATGGAAGGCCTTGGCATGGCGCTGCCGGAGGACCGGCGCTGGAGTTACCTGTTCACCCATGTGCTGGTCGAAAAGGTCGAGCCGCAATTGGGCAATGGGCGGGTCACCGTGCTGGACCGCTATCCTGCGTGCGAGGCGGCGCTGGCGCGGCGTGTGCCCGGGGATGCGCGGGTGTCCGAGCGTTTCGAGGTTTATGCCTGCGGTGTCGAATTGGCCAATGGCTTTGGCGAATTGACCGATGCGGCCGAACAGCGGGCGCGGTTCGAAGCGGAGATGGAAGAGAAGCAGCGCATTTATGGCGAGCGCTATCCGGTGGACGAAGATTTTCTTGCCGCGCTCGATTTCATGCCTGAGGCGAGCGGGGTGGCTCTGGGCTTTGACCGGCTGGTGATGCTGGCTACGGGCGCGCAGCGGATCGAGGCGGTGCTGTGGGCGCCGGTGGCGGAATGAGTGCCATCAAGACGGTCGACGGCCTCGTCGCTGCCGGGCTGGTTCAGCTCAGCAACAATCTCTCCGCCGTTGCGGAAAGATACGCCATCGGCATTACCCCCGCCGTCCTCGACCTCATTGATCCGAACGACCCGGACGATCCGATCGCCCGCCAGTTTGTGCCGACGACCAAGGAACTGGTGACGACCCCCGAGGAACGTGCTGACCCCATCGGCGACCTCACCCATTCGCCGGTGGAAGGCATTGTGCATCGCTATCCCGACCGGGTGCTCTTGAAGGCCGTGCATGTCTGTCCGGTCTATTGCCGGTTCTGCTTCCGCAGGGAAATGGTTGGACCGCAGGGTCTGGGGACGTTGACCGGCCCGGAGCTGGATGCAGCCATGGCCTATATCGCTGCCCACACGGAAATCTGGGAGGTTATCCTGACCGGCGGCGATCCGCTGGTCCTCTCGCCGCGGCGATTGCGGGCGCTGATGGAGCGGCTCGCCGGAATTGAGCATGTCAGGATCGTGCGCTTCCATACACGGGTGCCGGTGGTCGAGCCGGAGCGGATCGATGGCGAGATGGTGGCGGCGCTGACCGCCAGCGGCAAGACCACCTATCTGGCGGTACATGCCAATCATCCGCGCGAGCTGACCGATGCGGCGAAAGCCGGGTTCGAGCGGATGCTTGCCGGCGGGATTGCTCTGATCAGCCAGACAGTCCTGCTTAGGGGCGTCAATGATGATGTCGAGACATTGGCCAACCTGATGCGCGGCTTCGTCGAAAACCGGATCAAGCCCTATTACCTGCACCACCCCGACCTGGCGCCGGGGACGGGGCATTTCCGGGTGAGCATCGCGGAAGGGCAGGCGCTAGTGAGCGCGCTACGGGGCCGGATTTCGGGGCTGTGCCAGCCGGTCTATGTGCTCGATATCCCGGGGGGATATGGCAAGGCCGACATCGGCGCCGGGTCGATCACCGGGTCGGATGGATGCTTTACCGTGCGCGACTGGCAGGGCGGGGAACACGAGTATCGGGAGTAGGGTGCGGCTCACCCCCACCCTTAATCCCTCGCCTTAATGGGGAGGAATTGAGGGTGGGGTGATGGCCTTAGTCCACCACGCGCGGGTCGACGTCCTTGGAATAGTCTACGCCGCCGACGGCGAAGCCGAAGAGCTTCATGAATTCCTCGCGGTATTTCGGCAGGTCGGCGAGGTCGGCGAGATTTTCGGTGTTCAGCACGGCCCAGCGTTTTTTTAATTCGGCCTGCATGGCGGGGGACAGTTCCCAATCATCGACGCGAATGCGATTGTCGTCATCCAGGACCAGGGTACCCTGCAGCTTGTCGCGGAAGAGGCGGTCGATCTGCTGGATCGGCCCTTCGCCCAGGCCCATTTCGTCCTCGACCTTGATCAGCAGCGTGCCATAGAGCGGCACGACCGGAATGGCGGAACTGGCCTGGGTGACCACGGCCTTGAGGGCAACCACATGGGCGGCACTCTCGCCATGGGCGGCGCGGATGGCGGCGGCGGCGCGGTCGAGATCGGCCTTGGCCTTGCCCAGCGTACCCTTGTGGTAGATGGGCCATGTCAGCTCGGAGCCGAGATAGGTGTAGTTGAGGCTGGTGAAGCCATCGGCCAACACGCCCGCGTCGGAGAGTGCAGCGATCCAGAGTTCCCAATCTTCGCCACCCATGACCTTGACGGTGGCGGCGGCTTCTTCCTCGGTGGCCGGTTCGACAGTGACTTCGGAGACTTCCCCGGTGCCGGTATTGAGCGTCTTGGAGGTGACCTGGCTGCCATAGGGCTTGATGGCCGAGCGATAGGTGACGCCGTCCTTGGGGTCTGTGCGGACAGGAGAGGCCAGCGAATAGACGATCAGGTCGACCTGGCCCAGGGTTTCCTTGATGGCCTGAACCGTCTGGGCCTTCACCTCGTCCGAGAAGGCATCACCCTCGATGGTGACGGCTTTCGAACCGGCGGCGCGGGCGCGGTTTTCGAAGGCGCGGTTATTGTACCAGCCGGCGGAGGCGGGCTTGGTTTCGCCCGGTTCGCGCTCGAAGGATACGCCGACCGTATCGGCGCCCGAGCCGAAGGTGGTGACGATGCGCGAGGCGAGGCCATAGCCGGTCGAGCAGCCCAGCACGAGGACGCGCTTGCGCTCGGAGGGGATGGGTCCCTTGATCACGACATGATCGATCTGGCGCTGCACATTGGTGGCGCAGCCAGTGGGATGAGCGGTGGTGCAGATGAAGCCGCGGATCTTGGGTTCGATGATCATGGGATTTTCTCCTCAGTTTGACCAAGGCAATAG